>DLCH01000074.1:19020-36383 GCA_002480525.1 Gammaproteobacteria bacterium UBA7803 | reverse complement strand
AGCGGCCTCCCGGCCGCGATGGCAGGCAGCCGCCAGGCCACCCGGCAGATCACACAGCGGATCGCGGCCGGGAAGCCGCTCCCACACCTATGGCGGCATCGAACCGGGTCAGAGGCGCTCGAGCACGCCCAGGGTGCGGGTGCCCGGCAGCTCCCGGAACAGGCCGGAGGCCAGCGCCAGACGATAGATCTCGATGGGCGCCTGGCCGCCCTCGGCGGGGTCGGGAAACAGGTCGTGGATGGCCAGCACGCCGCCGGGCTGCACGTGGGCGGCCCAGCAGCGGTAGTCGGTCAGCGCCGCCTCCCGGCTGTGGCCGCCGTCGATGAACACCAGGGCCAGAGGCGTGTTCCAGTGGCGCGCCGCCAGCGCCGACGAGGTCACCAGCGGCACCACGGTCTGCTCCAGGTCCGCCCGGGCCAGGGTGTCGCGGAACGCGCGCAGGGAATCGAACCGGCCGGACGCCGGGTCGACGAGCTCCGGGTCGTGGTACTCCTCCCCGGGCTGATGCTCCTCCGAGCCGCGATGGTGATCGACCGCGAAGAGCAGCCGACCCGCGTCCCGGCAGCCGGCCCCGAGATACAGGGTCGACTTGCCGCAGTAGCTGCCCACTTCCAGGCACGGCCCGGCGGGCGCCAGGGTGCGCGCCAGCTCGTAGAGCCGCGCGCCTTCCTCGGGATGCAGGAAGCCCTTGACGGTATCCGGGTCGATGCCGAGGGCAGCCGGCAGGGCCGCGGGCTGTGCCGCGGTCACGACAGCCCCCCGAGCAGAAAGAACACCAGGGCGAAGGCCGGCGGCACCGCGGCGCCCACGTACACCACCAGGTTCAGGAGCTGATTCTGCTCCTGCTCCTCGCTCAGCGTCAGCCGCGGCCCCAGGCCGAGCCAGAGCCCGCCACCGCACAGAAACGCCAGAGCGAGAGTGAGAATTGCCGCCGCCATGCGTGCGTACCGGTGTGAAACGCCTATACTGACGGGAGCGATGCCGAGAGTTCAACCATGGCCCTGAGCGACAGCCAACGTCAGCTCCTCGTGCGCTGTGAAATCACCAATCGCGACGGTGACCCCGGCGTGCGGTACGTCGAGCACAGCCTGTTCCGGCTGTGGCAGTACATGATGGCCAACAAGCACGGCCTCGTGGTGCACGGGCTCGCCGTCTGCCTGTGGCTGCCCGAACAGGAGTGGCAGGCCCAGGGCGAAATCTTCCAGCGCGCCGGCGTGGTGGAATCGGTACACCGCCTGAGCTTCGCCATCTACGACCGCAGCACGGGGCTGTGCAACACCATGCAGCGCTACGTGCCCGCCGACGATGCCGACAAGGTCAAGGAACTGCTGCTGCAGCGGATCTCTCCGGAGGCCCGCGCCGAAGGCGACTTCGCCATGGAGCTGGAAGCCGGCCGGGCGGTGATTCGCGACGATTTGGTGGATCCGTCCACCCTCGGCCACGCGCTGTCGGAAATCCGCCCGGGCTGAACCGGCCGGACGCCGCGGGCGCCCGACCGGATCGTCGCTTCAGCCGCCGAGCTGCAGCATGTTGCGGGGCTTGGCGCCGGTGAGGTCCGCGATCTGCGCATAGTGCTCGGCCACGTCCTCGACGGTGGCGTCGGCGCCGAGATCCACGCCCTGATTCTCCACCACGCAGGCCACCGAGAAGCGGCCGCCCTGAGCCTGGACGACGACGCCGTTCGGGGCGTCCTCGGTGCACAGGTAGACCACCGCCGGCGTCACCAGCTCCGGCCCGAGCGCCTTCTGCGCCTGCTCGGGAATCAGGTCCTCGGTCATCCGGGTGGCCGCCACCGGCGCGATGGCGTTGGTGTGGATGTTGTTCTTGGCCCCTTCGATCTTCAGGGTGTTCATGAAGCCCACCAGGCCCAGCTTGGCAGCGCCGTAGTTGGTCTGGCCGAAGTTGCCGTACAGGCCGGAGGGCGACGTGGTCATGACGATGCGGCCGTAGTTCTGCTCGCGCATGATCGGCCACACTGCCTTGGTGACGTTGACCGAGCCCATCAGGTGCACGTCCAGCACGACCTGAAAGTCGTCCAGCTCCATCTTGGCGAAGGACTTGTCACGCAGGATGCCGGCGTTGTTGATGAGGATGTCGACCCGGCCCCAGGCGTTCATGGCGTCGTCCACCATGCTCTGGGCGCCCTGGCGGTCGGACACGGAGCCGCCGTTGGCGATGGCTTCGCCGCCCGCGCTCTTGATCTCTTCCACCACGGCGTTGGCGGCGTCCGAGGAACCGCCGGTGCCGTCCATGGCGCCGCCGAGATCGTTCACCACGACCTTGGCGCCGCGCTTGGCCAGCTCCAGCGCGTGGCAGCGGCCGAGACCGCCGCCGGCGCCGGTGACGATGGCGACCTTACCTTCGAACGAATAGCTCATGAGTCCCCCTGAATGCGAACTGCGGTTGTGAAAAGCCGCGCATTCTAACGCGAATCACCCCACGCGTCCGACCCCGCCCCGCCCGTAGGAGCGCCCTCCCGGGCGCGATCCCCCCGGCGCGGCATGGAATGGATGGCGTCGACCCCGAGGAGACTCGAAACGCAACCGCCGGGCCGCCGCAATCGCGGCGGCAGATCGCGCCCGGGAGGGCGCTCCTACGGGCGGGGGCCGAAGCGTACCGGCTCGATGAGCTCGTCCAGGCGCGGCTGAATCCATTCGATCCAGCGGCACAGCATGGGCCGGGTCTCGCGGGGGTCGATCAGCTCGTGGACGGCGAAGGACTCGGCCCGGGCATAGGGCGACCGGGCGGACCGCAGGGCCTCCTCCAGCTCCCGGCGTTTGGCCTCCGGGTCCTCGGCGGCGGCGATCTCGCGCCGGTAGGCCACCGCCACGCCGCCCTCCAGGGGCAGCGCGCCGGTCTCCACCGACGGCCAGGCCAGCACGTAGGCCTCGTTCCCGTAGTGGGCCGCCGTGGCCACGCCGAAGCCCTTGTGCACCTGGATCGACGCCCAGGGCACGCTCGCCTGCACCGCGGCGGACACCGCTGCCATGCCGTAGCGGATGGTGCCCGCCCGCTCGGCCTCGGGGCCGATCATGAAGCCCGGCTGGTCGACGAAGTTGACGATGGGCAGGTGGAAGGTGTCGCACAGCTCGACGAAGCGGCGGTACTTCTGGGCCGCCTCGGCGGTCATGGCGCCGGCGTAGTGCCGGCAGTCGTTTGCCAGCACGCCGACCGGCTGGCCCGCCAGGCGGGCGAGCGCGCAGATCTGGCTGGGGCCGTACTCCGCCCCCATCTCGAACAGCGAACCGGCGTCGACGATCATCTCGACGATGCGGCGCATATCGAAGGGCGCATTCGCATCCCGCGGTACGGCGTCCAGCAGCTCGGGCTCCATGCGCTCGACGTCGTCGTCACAGGGCAGCCGCGGCGCCCGCTGGCGGACATGGGACGGCAGGTAGGAGAGAAACCGGCGGATCTGGCGGAACGCGTCGTGCTCGTCCTCGGCGACGTTGTCCACCACGCCGGAGCGGACGTGGACCTTGGCACCGCCGAGTTCCTCCTTGGTCATCTTCACGCCCAGCGCCCGCTCGACCAGCGCCGGGCCGCCGATCAGCACCTGGGCCGTGTGCCGGGTCATCACGGAGAAATGGGACGCGACCAGCCGGCCGGCGGGGAAGCCCGCCACCGCGCCGAGGGCCGCCGACGCAATGGGCACCTGGCCCATGGCCTCGGCGATGATCCGGAAGCGCGGCTCGGCGAACACCGGTTCACCGACCGTGCCACCCTTGCGGCCGGAGCCCCGCACGCTGCCGCCGCCGCCCTCCAGCAGCCGCACCAGGGGCGTGCGGAAGCGGCAGGCCATGTGCTCGGCGTAGACGCTCTTGCGCAGGCCCGCCGCGTTGGGCGAGCCGCCCTTGAGGGTGAAATCCTCGCCGCCGACGGTGACCCGGCGGCCGTCGATGCGGCCGAAGCCGACCACGTAGTTGGCCGGCACGTAGCCGGTGAGCTGGTCGTCGTCGTCGAATTCCGGAATGGCCGTGGCCCGGCCCTGCTCCTCGAAGCTGCCGGCGTCGAGCAGCGTGTCGATGCGCTCGCGGATCGTCAGCCGGCCCTTGGCGTGCTGGCGGTCGATGGCCGCCGGCCCGCCCTGCTGGCGGGCCAGATGGCGCCGCCGCTCGATCTCCCGGGCTTCGTGCTCCCAGCTCATGGCCGCTCAACCGTCGCTGAACTGGGGCGCCCGGTTCTCGAAGTTGGCCTTCACCGCCTCGATCTGATTCGGTGTGCCGATCAGGTCGGTCTGCAGCTTCGACTCGAGCATCAGGCCGGTGCGCTCGTCGGCGCGCCAGCTTTCCTCCAGCAGCCGCTTGCCGGCGCGGATCGCGTCCGGCGACTTGCCGGCGATTTCCCGGGCCAGCGCCAGGGCGGCGGCCAGCGGGTCGTCGACGACGTGGGTCACCAGCCCCAGCGCCTTCGCTTCCTCGCCGGACAGAATCCGCCCGGTGAAGGTGAGCTCCTTGGCGACGTCCAGCGGCACCAGCTCCCGCAGCGTCTGGGTGAGGCTCATGTCCGGCACCAGGCCCCACTTGATCTCCATCACCGACATCTTGGCGTCCGGCGCGGCGAAGCGGATGTCGGCGCCGAGGGCGATCTGGCAGCCGCCGCCGAAGGCGACGCCATGGATGGCCGCGATCACCGGCACGGGCATGCGCTTCCACACGTAGGCCGGGCGCTGGGCGTGGTTCTCGGGCCGCTCGTCCCGGTCGAGCAGGCTGCCGGTGCCGCCGCCGCCCTTGCCGCCGGTCATGCCCTGCATGCTGGCCATGTCGAGCCCGGCGCAGAAGCCGCGGCCGTTGCCCGACAGCACCACGGCACG
This sequence comes from Gammaproteobacteria bacterium UBA7803, assembly GCA_002480525.1. Taxonomy (GTDB): domain Bacteria; phylum Pseudomonadota; class Gammaproteobacteria; order Pseudomonadales; family Azotimanducaceae; genus UBA7803. Next base: position 31,570 of record DLCH01000074.1, on the reverse strand, counting down.
CACGCTGCGGTTCTCGGCCAGCGACTCGCCGGCGTCGATGATGGCCTGGAACATGTCCGGGCTGAGCGCGTTGTACTTGTCGACCCGGTTGAGGCGGACGTCGGCGACGCCGCCGTCGATGTCGATGGTGACGAGGTCCGTCATGGTGAGCTCCCACTGTGATGGCAAAAGCCTAACGCTACCACAACCCCGGGGCCGGCGAGCCGCCCGGAGGACGGTCACAGCCGGGCGAGTTTGGTGGGATTGCGCATCACGTAGATCCGCGAAGCCCGGCCGTCGCCGCCGCCCTCGCCCGCCACCTGCACGCAGGAGAACGGCACGCCCCGCTGGCGGATCAGCAGGCCCGCGCCGCCGTTCAGGCGCCGCCACTCGAACGTGAACGTGGCCGGGTCCTGACGGGACACGATGTGCAGCAGCACCTGGGCGATCCGGTCGGGCCGCTCCACCGGGATGATCGCCGCCCGGACCTGGCCGCCACCGTCCGTGAGCATGACCGCGTCCTCCGCCAGCAGCGCGGTCAGCCGGGTCCGGTCGCCCGCCAGCACGGCCTCGGCCAGCCGCTCGAGCAGCCGGCGCTGGGCCGCCGTCGGCGTGGGCCTGGCCTCGGTGCCGGCGATCTTGCGGCGGGCCCGGTGGTAGCGCTGCCGGCAGGCCTCCACCCGCACGTCGAGCACCTCGGACATGGTGCGGAAGTCCAGGTCGAAGGCTTCCCGCAGCACGTAGGCCACCCGCTCGCCCACCGACAGACGCTCGAGCAGCAGCAGCAGGCCGATGCCGAGATCCTGACGGCGCTCCGCCGGCGCGGAAGCATCCTCGTCGGCGGTGTCGAGGGGCTCCGGCAGCCAGGGGCCGGCATAGGCGCGGCGCTGCACCTTGAGCCGCCGCAGCCGGTCGATGGCCAGGTGGGTGACCGTGCGGAACAGGTAGGCGCCCGGGTCGTCGGGGGTGTGGCCCCCGGCCAGCAGGCGCAGGTGGGCGTCCTGGACCACGTCCTCGGCGTCCTCCACCGACCCGAGCAGCCGGTAGGCGAGCCGGATCAGCCGGGGCCGGTCGACGGCGGGGACGGCGCTGGCGGGCTCAGACATGGTCGGGTCTCCTCGCGCTGCACGGATGGCTCGACCCATTGGACGAGCGGGCGCCCCGAAACGTGACATGCCGGCCGGCCGCGGCGGTCAGCGGGCTCCGAAGTAGCCGGTGTGCACGTCGCCGGCGAGGAATCGCTCGTCCTGCAGCACCCGCTCCAGCACCGGCGCGTTGGTGGCGACGCCACGGATCTCCAGGGCGCGCACGCCCACCAGGGCACGACCCACGGCCTTGGCCCGGGTCTCGCCATGGCCGATGACCTTGGCCAGCAGCGGGTCGTAATACGGCGTCACGGCCTGGCCGGCACCGTAGCCGGTCTCGTAGCGCACGCCGTGCAGCGCCGGGGTGCGCAGATGCGCGAGCGTACCGGTGGCAGCGTATCCGGTGGCCGGATCCTCGGCGTAGACCCGCACCTCCACCGCGCAGCCGCTCAGGGCGGGACGTTCCGGCAGCCCGGCGCCCGCCGCCAGGGCGATCTGGGTGGCCACCAGGTCCAGCCCGGTGACGGCCTCGGTCACGCCGTGCTCCACCTGGATCCGGGTGTTCATCTCGATGAAGCCGAACCCGCCGTCGCCGCCGCGCAGGGTCTCCAGCGTGCCGACGTTGTCGTAGCCGAGTTCCATGGCGGCCCGCTCCGCCCGGGCGCCCAGGTCCTCCAGGGGGCCGCGCGCCAGCCCGGGCGCCGGCGCTTCCTCGACCAGCTTGCGATGACGCATCTGCAGCGAGCAGTCGCGTTCGTAGAGGTGCATCGCCCGGCCCCGGCGATCCGCCAGGAGCTGAATCTCGATGTGGCGGGGCCGCTCGACGCAGGCCTCGAGAAACACCCGGTCGTCGCCGAAGGCCGCCCCGGCGAGGCGCCGGGACCGGGGCAGCGCCCGGGCGAGCTCGGCGGCGTCGCGCACGATCTGCATGCCGATGCCGCCACCGCCGGCGGCCGGCTTCAGCATCAGCGGAAAGCCGAGACGTTCCGCCTCCCGGCGGGCGGCCTCGGCGTCGGCCAGGGCGCCGCTGCCCGGCAGCACCGGAAAGCCGTGGCCGGCCATGAGCCGCCGGGCCTCGATCTTGTCGCCCATGGACCGGAGCCATTGGGGCGAGGGGCCGATGAACGTCGCCCCCCGGGCGATCACGGCCTCGGCGAAATCCGCGTTCTCCGCGAGAAACCCGTAGCCCGGATGCACGGCGTCGGCGCCGCACCGGTCCAGGCAGTCGAGCAGCGCAGCGGCGTTCAGATAGGTGTCGGCGGCGCGGTTGCCGGCCAGCGGCAACGCTTCGCCCGCTTCCGCCAGATAGGGCGCGTCGGCGTCGGCTTCCGAGTACGCCACCGCCGAGGGGATGCCGAGGGCGTCGCAGGCGCGGATGATGCGCCGGGCGATGGCACCGCGATTGACGATCAGGACCTTGCCGAACACTCAGCCGCCGTCCGGCCGGAAATCGGGCGTCATGGGCACGCCGAGCAGGTGCGCCTCGTACTCGCGCCAGGCTTCGGCGAAGCCGCCGAGCCCGCGCCGCCCGGTGGCGCTGGTGGTCTCGCCCCGGGCGACCGCCTGCTCGATCCGGCGCCGCACCCCGGCGACCTCCTCGAGGGACAGGTTCATCAGGAACATGTCCGTGGGCGCGCCGCCGCGGTGATCGGCGGGTTTCTCCACCGGCGCCGTGGCCAGCGCCGCGCGCAGCCGCTCGGCCGCCGGGTGCGCTTCCAGCAGCTCCAGGGTCTGCTCGAGCAGCCAGCGGCTGCAGACGTCCGGCGCATCGCACAGCGCCTTGTAGCGTTCCCAGTCCATCGAATACTCTGCGTCGCGACCAGAAGAACGATTACCCAGGGGGGGCGCCGAATGTTAACAAAAGCCGACGATTATCCCATTCACCAGACCGCCGAGCCGGTGGCCTACTCCGGGACCAACCGCAATTTCTACGACCGCTACTTCTTCAACGGCTACCACCGCGACGGCGATGTGTTCTTCGCCGGCGCTCTCGGCGTCTACCCCCATCTGAACGTGATGGACGCGGCATTCTGCGTGGTGAAGGGCGGCAAGCAGTACAACGTGCACGCCTCCCGCACCCTGCACATGGAACGCCTCGATACCCGGGTCGGCCCGGTGGAGATCGAGGTGATCGAGCCCCTGAAGGTGCTGCGCATCACCTGCTCCGACCCCGACAACGGCATCGCCGCGGACCTCACCTTCAACCTGCGCTGCCCGGCCTTCGAGGAGCCCCGCTTCACCCGCCGGCTCGGCGCCATGACCATGATGGACTACACCCGTCTGACCCAGAACGGCTGCTACGACGGCTGGCTGGAGGTGAACGGCGAGCGCACCACCTTCACCCAGGCGGACAGCTGGGGCACCCGCGACCGGTCCTGGGGCATCCGCCCGGTGGGCGAACGCGACCCCCAGCCCAACCCCTACGCCGGCGCGCCGCAGTTCTTCTGGCTGTGGGCGCCCGTGAACTTCGAGGACTGCGCCACCTTCTACCATCTGAACGCCGACGCGGCCGGCGCGCCCTGGAACACCATGGGTCGGATCTCCACCGCCGAGCACGGCACCGAGGTGCCGGCGTCGCGCAGCGAGCTGGTGTATCAGTCCGGCACCCGCCACGCCCGATCCGCGGAAATCGTCTACGACGTGCCCGGCGGGGAGCGCGCGGTGCTGACCCTGGAGCCGCGTCAGACCTTCTACATGAAGGGGCTCGGCTACGGACACCCGGACTGGAACCACGGCAGCTACCACGGCGAGCTCGAGACCGGCTTCGACGTGTTCGACCTCGACGCCATGAGCCCGGCGGACCCCACCCACTTCCACATCCAGGCCATCTGCGACGCCACCCTCGAGCAGGGCGGCAGAACCCGCAGGGGCAAGGGCGTGCTCGAGCAGCTCGTCATCGGCGCCTACGCGCCCTACGGGTTCCGCGAGGTCGCCGACCTGGCCCCCTGAGCCAGCCGGCTCAGGCCGGGTCCGGCGCGGCCAGATCGCCGACCACGGCATCGATGGCCGCGGCGATCCCCTCGGGGTCCGCCAGCGGCGCGAAGTGGTGTGCGTTCAGGGCGTGACACGGCCAGCCCGCCGCCTCGGCGGCGCGGACCGCGCCACGGTAGTGCTGCGCCGACAGCGACAGATAGCCGCAGGGCGCGTCAGGCCAGTCGTCGGGAACGCGGATGGATTCGTCGTAGAGCGCCAGCGGCGTGCGCGGCAGCTCGGCCACGAAGGACTCCGGATCCGGCACCAGAGCGCGGACGTCCGCGGCGGTCCAGGTGGGCAGCCAGCCGCCGCGGCTGCGCTGCCGCAGCGCCTCGGCCTGCGCCGGATCGTCGAACAGCTCGAGCCGGGACGCGCCGTCCCGGGGCAGATCGCTGTCCACGAACAGATAGCCCGCCACCCGCGCGCCGGCGGTACGGTTGCGCGCCAGCCGGCCGATGGCGGGGAGCAGCGGGCCGGCGCCGCTGTGGGCGACGAGCACGACCTCGCCCTCCTCCGGCAGCCCGGCGGCGACGCCGGACGCATGGGTGAGCCAGTAGGGCGCGTGGATGTGCTGCGCCGCGGGCAGCCGGGCCAGCAGCGCGCGGCGGCCGCGGCGCCACAGGGCGTCGTGCACGCCGCGCCAGAACGACGGGCCGGTCAGCGGGCTGTGGATCAGCACCAGCCGCGGACCCTCGGGGTTCGTGCCGGTGCGGATCACGGCTCGCTTACAGCGTCAGCGCGCTGCCGGTGAGCCGCTCGTAGGCCTCCAGGTAGCGGCCCATGGTCTTGTCGATCACCTCGTCCGGCAGCTTCGGCCCGGGCGGGGTCTTGTCCCACTTGCCCTCGGCCACCTGGGTCTCCAGGTAGTTGCGCACGATCTGCTTGTCGAAGCTCGGCTGCTCGCCGCCCGGCTGCCACTGGTCGGCGGGCCAGAACCGGGAGCTGTCCGGGGTGAAGATCTCGTCGATCAGCAGCGGCGCCTCCCGGCCGGGCAGGCGGCCGAACTCGAACTTGGTGTCGGCCAGGATGATGCCGCGCTCCAGCGCGTAGTCCCGGGCCCGGGTGTAGAGATCGAGGGTCGTGTCCCGCAGCCAGCCCATCAGGTCGGCGCCGACGATCTCCGCGCCCTCGTCGAAGCTGATGTTCTCGTCGTGGCCGGTCTCCGCCTTGGTGGAGGGCGTGAACAGGGGTTTTTCGAGCCGGTCGCTGTTGCGCAGCCCCTTGGGCAGCGGAATGCCGCACACCGCGCCGCTGCGCTGGTAGTCCTTCCAGCCGCTGCCGGTGATGTAGCCCCGGGCGATGCACTCGATGGGCACCACCTCGGTCTTGCGGCAGAGCATGATGCGGCGGTCGAGCTGGCGGCGCTGCGCGTCGGTCAGGCCGGGCACGTCCGCGGCGTCGGTGGAGATCAGGTGGTGGTCGACGGTGGCGCCGAAATGCTCGAACCAGAACTTGGAGATCTGGGTCAGCACGACGCCCTTGCCCGGCAGGCCGTTCTCCATCACCACGTCGAAGGCGCTCACCCGGTCGGTGGCGACGATGAGCAGGGCCTGCTCGCCGCCGGCGAGCTCGACGTCGTAGATGTCGCGCACCTTGCCGGAGCGGCGGTTGGGGAGGTCGAGATGGGTTTCCAGCAGTGCTTCGGTCATGTCTGTTCCGTGTCGTTGGTTTCTGCAGGAGCGCCGCCAGGGGGCAGCGATGAGGATGATCGCGGCCGGGAGGCCGCTCCTACAAGGTGTCGATGTCGCAATCCGTCAGGCGGTGGCGCAGCCATCGCGGTCTGGAGACCGCTCCCACGCATGGCGGCGACGGTCGTCAGGCGGTGAATCCGCCATCAGCCCATCAGGCGGTGAAACCGCCGTCGGCCCATCAGGCGGTGAAACCGCCGTCAGCCCATCAGGCGGTGAAACCGCCGTCGGCCATGTAGACGGAGCCGGTGATCCAGGCGCTGTCCTCGCTGGCCAGGAACAGCATCACCCGGGCGATCTCGTCCGGCGTGCCGTAGCGGCCCATGGGGATCGACGCCGTCATGGCTTCCTTGGCGGCCTCCGCCGAGCCCGGCAGCATACCTTCCTCGAGGCTGCGCATCATCCTGGTCTCCACCGGCGACGGATTGACGGTGTTCACCCGGATGTTGAGGGGCGCGCACTCCTTGGCCGCCGTGCGCATCAGGCCGATCACCGCGTGCTTGCTGGTCACGTAGGCCGAGACGCCGGCCGCGCCGGTCACGCCGGCCACCGAGGAGGTGATGACCACGCTGCCGCCGCCCCGGGCCTGCATGGCGGGGATGGCGGACTTGAGCCCCAGGAACACGCCTTTGACGTTCACGCCCAGCACCTGATCGAAGCGGTCCTCGTCGTACTCGACGATGGACTTCACGTCGCCCTCGATGCCGGCATTGGCGAGGAACACGTCGACGCCGCCGTAGCGCTCCGTGGCCGTCTCGAACATGGCCTGGTTGTCGGCGGCGCGGGTGACGTCGCCGACGAAGTAGCTCACCCGGTTGCTGCCGGATTCGGCCACGGCCTGCTTGAGGGCGTCCTCGTCGAGGTCGACCAGCAGCACGCTCGCGCCCTCGGCGGCGAACAGCTTGCCGGCCGCCCGGCCGATGCCGCCGGCGCCGCCGGTGATCACCGCCACCTTGTCTTTCAGTCGGTCCATGGTCTCCCCCGTTTCGGTTGGTCGAATCAGCCGTCCAGCGCGGCCTCGAAGTCGGCGAGCAGATCGTCCGTGTCCTCGATGCCGACGGAAATCCGGATCAGCGAGTCGTCGATGCCCATGCTGGCGCGGCGCGCCGGGCCCATCTCGTAATAGATCGTGTGTGCCACCGGAATGGCCAGGGTGCGGTTGTCGCCGAGATTGCTCGACTTCACCACCACCTGGAGCCGGTTCATGAAGTCCCAGATGTCCACGTCGCCGGTGAGCTCGAAGCTGAACAGCGCCCCGGGATGACGGAACAGGCGCTCCGCGCGATGGTGTTCCGGGTGGCTCTCGAGGCCCGGATAGTAGACCCGCTTGACCCGGGGATGGGCGTCGAGCCACCGGGTCAGGGCCCGGCTGTTCGCACACTGGCGCTCCAGCCGCAGCCCCAGGGTCTCCGCGCCCATGGCGATGTGATGAGCCGCCTCCGGCCCCAGGGAGGCGCCGAAGTCGCGCAGCCCCTTCTTCTTGATCTGGGTGATCGCCCACTTCGCCGGCTCGCCCTTGCGATAGGTCTCGTAGATGTTGTCGAAACCACCCCAGTCGAAGGTGCCCATCTCGGTCACGGCGCCGCCCAGGGCGTTGCCGTGGCCGCCGATGTACTTGGTCAGGCTGTTCACCACCAGGCTCGCGCCGACGGCCTTGGGCTGGAACAGGTAGGGCGACGTCATGGTGTTGTCCACCACGTAGACCAGCCCCCGCTCGCGGCACAGCTCGCCGATCTCCTCCAGGGCGGTGACCTGGGTGCGGGGATTGGCGATGGTCTCGACGAACACCAGCCGGGTGCGTTCGGTCACCGCATCCGCCACCGCCGCGACGTCCGTGGCATCCACGAAGGACACGTCGACGCCGTGGGCGTCGAAGCTCTGGAACAGGCTGTTGGTGTTGCCGAACAGGAACGAGCTCGACACGAAGTGATCGCCCTGGCGCAGCAGCGCGAACAGCATGGTGCCGATGGCGGCCATGCCGGTGCCGAAGCACACCGACTGCAGGCCGTCCTCCATGCGGCTGATCTTGCGCTCCAGGGCCTCCACCGTGGGATTGATCTGGCGCCCGTAGCTGTAGCCGGCCTTCGTGCCCTGGAACACCGCGGCCAGATCCCGGGCGTCCTCGTAGCCGTAGGCGACGTTGGCGTGAATCGGCTTGTGCAGTGAGCCGTGCTCGATCGCCTCCTGGCGATCGCTGTGAACGATGCGGGTGGTGAAGCCTTTCATGGTGCCTTCAGAGTACTTCGCTGGCCGCCGCCGCGGAGCGGCGCTGCGCCGCCACCAGCGCTCGATAGGGATCCTCGGCCAGCACCCGGGACATGGCGCCGGCCGGCAACGCCCGGCTGAACACGAAGCCCTGGGCGTGGCCGCAGCCGCGCCGGGCCAGATAGCCGAGCTGGGCCTGATTCTCGACGCCCTCCGCGGCCAGCGACAGCCGCAGGCCACCGGCCATGGCGGCGATGGCGTCCAGCACCGGCGCGCCGCCGTCGTCGGCGCGGATGTCGCCGACGAACGTGCCGTCGACCTTGAGCGCGCTCACCGGGAACTGATGCAGGTAGCCGACCGACGAATAGCCCGTGCCGAAATCGTCCACCGCGATGGTCACCCCCAGACGCTCCAGCGCCTTCAGGCGCGGCACGATGACCTCGATGTCGCGCAGCAGGGTGTTCTCCGTGATGTCGACGATGACCGCGGACCCGGGCAGCCCGGCGGCATCGAGATTGGCGGCGAACCGCTGAACGAAGTTGTCCTGGGCGAGCTGCACCGCCGATACGTTGACCGCGAGCCGCAGCTCCGGCGCGCCGTGGCTGCGCCAGCGCGCGGCATCCGCGAACGCCTGACGCTGCACCGTGTCGTCGAGCTGTGCGATCAGCCCGGTCTCCTCCGCCAGCGCGATGAACCGCTCGGGCAGCAGCAGGCCCTCGACGGGATGCTGCCAGCGGACCAGGGCCTCCACCGCGGCGATGGCGCCGCTGACGAGGTCCACCTGGGGCTGGTAGTGCACCGTCAGTTCGCCCTGGGCCAGCGCGGCCCGCAGGTCCCGCTCCATGGATAGCCGGGTGGCGAACTGATGACTGAGCTCCGGGGCGTAGAACTGGTAGCCGCTGCGCATCTGGCCCTTGACGTGATACATCGCCACGTCGGCGTTCTGAATCAGCGCTTCCTCCCGGTCACCGGCCTCCGGGTACATGGCGATGCCGATGCTGGCCCCGACGTACAGCTCGTGGCCGTCGATGCTGAACGGCGCGTTCAGCCGGTCGAGGATCTTGTCGGCGATGACCACGACGTCGTCCCGGGTGCGTATTTCCGGCAGCAGCAGCATGAACTCGTCGCCGCCGAACCGGGACAGCGTGTCACCGCTGCGCAGACAGCTCCGCAGCCGGTTCGCCACCGCTTTCAGCAGCCGGTCGCCCACCGTGTGGCCGAGGGTGTCGTTGACCACCTTGAACCGGTCGAGATCGAGAAACATGACCGCGAGCTTGCGCTTGTTGCGCTCGGCCTGGGCGATCGCCAGCGACAGCCGGTCGCGCAGCAGAGCGCGGTTGGGCAGACGGGTCAGCAGGTCGTGGTAGGCCTGGAAGTTGATGACCTCCTCGGCTTCCTTGCGGGCGGTGATGTCCCGCGCCGTGCCGTAGCTGCCGACGAAGCCCTCGCGCCGCCGCTCGCGCGGATCGCGGTACACGCCCATGGCGGTCAGCTCGGCCCACACGACGTGGTTCTGGAACACCCGGTCGCCCTGGGACCGGCGCCGGCTCTTCAGGCGGATCTCGACGTTGCTCGCCGCCCGCCGGCCGATGCGCCGCTCGTCGAACAGGTGACGGGCCCGCTCGACGTCCTCGGGGTCGACGATTTCGCTGTAGTGCCGGCCGATCAGCTCCTCCCGCCGATAGCCGAGCAGCGACTCGACCCGGTCGTTGAGGAAGGTGAAGCAGCCGTGCCGGTCGAGCATGTAGATGAGGTCCGGCGAGTGATTGACGATGAAGCGGTGCAGCGCCTCGGACTCCTCGAGGCGCTTCGCCATGCGTGCGTTGTCGGCTTCCAGCCGGCACTGGCGCAGCGCGGTCTCCAGGGTGGCCATCAGCTCGCTCGCCTCGTAGGGCTTCTTCACGAAGTCGAACGCGCCCCGGTGCAGGGCATGCTTGACGCCGCTGTAGCTGGCGTCGCCGCTCACCACGATGATCTTGCAGGGCAGCGATTCCCGGGCGGCGAAGTCGAGGACGTCGTGGCCGCTGACGCCGGGCATGACCAGATCGAGCAGCACGACGTCGTACGCCCGGGCGCCCAGCGCCTCGATGGCGGCCTGGCCGCCCAGCGCCTTGTCGGGGCGATAGCCGTGCAGGGTCACGAGCTGGTGGAGGCTGTCGAGCAGTTCGGGTTTGTCGTCGACCAGCAGGATCGCGGCAGGCGCGTCCGGGCCGCCCTCACCCGGGTCCGTCCCCGGGTCGCGCCCCGTCCGCTCCGTCCGAGAGTCAGACGTTGAAACAGACCCCTCTGCCACAGTGCCCATGCCCATGTCCGTCAGCCGCATTGTGACCTCATTTCCGCCGGCGAGACACCCCCGGCAGGGTTCACGCCCCGGAGGCGGCCCCGCCCGCGTGCAGAAACGGCAGCGGCCAGAGCTGGAACACCCGCGACAGCGCGGACAGGGCCAGGGCGTGCTTGATCTCGCCGCTGCGCGACGCCTCGATCACCGCCGCCGTGGACATCAGCTCCAGCCGGATCGCCTCGCCCCCGGACAGGGCCTGCGGCCCCTGGCGGCGCACCCCCCGCGCCAGATAGTGGTGGCACAGGTTGTCCTGCACCGCCGGATTGGGCTCGACGGCGCCGAGGTAGTCCCAGGAGCCGCCGCCGTAGCCGGTTTCCTCCATGAGCTCGCGCTGCGCGGCGGTGAGCGGATCCTCGCCCGGGTCCACCATGCCGCCAGGCACCTCCAGCGTGGTGTAGCCGACGCCGAAGCGGAACTGGCGGATCATCACGGCCTGGTCGTCGTCGGTCAGGGCCACCACGTTCACCCAGTCCACGGACTGCAGCACGATGCGTTTCATCACGTCGTCGGTCAGCGGGTGCCGGCGCATGTCGTAGCGGGCCCGGAACAGGATCAGGTCCTCGCCCTCGCGGCTCTCCTCCAGCGGCCAGTCCAGTCGGTCAGTCATAACCCGTCAGCTCCATGTATCCGGTTCCGATGTCCTCGCCGGCCTCGTCGCGCACCGTGACCAGGCCCTCCCAGTAGGTGAACAGGGTCTCCATGCGCTGATCGTCGAGCGCCGCCTCCACGGTCAGCGCCCGCGGACCGTCCGGCGTCATCAGCGAGATCCGCCAGGCCACCGGCCAGGCGACGCCCTGCTCGTCACGCCAGTGACGCAGCGGCGCCATCGTAAAGTCCTGGGTCCGGAGCTGCACGGCCCGGCCGGCCCCGTCGACCCACAGCCCCTGGTCGTAGGGGTCCCGCAGGCCGCCGTCGCGGCGGAGCTGAAACGCCATCAGCTCGGTGCCGTCGTCGAGCTGCAGGCCGAACCAGTCCCAGCCGCGCTGACCGGCGGACAGCACGCTGGTGCTCCACTCCCGGTCGAGCCAGGCGGTGCCGGTCACCTGGCGGACCCGACCGTCGACGGTGACCTGCCCAGCGACCGCGAGGCGCGGCAGCGAGTAGTAGTAGGACGCCTGGTTCGGCCCCTTGGCCGACAAACCGCGATCGCCCTGCAGCACGATCGGTTTCACCGCGTCCATCGACAGATCGACGGCCAGTTCCGCGGTGGCGGCCTGGATGGCGATTCGGTCCAGGCCGGCGCCCTCCCCTTCCAGCCGCCAGCCGTCCACCATCGCCCGCAGCCGCGGCCCGCCGTCGGCGGCCGGCTCGACCCGCGCCCCGGCCAGGCGGGGATGGCCCCGGCTCAGCCGCTCGGCGTGCAGGTGCCGGCCACCGGCCACGTCGGTCACCGCCAGGTGTCCCAGGTAGATCTGCCAGGCGTCCCACGGGCCTCCGGTCAGCGGCCGGGGGGCCAGCGCCTGGCGGAACAGGGTGAACTGGACGCCGAAGCGCCGGCCATCCAGGTCCTCGAGGCTGGCGGTGACGTACCACCACTCGCTGCGGAAATCCGGGTGGGCGCCGTGATCCCGGGGAAAGGCGAACTCGACCGGCGCGTCGGCGCGGGCGAAGCCGTCCGCGTCGGCCTCGCCCAGCACCGCGCCGAGCCGGAGCTGGGCCGCCCAGACCGCCAACGGCAGGCAGGCGGCGGCCGGCAGCCACCAGCGCAGCCAGCGGCATGCGCGGCGCCTAGCCGTCGCCATGATCGCCCCCCCGTTCCCGCGGCGCCGGCAGGGCGCCGGCCAGCAGCGCCGCCGCGAATCCCAGGACCAGCGGCGGCAGCCAGCCGGCGACCGGCAGATGCAGCGACACCGTCCAGCCGAAGGCCCGGGGATTGACCACCGCACACAGCGCCCAGGCCATGGCCAGCCCGAGGGGCAGCGCCAGCAGGGCGGCGATGGCGCCGACGGTGCCGGCCCTGACCAGGGACAGCCGCGCCAGCGCCCGCCGGCCGACGCCCTGGGCTTCGAGCAGCCGGACGGTGGGCGCCTGCTGCAGGCGCAGCGCCACCAGCGCGTTGTAGGTGCCGACGACCGCCACGGTGAGTGCCAGCAGCGCCAGCGCCTGGGTGATGGCGAAGGTCCGGTCGAAGATGTCCAGCGCCCGGGCGCGGATCGACCGCCGCGGTTCCGCGGTCAGCGCCGGGAACCGGGCCGTCAGCGCAGCGGCCAGCGCGGCGGGGTCGGCATCGGCCCGGAGGTCGACGGACAGGCGGGTCAGACGGGGCTCGAGCCCCAGCC
>DLCH01000074.1:0-18717 GCA_002480525.1 Gammaproteobacteria bacterium UBA7803 | reverse complement strand
CAGACGGGGCTCGAGCCCCAGCCGCGGCAGGCTGGCGAGATCGACGACGACCCGGCCGGCCGGGTCACCGAAACCGGCAAACAGACCCACGACGGTGAGCCCGCCCGCCGGCGTGGGCAGCACGTCGCCGATGCCGACCTCCAGATCCCGGGCCAGCCGTTCGCTGACGAGCGCCTCGCCGGGCGCCAGCGGCGCGCCATGCCGGTAGCGCGCCGCCTCCAGGGCGTCCATCCGGGCGAAGCCCACCTCCACCGGCAGGCCGGCGACCCGGGCATCCGCCTGCCCGGAGCGGCTGATGCGGCGCACGTCCGGGTGCGCTTCCAGCCAGCCGGCGACCGGCGCCAGCCGGCTTCCGGGTTCTTCGGATTCGAGACCTCGGGAATCGTAGACGTAGAGGTCGCCGGCCAGGCGCAGATCCAGCATGCGCGCGAAGTCGATGCGGAAACTCTCCACCATCACGGCGATGCCGATGCTGGTGGCCACCGCCAGCGTGAGCGCCGCCAGGGCGACGCTGAGCAGCCGCGGATACCAGGCGACCTCGCGCACGGCCAGCCGGTCGAGCAGTCTCAGCCGGGCCCCGCGCCGCCGATCCGCGCGACGCCTGAGGCCGGCCAGCACCGGCCCGACGGCGGCGACCCCCAGCAGGCTGAGCGCCAGTATGGCGGCGAACCCGCCGAGCACGCCGGTGGCGTCGAAGACGATGCCGCCGACCATCACGGCGCCGAGCAGCGGCACCAGCCAGCGCCGCCACCGCACCGCGCCGCCGCCGGGCTCCGCCAGCGCTCCGGCGAACGCCCCGTAGCCGCCGAGCAGACAGATGCCGAAGCCGGACAGGACCGCCTTGCCGAGCAGCCAGGGATCGAGGGCGCGCCCGGCGCCGGCGGCCAGCGACACGTCGGTGGCCGCCGCCGACAGCCCCATCAGCGCCCAGGCGAGCACCACGCCGGCGGCCAGGCCGATCAGCGTGGCGCTGAGACCGACGAGGCCGAGCAGCGTCACGAAGGCCCGCCGCAGGCGCGCCGGCGCGGCCCCCAGCGCCACCAGGCGCTCGAACACCAGCCGCTGACGCCGCAGCCAGATCACCGCCACCTGATGGATCAGGAACCAGGCCACCAGCAGCGCCAGCGTGCCGAGGGCCCCCAGATTGAACAGCACCGACCGGGCGAGCGCGGCGCTGGGCCGTTCCGCCGCCACCGGGCGCACGGTCCACGCCACGCCCTGGTGGCCGGCGAGCGCGTCCACCGCCCGCCGGGCGGCGCCACCCGGATCCTCCGGCAGCCCCGCGCCGAAACCGGGCATGAGGGCATCCAGCCGGTCGCGCCAGCGGGCCCAGGGATCGCGCAGGGTGATGCCCACCCGGTCGACCCGGGACGGCGGCGCGTCCAGCAGGCGCTGGGCCAGGGCGATGTCCGCGAACACCGCGGTACCCAGCCCCGTCTCCACCGTTGCCGCCACCTGCAGCGTCCGATCACCCACCGACACCTGCGGCGCCCCGCCCGCCCGGAGCGCGGCATCGGCGATGACCGCGCGTCCGAGCAGCACGTCCGCCGACCCGCCGGGTCCGCCGGCGCCCGCCGGCAGCGCCAGCCAGTCCACGCCGATCACCCGTACCGGCCCGGCTCCGCCGGGGGCCTGGCCTTCCACCATCGGCACCAGCGCGCGAATGGGGGAATCCGGCTGGCGCCGCCACGCGTCGCGCAGCCGGAAGTAGGCATCCGCGTCGGCGTCGGACGCCGTGGCGACATGGGTGAGCGCCGCCAGATGGGGCGGCGTCGCGTCTTCGAGCGAGCGCTGCACCTCGGCGCCGATCAGGTGCACGGCGACGACCGACGCGACCCCCAGCGCGACGCCCACCAGGGCCGTCGCGGCGCTCCAGGGCGCCCGGGCCAGAAACCGCAACTGGCTGGTGAAGAGCAGCGACACGCCGCCGCCGTCAGCCGCCGGCGGCCCGGTCGGCGACCCCGTCGGCAGCCCCGCCGGACAGATCGACGACCCGGTCGGCCCGCGCCGCGATGGCTTCGTCGTGGGTGGCCACCAGCAGCGCGCCGCCCAGCCGGCGGACCTCCTGCCAGAGCAGCCCGGCCACGTTGGCCGCGTTGGCGGCGTCCAGGTTGCCGGTGGGCTCGTCGGCGAGCACCAGCGCGGGCTCGTGGGCCAGGGCCCGGGCGATGGCCACCCGCTGCCGCTCGCCGCCGGACAGCCGCTCGGGAAAGTCGTCCCCACGGTCTCCCAGGCCGAGCGTCTCGAGCCGCGCCAGGGCACGCTCGGCGAGGGCCTCCCGGCCCGCGAGTTCCAGCGGCAGCAGGACGTTCTCGCGCACCGTGAGGGTCGGCACGAGATTGAAGAACTGGAACACGTAGCCCATGTGATCGCGCCGGCAGGCCGCCCGGCCGGCCTCGTCTTCGCCGGACACGGTGCGCACCCCGCCAGCCGTGTTCAGCCGCACGCTGCCCGCGTCCGGCAGCACCAGCCCGGCGGCCAGGTTCAGCAGGGTGGTCTTGCCGGATCCGCTGGGCCCGCGCAGCGCCACCACCTCGCCGGCCGACAGGGAGAGATCGACGCCCGCCAGCACCCGGCGACGGGCCCGGCCGTCCGCGTAGCTCAGGGACACGCCGGCCAGTTCGAGTATCCAGCTCATCGCAGCGCGTGCATGCCCTGCGCCCGGAGCGCGTCGGTCAGCTCCACCAGGTGCTCCTCGGCGAGGACCGTGTCGAGAATGGACGGCACGTCCGGATGATCGGCGATGCTCGCCAGGGTGGTGAGGGTCGGCGAGATCATCTGCCAGCGTCCGTCGGCATGGGCGGCCAGCGCGTCCCGCGGCCGCACCCATTCGTCGTCCGCCGTCTCCCAGGCGTGGGCGATGGTCCGCTGGTCGTCCGGCATGGCGGCGATGAAGAACCGGGTGTCGAAACGGCGGGGCGCCTGCTCGGGCGTGATCCAGTGGCTGAAGTACAGCACCCGGTCGGCGGCCAGGCGGATGTTCTCGCGCCGGCAGACCTCCAGCATGCCGAGCTCGCCGTCGATGAGCTGCTGGCGGTAGCCGTTGAAGCGCTCGATCTCGTCCTCCCCGGCCCAGCGGATCAGCCCGCCGTCCCGGTAGGCGAGCAGCACGCCGCACTCCTCGAAGCACTCGCGGATCGCCGCCACCCAGTAGCGCAGCCCGCCGGCCTCGATGCCGAGCAGCCGGTCCGCGGCCGCCGGCGACAGCCCGGAGACCAGCTCCGGCGCGAAGTCCGCCTCGTCCACCTTGCCGCCCGGAAACACGTGCAGGTCCGGGAAATCGACGCCGCCCGGCCGCTTCATCATGAACACCTCGGGCCCGCCGCCGCCCTGGCGGATCAGCAGAATCGTCGCCGCCAGGCGGATGTTGCCCCGTTGCAGTGGCTGCATGAACGTCCCGTCGTGATATCAGATCGCCATCTTGCCGGTGTGAAGCGCGCTTGTGTACATTGAAACGAACGATCGAGACATCCGGCGCGCCGTCGATGGAGACACCGAAGGCATGGGTGCGGTCGCGCGTCGACGACCAGACCAACCTGGCGGCATCACGCCAGCGCTCCGAATCCGGCAGTATCCAGCGCTCGCGGCCGTCCCAAGTGTGCGACAGCACACCCGCGCTGGAGCTTCCGACCGTGGGAGAACGAATCTACAAGTACCTGGTACGCCTGCCGATCGCCATGCGCGAGCTGCTCGCGGAGTCCGCCGAATATCACCGGCGCAGCATCAACTCCGAGATCGTCGCGCGCCTGCAGCTGTCGTTCAGCGGGCTGTCCGGCGTCGAGGAGCAGCGCGCCCTGGCGCCGGCCATGCACGAGCAGTTCGAACGGCTGCTGCACCGTGATCTGTCCGAGGAGGAGGAACAGCTCATCCGTCGTTACCGCTGCCTGAGCGCCGCCAAGCGCGAGGCCCTGCTGGACCTGCTGTCATGAGGCGCCGCGACCGGTTCATCCTGTCGCCCTACTTCCACCCCACCACCGTGGTGCTGGTGGACGACAACGAGTCGTTCCTGCGCAGCCTGACGCTCGACATGCCGTCGTCGCTCGCCTGCCGGGGATTCACCCACGCCGAGGCGGCGCTGGAGTTCCTGAACGAGCCCATCGATCTGCCGCCGCTGGTGGACCGCTGCTTCTCCCTGGCGCGCAACGGCGACTCGGAGGCGCTGATCCATCTCGACCTGTCGGTGATCGAGCAGGAAATCAATCATCTGCAGCGCTTCCGCCGGGTGTCGGTGGTGCTCATCGACTACGCCATGCCGCACGTCGACGGCCTGCAGCTCTGCGCCCGCATGAACGACCCCCACGCCCGCCGCGCCATGCTCACCGGCGTCGCGGACGAGAAGCAGGCCGTCGAGGCGTTCAACGCGGGGCTGATCCACCGGTTCATCCCCAAGCACCGGGCCACCGCGGTCGAGACCCTGGTGGCCTTCGTCGCCGAGCTGGAGCGGGAGTATTTCCACCAGTACCTCGAGCGGCTGCGCACGGCGCTGGCCATCGACCCGCCCGGGTTTCTGATCGACCCGTCCGTGGCCATCCAGATGCGCCGGCTCATGCAGGAGGAGCAGATCGCCGAGTACTACCTGGTCAACGACCCGCCCGGATTCCTGATGCTGCGCGCCAACGGCACCGTGCTGCGGCTGGTGCTGCTCGACCCGCGGGCGCGCCAGCGGCAGATCGACTTCGTGCGCCGCTACGGCGCTCCCGCCGACATCCGCCGCGGCATCGAGCAGGGCCGCCTGGTGGGCCTGTTCGGCGGCGACAGCCCCGAGGACTACTTCGGCGACGAGTCCTATCCGTGGGCCGAGAAGGTGGCCGAGGCGAGCGAGATCCCGGGCAACGTGCCCTGGCTCCAGGCCCTGGTCCGGGATGCCGTCACCGACGTGGACTTCGACCCGGGCCGCTCCAGCTACGACGCGTACCGGGCCACCCTGCCCGCCCGCTGATCAGGTCTGGGGCCGCAAGTGCCCCGGCAGCACCAGGCGCTCGATCAGCTCGAACACCAGCTCGGTGACGATCGCCAGCAGGGCCGCCGGCACGGCGCCCTGCAGAATCAGGCCCGTGTCGTTCAGCGCCAGCCCGGTGACGATGGGATCGCCGAGACCGCCGGCGCCGATGAACGCGGCCAGCGTCGCCGTGCCGATGCTGATGACCGCCGCGGTGCGGATGCCGGCGAGCATGCTCGGCAGCGACAGCGGCACGTACACGTAGCGGATCTGCTCGGCGTTGGTCATGCCCATGGCCTCGGCGACCTTGAGCAGCGTCGGGTCCACGGTGGTGAGCGCCGACACCGTGTTGCGCAGCGTCGGCAGCAGCGAGTACAGAAACAGCGCGATCACCGCCGGCAGCACGCCGATGCCGAACAGGGGAATCATCAGCGCCAGCAGCGCGATCGATGGAATGGTCTGCAGCAGGCCGCAGAAGTAGACGACCCCGCGCGCCAGCAGCCGGTGGCGGAACACCGCCAGCGCGAGGATCAGCGCGACGATCACCGAGGCGGCCAGCGCCGCCGCCGTCAGCTCCAGATGCCGGACCGTGTGACGGGCGAGGGCCGACCAGAGCATCCCGGAGCCGTCCCGGATGCTGGCCAGACCCTGCTCCGCCAGGAATCCGTTGGCCACCTCTGCGAAGCTGCGCTTCTCGAACACCACGGCCGCGTTGAGCGCCTGCATGGTGTCGTCGTCGATCAGGCCGGCGAGCTGCTCGAGCGCCCGCAGCACGCCGGGCGGCACGTCGGCGCGCACCATCGGCACCGCCAGGTACTCCGGGAAGAAGCTGCGGTCGTCCTCCAGCAGCTTCAGGCCGTAGCGCACCACCTCGCCGTCGGTGGAGTAGGCGTCGGTCACGTCGATGGCGCCGTCGTCCAGGGCCTGATAGGCGAGCCCGTGCTCGATGCCGGTCACCTGCCGGTCGAGCTCGTAGGCCCGGGCCAGCCCGGGCCAGCCGTCGGCCCGCTCCACGAACTCGTGGCTGAACACCAGCCGCAGGTCCCGGGGCGCTCCGCGCAGATCGCCGATCCGCTCGAGACCCAGCTCCGCGGCCCGGGACGCCTTCATGGCCACGGCGTAGGTGTTGTCGAAGCCGAGGGGCGGCAGCAGCAGCAGTCCCGCCGGCGCCACGGCGTCCCGCAGCTCGGCGAGATCGGCGTCCACGGGCAGGTCGAGAATGGCCTGGCTCAGCGTACCGGTGTACTCGACGTACAGGTCGATTTCGCCGGCGGTCAGGGCCTGGTAGCAGATCAGCGTGCCGCCGAGGCCGAAGCGGCGCTCGACGTCGTAGCCGGCGTGCTCGAGGAGCTGGGAGGCCATCTCCGCGAGCAGGTAGGACTCGTTGAAGTTCTTGCTGCCGACGGTGACCGTCGCCGCCGACGCCGCCGGCATGGCCAGCAGCGACCAGGCGGCGAGCGCGGCCACGCAGCAGCGACGCGCCACCGCGCACATCAGAGCTGCTCCGTGACGAGGGAACGCACGTAATCGTCCGCGGGCTCGTCGACCACCTGGCCGGTGGGCGCCGCCTGCAGCACACGGCCGTCCCGCAGAATCACCAGGTGCCCCGCCAGCCGGACGGCTTCGCGCATGTCGTGGGTGACCAGCAGGGTGCTCACGCCCTCCCGCGTCTGCACGTTCCGGAAGGTCTGGTAGATGCCCATCCGGGTGATCGGATCGATGGCCGAGAAGGGCTCGTCGAGCAGCAGCAGGCGCGGCTCGAGCATCAGCGCCCGGCACAGCCCGAGACGCTGCTGCTGGCCGCCCGACAGGGCGTCCGGGTAGCGTTCCGCGACGTCCAGCGGCAGCTCCATCTGCTCCATCAGCAGCGCGAACCGGGCTTCCCGCCGCTCCCGCGGCCAGCCGGACAGCTTCGCCAGCAGCTCGACGTTGTCCCGGTTGGTGAGGTGGGGAAACAGCCCGGCGCCCTGGACGGCGTAGCCGATACCGCGCCGGAAGCTCACCAGATCGCCGTCGGGAATCGGCTCGCCGAACACCCGGACCACCCCGGACTCCGGCCGCAGCACCGCGTTGACGAGCTGCAGCAGGGTGGTCTTGCCGCTGCCGCTGGCGCCCACCACCGCGGTGGTGATGCCGGCGGGCAGGGACAGGCTGACGTCGTCGAGGACGGCCTGGTCCGGCCGGAAGCGTTTGCTGACGTGATCGAATTCGACGCAGGGGGTGGGCGTTTCAGTCAATGCACGGCTCCCGTCCGGATCGCGGCCGGGAGGCCGCTCCTACGGGGGGTTGGCCGGTGGGCCGGGGGCATGGCAGGGCCTGGTGGGTCGCGGCCGGGAGGCCGCTCCTACGGGGGGTGCCTGGGAGGGCGCTCGCCGGGACGCCGTGGGAGCGGCCTCCCGGCCGCGATCGGCGCCTGGTCGAGCGGCTGCTGTCCGGGCCATCGCGATCCTCCACCCCCTCAACCCCCATACTGCCCCTCCAGCCGCGCCGCATGGGCCTCCAGACTGTCCAGCAGCGGATCGTCGCCCGGCGACTCGGCGCGCATCTCCGCCAGCCGGGCGCGGTACCGGGGCAGGGTCAGCCAGGGCGCCTCGTCGGCATGCAGCTTGTCGCGCACGAAGGCCTGCCAGTCGGCCCGCTCCCCGGCGTCGAGCAGCTCCGGGAAGCTGCGCGCCTTCAGCCGCCCGGCCAGCGTCACCAGGCGCTGGTCGGAGAAGTCCAGATCCTGCCAGCGGCCCTCGGCGAGCAGCCGCTGCAGAGTCTCGCAGCGGGAGCGGTCGGCGTCGCCGAGAAAGCCGTCGTAGAGCGCGGCCTCCGGGTCCGGCGCCGGTTCCCGGGGGCCGCGGCCGAACACCCGCATCAGCTTCTGGGCGATGCCCGGCTTCTGCAGCCGGCGCTGGCGCTCGGCGATCAGCTTGCGGTCGAAGCCGAGGCGCGACCAGTTCTCGTCGTCCAGCACTTCGATGCCCGCCACGAACGGGCAGCGGTTCAGGCGCACCTCCTTCAGCGGCGGCCGCTCGCCGCCGCCCGGGCGGAACAGCGCCTCCCGGATCTCGTCCTCGGAGCCCTGCACCAGCATCTCCACGTCCCGCGCCAGGTCGGCCACGATGATGGCGTTGCCGTTGGTGGGATGACGGCATACGGACACGATGGGCGCCGTGGCGTAGCGGTCCCGCGGGTACATGCCCGTGACGTGCACGCACAGCCGCGCCCCGAACGGCTCGAGCAGGCCGCGCACGAACTTCTTGTCCCGGCAGCCGAGATAGTAGTCGAACAGCTTGGGCTGGGCCTCGCGGATCAGCCGGGCCAGCGCCACGGTGGCACGCACGTCGGACAGGGCATCGTGGGCCTGGCCGTGCTCGATGCCGTTGGCCACCGTCAGCAGCTCCAGCTTGTAGACCGGCAGGCCCTCGTCGTCCCGGGGCCACTCGATGCCGTCGCGCCGCAGCGCGCCGGCCGCCCGCACCAGGTCGATCAGATCCCAGCGGGAATTGCCCCGCTGCCATTCCCGGGCGTAGGGGTCCATGAGCGCCCGGTACAGGCCGTGCCGCACGAACTCGTCGTCGAAACGCAGGCTGTTGTAGCCCGCCACGCAGGTGCCCGGCTGGGCGAACAGCGCATTGATGCGGGAGAGCGCCTGCCACTCGCCGATGCCCTGCTCATGGGTCAGCTCGGGGGTGATCCCGGTCACCCGGGCGGCATCCGGATTGGGCAGCACGTCGTCCGGCAGGCGGACGTAGACGCTGCACGCGTCGCCGATCTCGTTCAGCGCCGCGTCGGTGCGCAGGCCGGCGAACTGGACGATGCGGTCCCAGCGCGGGTCCGTGCCCGAGGTCTCGAGGTCGTACCAGTAGAAACTCTGGGTCATGCTGCTTCGTATAGTTGCTTTGCAGTGGCGGCGTTGGCAACCTTGCCCGCCTCGTTCGAGCGAAAAGACCGTTTCCGAGAAACGACCGATTCAGCGGGCCCGCCGCGTCTTCCGCGGGACCGTCGCTTCGGCGAATCGACCGACGCAATCGGGGCCCGCCGCTCGGGCCCGCCGCAAGAAGGCCCGGGTAGATGTCCGAGAACACCACCCCCTCCGCGACGCCGACGCAGAACGCCGCCATGGTCGCCGGCCCCATTGTGGCATTGTTGGCCTCATACCTCATGTTCGCCGCCGGATTCGAGCACGACGCGGCCATCACCACCGGCATCACCGTGCTGTGCATCGTCTGGTGGGTGTTCGAGCCGATCCCGATCCCGGCCACCTCGCTGCTGCCGCTGGCGCTGCTGCCCCTCACCGGCGTGCTCACCCCGGCGGACATCGCCGCGTCCTACGGCCACTCGCTGATCCTGCTGCTGCTCGGCGGCTTCATCCTGTCGACGGCGCTGGAGAAGAACGGCGCGCACCGGCGCATCGCCCTGACCATGGTGCGGGCGTTCGGCGGGACCAGCAGCCGGCGCCTGGTGTTCGGCTTCATGGCCGCCTCGGCGATGCTGTCCATGTGGATCTCCAATACCGCGACCACGCTGATGCTGCTGCCCGTCGCCCTGGCGGTGCTGGAGAAGTCCGAGGACCCGGATCTGGCGAAGCCGCTGCTGCTCGGCATCGCCTATGCCGCCAGCGTGGGCGGCATCGGCACGCCCATCGGCACGCCGCCCAACGTCATCTTCATGGGGGTCTACGAGCAGCAGGTGGGCGAACGCATCACCTTCGCCGGCTGGATGGTGTGGGCGGTGCCGGTGGTGCTGGCCTTCGTGCCGCTGATCGGGCTGTACCTGACCCGCCGGCTGATCCGCCACCCGGCCCCCAGCGTGCCGCCGGTCGGACCGTGGACGACGGCCGAGCGGCGCGTGCTGGTGGTGTTCGCGCTGACCGCCGTGGCCTGGATCACCCGCCAGGAGCCCTTCGGCGGCTGGGCGGGGCTGCTGAACGTCGCCAACTCACAGGACTACATGGTGGCGTTCCTGGCGGTCACGGCCCTGTTCGTCATTCCGGACGGCAAGGGCGAGCGCCTGCTCGACTGGGAGTCCGCCACGCGGATTCCCTGGGGCATGCTGATCCTGTTCGGCGCCGGCATCGCCATCGCTGCCGCCTTCACCGAATCGGGCCTCAGCCAGACGATCGGCGCCGGCCTGTCCGGACTGGCGACGCTGCCGGTGTTCCTGATCATGATCACCATCTGCCTGGCGGTGACGTTCCTCACCGAGACCACCAGCAACACCGCCACCACGACACTGCTGATGCCGATCCTCGCGGCCGGCGCCATGGGCGCCGGCATGGACCCGAAGCTGTTCATGATCCCGGCCGCCATGAGCGCCTCCTGCGCGTTCATGCTGCCGGTGGCCACGGCCCCGAACGTCATCGTCTACTCGAGCGGTCGGTTCACCATCCAGGAAATGGCCCGTGAGGGCCTCGCACTCAACGTGCTCGGCGCCGTGGTGATCGCCACCCTGTGCTACCTGCTGGTCGCCTGAGGGCCGCAGGGCCAGCCGGCGCTCCGCCGGATCGAGCCGCGCGATGTCCCGGACCCGCTGGTAGAACGCCGGCCAGTCGCGGCCGGCGGACTCGAACACGGCCTCGAACCCGGGCACCAGATCCTCGTAGGTGGCCACAGACACGAGGCTGGCGTTGTTCAGCCCCGCCATGAGCCCGTCGAAGCGGCCGCCGCCGAAGCGCTCGCGGCCGGCGGCGTAACAGGCCCGCGCCGCCGCGAACACCCGCGCCCTGGCATGCAGCCTGGCAGCCTGGGGCCGGTCGCTCCGGTAGACGCGCGCCAGCGCCGAGCGAAGCTCCGCCAGCAGCCGCAGCAGACGCGCCTGGTCGGCCTCCGCCCTCGCCCGTGCCGCCAGGGCGGCGCGTTCGTCCCGGGACTCGAGCCACTCGGTCAGACCCCGCCGTCCGACGAAGGTGGCGAACGATTCGTTGAAGGCCACGTCGCCGGCGACCCACACCTCGCCGTGGGCGAGCTCGTGGAGCAGCAGCGCCGCCAGATCGGCTTCCGGCCAGGCGATGAAGGTACTGAGCAGCGGATCCTCGAACCATCCCAGGGTGGAGTAGGCCGCGACCGGGCCGACGTGGGTCTCCAGCCCCAGCCGGGCCAGGGCCTCCGCCCGGCGCCGGGCGTAGGCCTCGTCGAAGAAACCCCGGTAGGGCGCGCAGCCGACCACCGGGTAGCACCAGCGGTGCGGCTCCAGGGACAGCGGCGGCGCGGCGAACACGTTCCACACCACGGCGGCGCGGTCCAGAGCCACGTAGGTGCGATAGCGGCCGTCGGCGGACAGCGCCAGCCGGCGGTCCGCGAACTCGAGCAGCGCCTGGCTGTAGGCGAGCCGTTCGTACAGGCGGGCCGCTTCCGGGTCGTCGTGACGGCGTGGCGCCAGGTCCTCGAGCACCCGTTCCACCGGCTCCCGGGCCTGCAGCACCCGCCACTGCCCCAGCGCCGTGTGGGCGTAGTAGGCGACGGTCTGACAGCCGGCGACGGCCGGCAGCAGCACCAGGGCGGCGAGGCGCGCCCGCCAACGACCGCGCGAGGGGGTAGAATGCATGTCCGAATGATAGGCGCGGGCGTGGAAATCGGACAATGAAGCTGCTGCGAGGCATCGCCGCGATGCTGTGGATCGCCGTCGACACGATCCTCGGCTGCATCCCGCTGTACGTGCTGGGACTGCTCCGGGTGGTGTGCCCGGCGCCGCTCCGCGCCGCGCTCACCCGAGCCATGCACGGCATCGTCCAGTGCTGGGTGGCGGGCAACCGGCTGATGTTCCGGGTGCTCGGCGTGACCACCGTCAACGTCCGCCTGCCGGAGGGCGGCCTGCGCGCGGACGGCTGGTATCTGGTGGTCGCCAACCATCAGAGCTGGGCCGACATCCTGATCCTCCAGAACACCCTGCGCGGCCACATCCCGATCCTGAAGTTCTTCACCAAGCGTCAGCTCATCTGGGTGCCGCTGATCGGCGTGGCCATGTGGTTCCTCGGATTCCCCTATGTGCGCCGACTGCCCCGCGAGCAGATCGAAACGGACCCGAGCCTCGCGGCGCTGGACCGGGAGGCCACCCTCGACGCCTGCCGCGGATTCCGCGATCATCCGACCTCGGTTCTGGCATTCCTCGAGGGCACGCGGTTCACGCCGGCCAAGCACGCCGCCCAGGCGGCGCCCCGCTACGGGCATCTGCTGAATCCCAAGCTCGGCGGCGCCTCCTACGTGATCACGGCCCTCTCCGACCGGATGGACGCAGTGCTGGACGTGACCCTCATCTACCCCGACGGCGTACCGACGTTCTGGGCGCTCCTCCAGGGCGAATGCCCGCGCGTCGACGTGATCGTCGAGCGCCATTCCCTGCCGGATGCCGTGCGCGCCGCCGACACGCCGGAGGCTGCGCGCGAGGCGCTGCGGCCCTGGGTGGACGAGCTGTGGCGCGCCAAGGACCGGCGGCTCGAGGCCGAGTACGACGGCGAAGCCCTGGCGAACTGATGTACGAAGCGCACTTCCAGCTCGACCAGACACCGTTCTCGATCGCTCCGGACCCCGCGTTCCTGTATCTCAGCGACGGCCACCGGGAAGCCCTCGCGCACCTGACCTACGGCTTCTCCCATGGCGGCTTCGTGCTCATCACCGGCGAGGTCGGCACCGGCAAGACCACCCTGCTGCGCAACCTGATCAAGCAGACCCCCGAAGACCTCGACGTGGCCTTCGTGCTGAATCCCCGGCTGACGGTGCGGGAGCTGCTGGAAACCCTGTGCGACGAGCTGGGCGTGAGCTACCCCCGCGGCGCCAGCCTGTCGGTGAAGCAGTACATCGACGCGCTCAACCGGCACCTGCTGGCCACGCATCAGCAGGGCCGCGGCACCGTGGTGATCATCGACGAGGCCCAGAACCTGTCCCCCGCCGTGCTGGAGCAGATCCGGCTGCTCACCAACCTGGAGACCGACAAGCGCAAGCTGCTGCGCATCATCCTCATCGGGCAGCCCGAGCTCGGCGACCTGCTGGCACGCAACGAGCTGCGGCAGCTCGCCCAGCGCGTCACCGCCCGCTACCACCTGGGCGGCCTCTCCAGGGAGGACACTTACGCCTACGTCGTGCACCGTCTGGCCCGGGCCGGCGGGGGCGCGCACCTGTTCTCCCGCGGGGCGCTGCGCCGGCTGTACCGCATCTCCCGGGGCATTCCTCGGATCATCAACCTGGTGGCCGACCGGGCCCTGCTCGGCGCCTACGCCGAAGGCCGCCACCGGGTGACGGCCCGTCTGGTCGACCAGGCGGCGAGAGAGGTCCTCGGGCGCCGGCCGCGCTACGGCCGCTGGATCGCCGCCGGCGCCGGCGCCGCGCTGGCCACCGGCGCCGCCTTCGCCTACTTCCTGCTGCCCCAGAGCGGATCGGCGCCGGATGCCGGGCCATCGACGCCGCCCGCCGCCGAGCAGCCGGCCCCGGCAGACGCGACGGCGCCCTCCGCCGTCACGGACGCGGCGCCTGCCCGGCCCATGCCGGCGGAACCGGCCACCGGAACGACGACCCCAGAACCCGAGACGGGCGCGCCCGAAGATCCCGGCGCGGAGTCAGGAGATGTGGTGACCGACGCCGGCGCCGGGCCGAAGCTGTCGGAACCCGCTCCGGCGGCGGCCGCGCCGCCCCCGGACACCCCCACCCCGGCGCCCGTGACCCGCCCGGACATGCCGGCCTTCGAGACCCAGCGCCTGGCCTACGAGGCCGTGCTCGAGCGCTGGGGCGCGGACCTGAGCGCCTGGACCAACCAGACCATCCCCTGCAACTTCGCGCCCTCGGTGGGCCTGCAGTGCCTGTCCCGGACGGGCAGCTGGAGCGACATCCGCCGGCTCGATCTGCCGGTGATTCTGGAGCTCTGGGATCGCAGCTCGACCCCCTACTACGGCGCGGTGACCGGCGCCACGGGCGACACTTTCACCCTGACCCTCGGCGGGCGCACCCATCGCGTCACGCCGGCAGACCTGCGGGACGCCTGGTTCGGCAGCTACGTGGTGCTGTGGCGCATGCCGCCGGACTACACCGGCACGCTGAAGCGGGGCGACCGGCACCCCAGCGTGCGCTGGCTGCGCGAGCAGCTCGGCAAGCTGAGCGACGACCTGCCCGGCGTCGACGCCGCCGGGCTGACCGGCGCCGCCGACGCGACGGACTTCGACGCGGCCCTGCAGGAGGCCGTGGTGACGTTCCAGCGCCAGGAGCAGCTGCTGGCGGACGGCATCGTCGGCCCGGCCACCTGGATCCGCCTGGGTCAGCGGCTCGACTTCGAGCTGCCGACGCTGGAGTGACGCCGTGTCCTTCGTACTGGAAGCCCTGAAGAAACAGGAAGCCGCCCGGGATCCCGAGGCGGCGGTATCCCTGGCCCGGCAGCACGCGGACCGTCGCCGGCACCGGCTGTGGGCGGGCCTGTTCGCGCTGGCCATGGCCGTGAACGTGGCGTTCCTGGGGTGGCTGTTCGCGCCGTGGAAGCCGGCGCCGGACGGCACGGAGAGCCCCGGGCCGGATGCGGGCGTCCCGGCGTCGCCGGCGGGCCTGCCGCAGGACGCGAGGAGAACGGCCGTACCTGAATCGACCCCGGCATCGACCTCGACCACGGCCGCGGCGCCGACGCCGGCCTCCGAGCCGACCGCCGAGGCCACCCCCGAACCCGCGACCGCGCCACCGCCGCGGCCCGCACCGGTGACCATCGCCCTGGCCGATCTACCGGCGGGCACCAGGGCGCGGTTTCCGGGAATCGCCTTCTCGACCCACATCTACTCCGAGGACCGGGACCTGCGCGCCATCGTGGCCAACGGCCAGCGTCTGTCGGAGGGTGACCGGATCCGGGGACTGAAGATACTGGCGATCACCGAGGCCGGCGTCACGCTGGCCTTCGAGAACTACCGGGTCGAGGTGCCGATCGTCACCGACTGGTGACGCCGTCCGGGCCGGCGCCGCCGGTCAGCCGGCCTGGCGCAGCCGGGCGCCGCCCGCCTGGGTGATGTGGCAGGTACCGCTGTCGATGAACACCTGGAGGATGTCGCCGTCCACCAGCCCGCGGCGGGCTTCGTCGGCCAGCACGTCGAGGGCCGTGTCGACGCTCATGGACGACTTGTAGGGCCGGTCCATGGCGGTGAGGGCGTCGAAGATGTCGCACACCGTCATCACCCGGCTGGCCAGCGGGATCTGCTCGCCGACCAGGCCGTCCGGGTAGCCGCTGCCGTCCAGCTTCTCGTGGTGGGCGCCGGCGATCTCCGGCACCCGGGCCAGCTCGGGCGGCCAGGGCAGCACGGCGAGAAAGTCCCGGGTATGGGTCACGTGGGATTCGATCTCACGGCGTTCGTCCGGCGTCAGGCTGCCGCGGCGCACGGACAGGGCCGCCAGGTCGGTATCGGTGATCAGCCCGTCACGGGTGCCGTCGAGCTCCAGGAACGCGTAGTCGCGCAGTTCCCGCAGGTGGGCGAAATCGCCCTCGTCCAGGGGCGTCGGCCGGTTGGCCAGCGAGATGAAATCGAAGTACTGATCGAGCATGGCGAGCTCGGTGTCGAGGTCGCGCTGCAGCCGCCGGCGGACCACGTCGTAGTCCTCGCGGGGGTGGTGGAGCAGCTCGAGCTGCCGCTCGACGGCCCGCCGCCGCAGGCGCTCCTTCTGCAGCTCCACCCGGTAATGGATGATCTCCAGCCGGTCGTCGGTGAGCTTGTTGGCCTTGAGCAGGATGTTCTCGCGGACCCCGATCTTGCCGAAGTCGTGCAGCAGCGCCGCGTAGCGCACTTCCCGTAGATGCTCGGGAGACAGCGTCAGATCGTGGAAGCGCGACAGGTTCGAGCGCGGCAGGGCTTCGAGCAGCGCCACGGTGGTCTCGGCCACCCGGAACGAGTGGCCGCTGGTCGACGGATCCCGCTGTTCGATGGTCTTGACCGAAGCCTGCACGAAACCTTCGAACAGCCGGTGGACGTCGCGGATCAGGGTGTTCTTCTGGATCGACACGGCGGCCTGGCTCGCCACCGCCCGGAGCAGCTCGCCGATCTCGTCGCCGAAGGGCACCGGCGCGTTCTCGGTGGGATCGAGCCGGTTGATGAACTGCAGCACGCCGACGATCCGGTCCCGGTGGTCGCGCATGGGAATCACCAGCATCGAGCGGGTGCGATAGCCCATGTCCTCGTCGAAGCTGCGGTTGAAGGAGTACGGCGCCTCCGCAGCGATCTCGTAGACGTCGGGAATGTCGAGGGTCTCGCCGGACAGCGCCACGTAGCCGGCCAGGGACGCCGGCGTCAGCGGCAGCCGGCCCTCGACGAACGGCACGTCCACGGCGTCGTTCTGGGCCAGCTTGAACACCAGCTCCGCGGGCTCGCCCTCGGGACGTTCGTCGTCGATCAGATAGAGGGAGCCCGCTTCGCACCCCGCGAGGCGCCGCGCCTCACGGAGAATCGTCTCCAGCAGCTCCGGAAACTCCATGCGCGTCGACAGGGACAGGGCGATCTCGGAGAGCTGGCGCATGCGGTCGCGCCGCGCGCCGAGCTCCCGGTGCAGCCCCATGATCCGCTGCTGGCGCCGCCAGTGGCTGGCCGAGTGCTCCAGCAGGCGCTCCAGGGACGCGACGTCCGCCCCGGCGGGAACCACCAGGTCGACGCCGTCGTGTGCGGATTCCGCGACGATGAGCCCGTAGGGATACGCCTGGCGCAGCGCGGTGACGTCCGAGCCGGCGGGTGCCAGCACCAGCGCGGCGGTCGCGTCCACCGCGCCGGCCTGGGCCAGCGGCGTGCAGCGCCAGCCGGACGCGCCCGCCAGCAGGCTCAACGCTTCGGCGACGGTGCCGCCGTCCGCCGGGCAGGCGAAGGCCGGCGTCGAGTTCACCTCGACCAGGGACTGGTCTTGCACGGACGGGTCGGCCACGGACTGAGCCCAGTTTTCGGGAAACACGTCAAGAGTATGGGCAGTCCCCGGCGGAGTTGACCGGACCTGCGTCACAACTCTGGTGCGTGTTTCGCCCGGCAGGGGGCGGGCATCGGATCACGACGCCCGGCAGGGCCGGCGGGCCGGCCCGTGGGTCAGAGGGAGGCGGGGCCCGCCAGGCTGTTCAGCCGGCGCTCGATGTCGGCGAGGCGGGAGTTGAGCTGCAGCCGGTAGGCATCGATGGCCGCCACCGCCTGCTCGTTCTCCTTCACCCGGTTGGCGAGCCCGGACTCGAGCTGGGCCACCGACTGCTGGGCGGCGTTGACCCGGTCCACCAGATCGCGCTGGCTGCGCGAGATCTGCTGAAGCTGCATCTGCAGGCTGGTGAGCTGGTCGACCACCTCCTGCTGGCGCGCGAAGGCACTCTCGTGGCGGCCCAGGGTGCTCTGGATCTCCCGGGCGGTGGACTGCACGCCGGACAGGGACTTCTCCAGCGCGGCGATGGCCTTCTGGTTGTCCTCGATCCACTTCTTGTTGCGCTCGTTGGACACCGCCCACAGCTTGCGGATCTCGGATTCCCAGAAGTTGATCTGCTCGTTGGTTTCCTGGCCGGTCTCCGACAGCGCCTCGTCGGTCACCCGCAGCCGGTCCTCCAGCACCTGAAGGCGGGACTGGGCCTCGGCGAGCGCCTCGGACTCGGCGCTGAGCTGCTGGTGCTGCTCGGCGATGAACCAGCCGGCCACCGCGAGCCCGGCGATGAGCACCGCCAGCACGACGTTGCCGAACAGCCGCGAGCCGCCGCCCGATTCACCGCCGGACCGGCGGCGCGGCGCCCCGCCGGCGCGACGGCGCCCGGCGACGTCGTCGGGACTGGTGGAAATCGAGCCTCTTGCGGGTCGGTCGGCCATAGGGACTCCCAAAAACCGCGGATTATAAACCCAAAAAAAGAGCCTGCATGAGGCAGGCTCTTCGTGTCCAACGTCAGCGGGACCGGGCCGGCGGGCCGCCCGCCGGCCGCCCCGCCGCCGGCGTCACAGGAACGCCAGCACCGCCCACAGCGCGGCGGTCAGGCCGAGCCCGCAGTGGATGACGCCGCTGACCGAGGCCATCGGGCCGGGCTTGCCGAAGATGGCGTTCAGCTCCAGCGCGATGATGATCACCAGCGCGACGATCAGCGCGGTCGTGGTCTGGCCGCCGACGATGCCGTGGGGCATGTGGGCGCTCGAGCCCATGAAGAACAGCATCGGCAGCGAGAACAGGGTGTTGGTGCGCGACGCCAGCGCCGCCTTGGGCGCAGCCCCGGCAGCCTCCGGCAGCGCTTCGCCGCCGGCCTTCACCTGCTCGTTGGACGCGATGACGATCTTCTGGTTCGGCCAGATGATCAGCCACACGTTCAGGAACATCAGCGTGCCGAGCACGGCGCCGACGGTGATGTCGACGGACAGCCCCATGTGGCGGAAGCCCAGCAGGATCACCCCGGTGAGGAAGGTGAACATGGCGCCCCAGCGGAACCACCACAGCGCCCGCGGCACGAGCTTGGTGAAGGCGTCGGTGCGCGCCGACGGGTCCGCTTCCTTGAAATACTCCGTCTGTACGAAGTTGAAGTAGTACAGCAGGCCGATCCAGGTGATGCCGGCCAGGAAATGCCCCCAACGGGCCAGGTAGTCGATGACGCTAGCGTCCATCGTGGTTCCCCCCACTTTCTTGTTAAACCCGCGGCGACTATAGCGAATTGTCGGTGGGGATGGATAGGGCGGCGCGCCTTGCCCTGCCCCCCCGTGGGAGCGCCCTCCCGGGCGCGATCGGCCGTATCCGCAAGGCATCGCGCCCGGGAGGGCGCTCCTACGGGGGCAAAACAACGCCAGTGAAAAGCCGCGCGCGAGGCGTGGGGGCGCCGGCCGACCCCAAAAAAAAGGTTCTTCGAAGGTT
>DLCH01000017.1 GCA_002480525.1 Gammaproteobacteria bacterium UBA7803 | reverse complement strand
GCCGGGAGGCCGCTCCTACGCGGGGATCCTAGAACTTCAGGATCTCGGCCGTCAGGTCGGCCAGGTCCACCACGCCGATGGCGTTCAGCCCCTTCATGTGCCCGGCGCACTCCCCGGGATTGAACATCACCTGGCCGTCACGCTGCTCGTAGCGGTACATGTGGGTGTGGCCGTGGAGGGCCAGCTCGTGGTGCGAGGCGAGGGCGCCTTCGAACTCCAGCGGATCGTGGACCACGATGATGCGGCGGTCGTGCCACACGAGCTCGTAGGGCGGCTCGCGGAAGTCGAAGCCGAAGCTGCCGATGGCGGCCTCGAGCGCCTCCCGCTCCTGGTCGTTGTTGCCGAACACGCCGGTCAGCGGCGCGTTCAGGTGCGCGAACACCTCCAGGGTCTTGGCCTGGGTGATGTCACCCGTGTGGATCACCCGCTCGACGCCCGCGTCGTTGAACAGCTCGACGATGCGGTGGACGTTGCGGATGTTGTTGTGGGTGTCGGAAACGATGCCGATGCGCATGGGATTACCATAGTCCACCCCTGTAGGAGCGGCCTCCCGGCCGCGATCCGATTGCCCGGGAGGATCGCGGCCGGGAGGCCGCTCCTACGGGAGGGCGGGAGCGATTGTGCCCTGCCCGTAAGGGCAGGGCACAATCGTAGTGCGCTTACTGCGCCTTCTCGAGGATGTGGATCCCGCAGGCGCTGCCCAGGCCGATGACGTGGGTCATGCCGATGCGGGCGCCTTCCACCTGACGCTTGCCGGCTTCGCCGCGCAGGTGGGTGGCCACCTCGTAGATGTTGGCGATGCCGGTGGCGCCCAGCGGGTGCCCCTTCGACAGCAGGCCGCCGGAGACGTTGACCGGGATGCGGCCGCCCAGGGCGGTCTCGCCGTCGTCGATCATGCGTCCGGCTTCGCCGTCGCCGCACAGGCCGAGGTTCTCGTAGTGGAGGATCTCGGCGGTGGCGAAGCAGTCGTGCAGCTCCACCAGGTCGATGTCCTCGGCGCCGAGGCCGGCCATTTCGTAGGCCTGCTTGGCGGCGAGGCGCGTGCAGCTGTTGACGTCGGGCATCACCAGGTCACGCTCCTGCCACGGGTCCGAGGTCAGCACCGACGCGCGCACCTTGATGGCGCGCTTCATCAGGCCCAGCTCCTTGGCCTTCTTCTCGGAGCAGATCACTGCGGCGGCGGAGCCGTCCACGTTCACCGAGCACATCAGCTTGGTGTTCGGGTAGGCGATCATCTCGGCGTTCATCACCTGGTCGAGGGGCGTCTCGATCTGGTACATGGCCTTCGGGTTCAGGGTGGAGTGGTGATGGTTCTTCACCGACACCTTGGCGAACTGCTCGAAGGTGGTGCCGTACTTGCGGGCGTGCTCCATGCCCGCTTCGGCGAACACGGCCGGCATGGTGCCGGAGCCGAGCAGGCCCTCCTTCGGAATGCCCTTGCCGCCGCCGGTGCCGCCCAGCAGGCCCTTGCCCATCTGCTCGACGCCCACGGCCAGCACGCAGTCGTACAGGCCGGCCTTCACGGCGGCCCAGGCCTCGCGGAACGCCGTGGCGCCGGTGGCGCAGGCGTTGGAGACGTTGACGACGGGAATGCCGGTCTGGCCGATCTGCTGCAGGATCCGCTGGCCGACCATGCCGCTGGCCTGGCCCAGGTTGCCACAGTACAGGGCCTGCATGTCCTGGATCTTCAGCCCACAGTCGTCGAGGGCGAGCAGCGCCGACTCGGCGCCGATTTCCGGGACGGTCTTGTCGGGGAACCGCCCGAATTTGATCATGTCGACGCCGACTACGTATGCATCACTCATGGCTAGCCTCCGGGGTCAGGATTTCGGTTGAAAGAAGAAGGAGAGGTACGAATTGCCGTCCTTGTCCTTGCGGCCGAGCGCGTCCTTGAAGACGACCTCGACGGGCATGTCGAATTCGATCTTCTCGGGATCGGGCTCCACATTGATCAGGTTGCCCTTGATGGCGACGCCGTCGTCGAGATCGACCACCGCGCTGACGTAGGGCACCTCGATGCCCGGGAACGAGCGGTGGACGATGGAGTACGAGTACAGCTTGCCGCTGTTCGAGAGTTTGACCGTGGACATCTGGTCCCGGGCGCCGCACTTGGAGCAGACGTGCCGCTCGCCGAGGAAGGTGGCGCCGCAGTTGCCACACTTGTAGCCCTCGAGGTACGGGTCACCGGCGTCGGGAATCTTCAGATATTCCACCACGGGTAATGGTTTGTCGCTCAATTTTCCCCCTATGAATCAGTAAGTTGCTGCAGTCGTCTGCGTGGAAAACGTGTTATGAGCCCGCAAGGATACTACCTCGCGGGGTGGTTCGGTAACCCTGGCGGGGGAGGGGCGCCGCCGGTCCGACCGGTCGTCGTCCGGTCGGACCGCGGCGCGAGGGGGTGGGGAAACAGCGGATCGAAGGGGGCCGCGGAAGCCGGATGAACCCGGGATGGTCTTCAGAATGCGGGCCGTGCCTGGATGTCCAGCGTGACGTTGAGGCTCCCCGCGGAACCGCGCTGGCGCAGCACGGGCGAGACGCTGTCGATGGCCGGATGCGTGCCCTTCTCCTGCAGCCCGATCGGCGCGGCGTAAGGCGATGGCGCCTGGTACGTGTACGGCTGCTCGAGGCGGCGGTCGTTCGGCACCGGCTTGTGGATGCCGGCGGGCGGGCCGAGTCGGACGGTCGGGCCGGCCGTCGGATCTGCGTGAGCTCCGCCGGCGAACAGGCCGCAGAGGCAGAGTGCGAGGGTGATGAGTCTCATGGCTGTCTCCGATGAGTTCTGGTGGTACCCGTGGGTCACGGCATCCGCTCGACCGGTTCAATTGCGGGTCGGCTGACGTCATCGGTGTCCGGTACGGGGCGCCGCCGGCGCTGGGTTCCGCGCGGGTGTCGGCTCAGTCCTGCAGGTCCCGGACGAGCGCTTCGCTGGCGATTCGGATTCGCAGGGCGCAACCGGCTGCGACAAGGGCGAGCGGGTATTTCGTGAGAGCCAGCCACGGTCCGGTCGGCGTGACGAGCCCGGCGACGAGCAGGGCATCGAGCACGACGGCGGCAACGGTGAAGACGGCGAGTCCGGCCTGGTGGGCCGTGGGCGACGGTTGCTGCTCCAGCATGACTCCGATGGTTGGCTCCGACAGCTCCATGATGGCGCCTTCGAGCCGCCGGTGCCGTGCGACATCCGCTCCTGTTGCGGTGCGACAATCGCCCCGGTCGAGCAGTGGACAACGTCTGCGGCTTCGCGCACTGTGAAACCGTCAGGGGAGATTCGAGGAGACCCCATGAAGTCGGTCAAGGTCTCGGACTACATGGCCAGGCAGCTCGTGACGCTGCGTGCGGACACCAGCGTGGTCGAGGCGCTGGGGCTGCTGCTGGACAAGCGCATTTCCGGCGCCCCGGTGGTCGACGACGACGGCACGCTGATCGGCATGCTGTCCGAAGTGGACCTCATGCAGGTGTTCATTCAGGACAGCTACTACGACGAGAACGCCGGCATCGTCGGCGACTACATGCACGCTCCGGTGGAGACCGTCACGCCCGACATGGACATCTACTCGCTGGCCGAGCAGTTCCGCAAGGCCCGGCGGCGGCGCTACCCGGTGGTGAAGAACGGCAAGCTGGTGGGGCAGATCAGCCGGCGGGACGTGCTGCGGGCAGCCCGCGACCTGATGAGCAAACGCTCGGGATGAGCGCCACGCCCCTCCCGTAGGAGCGCCCTCCCGGGCGCGATGGACCGCCTCCGAGCGGTGCGTCGACAGGTTGCATTCAGCAAGTCGCGGAGCCAGTTCCGGGCGTTCGAGATCGCGCCCGGGAGGGCGCTCCTACGGGAGGGGGTCAGGGTTTCAGGGCTTCCTGGAGCAGCTCGTTGACCTGTTTGGGGTTGGCTTTGCCCTGGGTCGCTTTCATCACCTGGCCGACGAAGAAGCCGAGCACCTTGTCCTTGCCGGCCCGGAACTGCTCGACCTGCCCGGGGTTGTCCGCCACCACCCGCTCGACGATGGCCTTGAGCTCGCCGGTGTCGCTCACCTGCTTCAGGCCCCGGGCCTCGATGATCTCGTCCACCTCGCCCTCGCCGGCCCACAGGCCTTCGAACAGGGTCTTGGCGGTCCGGGAGGACAGGGTGTCGTCCTGCAGCCGGGCGATCAGGCCCGCGAGCTGATCGGGCGTGACCGGTGAGTCCGTGATCGCGCGCTCGTCCCGGTTCAGCGCGGCGGAGAGCTCGCCCATCACCCAGTTGGCGGACAGCTTGGCGTCGCCGCCGGCGGCCACCACGGCCTCGAAATAGGCGGCGGTTTCCGGCTCCTGGGTGAGCCAGCCGGCGTCGTAGGCCGACAGGCCCAGCGTTTCCACGTAGCGGTGGCGGCGGGCCGCGGGCAGCTCGGGGAGCTCCTCGCGGACGGCTTCCAGCAGCGCCTGGTCGATGTGCACCGGCAGCAGGTCCGGGTCGGGGAAGTACCGGTAGTCGTCGGACTCCTCCTTGGTGCGCATGCTGCGGGTCTCGTCCCGCTCGTGATCGTAGAGGCGGGTTTCCCGCACGATCCGTCCGCCGCTCTCCAGCACGTCGATCTGGCGCTCGATCTCGTAGGCGATGGCGCGCTCGACGAAGCGGAACGAGTTGATGTTCTTGATCTCGGTGCGCACGCCGAACTCGGCAGCGCCCCGTTCGCGCACCGACACGTTAGCGTCGCAGCGCATGCTGCCCTCCGCCAGGTTGCCGTCGCAGATGCCGAGATAGCGGACCAGCGTGTGCATCTGGCGGAAGTAGGCGGCGGCCTCCTCGGGGGTGCGGATGTCGGGCTCGGACACCACTTCCAGCAGCGGCGTGCCGGCCCGGTTGAGGTCGATGCCGGTCATGCCCGCGTAGGCGTCGTGCACCGATTTGCCGGCGTCCTCCTCGAGATGCGCCCGGGTGATGCCGACGATCTTCTCGCTGCCGTCCGGCATGGCCACGGCGAGCTCGCCGCGGCCGACGATGGGGTGCGCGAACTGGCTGATCTGGTAGCCCTTGGGCAGGTCCGGGTAGAAGTAGTTCTTGCGGTCGAACACCGAGAACGGCGCGATCTCGGCGCCAATGGCCAGGCCGAACTTCACGGCCATCCGCACCGCCTCGCCGTTCACCACCGGCAGCACGCCGGGCAGGCCGAGGTCGACGGCGCAGGCCTGGCTGTTGGGCTCCGCGCCGAAGGCCGTGGAGGCGCCGGAGAAGATCTTGCTCCGGGTGGCGAGCTGGACGTGGACCTCGAGGCCGATGACGGCTTCCCAGCTCACGCGTACGCCTCCGGGTGCCGGGTGTGCCAGTCCGTGTGCTGCTGGTACAGGGCGGCGGTCTCCAGCACGGCGCGTTCGCCGAAGTGGGGACCGATGAGCTGCAGCCCCAGGGGCAGCCCGTCGGCGAAGCCGCAGGGCACGGACATGGCCGGCAGCCCGGCCAGGCTCGCCGGCGTGGTGAAGATGTCCTGCTGGTACATGGCCACCGGGTCGTCGGTCAGATCGCCCTGGGGGAATGCCGTGCCGGGCGTGGTCGGCGCGAGGATCAGGTCCACCGAGCCGAACGCTGCCAGGAAGTCGTTCTGGATGAGGCGGCGCAGCTTCTGGGCCTTCAGGTAGTAGGCGTCGAAATAGCCCACCGACAGGGCGTAGGTGCCCGTCAGAATGCGCCGCTTCACTTCGGCGCCGAAGCCCTCGGTCCGCGAGCGGCGGTACAGATCCTCCAGGGACCGGGGGTTCTCGCAGCGGTGCCCGAACCGCACGCCGTCGTAGCGGGACAGATTGGTGGAAGCCTCGGCGCCGGCGATGATGTAGTAGGCCGGAATGGCCGCGTCGGTGTGGGGCAGGTCCACGTCGACGAACCGGCATCCTGCCTCTTCCAGGGTCCGCCGGGCGTCCTCGAGGGCGGCGCCGCCGTCCTGCAGCCCCTCGAAATACTGCCGCGGCAGGCCGATGACGGGCGCCTCGGCCGGCGCCGCCAGGTGGCTGTCGCCCAGGCCGTTCAGCCACGGGTCGACCTGGTCGGCGCTGGTGGAATCCAGCGGGTCGAAGCCGCTCATGACGGCCAGCGCGACGGCGGCCTCGGCGGCGCTGGCGGCGAACACGCCGCCCTGGTCGAGGCTGGATGCGAACGCCACCATGCCGTAGCGCGACACCCGGCCGTAGGTCGGTTTGATGCCCGTCACCCCGCAGAAGGCGGCCGGCTGGCGGATCGAGCCGCCGGTGTCGGTGCCGGTGGCGAGCGGCGTCAGCCCGGCCGCCACCGCGGCGGCGGAGCCGCCGGAGGAGCCGCCCGGCACCCGCGCGGGGTCCCAGGGGTTGGCGACCGGGCCGAAATGGCTGTTCTCGTTGGACGAGCCCATGGCGAACTCGTCCATGTTGGTCTTGCCCAGGGTGACCGCGCCGGCGGCGTCGAGCCGGGCGACGGCGGTGGCGTCGTAGGGCGCCTGAAAGTTCGCGAGCATGCGCGAGCCGCAGGTGGTGCGCTGTCCCGCGGTGCAGAACACGTCCTTGTGGGCGATCGGTATGCCGGTCAGGGCCGTGGCACTGCCCTCGGCGAGCCGCTGGTCGGCCGCGTCGGCCTGGGCGAGCGCCCGGTCCTCGTCCACGGTGATGAAGCAGTTCAGGGTCGCACTATGGTCCCGGATGCGGTCGAGGAAGCTCCGGGTCAGCTCCCGGCTGGAGAACTCACGGTCGCGCAGGCCGCGGGCCAGCTCGGCGAGGGGGGTGAACGGCTGCATCTACTCGACGACCCGCGGTACCAGATACATGCCGTCCTGCACGGCGGGGGCGAGGGCCTGGAAGCGGTCGCGGTCAACCTGCTCGGTGACCTCGTCGGGCCGCAGTCGGGCCGCGGTGCCGAGCGGGTGCGCCAGCGGCTCGACGCCGTCGGTGTCGAAGGCCTGCATCCGGTCCACCATGTCGATGATGCGCTCGAGGTCGGCCCGCGCGGCATCGGCCTCCGCGCCGTCGAGGGCCAGTTGCGCCAGACGGCACAGGTGTGGGAGGTCGATGTCCGCCATAGGCGCGCAAGCCTAATCCAAGCCCAGGCGGATGCCAACGGCGAGGCTGGATTCGCGCCATCTCTCACCCCCGTAGGAGCGGCCTCCCGGCCGCGAAACCCGTTGCGGGCGAGATCGCGGCCGGGAGGCCGCTCCTACGGGAGGATGCGGTGCCCGCCGCGCCCATTCCTAGAGGTGGTGCGAATTGTTAGAGTAGCGGCGCCGCGCCGGATGCCGCGGCGCCTTGGCCGCGCAGGGATCGCGCGCCCGCCGACGCGATGGGGGGTGTGGGTCCGCGACGAGGCGGACTGAGTGGTCGTTATCTATACTCTTATCTACATCGGCTGAGTCTCTCCCTACATGTTCAAGAATATCCGCGGCCTGTTCTCCCGGGATCTGTCCATCGACCTGGGAACGGCCAACACCCTGATCTACGTGCGCGACCAGGGCATCGTGCTCAACGAGCCGTCCGTGGTGGCGATCCGCGTGCAGGGCAATCAGAAGAGCGTGGCCGCGGTAGGGCTGGAGGCGAAGCGCATGCTCGGCCGCACGCCCGGCAACATCACTGCCATCCGGCCGCTCAAGGACGGCGTCATCGCCGACTTCCTCGTCACCGAGAAGATGCTCAAGTACTTCATCTCCAAGGTGCACGAGAACAGCTTCATCCGCCCGAGCCCGCGGGTGCTGGTGTGCGTGCCCTGCAAATCCACGGAGGTGGAGCGTCGCGCCATCCGCGAGAGCGCCCTGTCCGCCGGCGCCCGGGACGTGCGGCTGATCGAGGAACCCATGGCGGCCGCCATCGGCGCCGGCCTGCCGGTGCAGGAAGCGGTGGGCACCATGGTGGTCGACATCGGCGGCGGCACCACCGAGATCGCCATCATCTCCCTGAACGGCGTGGTCTACTCCGACACGGTGCGCGTCGGCGGCGACCGCTTCGATGAGTCCATCGTCGCCTACGTGCGGCGCACCCAGGGCAGCCTGATCGGCGAGGCCACGGCGGAGCGCATCAAGCAGGAGATCGGCGCCGCCTATCCCCAGAAGGAGATCCGCGAGATCGACGTGCGCGGCCGCAACCTGGCCGAAGGGGTGCCGCGCAGCTTCACGCTCAACAGCAACGAGATCCTGGAGGCCCTCCAGGAGCCGCTGTCGATGATCGTCCAGGCGGTGAAGAGCGCCCTGGAGCAGTGTCCGCCGGAGCTGGCCTCCGACATCGCCGAGACGGGCCTGGTGCTCACCGGCGGCGGCGCGCTTCTGCGCGACCTCGACGTGCTGCTGCAGGAGGAAACCGGCCTGCCGGTGATCGTCGCCGAGGATCCGCTCACCTGCGTCGCCCGCGGCGGCGGCAAGGCCCTGGAGATGATGGACAAGGCCGGCAACGCCGACCTCCTCTCCACCCAGTAACCCCACTCCCTGTAGGAGCGGCCTCCCGGCCGCGATCCGCCCCCGCCCAATGTAGGAGCGGCCTCCCGGCCGCGATCGGCCGCCGCTTCGCGGCGGCTTGGCGGTTTGCCTGCGGCAAACCGCGAGTTTGCCCCGGTGTTGTCGACATCGCGACCGGGAGGCCGCTCCTACGGATTCCGGCCATCACCGGCATGCATGCAGCACCGCTTTTGGGGTTCGCGGTTCGTCCGTCCGTCCGACATAATGGCGGCTTCGCGAGGCGTGGCCGAGGGGGCTGCCGATTAAGGCGCTGTTCGTTCGAGAATCCGGTGCGGGATACCTGCTGACGGCGCTCGCCCTCGTCTCGACGGTCCTCATCGCTCTGGAATCCACCACCCGGCTGCTCGAGCCCGTCGAGCGGGCGCTGCTCAACGTGGTCGCGCCGCTGGTGCTGGTGGCGGAGATTCCCTACCTCGTCTCCGACGAGGTCGGCGACGTGGTGTCGACCCGGGAGGGCCTGCTGCAGCGCAACGCCGAGCTCGAGCGGCGCGTCCTCGAGCTGTCCCAGGTCTCCCAGCAGTTCATGGCCCTGAAGGCCGAGAACGAGCGCCTGCGCGCGCTGCTCGGCAGCCGCGCGCGGCTGCCCGAGGAGGTGCTGATCAGCGAGATCGTCGGCATCGTGCCGGCGCCCGGCACCCATCAGGTGGTGCTCGACAAGGGCACCGACGACGAGGTGCGGCTCGGCGACGCGGTGATCGACGCCCACGGCCTGTTCGGCCAGGTGGTCGACGTCGGCAGCTTCACCAGCCGGGTGATGCTGGTGACCGACGCCAACCACGCCGTGCCGGTGCAGGTGAACCGCAACGGCGTGCGCAGCATCGCCGGCGGCACCGGCCGGCTCGATCTGCTGCAGCTCGAGAACGTCGCGGTGACCGCCGACATCCGGGAGGGCGACCTGCTCGAGACCTCCGGCCTGGGCGGACGGTTTCCCCCGGGCTACCCCGTGGGCTACGTCGACGCCGTGCTGATCGAACCCACCGCCGCCTTCGCGTCCGTGTCGGTGCGGCCGCTCGCCGAGCTCGACCGTTCCCGCCACGTGCTGGTGGTGCTGTCCCGGGAGGACGCAGCGTCGGCGTCGACCGAAGCGGCGCCGGATGCCGCGGCTGCTCCCGAGGCGCCGGTGGATGCCGTAGAGGCCGGCCAGCCGGAGCCGGAGGCGCCCCGGTGAATCCGACTCAGGGCGGCTGGCTCATTCTCCTGACCCTGGCGGCCGCCATGGTGCTCGCCGTGGTGCATCTGCCGGAGACCTGGCCCCAGTGGCTCGGCTGGCTGCGTCCGGCCTGGGTCGCGGTGGTGATCTTCTACTGGGTGATGGAGCTGCCCCATCGGGTCGGCCTCATCGCCGCCTGGATTCTCGGCCTGCTGGTGGACGCGCTGCTGGCGGAGCCGCTCGGACTGAACGGCCTGATCCTCGCGGCCATCACCTACGTCGCCTGGCGCTTCTACGAGCGGCTGCGGATGTACTCGGTGGTTCAGCAGTGCGGCGTGGTGTTCCTGCTGGTGCTGGGCGCCGAGCTGCTGCGCGCGCTGGTGCTGGACATCGCCGCCGACCGGCCCTGGAGCTGGGGCCTGATCGGCCCGCCGCTGGCCAGCCTGTTCGTCTGGCCCCTGGCGTCGCTGGTGCTGACGCGGCTGCGCGTGCAGTTCCGGGTGATGTAGGCGCGTGGTGCGGCTCGTGCTCGCCTCCCGTTCGCCCCGCCGGGCCGAGTTGCTGCGGGGCCTGCGGCTGCCCTTCGAGGTGGTTCCGGCGGACGTCGACGAATCGCTGCTCGCGGAGGAAGCCGCCGACGCCTACGTGGCCCGGCTCGCCCGCACCAAGGCGGAAGCGGTGCGGGCGCGCCTGGACGGCGACGATCTGCTGGTCCTCGGCGCCGACACCACCGTGGAGATCGACGGCCGCATTCTCGGCAAGCCGGCGGATCAGGACGAGGGCGTGGCGATGCTGCTCGCGCTGTCCGGACGAACGCACCGGGTCGCCACCGGCATCGCCGTGGCGGGGCCGGCGGGCACCGAGTGCGCCTGCGTGGTGGCCGAGGTCGAGTTCCGCGACGTCGACCGTGCCGAGGCCGAAGCCTACTGGGCCACCGGCGAGCCGGCGGACAAGGCGGGCGGTTACGGCCTGCAGGGCATTGGCGGTATATTCGTGACGGGCATTCGCGGAAGCGCCAGCGCTGTGGTGGGTCTGCCCGTGGCGGAAACGGAGCAGCTCCTCAGGCGCTGCGGCATGAACACCTGGCACGAGCGCCTGAAGGGCTGAACGGCATGGCTGAAGAACTGCTGATCAACGTCAACGAGTTCGAGACCCGCGTCGCCCTGCTGGTCGGCGGCACCGCCCAGGAGCTGCATCTGGCCCGGGCGGAAGGGTACAGCCTGACGGGCAACATCTATCTCGGGCGCGTCGAGCGCATCGTCCCGGGCATGCAGGCGGCCTTCGTCGACGTCGGTCTGGAGCGCCCGGGCTTCCTGCACGCCCGCGACATCGAAGGCTCCCGGTTGATCCTCGGCGAGTCTTCCGACGGCCCCAGCGACATCCGCGAGCTGCTCCATGAGGGGCAGGAGCTCATGGTCCAGGTGGCCAAGGACCCCATCTCCGGCAAGGGCGCCCGGCTCACCACCCAGCTCGCCATCGCGTCGCGCTACGTGGTGCTGATGCCGCTGAACGACCACATCGGCATATCTCAGCGCATCGAGGAGGACGGCGAGCGGGAGCGGCTGAAGGCCCTCATCGACGAACGCCGCAGCGAGCTCGGCGCGCACATGGGCTTCATCGCCCGCACCGCGGCGGAAGGCGTGGACGCCGACACGGTGGACCGGGAGATCCGGGTGCTGGCGCGCATCTGGGACCGCATCCTCGACAAGAAGCGCCAGGTCAACTGCCCGGCGCTGCTGTATCAGGAGCTGCCGCTGCACATCCGCATCGTCCGCGATCTGGCCGGGCCCAACCTGATGCACATCCACATCGATCACCACGACACCTACCGGCGGGTGCTGGAATTCGTCACCGACTTCCTGCCGGAGTTCATCGAGCGCGTGCATCACTACGAGACGGCCCGGCCGCTGTTCGAGCGCTACGGCGTGGAGGAGGAGATCGCCCGGGCGCTGTCCAAGCGCGTGCCCCTCAAATCGGGCGGCTACCTGATCATCGAGCAGACCGAGGCGATGATCACCATCGACGTCAACACCGGCGGTTATCTCGGGGCCAA
Source organism: Gammaproteobacteria bacterium UBA7803 (assembly GCA_002480525.1). GTDB lineage: Bacteria > Pseudomonadota > Gammaproteobacteria > Pseudomonadales > Azotimanducaceae > UBA7803. The sequence goes on along the minus strand of DLCH01000017.1, from coordinate 53,281 downwards.
CAGCAATCTCGAGGACACCGTGTTCCGCACCAACCTCGAGGCCGCGGCGGTGATTCCCCGGCAGCTCCGGCTGCGCAATCTGGGCGGCATCATCGTCGTCGACTTCATCGACATGGTCGACGAGGAGCATCGGCGCCAGGTGCTGCGCGCCCTCGAGAAGGCCTGCGAGGGGGATCCGGCGCGCATCCGGCTCGAGGGATTCTCGTCCCTGGGGCTGGTGCAGATGAGCCGCAAGCGCACCCGCGAATCGCTGGTGCAGCAGGTCTGCGAGCCCTGCGCGGAATGCGATGGCATCGGCATGGTCAAGACGGCCCAGACCACCTGCATCGAGGTGTTCCGGGCCATCCTGCACGACGCCGGGGCGCGGCGGCAGGAACCGTCGCCGTCCCGTGGCACCGAGGGCGGCGAGCCGCCCAGCGAGTATCTGATCCGGGCGGGTGAGGCTGCGGTCGACAGGCTGCTGGACGAAGATGCAGCCCAGCTCGAGGCCCTGTCCCGGGAGATCGGCCGCCAGGTGCGCATCCAGGTGGAGCCGAGCTACGGGCCCGGGCAGTTCGACGTCGTGCTGGTCCAGCCCGCCCGCCGGCCGGGTGCGGTGTCCTGATGGCATCACGCCCCCGGATCCGGCCGCCAGCAGGGATTTAGTCTCCGCCGCCGGGGTCATATATCCTGCATTCCGGACCCCGAGGTAGCCGTTTTCTTGCTTCGATTCGCACTCAGGCCGCTGCTGGTGATCCTCACCCTCGGCATGCTGCTGGTGGCGCTGTTCCAGGTCACGGGCCGCATCGTCGTGCTGCTGCTGGACGACCTGGAGCTGGCCGTCAACCAGGTGCTGTCCGAACGTGGCATCCGGGTGACCGGCCTGTCCGGCGACTGGCGGATGCTCGACCCCATCGTGCGGGTCGAGCGGCTGGATCTGCCGGCCGGCCACCTGGCCGGCGTCGAGCTCGAGGTCGACATGGTGGCGTCGGTCTGGCGGGGGACGGCGCTCGCCCGTCGCTTCCAGGTCGCCGACCTCGAGCTGAACCTGGAGAAGGCCGCGGGCCAGCCCTGGCGGCTGGTGGGCGCCGGCGAGCCGGCGGACGTCGATCCCCTGCCGTTCCTGCGGCACAGCGATCAGCTCCGGGTGCGGAACGGCACGCTGCGCTTTCACCGCGAGGGCCTGCCCGAGGCCCGGGTGGCCGTGTCCTATCTGGGCGTGAACCGGGGCGGCGAGCATCGCCACTCGCTGTCGGTCACCAATCACGCCGGCGACTGCGACGGCTGCCGCATCGAGTTCGACTATCACGGCCAGGAAGCGCTCTGGCCGCTGCGTCCGGAGCGGACGACGGTACAAGTCCATACCGACGGTTTCCTGGTGCCGAGGGCCGTGCTCGGCGTCTCGCCGATCCGTGTCACAGCCCTCGATGCCCGCTGGCGCCTGGAGGACGACCGCTCCGGCGGCACGCTGAGCGTGGCCACGGAGCAGTTCGACATGCCCGGGGACGTCACCCTGTCGGCGGTGCTGGAGGGCTCGGTCCGAGGCCGGGGCGGTGAGCACCGGGGGGCGATCAGCCGCTGGGAAATCGTCCGGGAGGAGGAAGTCTGGGCCCTGCCCAGGGTCGCCATCGAGGCAGACCGGGAGGGCGTGTCGGTTTGGCTGCCCACCCTGGATCTGGGGCGGGCGGGGCAGTTCCTGCGCCGCGCGCTGGCGGCCGTCGGCCCGGCGGAACGGTGGCTCGGGGGCCTGAACGTGCGCGGCACCGCGCACAATCTGCGCGCCGCCTACAGCACGGACGGCGGGCTCGCCTACGCGATGACCGTCGACGACCTGTCCCTCGACGGCTACAAGGGCGTGCCCACGGTGCGCCAGGCCGGGGGCGAGCTGTTCGGCCACGGCCGCGGCCTGCAGTTTCAGCTCAACGCCCACGACATGGACATCGCGTTCCCGGACATCTTCAGGGGCGACTGGTCGCTGCCCTACGCCCAGGGCACGCTGCAGCTCTGGTTCTCGCCGCAGTATTTCGGGCTGCGCGGGCTGAACCTGCGCGCGGAGGCGCTGGGCAGCCGGGCGGCGGGCGGCTTCGCCATGAGCCGGCCGCCGGACCGGGAGGGCCAGCGGCTGCTGCTGCTGGTCAGCACGGATCGCATCGGCATGGCCGAGGCTCAGCAGTTCGTGCCGTACAAGCTGCCGGACGGGCTGCAGAGCTGGCTGCTGTCGGCGCCGCGGGCGGGCACCCTCCACGACGCCCGGCTCGCCTACCAGGGCCAGTTTCAGGACGAGCCCGGCGAGCTCGGCCGGCGGCTCGCGCTGTCCTCGGGCATCCGTGACGGCCGCATCCGCTATCAGTCCGACTGGCCGGAGGTGTCCGCCGTCGACGGCCGGCTGGCGATCTCCGGCTCCACCGTCGGCGTCGAGGTCGCCCGGGCGGAATCGGCCGGCGCGTCGCTGTCGGACACCCAGGTGCGGGTGATCGACAACGCCTCCGCGGTCAACGTCACCCTGGATGCCCAGACCGACGGCGATGCGCTGCTGGAATTCGTGCGGACCACGCCGCTGCGCCAGTGGCTCGGCTTCGTGGAGCCGGACTGGTCCAGCGGCGGCCCGCTGCGCCTGTCCGGCGACCTGTCCGTGCCCCTCGGCGACGATTCCGTGCCGCTGGCCGTGCGGCTGCGGGCGGACCTTGAGGGCGTGGACCTGGACCTGCCCGGGTACCGCATGTCGCTGACGGATCTGACCGGCAGCTTCCGCTACCGCTATCCGCACTTCGTGGACGCGGCCGGGGTCTCCGGCACCCTGTTCGGCGAGCCGGTGACCATCGGGGCGCGCACCGACGAGGATGCCTCGGACGCCGACCCCGACCGGGTCCATCTGCTGTTCGACGGCGTGGCCACGCCGGCCGACGTCTGGCGGGTGGCCGCCGTCGACGACCCCGGCGTGGCCGGTGGCAGGTTCGGCTTCCGGGCCGATCTGGGCATTCCGGTCGGCGAGGGCGTCGCCACGGAGCTGGCGGTGACCTCGGACCTGACCGGCCTCAGCCTGGATCTGCCCGCCGGATTCGCCAAGCCCCCGGAGCTGGCGGAACCGGGAAGCGTGCGCATCCGCTTCGGCGAGCCCGGCAGCCGGCTCGACTTCGAGTATCGCAGCGCCACGGGCTGGTTGAGCTTCGCCGAGCGGGTCGACCGCGGCGCCATCGCCTTCGACGCACCGCCGCCCGCGGACCATGGCGAGCCGGCCCTGGTGCTGTCGGGCCGGCTCGACGGCTTCGTGCTGGACGACGTGCTGCCGGGGGAAGACGGCGGCGTCGGGCTGACGCTGCCGATTCATCTGGATTCGCTGGCCGTGGACCGGATCGACGTGGGCGACTTCGCCGTCAACGGCGCGACGCTGGGCGGCGCCATCGGCGACGACGGCTTCGAGATCGACGTCGACAGCCGGGAGCTGGTGGGCGTGGTCTCCCAGCGCGGCGACGCGGTCATGTCGCTGTCCTTCGCCGAGGTGAACGTGCCGCCGGGGGATGCCGAGGGCGACCCGCTGACGCCGGATCTCATTCCAGAGCTGCCGGCGGCGAACGTGTGGATCGACCGGCTCATGCTCGGCGAGGAGGACTACGGCAACTGGCGCTTCGAGCTGCGGCCCGCCGGCGACGCCCTGTCGGTAGGCAATCTGCGCGCCGAGGTGCGCGGCGTGACCATCACCGCGAGCGAGCCGCTGGAGTGGCGGGCGGACTCGGGCCGGACGCGATTCCGCGGCACGCTGGACGGCGGCGACCTGGCGGAGGTCCTGCCCCAATGGGGTTACGCGCCGAGCGTGGAAACGGAGTCGGCGGTTCTCGAAGGCGAGTTCTCCTGGAACGGCTCGCCGCTGGCCGTGGACCTGCTCGGGGTGCGCGGTCGGGCATCGGCCCGGGCGCAGGATGGCCGCTTCCTCGACGTCGAGTCCGGCGCCGGCGCCCAGCGCATCTTCAGCCTGCTCAACTTCACGGCCATCGCCAAGCGCATGGCGCTCAACTTCGGGGACGTGTTCGGGCGCGGCATCAGCTTCGACGAGCTGACCGCAGAGCTGCGCCTCGACGAGGGGCTGCTGGAATTCGTCGAGCCGATGGAGGTCGAAGGAACCGGCAGCAGCTTCCGCGTCACCGGCTCGGTCGACCTCGAGGCCGGCCGGCTCGACAACGAGATGATCGTCACGCTGCCGGTGAGCAAGAGCCTGCCCTGGTACGCCGCGTACGTGGCCCTGGCCAACCCGCTGGCCGGCGTCGGCCTGCTGGTCGGGGAGCGGGTGCTGAGACGGCCCCTGGAGCAGTTCAGCAGCGCGCGCTACCGCATCGGTGGTACCTTGGAGAACCCGGAGGTTAAGTTCGTCAGCGTGTTCGACGTGTCGACACCGGACCGGGAGGACACGGCCGCCGGATCGGGCGGCGACGGCGCGGCGGCGTCCGGGAACGGAGCCGCGAATTCGCCCCCGGCAGAGGCGGCAGCGGACGAAGCGCCGCCAGTGGACGCCCCGGCGGCAGCAAACCCGGCGGCGGAAGCCCCGGCGGCGGAAAGCCCCACGGCGGAAAGCCCAACGGCGGAAAGCCCGACGGCGGAAAGCCCGACGGCAGAGGAGACGGTTGACCAGAATGAGTGATCTCTTGCAGCAGGCGCAGGACGTGTTGTGGGCGCCGGCCGGCATCGGCCAGAACGACGTCGAACGGCTCATGGGCAAGCTGGCCGGACAGGCCATCGACGTGGGCGAGCTGTATTTCCAGCATCAGCGCTCGGAGTCCTGGGCGCTGGAGGACGGCATCGTCAAGGACGGCAGCTTCAGCGTCGATCGCGGCGTCGGTGTGCGCGCCATCAGCGGCGAGAAGACCGGCTTCGCCTACGCCGAGGACATCGTGCTGCCGGCGCTCACCAGCGCCACCGAGGCGGCCCGCTCGATCGCCCGTCAGGGTCAGTCCGCCCACGCCAACGCCTGGCAGGTCGTGCCCGCGGAACGCCGCTATCCGGCGACGGACCCGATCGTCAGCATGAGCGAGGCCGACAAGGTCGCCCTGCTCGGCCGGGTGGACGCCGAGGCCCGGCGCCAGGACCCGCGGGTCAAGGAAGTGAACGTGCGGCTGTCGGCCAGCCACGAAGCGGTGCTGGTCATGGCCTCGGACGGCACCCTGGCCGCCGACGTCCGGCCGCTGGTCAGGCTCGACGTGTCGGTGATCGTCGAGCAGGACGGCCGGCGCGAACGCGGCGCGGCCGGCGGCGGCGGGCGCGGCGACCTGTCCCGGGTGGCGGCGGGCGACTATCCGCTGGCGCTGGCCCGGGAAGCCGTGCGCACCGCGCTGGTGAATCTCGAGGCCGAGGACGCTCCGGCGGGCAACATGACCGTGGTGCTCGGCCCCGGCTGGCCCGGCGTGCTGCTGCACGAGGCCGTCGGCCATGGCCTCGAAGGCGACTTCAACCGCAAGGGCAGCTCCGCGTTCGCGCGCCGGCTCGGCGAGCAGGTGGCCTCACCGCTGTGCACCGTGGTGGACGACGGCAGCCTCATGGACCGGCGCGGCTCGCTGACCGTGGACGACGAAGGCACGCCGACGGGTGAGACCGTGCTCATCGAGAACGGCATTCTGAAGGGTTACATGCAGGACAAGCTGAACGCCCGGCTGATGGGCGTGCAGCCGACGGGCAACGGCCGCCGCCAGAGCTTCGCCCATCTGCCGATGCCGCGCATGACCAACACCTTCATGAAGCCCGGCCCCCACGATCCCGCGGAGATCATCGCCAGCGTCGATCGCGGCGTGTACGCGGTGAACTTCGGCGGCGGCCAGGTGGACATTACCTCCGGCCGCTTCGTGTTCTCGGCCACCGAGGCCTACCTGATCGAGAACGGCCGCGTCACCCGGCCGATCCGCGGCGCCACGCTGATCGGCAACGGCCCCGAGGTGATGAACCGCATCTCCATGGTGGGCAACGACCTGGCGCTGGACGCCGGCATCGGCGTGTGCGGCAAGGACGGCCAGAGCGTGCCGGTGGGCGTGGGCCAGCCCACCCTGAAGATCGATCAGGTCACCGTCGGCGGCACTCAGGCGGGATGAGTCTCGTCCCGGAGAAACCGGAACAGCGCCCGATAGGCGGTTTTCTGCGCCTGCTCCGTCTTCGCCTTGCGGACCTGGGCGATGTGGTGGCGGAGCTGCTGGGCGTTGGTCTGCGGAAACTCGGCCATGAACTCGGTCAGGGCGTCCGGCTCCTCGAGCAGCCGGTCGCGCCAGCGCTCCAGATGGTGAAACTCGTAGCGCGCCTCGGCGGATTCGCCGTCGAGATTGTCGAGGGCGGCCTGCAGCGGCTCCGGATCCAGGTCGCGCATCACCCGGCCGATGAACTGGAGCTGGCGGCGCCGGGCCTCGTGGGAGGGGAAGCGCTGATAGTCGGCGATGGCCGTGAGCAGCGCGTCCGGCAGGTCCAGCTCGGCGAGCTGATGGGACTTCATTCCGGCGAGCCGCTTGCCCAGGGCCTGCAGCCGATGGGCGCGGCGCTTGCGCTCGGACTTGCTGATCGGCTCGTCGGTGTCGACGGGCTCCACGGCCGGCTGGCGGTCTGCTTTGCTCATGATCCACAGCTTACACCCGATCGTTCCAGACACTAAGGCACGCCATGTCCGATAGAACCACCCCCGAACGCGCCTCCGCCGGCGCGCCGCCGGCCCCCCGGGGTTCCGGCGACGACTTCCGCGCCGAGGCCGCCGAGCTCGAGACCCTCGTCGCCGACATCCTCGACGAGGCCCGCCGCCAGGGCGCCGGCGCCGCGGAGGTGTCCGTCAGCGCCGACACCGGGCTCGCGGTCAGCGTGCGCAAGGGGGCGCTGGAGACCATCGAGTTCAACCGCGACCGTGGATTCGGCATCACCGTCTACTTCGGCGGGCGCAAGGGCTCCGCGAGCACCTCGGACAGCGGCCGCGAGGCGATCCGGGAGACCGTGCGGGCGGCGGCGAACATCGCCCGGTACACCCAGGAGGACCCCTGCAACGGCCTCGCCGAGGCGGAGCTCATGCCGACCTCGCTGCCGGCCCTGGATCTGTACCACCCCTGGCCCCTGGACCCCGAGCAGGCCCAGGCCATGGCGCTGGAATGCGAGGAAGCGGCGTTCGGTCACGACGCCAGGGTGACCAACTCCGAAGGGGCCCAGGTCAGCACCCAGCAGAGCTGCCGCGTCTACGGCAACACCCATGGTTTCATCGGCAGCTACCTGGGCACGCGCCACGGCGTGAGCTGCGTGGCCATCGCCGAGGACGACCACGGCATGCAGCGGGACTACTGGTACTCGGTGGCACGCCGCCGGGACGGTCTGGAGGACGTCGCGGCGATCGGCCGCCACGCGGCCCGGCGGGCCGTCGAGCGGTTGTCGCCGCGCCGGGTGCAGACGGGCCGCTTTCCCGTGCTGTATGCGCCGGAGGTGGCCTCTGGGCTGATCGCCCACCTGCTGGGCGCCCTGTCGGGGGGCGCTCAGTACCGCAAGGCGTCGTATCTGCTCGATGCCCTGGGGCACCCGGTGGCGGCGCCCCACCTGAGCCTGGTCGAGGAGCCGCATCTGCCCGGGCGCATCGGCAGCGCCGCCTTCGACGGCGACGGCGTGGCCACCTGGTCGAAGCCGTTCGTGTCGAGCGGCGTCGCGGAGCACTACATCCTCTCCACCTACTCGGCCCGCCGGCTCGGCATGCACACCACCGGCAACGCCGGCGGCGTGTTCAACCTGTCCGTCCACGGTGAGACCCGCAGCGTGGACGAGCTGCTCGCGGCCATGGGCCGCGGGCTGGTGGTGACCGAGCTGATGGGGCAGGGCGTCAACGCGGTGACCGGCGACTACTCCCGGGGCGCCTCGGGCTTCTGGGTGGAGAACGGCGAGATCGCCTATCCGGTGGACGAGATCACCATCGCCGGCAACCTGAAGGACATGTTCATGAACCTCGCGCTGATCGGCGACGACGTGGACGAGCGCGGCAACATCCGCGCCCCCAGCCTGCTGGTGGAAGGCATGACGATCGCGGGGGACTGAAGCCCTTGTAGGAGCGGCCTCCCGGCCGCGATCCAGATCGTCCAGGATAGACGCGTCGGCCGTGCCGCGGGCGGTCGCGGCCGGGAGGCCGCTCCTACGGGGTGGTGGTGGAGTCAGGCGCAGGCCGGGGGTTGGCGTCAGGCGTAGGCCAGGGTCGCCAGCCCCAGGAACACGAAGAAGCCGGCGACGTCGGTGATGGTGGTGAGCACCACGCCGCCGGCCAGGGCGGGGTCGATCTTCAGGGCGCGCAGCGCCGAGGGCAGCAGGCTGCCGGCGACGCCGGCCACCAGCAGGTTCGCCACCATGGCGACGGCGATGACGCCGCCGAGCAGCAGGTCCTGGAACACCGCCGCCGCCGCGGCGGCGACCACGCCGGCCAGCAGCAGGCCGTTGAGGCAGGCCACCAGGAACTCCCGGTTCAGCAGGTAGCCGAGATTGGCCCGGCCGATGTGGCCGAGGGCAATGCCGCGGATCACCAGGGTCAGGGTCTGGGTGCCGGCGATGCCGCCCATGCTGGCGACGATCGGCATCAGCACCGCCAGCGCCACCACCTTGGCGATGGTCTCCTCGAACACGTTGATGACGGCGGACGCCAGGAACGCCGTCAGCAGGTTGATGCCTAGCCACAGCGCCCGGCGCCGGGCGGTGACCAGGATGGGCGCGAAGGTGTCCTCGTCGAGATCCAGGCCCGCGGGCGCCAGCAGCGCCTCCTCGGCGTCGGCGACGATCACATCCACCACGTCGTCGATGGTGATGCGGCCCACCAGCCGGCCGTCGGCGTCGATCACCGGCGCCGAGACCAGATCCTGCTCGGCGAAGATCCTGGCGACCTCGGTGTCGGCCATGTCCACGGGAATCGAGGTGGCCTCGGAGTCCATGATCTCCCGGACCGTCACGGACACGTCGGCGGTCAGCAGCCGGCTCACCGGCAGCACGCCCAGGTACTCGTCCTGCTTGTTGACCACGATGAGCCCGTCGAGCGGGTCCGGCAGGTCCCGCCGCAGCCGCAGGTAGCGGAGCACCAGCTCCACGGCGTGCCGGGGCTGCACCGTGATGGTGTCCGTGTTCATGATGCCGCCGGCGCTCTCCTCGTCGTAGGAGAGCACCGCCTCCAGCCGCGCCCGGTCCTTGGCGTCCATGGCGGCGAGGACCTCGGCGGAGAGGGTGTCCGGCAGTTCCTGGAGAATGTCGGCGAAGTCGTCGGTGTCCAGCTCGTCGGCGGCGGCAAGGAGCTGGGCCGGGTCCATGGATTCCAGGAAGCGGGCGCGGACGTCCTCGCCGAGATACTGCAGGACCTGGTTCTCCTGCTCCTCGTCGAGCAGCTCCCACAGCACCCAGCGCATCTTCGGCGGGGTCGAGGTCAGGACGCTGGCGATTTCCTGGGGCCGCAGGGACTCCAGCAGGTAGCGGGTCTCCTCCAGCGTGCCGGCGCCGAAGGATTCGATGACCTCGTCGAGGCGGTCTTGAAACGTCTGCGCCATGGTCTGCCGCCGCGGCTCAGTCGAGCTCGCCGAAGCCCTGCTCGATGAGGTCCTTGAGCGCCGCGAACGCCTCGTCCTCGTCGGGGCCGGTGACGCTCAGCCGCACCTCGCTGCCCACCGGCGCCGCCAGCAGCATGACGCTCATGATGCTCTTGCCGTCGGCGTCGGTGTCGCCCTTGCCGAGCTGCACGTCGCTTTCGAAGGTCTTGGCCAGATTCACGAACTTGCTGGCCGCCCGGGCGTGCAGGCCGAGAGGGTTGACGAGATTGAGGGAGGTCTGGGGCAATGAAGCGTTCCTTGTATCCGGTCGTCGCGGCCCTGGTCGACGTAGGAGCGGCCTCCCGGCCGCGAACGGCTGGGCTGCCTGGCCTGGAGATCGCGGCCGGGAGGCCGCTCCTACGTTGATCCGGGCTATCGCTCGAGTTCCCTGTGCCGCACCAGCACGCCGGCGAAGCGTCCGGCGAACAGGCGGCCGAGGGTCTCGGCCATGTAAACGCTGCGATGCTGCCCGCCCGTGCACCCCAAGGCAACCGTCATGTAGGCCCGGTGGTCCCGCTCGAACCGGGGCAGCCAGGTTTCCAGGAAGTCGCACAGGTCGCGGCGCATGGCCTGAACCTGCTCGTCGGCTTCCAGGTAGGCCTGCACCGGGGCGTCCAGGCCGGTGAGCGGCCGCAGCTCGGTGATCCAGTAGGGGTTGGGCAGGCAGCGGATGTCGAACACCAGGTCGGCATCCACGGGCACGCCGAACTTGTAGCCGAAAGAGCGGAACAGCAGCGACAGTCCCGAGGGCGCCGCGCCGACCACCCGGGCCGAGATCAGGTCCGTCAGCTCCCGGCCCCGCAGGTTGGTGGTGTCGATGGTCAGATCGGCGACGTCGGCGATGCTCTCCAGCACCTCGCGCTCGGCCTCGATGGCCTGCAGCAGGTCGGTGCGCGGGTTGGTCAGCGGGTGTCGGCGCCGGGTCTCGCTGAACCGCTTCACCAGTGTCGCCGACAGCGCGTCGAGATAGATCACCTGGGCGTCGAGGGCGAGCCGGTCCAGTGCCAGCAGCAGCTCCGGAAAGCGTTCCAGGTCGCGGCTGCGGGCGTCGATGCACACCGCCACGTTGGTGTTGCGCTGGGCCGGGTCGCGCAGCGCGTCGTGCACCAGGGACTGCAGCAGGTTGACCGGGAAATTGTCGATGCAGTTGTAGCCGGCGTCCTCCAGCGCGCGCAGGGCCGTGGTCTTGCCGGAGCCCGAACGCCCGCTGATGATGACCAGCCTCATGCCGCCTGGCTGCTCACCAGTCCCACCAGCTTGTCATAGAGATCCCGGTCCGACTTCTGGTGGCGCAGCGCGGCCCGGTTGTCGGCGTCCTGGAACAGCCGGGCGAGGGCCGCCAGCACCTCGAGATGGGTGTTCGACTCGTCCGGCGGCACGACCAGCACGAACAGCAGGTCGACGCCGCCGCCGTCGGGGGCGTCGTAGTCGACCGGCCGGGCGAGGTGCAGCAGGGCGCCGTGAATCCGCTCGCACTCGGTGCGGCAGTGGGGAATGGCGACCCCCTCGCCGAGGGCCGTGCTGCCGAGGCGTTCCCGGTTCATCAGCTCGTCGAACAGGGAGCGGGCCGACAGATCCGGATGCCGGTCGGCCAGCAGGTCGCTGGCGATCTCGATGGCGCGCTTGCGGGACTGGGCGTCGACGTCGGCGCAGGTCGTCGTCGGGTCGAGTATGCGGGTGATGTCGAACATGTCGGCTACTGCGGTGACGCGCTCAACGGCCGTGGTGGCGCTCCACCAGCTTCTCCTTGTGCTTGAGGATCTGCCGGTCGAGCTTGTCGGTCAGGGCGTCGATGGCAGCGTACATGTCGTCGGAATCGGCGTCGGCGAACAGTTCCGCACCGCTCACGTGGATGGTGGCTTCGGCGCGCTGCTTGACCTTCTCCACGGACAGCACCACGTGCACGTTGGTGATCTGGTCGAAATGGCGCTCGAGCTTGGACAGCTTGTCTTCGACGTAGCTCTTGAGGGCGTCGGTGACGTCCACGTGATGGCCGGAGATGCTGAGCTGCATGGATACCTCCTGAGTGATGCCGCGCGACTTCAGACCAGGCGCTTTCTCTCGTTCGAGGGGGGAATCGCCAGGGACTCCCGGTACTTGGCCACCGTACGTCGCGCGACGTTGATGTTCTGCTCCGCCAGTATTGCCGCGATTTTGTTGTCGCTCAACGGCTTGCGGGGATTCTCCTCCGCCGTGAGCTTCTTGATCAATGCGCGAATGGCCGTACTGGACACTTCGCCGCCGGAACTGGTAGAGACGTGGCTCGAAAAGAAGTACTTGAGCTCGAAAATGCCCCGGGGCGTGTGCATGTACTTGCGGTTGGTCACCCGGGAAATGGTCGATTCGTGCATGTCCACCGCCTCGGCGATGTCGTGCAGCACCAGGGGCTTCATGGCTTCCTCGCCGTACTCGAGGAAGCCCCGCTGGTGCTCGACGATCTTGGTCGCCACCTTCAGCAGGGTCTCGTTGCGGCTCTGCAGGCTCTTCAGGAACCACCGCGCCTCCTGCAGGTTGTCCCGCAGGAAGGCATTGTCCGTGCTGTTGTCCGCCCGTTTCACCAGGCTGGCGTAGGTGTCGTTGATGCGCAGCCGCGGTGTCGCCTCGGCGTTCAGCTCCACGTGCCAGCGGCCGCTGCGGCGAGTGACCAGCACGTCCGGCACGATGTACTCGGGGGCCTCGGGCGCGATGCTCGACCCCGGCCGCGGGTTCAGTGACTGGATGAGCTGAATGATCTCGGTGAGCTCGCCCTCGGAGACCTTCAGCTTGCGTTTCAGGGCGGCGAAGTCCCGGTTTCCCAGCAGGTCCAGGTGCTGCTCGACCAGGCTGCGGGCCTCTGCCAGCCAGGGCGTGTCCTGAGGAAGCTGGCGGAGCTGGAGGCTCAGGCATTCGGCCAGATCCCGGGCGGCGACGCCGGTGGGATCGAACTGCTGGATGCGCTTGAGCACGGCGACGACTTCGTCGAGCTCCACAGGCTCCTCGTCCTCCTCGAACGGGCCCAGGCTGTCGACGATGTCCTCGATGGGGACCGTGAGCATGCCGTCCGGACCGATCGCGTCGATGATGGCGACGGCGATCATCCGGTCGAGGTCGGACATCGGCGTGAGGTTGAGCTGCCAGGTCAGGTGATCCTGGAGGCTCTCCGCCGCGCTGTTGCGGGCGTCGAGGTCCCAGTCGTCCTCGGGCGCCGGGCCGGCGCTCGTCGAGGCGCCCTGATAGATGTCGTCCCACTGGGTGTCGACGGGCAGGTCGTCGGGAATCGGGGTGTCCCAGTCTTCGCCGTCGGCGCCGTCGCCCGGCCCTTCCGGGGCATCGTCGGCCGATGCCGCCTGGTAGTCCGCGGCGTCGGCGTCGCCGTTGTACTCGTCCCGCCCGTCCTCGGCTGCGTCGTAGTCCGTGTCGTCGTAGTCGGCGTCTCCGGAGTCGTCGGACTCGTAGTCGTAGTCCGCGTCCCGGTCCCCGTCCTCGCCTGCCGGACCATCCTCGCCGGCGTCGTCCGCCTGATCGCCGGACTCTTCTTCGAGCTCGAGCATCGGGTTCGACTCCAGCGCCTCCTGGATCTCCTGCTGCAGGTCCAGGCTCGAGAGCTGCAGCAGACGGATGGCCTGCTGCAGCTGCGGCGTCATGGTGAGCTGTTGGCCCAGCTTGAGGGAGAGCGTCTGCTTCATGCTGCGTGGGTCGGTATCCGCGGGGTCCGGCGCTGGCCGGCGCCTGCTGGTCGGCTCCTTCCTGGGTGCGTGCTCGTCACGCGATCCGGCTCGTGTGGTCTCCGATCGCTCACAGCCTGAAGCCTTCGCCGAGGTAGACGCTGCGAACGGTCTGATCCGCAAGTATGGCGTCCGGGGCGCCATCTGCAATGATGTGGCCGGCATTGACGATGTAGGCCCGGTCACAGATGTCGAGGGTGTCGCGGACGTTGTGATCGGTGATCAGCACGCCGATGCCGCGCCTCGCGAGGGCGCGGATTTCGGTCTTGATGTCGGAAACGGAGATCGGATCCACGCCGGCGAAGGGTTCGTCGAGCAGCATGAAAGCCGGCTCCGTCGCCAGCGCCCTGGCGATCTCGAGCCGGCGCCGCTCGCCGCCGGACAGACGCTCGCCGTCGGTCTGGCGCACGCCCTGGAGATGAAACTCGTCGAGCAGTGATTCCAGCATCGCCTGACGGCCGGAACGGTCGAGGTCGGCGCGCAGCTCGAGCACGGCTTTGATGTTGTTCTCCGTGCTGAGCTTGCGGAACACGCTCGCTTCCTGGGGCAGATAGCCGATGCCGGCCTGAGCCCGAAGGTGCATGGGCGCCCGGGTGAGATCCCGGCCGTCCAGCTCGATCCTGCCGGCATCCGCCTTGATGAGGCCGACGATCATGTAGAACGTCGTGGTTTTGCCGGCGCCGTTGGGACCGAGCAGGCCGACGATCTCGCCGGCGGATACCTTGAGGCTGACGTCTTCCACCGCGACCTTGGTCCGGTAGGCCTTGCGCAGCGCCTCGGCAGACAGGGTGGGCATTGCGGAGGCTACTGGTCGCGCGCCGCGGGCTGCACGATGACCCGCACGGGACCCGTGTCCCCGGATTCCGCGTTCACCTTGCCTGCCACGATGTCGTAGTCGATGAGCTCGCCGGTGATCTCGTTGCCGCCCTGCTCCAGGAACGCGTCCCGTGCCAGGTGCACGCGCTCCTCCCGGGTGTGGTAGACGATGGTGCGTGCCCGGGCCCGGACCTCGCCCTGATCGGACTCGAGCTGCTGCCGGTAGCGCGCCGGGGTGCCGGTGGCGGTGATCCGCACTACCTTCTGGTCCTCGTACTCCACGGTCATCTCGTCGGCGGTGACCCGCATGGTGCCCTGCTGGGCTTCGACGGAGCCGCGGTAGACGACTTTGCCCGCATTCTGGTCGAGCTCGGCGCGCTCGGCCTGGATGTGAATGGGCTGGTCGGCATCCTCGGGAAGGGCGCGCACGGTCGGCGCCAGCAGCAGCGCGAGGCACAGGACCGCGAGGCCCCGGCCGGCGCGGCTATTTGAACTGCTGCGGTTGGAGCACCGTGTGGACGGGCTCGTTGCCGGAGGAGTGAAACGTGAGCAATCCAAGCTGTAAATCACCTTCCAGACCCGTTGCCGTGGTCCGGCCTACGTGGCTGTCGATCATAACATCTCGGTCGCTCTCGGCGTATTGACGACCGGGGTAGATCTTCAGGCGGGAGGTGGTCAGGCGCAGAAAGCCGCCGTCACCGCGATCCTGCTCGAGGACCACGTCGTCGCGCAGCTCGAGTTCCTCTTCCGGGGCGCCCCGCGGCGGCCTGCGCAGATCGCCTTCCCGGGCCCGGGCGTCCCAGGGCCGGCCACCCGGGCGGTACAAAGTCAGCGCGGGCCGCTGCAGCCGGGTCAGTGCCTGCTCGCTGAAATGGCGGATGTCGTCGGAGGTCAGCCGGTACTCCAGAGTGCCGTCGGGACGGTACTGATCGACCACCGCGCCTTCCATATAGAAGTCGGGCCGGCCCGACGGTCCCGCTGCTTCGCCGGGCAGCGGCGGCGTGCTGCGACGGTCCATCACGAACAGCGCGGTGCCGGCCGCGACGAGCCCCAGCACCACCATGAACACGCTGCGCCGCAGGCGTCTTCCCCGGGGCGAGGCAGCCCCCGGGTCCGCGGCGGCGGGCAGGTCGCTCACGGGCCGTAGCTCCAGCGGCCGCGGGCGCGCAGCACCAGCTCGCAGACCTCGCGGGCCACGCCCTGGCCGCCGGCAGTGCGGGTGACATAGTGGGTGCGGGCCAGCGCTGCCGGATGTCCGTTGGGCACGCCGATGGCGAGCCCCACCGCGGCGAAGGCCGGCAGGTCCGGCAGATCGTCCCCGACATGGGCGGCCCGGTCGGCGTCGATCCCCAGTCGGGCGAGCAGCGCCTCGAGCACGCTCGCCTTGTCCTCGACACCCTGATGCACGTGGGCCACGCCCAGCTCGCCGGCCCGGCGCTCGACGATGGTCGAGGTCCGCCCGGTGATGATGGCACACTGCACGCCCTCCGCCTGCAGCATCTTGATGGCGCTGCCGTCCTGGACGTGGAAAGCCTTGATCTCGTCGCCGCGCTCGCTGTAGACGATCCGGCCGTCGGTGAGAACCCCGTCGACGTCGAAGCTGACCAGCACCACGCGGGCGGCGCGTTCCAGCACCGGTGCGGGAAAACCTCCGGAATCGCTCATAGCTCGACCTGCTGGAACAGCACCAGGTTGTAGCCGATCCATCCCGCCAGAATGACCGCGCCCTCGAATCGGGTGATGACCGGTCTCGAGCCGATGGCATAGGCGAACAGCGCCAGCGCCAGGGTCAGGGCCAGCATCATGCCGCAGTCGCGCCACAGCACTTCGATGTCGACCGCGGGCGCGCTGACGACGCCGGGCACGGCCAGGACGGCCACGAGATTGAGAATGTTGGAGCCGACGACGTTGCCGATGGCGATGTCGGTGTGGCCCTTGAGAGCGGCGCCCACGGTGGCGGCCAGCTCGGGCAGGCTGGTGCCGACGGCGACGATGGTCAGGCCGATGATCAGCTCACTCACGCCCAGCCACTCCGCAACCTCGACCGCCGCCCACACCAGGATCTGCGCGCTCACCAGCAGCACCACGAGACCGACGGCCAGCCAGAACACGGCCTGGCCGAGGCTGAGCTGGGGCAGTTCCTCGAGCTCTTCCTGCAGGGCGTCGTTGACGTCCTCCGTGCTGCCGCCCTGATAGGTCGCCAGCCGGTACAGGACGTAGCCCAGAGCGGTGAACAGCAGGAAGCCGTCGAGCCTGGAAAGCTGCAGGTCGAACAGCAGCACCAGGGTCAGCAGGGTGGCGCCCAGCAGCCAGGGCAGTTCCGTGCGCAGCACGCCCTGGGAGAATGGCAGTGGCGCGATCATGGCCGTGATGCCGAGGACCAGCCCGATGTTGGCGATGTTGGAGCCGATGGCATTGCCGACCGCGAGCAGGGCGTTGCCGTCGATGGCGGCGGCCAGAGCGACCAGAATCTCGGGGGCGGAGGTGCCCAGCGAGACCACCGTGAGGCCGATCAGCAGCTTGGAGACGCCGAGATGGGTCGCCGTGCTGGCGGCTCCGGACAGGAAGCGGTCGGCGCTCCAGACGAGCGTCACGAAGCCGAGAATGAGCGCCAGGAGGGGAACCCACATAGACGGTGAAGGGTCGAAGCGACTTCCGGGTGAAAAGTGGCGCCCACTTTAGACGGAAGTAGACCCAGCCAACAAGCTTGCGCATTTGCGACGGGTTTGACGGCCCGGCCGGTCCGCACGGGCAGGGCCGATGATATAGTTGCGCCGCTTCCAGCCAGGCGACGGGCCGTGACCGAAGACACCTACATCCAGATCCGGGATCTGCATTTCTCCCGCGGGCAGCGGAAGATCTTCGACGGTCTGTCGATGGACATTCCGCGCGGGCGCATCACCGGCATCATGGGGCCGAGCGGCACCGGCAAGACGACCCTGCTGCGCATCATCGGCGGCCAGGTCCGGCCGGATTCCGGGCAGGTGCTGGTGGCGGGCAACGACGTCTGCTCGCTGTCCCGGGACGAGCTGTTCGAGCTGCGCAAGGACATGGGCATGCTGTTCCAGTCCTCGGCCCTGTTCACCGACCTCTCGGTCTACGAGAACGTCGCCTTCCCTCTGCGCGTGCACACGGATCTGCCCGAGGACACGATCCGCGATCTGGTGCTGATGAAGCTCAACGCGGTCGGCCTGCGCGGGGCCCGGGACCTGTTTCCCAGCGAGCTGTCGGGCGGCATGGCCCGGCGGGTGGCGCTGGCCCGGGCCATCGCCCTGGATCCGGACCTGCTGATGTACGACGAGCCGTTCACCGGCCAGGATCCGATCTCCATGGGCGTGCTGGTCTCGCTGATCAAGAATCTGAATCTGTCGCTGGGCACCACCAACCTGGTCGTCTCCCACGACATCCACGAGACCTCCAGCATCGCCGACAAGCTCTACATCATCTCCGACGGCAAGGTGATCGGCGAAGGGGCTCCGGACGAGCTGCGCCGTGACGCGTCGGCCTGGGTCCAGCAGTTCATGCACGGCTCGCCGGACGGGCCGGTGCCGTTCCACTATCCGGCGGACGAGCTGGTCTACGACGTGCTGGGGGACGCTGCACCGTGACGGAACTTCTCCGGGCGCTGGGCATCTCGTCCCTGGAGCGCCTTCGCAGTCTCGGCAGCGCCACGATCATGTGGCTGACGGCCATGGCCGGCCTGCCGCGCCGGGGCGATCTGCCGCTGCTGATTCGCCAGATCTACACCATCGGCGTGCTGTCGCTGGTGATCATCGTGCTGTCGGCTTTCAGCATCGGCGCGGTGATCGCGCTGCAGTTCTACACTCAGCTCGCCCGATTCGGCGCCGAGGACGCCGTCGGGCTGGGGCTGGCCCTGGTGCTGCTGCGGGAACTCGGACCGGTGGTCACGGCGCTGCTGTTCGCCGGCCGGGCGGGCTCGGCGATCACCGCCGAGATCGGCCTGATGAAGAGCACCGAGCAGCTCTCCAGCATGGAGATGATGGGCGTCGACCCGCTGCATCGGATCGTCGCCCCCCGGCTCTGGGCCGGCCTGCTGTGCATGCCGCTGCTGACCGCCATCTTCAACGTGGTGGCCATCTACGGCGGCAGCGTGGTGGCGGTGAGCTGGCTCGGCAGCGACCCGGGCGGTTTCTGGGCCGGCATGCAGGACACGGTGGAGCTGTGGGAGGATGTCGGCAAAGGCATGCTGAAGTCTCTGGTGTTCGCCTTCGTCGTCACCTGGATCGCCGTCTGGCAGGGTTACGACACGGAACCGACCGCCGAGGGCATCGGCCTCGCGACGACGCGAACCGTGGTGATGTCCTCGGTGATGGTGCTGGCCATCGACTTCATTCTGACTCTGGGAATGTACGGAGACTTCAAGTAATGCACATGCGAACCATCGAGATCAGCGTCGGCGCTTTCGTGCTGGCGGGCATCCTGGCCATGGTGGTGCTGATCGTCCGCGTCAGCGGCGTCACGCTGCAGACCGGGGAGGAGTCGCACCTGGTCAAGGCAGAGTTCGACGACGTCGCCGGCCTGCGGGTCCGGGCGAAGGTGAGCATGGCGGGTGTTACCATAGGCCGCGTTTCGGGCATCTCGGTGGATGCGGATTACGGCGTCGCCATCGTCGAGATGGAGATCAACGAGGGCGCCTGGCCGCTGCCGGTCGATACCGGCGCCATGATTCTCACGGAAGGGATCCTCGGCGCGCGCTACGTGGGGCTCAGCCCCGGCGGCGATCCGGAGACCCTCGCCGAGGGCGAATTCATCACCAACACGCAGGGTGCCCTGGTCCTCGAGAATCTCATCGGGGACCTGGTCACGCGACTGGGAGCTTCCTGACATGATCGCGCAATTCGTTTCGTACCTCGTCGGGCCGGAAGCCCGGCTTCGGGCGCCCGTCGGCGCCTGGCTGGCGGGGCTGCTGATGGGCCTGTCCGCCGCCCTGCCGGTTGCGGCCGCCGAGGATCCGGCGTCGGCGACCGAGATGGTCAAGCGCACGTCGGACGAGGTGCTGGCGCTGATCGAGGAGGCCAAGGGCTACGCCGACGAGGACCCGGAGCGCCTGTACCGCGAGGTCGAGGCGCTGCTGTCCCAGGTGGTCGATTTCGACAGCTTCGCCCGGTCGGTCATGGGGCCCCACAGCCGTGACGCCAGCGAGGCCCAGCTCGAGCGCTTCTCCGAGACCTTCAAGTGGGGGCTGGTACGGACCTACGCTTTGGCGCTCACCGAGTTCAACGACGGTGAGGTGGTGGTGGTTCCGCCGGACCGGCCGCCGCGCAACCCCAAGCGCCAGACGGTGAAGATGGAGATCCGCACCTCGGCCGGCGAGGTCTACCCGGTGCTGTACTCGGTGACCCAGGAGGACGACGGTTCCTGGGTGATCCGCAACCTGATCGTCAACGGCGTGAACATGGGACTGACCTACCGCAACCAGTTCAACAGCGCCATGAACGATCCCAAGTACGGCGGCAAGCTGGATGCGGTCATCGACGCCTGGGCCGAGCTGCTGCGCGCCGAGGCGCCGGATCTCGGGGCCGGCGGCGGGGAGCAGGAGGCTTGAGCGACGCGCAGGCCCTGCGGTTTCCGGTCACCGGGGCCGTCACCTTCGACAATCTGATGGAGATCCGCCGCGCCGGCGAAGCCACGATCGCCGAGGCCGAGGACGGCGTGGTGTTCGATCTGTCCGGCCTGGAGAACGGCAACAGCGCGGCCGTGGCGCTGCTGATGGCCTGGTTCCGGGCGGCGGACCGGCACGACCGGGCGGTGGCCTTCGCCGGCGCCCCGGCGGAGCTGGTGAGCATCATCGAGCTGTCCGGCCTCACCGAGGTGCTGCCGCTGGAAGGTGCGGCCGGGCACCCGGAGCAGAACACGTGAGCGACCAATGACCATGAACGACGCCATCGCAGACGCCATCCGCGAGCGCCTGCCGGACGCCCGGGTGGAAGCCCTGGTGGACGGCAATCGGGCGCAGATCACCGTAGTCAGCGCCGAATTCGAGGGCATGTCCCGGGTGCGCAAGCAGCAGACCGTGTACGCCTGCATCGACGCTTTCATCGCCGACGGCTCGCTGCACGCCGTGTCGATCCGCGCGCTGACGCCGGATCAGAGCTGAGCCTGCTGGAGGACTGCTCGCCATGGACAAACTGCTGATCGCCGGCGGTAAGCGGCTGTCCGGCACCCTGCGGGTCTCCGGCGCCAAGAACTCGGCGCTGCCCATTCTGGCGGGCTGCGTGCTGACGCCGGAGCCGGTGGCGCTGGACAACCTGCCGCACCTGCACGACGTCACCACGATGCTGGAGCTGCTCGGCTGCCTGGGCGCCGAGGTGGTGGTGGACGAGAAGATGCGCGTGGAAGTATCCGCCCGGCATCTCGATCAGCTCTGCGCGCCCTACGAGCTGGTCAAGACCATGCGCGCATCGTTCGTGGTGATGGGGCCGCTGCTCGCCAGGTTCGGCGAAGCGGAGGTGTCCCTGCCCGGCGGCTGTGCCATCGGCGCGCGACCGGTGGATCAGCACCTGAAGGCGTTCGAGGCGCTGGGCGCGGACATCGAGGTGCGGGACGGCTACGTGATCGGCCGGGCACCGGATGGCCTGACCGGGGCCGATTTCCGCTTCGATCTGGTCACCGTGGGCGGCACCCAGAATCTGCTGATGGCTGCCACCCTGGCCCGGGGCACCACCCGCATCGGCAATGCGGCCTGCGAGCCGGAGGTGAAGGACCTGGGCGATTTCCTCAATGCCATGGGTGCCCGGGTCTCCGGTCACGGTACGCCGGAGATCGTCGTCGAAGGGGTGGACGCGCTGCACGGCTGCACCTACCGGATCATGCCGGACCGGGTCGAGGCCGGCACCTACCTCATTGCCGCGGCGGCGACCCGGGGCCGGATCCGGCTCAATCAGGCGGCGCCGGATACTCTGAGCGCAGTGCTCGACAAGCTGCGGGAGGCGGGCGCCGACGTCAGCACCGGCGAGGACTGGATCGAGCTCGACATGCACGGTCGGCGGCCCGTCGCCGTGGACGTGGAGACGGCCGTGTATCCGGGATTTCCGACGGACATGCAGGCGCAGTTCCTGGCGCTGAACGCGGTGGCCGACGGCGACAGCACCATCACCGAGACGATCTTCGAGAACCGCTTCATGCACGTTCAGGAGATCAACCGGCTCGGCGCGCGCATCGAGCTGGACGGCCCCTCCCGCGCCCGGGTGCACGGCGTCGACACGCTCAAGGCGGCGCCGGTGATGGCGACGGACCTGCGGGCGTCGTTCAGCCTGGTGGTCGCGGCGCTGGTCGCCGAGGGCACCACGCTCATCGACCGGATCTATCACATCGACCGGGGCTACGAGACCATCGAAGAGAAGCTCTCCCAACTCGGCGCCGACGTTCAGCGGGTGTCCCGCGCGCCGGCGCGCAGCCCGGCCCGGGCGGGGGCGTCGGGATGAGCGAGGTCGATCGCGAGACCGCGCCGGCGGGGCTGACCATCGCGCTCAATCGCGGGCGCATCCTCAAGGAGTGCCTGCCGCTGCTGGACGCGGCGGGCATCCGCCCGGCGGAACCCATCGACGGCAGCCGCAAGCTGGTGTTCGAGACCGAGTGCGGC
Source organism: Gammaproteobacteria bacterium UBA7803 (assembly GCA_002480525.1). Lineage (GTDB taxonomy): Bacteria > Pseudomonadota > Gammaproteobacteria > Pseudomonadales > Azotimanducaceae > UBA7803. Next base: position 31,634 of record DLCH01000017.1, on the reverse strand, counting down.
AGGCACCGGCTGGTGGTGATGCGGGGCTCCGACGTGCCGACGTACGTGGAGTTTGGCGCCGCCGACGTCGGCATCGTCGGCAAGGACACGCTCCTGGAACACGGCATGAGCGGCTTCTACGAGCGGCTCGATCTCGGCATCGGCCGCTGCCGCCTGATGACCGCCGCGCCGGTCGGGGCCGATCTGGGCCACGGCCCGCTGCGGGTGGCCACCAAGTTCGTCGACGTGGCGCGCCGCTACTACGAACAGCAGGGCCGCCAGGTGACCATCATCCCGCTGTCGGGCGCGATGGAGATCGCTCCGCTCATGGACCTCGCCGACTGCATCGTCGACATCGTCGACACCGGCAACACCCTCAAGGCGAACGGCCTCGAGGCCCTGGAGACGATCGCCGACATCAGCACGCGCCTGATCGTCAACCGCGCCTCCATGAAGACCCGCTTCGACGCCGTGCAGTCGTTCATCGACGCGGTCCGGAGCGCGCTGCCGTGACGCTGAACGTGCGCCGGCTGAGTACCGCCGACCCGGGTTTCGACGCTGCGCTGGACGAGCTGCTCTACTGGGAGGTGGGCGAGGACGACGAGGTCAACCGCATTGCCGGGGAGATCATCCGCGACGTCCGCCGGCGCGGCGACGAGGCCCTCGTCGAGCTGACCGCACGGCTCGACCGCTGGCAGCCCTCGGCAGCGTCCGATCTGCTGATCGACGCCGGCGCGTTCCGCGCCGCCTTCGAGTCCCTCGGCGACGCCGAGCGCGATGCCCTGGAGCAGGCGGCGGCGCGCATCGAGGCCTATCACCGGCATCAGCTCGACGCCGACTGGTCGTTCACCGACGAGCACGGCAGCGTGCTCGGTCAGCGGGTGCAGCCCCTCGACCGGGCGGGCCTCTACGTGCCGGGCGGTCAGGCCGCCTATCCGTCCACGGTGCTGATGACCGCGATTCCGGCGCGCGTCGCCGGGGTCGGCGAGGTGGTGATGACGGTGCCCACGCCGGATGGCGTACGCAATCCGCTGGTCATGGCCGCCGCCCACGTGGCGGGCATCGAGCGGGGCTTCGCCGTCGGCGGCGCCCAGGCCGTGGCCGCGCTCGCCTTCGGCACGGCCACCGTGCCGCGGGTGGACAAGATCGTCGGCCCCGGCGGCGCCTTCGTGGCGGCGGCCAAGCGGCAGGGGTTCGGCGCCGTCGGCATCGACATCATCGCCGGGCCGAGCGAGGTGCTGATCATCGCCGACGGCTCGGCCCCGGCGGATTGGCTGGCCCTCGATCTGTTCTCCCAGGCCGAGCATGACGCTGCCGCCCAGGCCATTCTGCTGTCGCCGGATGCCGACGTGCTGTCCGCCGTCGCCCGGGCCATGAACGAGGCGCTGCCGCAGCGGCCCCGGGCGGACACCATCCGCCGCTCCCTGGAGGGCCGCGGCGCGCTGATCCAGACCCGGGACATGGCGGAGGCGGTGGCCATCGCCAACCGGATCGCCCCCGAGCACCTCGAGCTCGCCGTCGCCGATCCCGATGCGCTGATGGACGGCATCCGCCACGCCGGCGCGATCTTCGTCGGCGCCCACTCGCCGGAGGTGATGGGCGACTACGCCGCGGGCCCCAGCCACGTGCTGCCCACCTTCGGCACCGCGCGGTTCTCCTCGCCCCTCGGCGTCTACGACTTCCAGAAACGCAGCTCGGTCATCCGCCTGAGTCCCGCGGGCGCCGAGGCGGTCGGCCGGACCTCGGCGACCCTCGCCCACGGCGAGGGGCTGGAGGCCCATGCGCGGGCCGCGGAGGTTCGCATCCGGGGCGTCGACCACAACCACTGAGGCGTCGCTCCCGCGACCGGCCGCCGGGCGTCGATGTCAGTTCGGCACCGGCCGTTCGCCGCTGCGCGCGGTGACGGTGATGGCTTCCTCGCCGCGCAGAATGTCGAGCTGGATGTCCGACCCCGGCGCGGCGTGGGCGATGAGCCGGCTCACCACCGACGAGCTGACCGCCGGCTGCTCGTTGATGGCGACGATCAGGTCGCCGGTGCGCAGGCCCGCCTGATCCGCCGGCCCCCGGGCGAGCACCCGGGTGACCTCGAGCCCGACCGCCATGCCCGGCGCCGGTGTGCTGGCCAGCTCCACGCCGAGCCAGCCCCGGGTCACGCGGCCGGTCTCGACGATCTCGTTCAGCACGGACATGGCGAGCTGGGCCGGTATCGCGAAGCCGATGCCCTCGGAGCCCCCGGAGCGGGAGAAGATCAGCGTGTTCACCCCGATCAGGTGGCCGGCCGCATCGATCAGCGCGCCGCCGGAGTTGCCGGGGTTGATGGCGGCGTCGGTCTGGATGAAGTCGTCGTAGGGGCTCGGGCTGATGCCGGTGCGTCCCTTGGCGCTGATGATCCCCGACGACACCGTCTGGCCGATGCCGAACGGGTTGCCGATGGCGAGCGCCACGTCGCCCACCTCCACCGCGGCGGACTCGCCGATGTCGATGGGCCGCAGGCCGCGGGCTTCCACCTTGATCACCGCCAGGTCGGTCTCGGGGTCGCTGCCGATCACGGTCGCGGTGGTGGCCTGGCCGTTGTTGAAGGACACGAGGATCTCGTCGGCACCGGCGATGACGTGGTTGTTGGTGAGGATGTAGCCGTCCTCCCGGACGATCACGCCGGAGCCGAGCGAGCTCTGCATGTGGTTCTGCTCGCCGCCGGTGAACCGGTCGCACCACTCCTTGAAGCGGGGAAGCTGGCAGATGGGCGGCGTCAGCAGCTTGCTCGAGTAGATGTTGACCACGGCGGGCGCCGCGCGCTTCACGGCCTGGGCGTAGCCGGGCTTCGGCGCGGGCGCGCCGGGCTTGGTGGCCAGCATCACGCCGAGGCCGACGAGTCCACCGACCAGCGCCGGCAGCAGTACGTATCGCAGCAGTTCCCGCATGGCGCGGAAAGCTAGCAGAAAAGGCCGGGCGACGCCTCACCGGCGGCCCCGGAACGCCGGCCCGGCCGAACCTTCCGGTGGCCCGCCCGCCGGGCTAAAGTGGCGGCTGCGCGCACGGACGACGCTCCGGCCGCAGACGGAACACCGGCCTCAGAGGACACATTGACGCCTGACGAGAAATACCGCGCGCTGCTTGAGACCGAGGGATTCGCCCGCGATCCGGCCCAGCAGAAGGTGGTCGCCCTGCTCGACGAGCTGCATGGCGCGCTGGCCCATCGCCGGGCGGACACCGGCAACTGGCTGACCAGGCTGATCGGCGGCGGCCGCCAGCGGTCCGAGCCGGTCACCGGCCTGTATCTGTGGGGTGGCGTGGGGCGCGGCAAGACCATGCTCATGGACCTGTTCTACGAGTGCCAGCCGCCCGACGACCGGATGCGCATGCACTTCCACCGGTTCATGCAGCGAACCCATCGCGAGCTGCGCGCCCTGGCCGGCACCGCCAATCCGCTCGAGCGCGTCGCCGACCAGTTCGCCGAGGAATCCCGGGTGCTGTGCTTCGACGAGTTCTTCGTCTCCGACATCGGCGACGCGATGATCCTCGGCGAGCTGCTCGACAATCTGTTCGAGCGCGGCGTGACCCTGGTGGCCACCTCCAACGTCGAGCCGGACCGGCTCTACGAGAACGGCCTGCAGCGGCGCCGCTTTCTGCCGGCCATCGATCTGCTGAAGCGCCATACCCGGGTGGTCAACGTCGACGGCGAGGTGGACTACCGGCTGCGGGTGCTGGAGCGCGCCGAGATCTTCCACGCGCCGCTGGATGCCGCCGCGGAGGCCAGCCTGACGCGCAGCTTCCGGGCGCTCGCGCCGGACGAGCCGGAGGAGGACGTGACCCTGGAGGTGGAGGGGCGTTCGATCCGCGCCCGCTGGGTGTCCGAGGACGTGGCCTGGTTCGAGTTCGCGGAGCTGTGCGAGGGGCCGCGCAGCCAGAACGACTACATCGAGCTGGCCCGGGTGTTCCATGCCGTGCTGGTGTCGAACGTCCGGCGCTTCACGACCCGCAACGAGGACGCCGCCCGGCGGTTCATCAGTTTGGTTGACGAATTCTACGATCGGAACGTCAAGCTGATCCTGTCGGCGGAGGTGCCGGTCACCGAGCTGTACGCCGGCGAGCGGCTGCGCTTCGAGTTCGAGCGCACCGAGAGCCGGCTGCTGGAGATGCAGTCCCACGACTACCTGGCGCGCACCCACAAGGCCTGAGCCCACCCGCAGAACCCGCACCCGCACCCCTGTAGGAGCGGCCTCCCGGCCGCGATTCGCCAGCTTCCCCGACGACACGCGGATGGCCGGAGGCGATCCGCCAGACCGCCGCAAAGCGGCGGCCGATCGCGGCCGGGAGGCCGCTCCTACGGTGGGGAGCGGCCGGGGAAGGGGCCATTGTAAAGCCCGTCACCCTCCGCTAACATTCGCGCTCCCAAATTTCCGGGCGCCCGCTGTGGCAGCGAAGGGCGCGCCGGATGCTTTTGCACCAGAATTTTTGCACCAGACAACGGCGGGCAAGATAAGCTCATGAAGACTGTAAGCATGCGCGCGGAGGACGTCCGGCGCTCCTGGTTCGTGGTCGACGCCGAGGACAAGACCCTCGGCCGGCTGGCGACCGAAATCGCGACGCGCCTGCGGGGCAAGCACAAGCCCGAGTACACGCCGCACGTGGACACCGGCGACTACGTCATCGTGGTCAACGCCGAGAAGATCCGCGTCACCGGCGCCAAGACGACGGACAAGATGTACTACCGTCACAGCGGCTACCCCGGCGGCATCAAGAGCCGCAGCTTCGAGCAGATGCGGGACAGCCACCCGGAGCGCATCATCGAGAAGGCCGTCAAGGGCATGATGCCCCGCAACCCCCTCGGCCGGGCCATGCTGAAGAAGCTCAAGGTCTACGCCGGCGGCGAGCATCCGCACAGCGCGCAACAACCCGAACCACTGGAAATCTAAGGTATGGCAGGTACGCAGAGTTACGGCACGGGCCGGCGCAAGACGTCGACGGCGCGTGTCTTCGTCTCCCCCGGCTCGGGCAACATCTTCGTGAACAACCGCCCGCTCGACGAGTACTTCGGCCGGGAGACCGCCCGCATGGTGGTGCGCCAGGCCCTCGAGGTCGCCGAGGTCGGTGACAAGGTCGACGTGAAGGTGACCGTCGCCGGCGGCGGCAACACCGGGCAGGCGGGCTCGATCCGTCACGGCATCGCCCGGGCCCTGGTCGAGCACGACGAGACCCTGCGTGTGCCCCTGCGCCGCGCCGGATTCCTCACCCGCGACGCGCGGGCCGTGGAACGTAAGAAGGTGGGTCTGCGCAAGGCCCGCAAGCGGCCTCAGTACTCCAAGCGCTGATCCGCTGTCCGCTGCCGCAGCGGGCAGACGCCCCGTTGCGGCCGGCGGCTTGAGACCGATCAACCCAGCCTCGATTCAGGCTCTCCTCCGGCCCTCGAACGCGCCGGGACCGGCGGGTTGTGTGGTAAACTTGGGCGTCTAACGAGAAGAGTCGGAGTGGGCCGTGAGCCAGGACGATCAGGAAGGTAAGTCCGCCGAAGAACTGGCGGAGAGTATCGACACTGGGAACATCAATCGGCAGCGCCGCTACTTCCTGATCGGAGCCACCGCGGTGGTCGGCGGCCTGGGTGTCGTCGGCGCGGCGGTGCCGTTCGTCGCCTCCTGGCAGCCGAGCGCCAAGGCCCGCGCGCTGGGCGCGCCGGTCCGGGTCGACATCAGCAAGCTGCGGCCCGGTGAGATGCTCGGCCCGGTGCCCGCCTGGCGCGGCCAGCCGATCTTCGTGGTCTACCGCACCCAGGAAACCATCGACTGGCTCGAGCAGGGCCACGATTCGCTGGCCGACCCGGATTCCGGCAACGTCGATCAGCAGCCCGGCTACGCTCAGAACCCGGTCCGCGCCAAGCGCCCGGAGATCGGAGTCTACGTCGGCATCTGCACTCACCTCGGCTGCTCGCCCAAGTACTACGGCGAGGTCACCGGCGACGTGTTCAGCGAGGACTGGCCCGGCGGCTTCTTCTGCCCCTGTCACGGTTCCAGATTCGATCTCGCCGGTCGCGTGGTGAAGGGCGTGCCGGCCCCGGACAATCTGCCGGTGCCCCCCTACCAGTTCCTGAGCGACAACGTATTGCTGATCGGTGAAGACGAGGAGACCGCCTGATGGCCGAGAGCGGAACCAAGCAGCAGGGTAAGGTCGCGGCCGCGTGGGGCGGCTTCATGACGTGGGTGGACGAGCGGTTCCCGCTGACGGAAACCTACGAATACCACATGTCCAAGTACTGGGCGCCGAAGAACTTCAACTTCTGGTACCTGTTCGGCGTGCTGTCCATGGTGGTGCTGGTCAACCAGCTCCTCACCGGCATCTGGCTCACCATGAGCTACGTGCCCAGCGGCGAGGGCGCCTTCCGCTCCGTCGAGTACATCATGCGCGACGTCGAGTACGGCTGGCTGCTGCGCTACCTGCACTCCACCGGCGCGTCGGCCTTCTTCGTCACCGTCTATCTGCACATGTTCCGGGCCCTGATGTACGGGTCCTACCGCAAGCCGCGCGAGCTGCTGTGGCTGATCGGCATGGCGATCTTCGTGGTGCTGATGGCGGAAGGCTTCTTCGGCTACCTGCTGCCCTGGGGCAACATGTCCTACTGGGGCGCCCAGGTGATCGTGTCCCTGGTCGGCTCGATTCCGTGGATCGGCCCGGACCTGATGCAGTGGGTGCGCGGCGACTTCCTGATGTCGGAGATCACCCTGAACCGCTTCTTCGCGCTCCACGTGGTGGCGCTGCCGCTGGTGCTGGTGATGCTGGTGTTCGTGCACATCGTCGCGCTGCACCACGTCGGCTCGAACAACCCCGACGGCATCGAGATCAAGAAGAACAAGGATGCCAATGGCGTGCCGAAGGACGGCATCCCGTTCCATCCCTACTACACCATCGGCCACGACCTGCCGGCCATCGTCGCGTTTCTGTTCGTGTTCTGCGCGGTGGTGTTCTTCGCGCCGGAGATGGGCGGCTACTTCCTCGAGAAGCCGAACTTCGAGCAGGCGAATCCGCTGAAGACCCCGGAGCACATCGCGCCCGTGTGGTACTACACGCCTTACTACGCCATGCTGCGGGCGTCGACGTTCCCGCTGTTCGGCCTGACGGCCAAGTTCCTCGGGTTCGTGGTGATGGCGGGTGCCATCGCGCTGCCGGCGGTGCTGCCCTGGCTCGACCGCAGCCCGGTGAAGTCGATCCGCTACAAGGGCATGTACTCCAAGGTGGCGCTGGGTCTGTTCGTGATCAGCTTCCTGATCCTCGGCTACCTCGGCACGATCCCGCCGTCGGCGCCGGCCACCATGGCCGCGCAGATCTGCACGGTGATCTACTTCCTCTACTTCGTGCTGATGCCCTGGTACACGCGCGCCGAGAAGACCAAGCCCGTGCCGGAACGGGTGACCATGCGATGAGGGGGATCATGCACAAGAACAACCTGCTCGCCGCCGTGCTCGTGGTGCTGCTGCCGGGCCTGGCGCTGGCCGCCGAGTCGAACTATCCCATGGAGCCGATGGACCCGGATCTGCAGGATCTGCCGTCGCTGCAGAACGGCTTCCGGCTGTACACCAACTACTGTCTCGGCTGCCACTCGCTGAAGTTCCAGCGCTACGAGCGCACCGCGGACGATCTGGAAATCCCCCACGACATCGTGCGTGACCAGATCATCTTCACCGGTCAGAAGATCGGCGAGCAGATGCAGTCCGCCATGGACCCCGAAGCGGCCAAGAACTGGTTCGGCGCGCCGCCGCCCGATCTGACCATGGTGGCGCGGGTCCGCAGCCCGGAATGGATCTACAACTATCTCAAGACGTTCTACGTGGACGAGTCCCGTCCGCTCGGCGTCAACAACAAGGTTTTCCCCAACGTCGGCATGCCCCATGCGCTGCTCGAGCTGCAGGGCGTCCAGCGGCTGGGCTGTGTCCAGGTACCGAAGATCGCAGAGAACGGCGGTGAGATGCGGGATCCGCTGGAGCCCGGCAAGACCATCACCGAGGAGAAGTGCGGCGAGCTGGTGCTCGAGGAAGGAACCGGCATGTACACGCCTGACGAGTACGACCAGGCGGCGTACGACATCGCCAACTTCCTGTATTACACCGGCGATCCGAGCCGGCTGGAACGCCACCGGACCGGTGTGTACGTGCTGCTGTTCCTGCTCATCCTCTACGTCTTCACCTGGCTGCTCGGCAGGGAATACCACAAGGCGGTCCGTTGAGCCGTCACCGGGGGCCCGGCCGCTGAAGCGCGCCGGGGCCCCACGCCGTCGCCCGCGGGGCCGACTCCGGTCGGGGTCCGCGGCGGCATCAGGCCTTTACGCTTGTTCATTGCCTCTGGGTGAAGCTGCATGAGTCTAGTTACCAAACGTTCCTCCATGACGTTGTTCTCCGACGCCCGGGATCACTATTCCCACCGGGTGCGCATGGTGCTGTGCGAGAAGGGCGTCACCTGCGACATCGTGGACGTGGATCCGAACAACAAGCCGGAAGACCTGGCGGAGATCAATCCGTACAACAGTCTCCCGACCCTGCTGGATCGGGACCTGGTGCTCTATGAAGCGAACGTCATCATGGAATACCTCGACGAACGCTTCCCCCATCCGCCGCTGCTGCCCGTCTACCCGGTGGCGCGTGCGCTGTCCCGCCTGTGGATCACCCGGGTGGAGCGCGAGTGGAGCGGCCGGCTCGACATTCTGATGGCCGGCAAGGGCCGCGAGACCGTGATCACCCGGGCCCGCAAGGAACTGCGCGAGAGCATCATCGCGGTGGCGCCGATCTTCGCCGAGAAGCCGTTCTTCATGAACGAGGAGTTCACCCTGGTGGACTGCTGCGTCGCGCCCATTCTCTGGCGCTTGAAGGCAGCGGACATTTCCCTTCCGGAACGCAGCACGAAGCCGCTGCAGAAGTACATGCAGATGATCTTCGAGCGGGAGTCCTTCCGGGCGAGCCTGACGGAAGCCGAACTCGAGATGCAGGACTGACCGCGGCATCGCCGGGCGCGGCGTCGTCAGCGCCCGGCGGTTCCGCCGCCGTCCCGGCCTCGTGCCGTGCCGCGGGAGGCGCATGAGCAAGAAGCCAAAACGACCCTACCTGTTGCGCGCGCTCTACGACTGGATCGTGGACAGCGAGCTGACCCCCTACGTGCTCGTGAACGCCAACGCCGACGGCGTCTCCGTGCCCGTGGAGTTCGTCAACGACGGCAAGATCGTCCTGAACATCGCGCCCCACGCGGTCCGGGAGCTGTCTCTCGACCAGGACGCCGTCGCCTGTCACTGCCGCTTCGGCGGCAAGCCGTTCGCCGTCTATCTGCCCATGGGCAGCATCGAGGCCATCTACGCCAAGGAGACCGGCGAGGGCATGGCCTTCGAAGCCGAGCACTTCCCCGGCCCTGACGAGCCGCCGCCGCCGGGTGGCGACGACGACAGGCCCGGCGGGCATCTGAAGGTGGTGAAGTAGCGGCGGCAACGTCTCGCGGTCGGCCCCGCCGTGCCCGGCGACCCCGCGCGTATGATCGGTCCGGGAACCCCCGGCTAGATGTACTCGAACACCTTGACGATCTTCTGCACCCCGTAAACGGACCGGGCCGCCTCGACCGCAGCGTCCGCTTCCGGGCGCGGCAGCATCCCCATGAGATAGACGGTGCCGTTCTCCGTCACCACCTTGATCTTGCGCGCCGCGACCTCGGCATCGGCCAGCATCTTGGTCTTCACCTTGGTCGTCAGCCAGCTGTCGTTGGCCCGGGCCACCATGGAGATCGGCCCGCCCACCTGCAGCTCGTTGTGCACCTTGCGCACCTTGTCGAAGCTGGCCGCGATGTCCTCGGCCTTGCGCTTGAGGTCGGCGGTCTCCACCTGCCCGGTGAGCAGCAGCACGCCGTTGTAGCTGACGGCGATCAGGTGGGAGGAATTGAATGCCGGATCGGAGTTCCAGATCTGGCGTTTGACCATGGTCTCGATGACCTGGTCGTCGATCATCGCGCCCGGCGTGCGTACCCGCGGGTCGTCGGAGAACACCGCGCAGCCGGCAAGGAGGCCGAGAACGACCATGAAGAGGGGCTTAAGCATCCTGGCCGAAGGCATCCTTTACCCATCGGAATTCGGGCCGGTAGTTTCGCTTCGTCAACGTGACGACGTCAAATCGGCAGGTCCGGTCGGCGAGCCGGCGGCGTGCCAGGTAGGCTGCGGCCGCGGTGTACAGGCGGCGCTGCTTGGCCGGCGTCACCGTGGCGGCGGGGTCGAGGAAACGATCGTCGGCCCGGTAGCGCACCTCGACGAAGACCAGGACGTCGCCGTCCCGCATGATCAGGTCGATCTCGCCGGACCGGCACCGGAAGTTGCGCTCGAGAAGCCGCAGACCGCGTCGACGCAGGTACCGGGCGGCGGCCGACTCCGCCTGACGGCCGGCCGCCAGATGGGCGGCCCCGGGCACGGCTCAGCGTCCGACGGTGCCCGGCACCTGAACGCGCCCGGCGCGGACTTCGGCCCGCGCCAGCCGGCGCTGCACGCGCCCGCTCGGCGTGAACGACAGCTCGCCGGTGCTGCCGAGCAGCTCGGTCATCGAGCCGTCGAGCACCAGCGGCAGGCGCTCGGCGAGCCGGAAGGCGTCGACGCCCAGGGCGTAGAGCGCTGCGAACGGGCTGCCCGCCAGCGCGAAGGCGTCGTCGAGGGCGCGGTAGGACGGGGTCTCGAGCGCGAACCACGGCAGCTCGCTGACCCGGAATCCGGCCAGGTCGCGGAGGCGCTCGGGGCTCGCGCCGCGCACCGTCTGGGAGGTGGCGTAGACGGGAATCTGATCCGCGAAGTGGAACTTCAGGGCGGGGACCAGGGCGCTGGCCTCGAGCTGGGTGACCAGGGCGACGATGGCGTCCACGTCGCCGCGCGCCCGGGGCAGAAACTCCAGGCTGGTGCCGAGCACGGCCTCGAGCTCCTCGCGCCGGGTCTCGCTGGCGGCGACGTGCATGGCGACACCGACGCTCTCGGTGACGGTGCGGATGTCCTCCAGGGGTTGAACCGTCAGCGCGCCGGTCCAGGACGACGCCACCGTGGCGCGGGCGCGGCGCGCCCAGTCCTCGTCGTTGTGCAGCAGCAGCAGCCGTTCCGTGCGCTCGTCCGTCAGCCAGGCCGACAGGGTGGCGGCTTCGTCCTCGATGGCCAGGCCGAGCTGCACCAGATTGGCCGCCGGCAGTTCCTCGTCGCCCAGGTAGTTCAGGGCGAGCACCGGGACTTCCGGGTTGAGCGTGTTCATCTGCGACACGGCTTCCTTGGCGAGAGGGCCGATGAGCAGGTCGGCGCCGTCCACCAGGGCGCGTTCGTACAGGGCCGGGAGCGGCTCCGCCGCGGTGTCGTAGACGATCACGTCGAACCCGACTTCTTCCCGGTGGGACAGATACGTCGCGACGAATGCGTCCCGCACCGCGCGGCCGGCGCGGCTGAGGTTGCCGGACAGCGGCAGCAGCAGGCCCACCCGGGTGACCGGCGGCGCGCCGGCCAGGCTGGCCAGCGCGGCGGGGGGATGGCGGGTGGCCGGATGATCCGGCCGGGAATCGCGCCAGGCGGCCAGCCGGCGCTGCTGCTCCGCCAGCGTGAAGCTCTGGAACATCATCGCCTTGAGCTGCCACCAGCCGCGGCGCACGCCGCTCGCGCCGCGCTCTGCGTCGACCACCACCAGCGGCGGCACCTCGGCGAGGCGTTCCCAGATGGCGTCACTCTGGCGCTGGCGGATGCCGGCGTCGGGCGCGGCGGGCCGGTAGTCCATCAGGTACTCCGCGGCCGCACGCTCGGCGCCGGTCGCGGCCATCAGCTCGGCTCTGACCAGAGCGACGGCCAGCGGGTCGTCGAGGCGGTCGTCCGCCACGGCGGCCAGGTCGGCGCGTGCCTCGGCGAACCGTTCGGTCGCGCCGCTGAGGCCTTCCAGAATGGCCAGCCGGGCTCGGGTCAGCAGGAAGCGGGCGGTGTCGTCCTCGTCGAGGTCGGTCGGGTCCGTGGCGGCGAGGGCCTCCGCCGCGGCTGCCGGGTCGGCGTCGAGCAGCCGCTCCGCCGCCTCCAGAAACAACCTGGACGCCCTGGCGCCGCGGGCCGAGCGGGCGGCCGCCAGCAGCGCGTCCGGCGAGGCCTCGGCGACCTGCTGCACGTCCGGCGCCGGCGCTTCGTCGGTGGGCGCCGGCGTGCTTTGACACCCCCACGCTGCGAGAATGAGCGCCAAGGCTGCGATGGAATGTCTGGTCATGGCGGGAGTGCTCTACGTCGTTGCGACGCCCATTGGAAACCTGGAGGACTTCAGCCGTCGAGGGGCGGACATCCTGGGCTCCGTTGCGACGATCGCCGCGGAGGATACCAGACGGACCCGCGTGCTGTTAGAAGCCATCGGCGTGTCCGGCATACCGCTGGTGGCGCTGCACACCCACAACGAGGCCGCGATCAGCGCCGACCTGATCGGCCGGCTGCGCGCGGGCGACGACGTGGCGCTGGTGTCCGACGCGGGCACGCCGCTGGTCTCCGACCCGGGCTTCGAGCTGGTGCGCGCCTGCTGGGAGGCGGGAGTCGCCGTCCGTCCCGTGCCGGGGGCCAGCGCCGTCGCCGCCGTGCTGTCGGTGTGTCCGCTGCCGGCGGAGCGCTATCTGTTCGAGGGCTTTCTGCCGGCCCGGCCGGGACAGCGCCGGGAGCGGCTCCGTGAGCTGCTGGCCGGGGACGTGGCGGTGGTGTTCTTCGAGGCGCCGCACCGGATCGCGGAAACCCTCGGCGAGCTGACCGACCTCGCGCCGGAGCGGCGGGTGATGGTGGGTCGGGAGATGACCAAGGTCCACGAGCAGTATCTGTGCGGTCCGCCGGAGCAGGTCCGGGCCACCCTGGAGGCGGGCGGCCAGTTCCGCGGCGAGTTCGTCTGTCTGCTGGAGCGGAGCGGGCAGGCGCAGGCGCCGGCGGAGGTCCGCCGCACGATGGAGATCCTCGCCCGGGAGCTGGCGCCGGCCCAGGCCGCGCGGCTCGGCGCCGCGCTGCTCGGACGCAACAAGCGGGAACTCTACGACCTGGCGATGGACCTGCGCGACTGATCGGGCACGCGCCCGCCGGGGCGGACCGGCCCGGTGCCGGCGCGGCGCCGATGCACGGAACAGTTGAGTATTTCCGGCGGCAGCGTAGTCTTGTCTGCGGAGTCGGCCAGGCAGGTCGCAGGAGGTTGCCGCTTCGGTGGCGTTCCGCCTGAGGAAAGTCCGGGCTCCACAGGACGAGGCGCCAGGTAACGCCTGGGGGGCGCGAGCCTACGGAAAGTGCAGCAGAGAGCAGACCGCCTGCGTGCCTTCGGGCACGTCGGTAAGGGTGAAAGGGTGCGGTAAGAGCGCACCGCACGCGTGGTAACACGGCGTGGCTAGGTAAACCCCGCCTGGAGCAAGGCCAAATAGGAATCCCATGGTGTGGTCCGCACCGGATTCGGGTAGGCCGCTCGAGGCCTGCGGTGACGCAGGTCCCAGATGAATGACCGCCCCGGCGGCGCGAGCCGCCGAGACAGAACCCGGCTTATCGGCCGACTCCACCTTCGATGTCCGGGGTATTTATACCCCGGGTGTCGATTTCCCGTTCTTGATATGCGAAATCAGTCTAACTCTTAAAGTGGTTTCGAGATAACTCCATCTAGCTGAGGTTTATCCTCAGGTACTTTCTGGAATACGCCTGATATAGCCGCAAAATCCCTTTAATTTCCGGTAGTTATGGGTTTTTTCCCAGCTTGACACCCCTTCGTGCGCGCCTATAGTGTCGCGAGATGGCAGAAAGTGGCGAAAAGTGGGAAACCTGGTGCAAACCTGGCGCGAAGACGGCCGGTGCGCAAAGGCCGGTGGGCGAGAGCCGGTGGGCGAGAGCCGGTGGGCGAAAGCCGGTTGGCAACAACAGGTGACGACACCGCGTGAGGCATAGGGTCCGGCCCAGGCCTCTTGCCCGGCGACCCGGTCCCTCGCGTCCCCACCACCACCCAGCCACGGAATCGAATCTGGTCTGAGGCGCCGCTCCGGCGCCCGGCGACAGCGGAGGGCGTCCGCCCTGGCGGCGGATGGAACGAGGCGGCATGTTTCGCGGCATCAACAGCGCAACCCTGGACAGCAAAGGCCGGATGGCCCTGCCCGCGCGCGTGCGTGACAGCCTGGCGTCCGTCTCGGAAGGCATCCTGGTGGTCACCATCGATACCAAGGACCGCTGCCTGATGCTGTATCCGCTCCCCTACTGGGAGGAGGTGCAGCGCAGGCTGGAGAACCTGCCGAACCTGAACCCCCGCTCGCGCACGCTGCAGCGGCTGCTGATCGGCCATGCGACGGACCTGGAGCCGGACGCCTCCGGCCGGGTGCTGCTGCCGCAGAAGCTGCGCGACTACGCCAGTCTCGACAAGAAGGTCGTGCTGGTCGGGCAGGGCAACAAGGTCGAGATCTGGAGCGAGCCCCATTGGGAGGCGAGCATGGAGGACTGGCTGTCGGACGATTCGGTGGCGGAGCTCGCCGACGCCGAGGAATTCACCGGGCTGTCGGTTTGAGCGGCGCGCACCGGTCCGTGCTGCTCGACGAGGCGGTCGCGGTGGTCTGCGGCCTGGACGACGGTGCGGCTGGAGCGCCGGTCCGTGACGGCATCTACGTGGACGCCACGTTCGGGCGCGGCGGCCACACGCGGGCCCTGCTGGCCCTGCTGGGCCGGGACAGCCTGGTCATCGCCGTCGACCGGGATCCGGAGGCGATTGCCGCCGGGATGGCGCTGGCCGCGGAGGATGCCCGGCTGCGCATGGTCCACGGCAACTTCGCCGACCTCGACGAGCTCCTCGACGCCCTGTCGATCGAGTCGGTGCAGGGCGTGCTCATGGATCTCGGGGTGTCGTCGCCCCAGCTCGACGACGCGGTGCGCGGGTTCAGCTTCCGCCACGACGCGCCGCTGGACATGCGGATGGACACGAGCCGCGGACCCACCGCGGCGCAATGGCTCAACACGGCCGAGGAGGCGGACATCGCCCGGGTGCTGAAAACGTACGGTGAGGAACGCTACGCCCGCCGCATCGCCGCGGCCATTGTCGCCGCCCGGCCGCTCGCCACCACGGGCGAGCTCGCCGAGCTGGTGCGTTCCGCCCAGCCCCGGCCCACGCCCGGCAAGCATCCGGCCACCCGGGTGTTCCAGGCCGTGCGAATGCAGGTGAACGACGAGCTCGGTTCGCTGACCCGCGGGCTGTCGGCCGCGTTCGACCGGCTGGCGCCGGGGGGCCGGCTGGCCGTCATCACGTTTCACTCCCTGGAGGACAGGCTGGTGAAGCGCTTCTTCCGGGAGCTCGCGTCGCCGCCGCCGGTGCCGCGCGGCGTGCCCGTCCGCGGCGATGCGGCCGCGCCCCGGGCGCGGATGGTCGGCCGGTCGCGGGTGCCGGGGGAGGCGGAGACCGCCGCCAATCCCCGGGCCCGCAGCGCCCGGCTGCGGGTGCTGGAGAAGGCGGCATGACGGTCAGGCAGGCACTGCTGGTGGTGGCGCTGCTGCTCGCGGTGGTGGCGTCCGGGGTCCAGGTCGCCTTGGTGAGTCACGACGTGCGTCTGCTGCACGGCGACCTGGAGGCGGCCCAGCGCGCCCAGGACGAGCACCTGGCGGAACACAGCCGCCTGCTGCTGGAGCGCAGCGCGCTGTCGGCCTACCAGAACGTCGAACGGGTCGCCGAGACGGAGCTCGACATGCGTTTTCCGGACAAGGTGGAGCAGCTCGCGCCGTGAAGCTGTGGCGACACTACGTGGTGGTGATCCTGTTCCTGCTCGGCTGCACGGGCGTCGCGGCGCGGGTGGTGTTCCTGAACGTCACCGACCGGGAGTTCCTGCAGGAGCAGGGCAATGCCCGGGCCGTCCGCCAGGAAGTGCTGCCGGCCTACCGCGGCGTCATCTACGACCGTCACGGCGAGGCTCTGGCGGTGAGCACGCCGGTGGCCGCCATCTGGACCGATCCGAGCTTCGTGCAGCTCTCGGCGGAAGCCGTGCAGCAGGTGGCCGAGGTGCTCGACCGCGATCCGGACGCCCTGGCGGCGCAGCTCGCGGCCAGCGCCGGGCGTGAGTTCCTGTACCTCGCCAGGCGCGTGCCCTGGGACGTCGCGGAGCGCATTCGCGCCCTCGGGCTCGACGGTGTGTACATCCGCCGGGAATACCGCCGCTACTATCCGGCCGGAGAAATGGCGGCCCACGTGGTCGGCATGACCAACATCGACGATCTCGGGCTCGAGGGCATCGAGCTGTCCTACGACGAGCATCTGCGGGGGCGCCCGGGGCGCAAGACGGTGCTGAAGAACCGGCGCGGCGAGACCATCGAGGATCTGGCCTTCGACGAGGCGCCCCGGTACGGCGAGGACATTACGCTGAGCCTCGACCTGCGTCTGCAGTTCGTCGCCTACCGGGAGCTGAAGGCGGCGGTGGCGGGCAACCACGCGCGATCCGGCTCGCTGGTCATGCTCGACGCCCGTACCGGCGAGGTGCTGGCGCTGGCCAACGAGCCGTCCTACAACCCGAACGATCCGGAAGCCCTGGCCAGCGGCCGGCGCGATGCGATGCGCAACCGCGCCGTGACCGACACCTACGAGCCGGGTTCCACCATCAAGCCGTTCACCGTGCTGGCCGCGCTGGGGACCGGCCGCTGGCAGCCCGATAGCGTGATCGACACCGCGCCGGGCTTCTTCAGCGTACGGACCAAGATGATCCAGGATCCGAGCAATCTCGGCGCGATCACGCTGACCCAGGCGCTGCAGAAGTCCAGCCAGGTCGGCATCGCCAAGGTCGCGCTCGACCTGCCCCCCGAGGCCGTGTTCGACGTGATCGGGCGGGCGGGGATCAGCGAGTTCATCGGCACCGGCCTGCCGGGCGAGACCGCGGGACGGGTGTCCAACCAGGGTCTCGGCAACCCCATCGTGCAGGCAACCATGGCCTACGGCTACGGACTGGCCGTGTCCCCCCTGCAGCTCGCCCAGGGCTACCTGACGCTGGCCCGGGGCGGCGAGCGCATGCCGGTCAGCATCCTGCATCAGGACCGCGTCACCCGGGAGGGCCGGCAGGTGTTCGACGCCCAGCGGGTGCGCACCGTCGTGGAGATGATGGAGACCGTCACCAGCGACGCCGGCACCGCGCCGCGGGCGCGGGTGCCCGGGTTCCGGGTGGCCGGAAAGACCGGCACGTCGCGCAAGGTGGGGCCCCAGGGCTACGACGACGAGCGCCACGTGGCGCTGTTCGCGGGGATGGCTCCGGCGACGGATCCGCGGTTCGTCATGGTGGTTGTCATCAACGAGCCCCGGGGCAAGGCCAACGGCGGCGGCGCGGTCGCCGCGCCGGTGTTCGGCCAGGTGGCGGCCCGCGCGCTGCGCCTGCTCGGCGTCGAGCCGGAGGTGTCGATATGAGCCTGACGCTGGCCGAGCTGCTCGAGGCCCCCGACGTTCCGCCGGTGGCGGTCCAGGGGTTGACCGAGGACTCCCGGCGGGTCGCGCCGGGCGACGCGTTCGTGGCGTTCCGCGGCGCCGCAGCGGACGGGCACGACCATGCGGCCGACGCGGTCGACCGCGGCGCCGTCGCCGTGCTGGCGGAACGCGCCATACCGGAACTGTCAGGGCGGGTGCCGGTCTGCGTGGTGGCGGACCTGCAGCGCCGTCGCGGAGCGCTGGCGGCGCGTCTCTACGGCCATCCCGGCGTCGCGCTGCACTGCGTGGGCGTCACCGGCACCAACGGCAAGACCTCCATCGCCCACTCCCTCGCCGACCTGGCCAGCCGCTGCGGCCGTCCGGCGGGCTATCTCGGAACGATCGGCTGGGGCCGGGTCGGCGCGCTGGCGCCGGCGCGCCTGACCACCGAGGACCCGATCACCACCCAGCGGCGTCTGGCGGCGCTGCGCGACGACGGCTGCGGCTGGGCGGTGCTGGAGGTGTCCTCCCACGCGCTCGCCCAGCAGCGGGTCGACGACGTGCCGTTCCGGGCCGCGCTGTTTTCGAATCTGTCCCGGGATCATCTCGACTACCACGCCGACGCCGCCGCCTACGCGGCGGCCAAGGCCCGCCTGTTCCACTGGCCGGGGCTCGAGCTCGCCGTGCTGAACGGCGACGACGCGTTCGGCCGCGAGCTCGCGGGCTCGCTGGCGCCTGGCGTGGACGTTATCACCTACGGCGCCGAGGCAGCGGACGTGCGCTGGCAGGACGTGGACCTGGCCGGTGGCGCTGCGCGCGGCCGGTGGGTCACGCCCTGGGGCGAGGCGCCGCTGACCGTGCCGGTGCCGGCCGCATTCGCCGTGGCCAATGCCGCCGCCGCGCTGGCGGCCCTGTGTCACGCCGGGGTGGCGCTGGACAAGGTCGCGGCGGCCCTCGCCGATCTCGCGCCGGTGCCGGGGCGCATGGAACGCTTCGTCCGGCCGGGTCGGCCGCTGGTGGTGGTCGATTTCGCCCATACGCCCGACGCGCTGGAGAAGGTCCTGACGGCGCTGCGGCCGGCGACCACAGGCCGGCTGATCTGCGTGTTCGGCTGCGGCGGCGACCGGGATCCGGGCAAGCGGCCGCTGATGGCCGCCGCGGCGGAAGCCCGGGCCGACGAGCTCTGGCTCACCAGCGACAACCCGCGCTCGGAGAATCCCGACGCCATCATCGACGACATGCGGGCCGGGCTGTCCGGGCGCGTGCCGGTCCGGGCCTGCGCCGACCGCCGTGCGGCGGTGGCTGCGGCGGTGGCGTCGGCCGGTCCGGGCGACACGGTGCTGGTGGCCGGCAAGGGCCACGAGGACTACCAGGAGATCCGCGGCCGGCGGGAGCCGTTCAGCGATCGCGGGCTGGTCGAATCGCTCATGGGGGAGGCACGCTGATGCTGCTGTGGCTGACCGAATACCTGGCCCAGTACGTCAGCGGGTTCTCGGTGTTCCAGTATCTGACGTTCCGCACCATGGTCAGCGTCGTGACCGCTCTCGGCACGTCGCTGCTGATCGGGCCCTACGTGATCGACCGGCTGACCCATTACCAGATCGGCCAGAGCGTGCGCTCGGACGGGCCGGAATCCCATCTGTCCAAGGCCGGCACGCCGACCATGGGCGGCGCGCTGATCCTGATCGTCATCCTGATCACGACGCTGCTCTGGGGCGATCTCGGCAACCGCTACGTCTGGGCCGTTCTGCTGGTCACCATGGCCTTCGGCGTGATCGGCTGGATCGACGACTATCTCAAGATCTCCCGCAAGAACAGCCGCGGGCTGATCGCGCGCTGGAAGTACCTGCTGCAGTCCATCGTCGGCCTCGCCGCCATGGTGTTCCTCTACGTCAACGCGGAGTACGACGCCGAGACGGCACTCATCGTGCCGTTCTTCAAGGAGGTCGTGATTCCCATGGGCATCTGGTACGTGGTGCTCGGCTATTTCGTGATCGTCGGCACCAGCAACGCCGTCAACCTGACCGACGGGCTCGACGGGCTCGCCATCCTGCCCACGGTCATGGTCGGCGCCGCGCTGGGCCTGATCGCCTACCTGGTGGGCCACGCGGAGTTCTCCCAGTACCTGCAGATTCCCTTCATCCCCGACGCCGGCGAGCTCTCCATCTTCTGCGGCTCGCTGATCGGCGCGGGGCTCGGGTTCCTCTGGTTCAACACCTACCCCGCCCAGGTGTTCATGGGTGACGTGGGGGCGCTGGCGCTCGGCGCCGCGCTCGGCATCGTCGCCATCATCGTGCGCCACGAGATCGTGCTGTTCATCATGGGCGGGCTGTTCGTGCTGGAAGCCGTGTCGGTCATGCTGCAGGTCGCCTCGTACCGGCTGACGGGCAAGCGCATCTTCCGCATGGCGCCCATTCACCACCACTTCGAGCTCAAGGGCTGGCCCGAGCCGCGGGTGATCGTCCGCTTCTGGATCATCGCGCTGGTGCTCGTGCTGGTCGGGCTGTCGACGTTGAAGCTGCGATGACGACGTACACCGCGATCATCGGCACCGGCGTGACCGGCCTGTCCTGCCTGCGGCATCTGGCGGGGCGCGACCGCCTGCTGGTGCTCGACACCCGCGAGGCGCCGGCGAACGCCGAGGCAGCGCGGGTGATCTGCCCCGAGGCCGAGTTCCGCTTCGGCGCCGACGCCTGCCGGACGGGCTTCGAAGGGGTCGACCGCGTGGTGGTCAGCCCCGGCATCGGCCTCGATCACGAGTTGGTGCGGCGGGCCAGGCTGGCGGGCGCGCGCATCGACAGCGACATCGATCTGTTCTGCCAGGCGGTGGACGCGCCGGTGTACGCCATCACCGGAACCAACGGCAAGAGCACGGTGACGGCGCTGGCGGGGCACCTGCTGTCCGGGGTCGGCTCGAATCCGGGCGTGGGCGGCAACCTCGGCGAAGCCGCGCTGGATCTGCTGCGCACCCCGCGGAACTGCTACGTGCTCGAGCTGTCCAGCTTCCAGCTCGAGCGGATGGGGGCCTATCCGTTCCGCGCTGCGACGGTGCTGAACGTCACCGAGGATCATCTCGACCGGCACGGCTCGCTGGCCGCGTACGCGGCGGCCAAGCGCCGCATCTACACGAGCGCCGAACGGGTCGTCGCGAACCGGGCGGACCCGCTCACGCTGCCGGAGCGCGCGGACGCGCCGGTGGTGACCTTCGGCCTGGACGTGCCGGGGACCGGAGACTGGGGCGTGGTCGAGCACGGCGGCCGCGCCATGATCGTCCGGGGCGACGAGGCGGTCGTCGCGCTGGAAGAGCTGCCGCTGGCCGGCTCCCACAACGTGCTGAACGTGCTCGCCGCCTGCGCGCTCGTGGCGGACGACGCCATCGCCCCGGCGGCGCTGGCGGAGCCGATCCGCTCCTTCCGGGGGCTGCCGCACCGCTGTGAGCCGGTGGCCCGGAAGCACGGCGTCGACTACGTCGACGACTCCAAGGCCACCAACGTGGGCGCCGCGCTCGCGGCGCTGGCCGGCCTCGGCGACGCCCGGCGCCGGCACATCGTGCTCATCGCCGGCGGCGACGGCAAAGGCGCGGACTTCTCGCCCCTGGCGGAGCCCGTGGGCCGGTTCGTCAAGGCGGTGGTGTTGATGGGCCGGGACGCGCCGGCGTTGAACCGGGTGCTGGCGGACTGCGCGCCCATCGTCCACGTCGCGGACATGAACGCCGCCGTCGCCGCCGCTGCCGCGGCGGCCGCGCCCGGCGACCTGGTGCTGCTGTCGCCCGCCTGCGCCAGCCTCGACATGTTCCGCAACTACGAGCACCGCGGCCGGGCCTTTGCCGAGGCGGTGGAGGCGCTGCCGTGAGCCGCGGGATCGATCAGGTGCTGGTGCTGTGCTGGGCGGCGATCCTCGCCCTGGGCACGGTCATGGTGGCGTCCGCGTCCGTGGCCATCAGCCAGACCCTGCTGCTCAAGCACGGCGTGTTTCTGGTCGCTTCGCTCGCGGCGCTGGCGTTCGTGATGTGCATACCCCTGGCCTGGTGGCGGCAGGGGCATCGCGTCGCCTGGCTGGCGGCCATGGTGCTGTGCGTGCTGGTGCTGGTGCCCGGCATCGGCCTGGAAGCGAACGGCGCCCGCCGCTGGATCGGGCTCGGCGGTTTCTCCCTGCAGGCGGCGGAGGCCTGCAAGTTCCTGCTTCTGGTCTACATGGCCGGTTACCTGGAACGGTTTCACGACGGCATCCGCGACGACGCCCAGGCGCTGCTGCGGCCGCTGGCGATGCTGGCGATGCTGGCCGTACTGCTGCTGCTGCAGCCGGATTTCGGCACGACGGTGGTGCTGGCCGCGACGACCTGCGGCCTGCTGTTCGTGGCCGGGGCCCGGCTGCGCCACTTCCTCGCCATCGTCGCCGTCGGCGCGGCGCTGCTCGGCGCCCTGGCCATTCTCCAGCCCTACCGGCTACAGCGGCTGGTGACCTTCGTCGATCCCTGGGAATTCGCCTTCGGCAGCGGCTATCAGCTCACCCAGGCGCTGATCGCTTTCGGTCGTGGCGAGATCTTCGGCCTCGGGCTGGGGGAAGGGATTCAGAAGCTGTTCTATCTGCCCGAGGCCCACAACGACTTCATCTACGCGGTCATCGCCGAGGAGCTCGGGCTGGTCGGCGCGCTGGTGGTGCTGGGCCTGTTCGCCCTGCTGGTGGTGCGCATCCTGCGCCTCGGCCGCGCGCACCTCGACGCCGGCGACGCCTTCGGCGGCTACCTGGCCTATGGCGTTGGCCTGCTGTTCGGCATCCAGTGCCTCATCAACATCGGCGTCAACACGGGACTGCTGCCCACCAAGGGCCTGACGCTGCCGTTCGTCAGCTACGGCGGCAACAGCCTGATGGTGAGCTGTGCCATGCTCGGCCTGGTGCTGCGCGTGCAGCTCGAGGGACTGCCGAAACCGAGGGGAGGGCGCCGCCGTGGCTGAAGCGATGCCCTATCAGGTTCCGGAAATGCGGCGGATCCGGCGCATTCACTTCGTCGGCATCGGCGGCGCCGGCATGTGCGGCATCGCCGAAGTGCTGCTCAATCAGGGCTACGAGGTGTCCGGCTCGGATCTGAAGGCATCGAGCGTCACCGACCGGCTGCGCGGGCTCGGCGCCCGGATCGGCATCGGTCACGACGCTGCCGCCGTCCGCGACTGCGACGTGGTGGTCGTGTCCACCGCCGTCAACCCGGCGAACCCCGAGGTGCAGGCCGCCCACGAGCGCCGCATCCCGGTGGTGCGGCGGGCGGAAATGCTCGGCGAGCTGATGCGCTACCGCCACGGCATCGCCATCGCCGGCACCCACGGCAAGACCACGACCACGAGCCTGGTGACGTCGATCTTCCAGGCCGCGGACCTCGACCCCACCTTCGTCATCGGCGGCCTGCTCAACAGCACCGGGACCAACGCCCGGCTCGGCGCCGGCCGCTACATCGTCGCCGAGGCGGACGAGAGCGACGCGTCGTTTCTCCACCTGCAGCCGATGCTGGCCGTGGTGACGAACATCGACCGCGATCACATGAGCACGTACGGCAACGACTTCGACGTGCTGAAGCGCACCTTCGTCGAGTTTCTTCATCGCCTGCCGTTCTACGGCTCCGCGGTGCTGTGCAGCGACGACCCGGAGGTGCGCAGCATTCTGCCGGACGTGGCCCGGCCGATGCTCACCTACGGCTTCGGCGAGGACGCCGACTTCCGCGCCACGGACCTGGCGACGGAGGGCCGCGCCTGGCGGTTCCGCGCCCACCGGCCGGCCGGTCACGACGACCTCGACATCACCCTCGCGGTGCCCGGCCGGCACAACGTGCTGAACGCGCTGGCCGGCGTCGCCGTGGCAACGGACGAGGGCCTGCCCGACGAGGCCATCGTCGGCGGGCTGGCCGCCTACTCCGGGGTGGGACGGCGTTTTCAGATCACCGACGAGGTGCGCATCGGCGACGCCCGGGTCACCCTGGTCGACGACTACGGCCACCATCCCACCGAGATCGCCCGGGTGGTGGAGACCGCCCGCGCGGTGTGGCCCGAGCGGCGCCTGCTGATGGCCTACCAGCCCCACCGTTACAGCCGCACCCGGGATCTGTTCGAGGATTTCGTGCGGGTTCTGTCCGGCATCGACGCGCTGGTACTGCTGGAGGTCTATGGGGCCGGCGAGGAGCCGCTCGCCGGCGCCGACGGCAAGGCCCTGGCCCGGGCCATCCGTCAGCGCGGCGGCGTCGAGCCCGTGTTCGCGGAGACGCCGGAGGAAGCCCTCGGGCTGCTGCCCGGTCTGGTTCGCGACGGCGACGTGGTGATGGTCCAGGGAGCCGGCAACGTGAATCAGATCTCCAACACGCTCGCCGGCCCGGCGGCGGAGGGAGGACGATGATCCGCAACGTGATCGCCGCCGTGGTGGTGCTCGCCCTGGGTGTGGCGGGGTGGTCGGTGTGGCATCAGCTCGATCGTCCGGTGCGCTCGGTGAAGGTCGAGGGCCCGCTGACCGCGGCCGAGCAGGCCGCGATCCAGGCCGTGGTGAGCGAACGTCTCGATCAGGGGGTGCTGTCCCTCGATCTCGACGAGCTGGGCCAGGGCATCCGGGCCCTGTCCTGGCCCCGCGCGGTGGCGGTCCGCCGCGCCTGGCCGGACGGCCTGGTCATCCGTGTGGAGAAGGAGTCCGTGGTGGCGGCCTGGGGCGACGGCGGCTACCTGACCTCCGCCGGCAAGGTCGTGTCGATGGCGGAGGGGGGCGCGGACGTGCCGACGCTGTCCACCTCCCTGGCGCCGCCGCGGCGGGCGATGGAGGTTTATCAGATGCTGGCCTCGCGCCTGGCGACCGAGGACATGCGCCTCGCGCGCCTCGACGAGAACGCGCTCGGCGAGTGGCGGCTGACCCTCGAGCGCGGCATCACCGTGGAGCTCGGCAACGAGGCGCTCGGCGAGCGGCTGGATCGGTTCCTGACGGCCTGGCGGCGAGGACTGTCGGCCCGCGGCGAAGTGCTCGCCCACGTCGATACCCGATACGGCAACGGCCTGGCGGTGCGTTGGAACGAAGAGAACCGGGAATCATTGGGAACGGACTATGCCCTCCGATAGCGACCTGAAGAAAGTCGTCGGCCTCGACATCGGCACCAGCAAGGTGGTGGCGATCGTCGGCGAGATCGACCCGGAGGGCGAGCTCGAGATCATCGGCATCGGCTCCCATCCTTCCCGGGGGCTCAAGAAGGGCGTGGTGGTCAACATCGAGTCGACGGTGCACTCCATCCAGCGGGCGGTCGAAGAAGCCGAGCTGATGGCCGGATGCCAGATCGACGCCGTGTACGCGGGCATCGCCGGCAGCCACATCAAGAGCCACAACTCCCACGGCATCGTCGCCATCCGCGACGGCGAGGTGTACCCCCAGGACGTCGACCGGGTGCTGGATGCGGCCCAGGCGATGGCCATTCCGGCAGACCAGAAGATCCTCCACGTGCTGCCGCAGGAGTACATCATCGACAGCCAGGAGGGGGTCAAGGAACCGCTCGGCATGTCCGGCGTGCGGCTGGAAGCCAAGGTGCACATGGTGACCTGCGCGGTGAACGCGGCGCAGAACATCGAGAAATGCATCGAGCGCTGCGGCCTGCACGTCAACGACATCATCCTCGAGCAGCTCGCCTCCAGCTACGCGGTGCTGACCGAGGACGAGCGGGAGCTAGGCGTGTGCCTGGTGGACATCGGTGGCGGCACCACGGACATCGCCATCTTCACCCACGGGGCGATCCGGCACTCGGCGGTGATACCGATCGCCGGTGACCAGGTGACCAACGACATCGCGATGGCGCTGCGCACACCGACGCAGAACGCCGAGGAAATAAAGATTCGGTACGCCTGCGCGCTGACTCAGCTCGCAGGTCCGGAAGAGACCATCCAGGTTCCCGGCGTCGGCGACAAGCCGTCCCGGGAGCTGTCCCGCCAGGCCCTGGCGGAAGTGGTGGAACCCCGCTACGACGAGCTGTTCACGCTCGTCCAGGCGGAGCTGCGCCGCAGCGGCTATGAGGACTTGGTCGCGGCGGGCATCGTGCTCACGGGCGGAGCATCGAAGATAGAAGGCGTCATCGAGCTTGCGGAGGAGATCTTCCACATGCCGGTGAGCCAGGGGGCACCACGCAACGTGGTGGGATTGAAGGACATCATTCGAAATCCCGTGTACGCCACCGGCGTCGGCCTGCTGATGTACGGCAGGGAACGGGAACAAGAACAACGCGGCCGGAAAAGAGCGCGCGGCACCGGCGGCTTCGGCCGCCTGAAGAAATGGCTTAGCGAAAATTTTTGAGGAGTTCGAGATGTTCGAAATCGTAGACAGTGCCCCGCAAAGCGCCGTGATCAAGGTCGTCGGCGTCGGAGGGGGCGGCGGCAACGCCGTCCAGCACATGGTGACCAACAACGTCGAGGGCGTGGATTTCATCGCCGCCAACACGGATGCCCAGGCGCTCAAGGCGCTCGAGGCGAAGACGCTGCTGCAGCTCGGCAGCACCATCACCCGCGGTCTCGGCGCGGGTGCCAATCCGGACGTCGGCCGGGAAGCGGCTCTGGAGGACCGCGACCGCATCGCCGAGGTGCTCTCCGGCGCCGACATGGTGTTCATCACCGCCGGCATGGGCGGCGGAACCGGCACGGGTGCGGCGCCCATCGTCGCCCAGGTGGCGAAGGAGCTCGGCATCCTGACCGTGGCCGTGGTGACCCGGCCGTTCAAGTTCGAGAAGCGCCTGGCGGTGGCCGAGCGCGGCATCGCGCAGCTTCAGGAGCACGTGGACTCGCTGATCACGATCCCCAACGACAAGCTGCTCGGCGTGCTCGGTGAGCGGGCGAGCATCCTGGAGGCGTTCGCGGCGGCCAACGACGTGCTGCTCGGCGCGGTTCAGGGCATTGCCGACCTGATCATCCGTCACGGCCTGATCAACGTCGACTTCGCCGACGTCCGGACGGTGATGTCCGAGATGGGCATGGCGATGATGGGCACCGGCCGGGCGGCGGGCGAACATCGCGCCCAGGAAGCTGCGGAAGCCGCCATCAAGAGCCCGCTGCTCGAGGACGTGGATCTGCACGGCGCGCGCGGCATCCTGGTCAACGTCACGGCCGGGCCGGACCTGTCCATGGGCGACTTCATCGACGTCGGCAACGTCATCGAGGAGTACGCCTCCGATCAGGCTACGGTGGTGATCGGCACGGTGATCGACCCGGACCTCGGCGACGAGCTCAAGGTGACGGTGGTTGCCACCGGCCTCGGCGATCCGGTGAAGCCCAGCGTGGTGGTGAACAACACCGCCGCCGACCTCAGCCGCGAGCCGGTGGCCCGTCCGGCCGAGGCCGACGCCCAGCCCGACGCCCGCGTCGCCAATGGGCAGCCGGACTACGGCCGGGACCTGGAGCGGCCCACCGTGTTCCGCCAGCGTGACGCCATGGTGTCCCAGCAGAGCAATCTCGCTCTGGACCAGGACATCGGCGATCGGGACGAGTGGATCGACATCCCGGCGTTCCTGCGTCGCCAGGCGGACTGAGGCCGTGGGGTCGGTACGGCGGCCCGGGCGGCTTTCTGCCCGGGCTGCCTGCATCGACGCGCCTCATCGGCATCTGTGGGAGCGCTCTCCCGGGCGCGATCGACCGTTGCGTGCGGGAATCGCGCTCGGGAGAGCGCTCCCACGAATGAATCCGGCGGATCGGGTCGGAAACAAAATGTAACAAATATGTGAATGCCTGCCATACTTGGGGTACGGGCGCTTTGTTAGCATGCCCGACGTTTCGGGACGTTATCCCGGCATTCCAGCGACACGGTTGACGATGTCCAAGGCGCTCCTCCAGAGAACCCTGAAAAACGTGATCCGCGCGACGGGCGTGGGTCTGCACACCGGCGAGAAGGTCTATCTCACGCTGCGGCCGGCGCCGGTGGACACCGGCATCGTCTTCGTGCGCACGGACCTCGAGCCGCCGGTGGCCATCCCCGCCCGGGTGGACAACGTCGGCGACACCACCATGGCGACGACGCTGACCGACGGCCGGGTCTCCATCGCCACCGTCGAGCACCTGATGTCGGCGTTCGCCGGGCTCGGCATCGACAACGCGTTCGTCGACGTCAGCGCGCCCGAGCTGCCGATCATGGACGGCAGCGCCGCACCGTTCGTGTTTCTGCTTCAGTCGGCCGGCATCGAGGAGCAGAACGCCCTCAAGAAATTCATCCGCATCCGCAAGCCGGTGATCTTCGAACAGGGCGACGTACGGGCCGAGATCGCGCCTTACGACGGGTTTCGCGTCGAGTACACCCTGCTGTACGACCATCCGGTGTTCCGCCGTCACAGCAAGACGGCGAGCGTGGAATTCTCGACCATGGCGTTCGTCAAGGAAGTGAGCCGTGCCCGCACCTTCGGGTTCCTCGCCGACTACGAGAAGCTGCGGTCCATGAACCTGGCGCGGGGCGGCAGCCTGGACAACGCGGTGGTGGTCGACGACTACCGCATTCTGAACGACGACGGCCTGCGCCTGGCGGACGAGTTCGCCAAGCACAAGATTCTCGACGCCATCGGCGATCTCTACCTGCTGGGGCACAGCGTCATCGGCTCGTTCACGGGTCACAAGAGCGGCCACGGCCCCAACAATGCGCTGCTGCGCAAGGTGCTCGCCGATGCGGACGCCTGGGAGATCGTCACGTTCGAGGACGAGGAGCGCGCGCCCATCGCCTTCGGCCGCCGCCTGGCCGTCGAAGGCACCTGATCCGAGCTACTCCAGCGGGTCGGCGGATCGCCGGCGGGCGTGGCTTTTGCCGATCAGTTCTCAGTCGGCCGCCCGATTGGAGCGGATAATGGTCACGCGGCAGCCGTGAGCCGTCAGGTCGCCGAGACGCGCACTTTCGCGCGCCGCACGTGACGGAAGTCGGCGAGCTGAGAGAGATCTGCGACGAGGTCGTCGGTCATGAACCGCAGGCGCGTCGCGGCCGCGGCGTTGCGGCAGGCGATGACGACGGTGTCGCCGCGGACGTCGGTGACGCTGCACTCGCCGGCCAGCGGCGCAGGCAGCAGTGCGCGGAGCTGCGCGGTCCAGGATTCCTGATTCGCAGCGCGCCGGAGAAGCTTCTGCAATGGAGTATGTGCATGAGTAAATCGCCGGTGGCGTTCACTCAACAGATCATCTATCTTGCTGCGGGACACTTGAATTCACACCGTCCTGCGTCGTTACGTGATTTCTGTGATGGCGTTCGCGATGGTGATCAGGGCTGGCGCCCGGGAAGGGGTGCCGCGCCCGAAGACAACAACCGTATCAGAACTACAATTCGCGTATGAGGATCATACTGCTCAAGGAGAACGGGCGTGCGAAGGGACGCGTCCGCGCCGTCCGGCTGACGCCCTGGCACGCAGCCGCCTTCGCCTTCTGTACCGCTCTGCTCCTGTCCTCCGCCTCCTATGTTACCGCAACCCTGTTCTCCTCCGGTGCCGCCGACGAGGCCCTCGTCGCCGAGTGGCAGCAGCGCATTGCCGAGCAGCGCGAGCAGATCGACGCGCTCCAGGCGCGCTCGGAAGCCGAAGCGCAGGCGGTGGGCCGGCAGCTCGCGGCCATGCAGGCCCGGCTGATGCGGATGGAGGCCCTCGGCGCCCGCGTCACCGAGGTGGCCGATCTCGAGGAAGGCGAGTTCTCCTTCGACATGCCGGCTCCGGTCGGTGGCCCGACCGCCGCCCGGGAGAACCCGCTGGCGTGGACTGAGCTGCAGTCGAACCTGGCGGGGCTGTCGATGCAGCTCCGGGCCCGGGAGTCCGAGCTCGAGGTGCTGGAGTCGCTGCTCAGCGACCGGGAGTACCACCAGGGCACCGAGGTCGCGGGTCGCCCTGTGACCTGGGGCTGGATGTCCTCGGACTACGGCAAGCGCGTGGACCCGTTCAGCGGCCAGATGGCCTGGCATGCCGGCGTCGATTTCGCCGGTCGCGAGGGCTCCGACGTCGTGGCGGTGGCCAGCGGGGTCGTGACCTTCGCCGGCAAGCGCTACGGCTACGGCGAGATGGTCGAGGTCAACCACGGCGACGGCTACGTGACCCGCTACGGCCATCACGAGTCCCTCGCCGTCAGCACGGGCGACATCGTCAAGAAGGGCCAGGTCATCGGCACCATGGGCTCCTCCGGGCGCTCGACGGGCCCGCACGTGCACTTCGAGGTGCTGAAGAACGGCCGCCACGTCGACCCGAAGGCCTACGTCGCCCGACGCTGATTCGCGCGCCGGATCCCTCACCCATACAGCCCGTAGGAGCGGCCTCCCGGCCGCGATCCCCATACCCATGCGACGGCCCCAGGGTTCGCCGATCCGCCGGACGTGAGCGGCCGGTGCGGGCGGAATCGCGGCCGGGAGGCCGCTCCTACGGGGGTGTGCGGGGGCGAACGCTCGTTTATACCGCGGGTCCAAAGCGGTAAGATGCCGCATCCTCGCCAAACCACGGATCGAGCCAGCCTTGCTACGTAAGATATTCGGCACGAAGAACTCCCGCGAGCTCCGGCGTATGGGCAAGGTGGTCGCCCGGATCAACGCCCTGGAGCCGGATTTCGAGAGCAGATCCGACGACGAGCTGCGCGCGGTGACGGACGAGCTGCGCTCGCGGCTGCAGGGGCGGGAGGGTCTCGACGACGTGCTGCCTGAAGCCTTCGCGGCGGTTCGTGAGGCGGCCCGGCGGACCAAGGGCATGCGTCACTTTGACGTGCAGCTCATCGGCGGCATCACCCTGCACGAAGGGCGCATCGCCGAGATGCGTACCGGTGAGGGCAAGACCCTCATGGCCACGCTCGCCGCCTACCTGAACGCGCTCGAGGGCCACGGCGTCCACGTCGTGACGGTCAACGACTACCTCGCCCGCCGGGACGCCGAATGGATGGGGCCCATCTATCAGGCCCTCGGGCTCACGGTGGGGGTGGTGCAGTCCGGCCAGAATCCTGCTGACAAGCGCGCCGCCTACCGGGCGGACATCACCTACGGCACCAACAACGAGTTCGGTTTCGACTATCTGCGCGACAACATGGCGTTCACGCTGGAGGACAAGTACCAGCGCGACCTGAATTTCGCCATCGTCGACGAGGTGGATTCGATCCTGATCGACGAGGCGCGCACGCCGCTCATTATCTCCGGGCCCGCCGAGGAGAGCACCGAGCTCTATCTCAAGATCAACAAGCTCGCGCCGCGGCTCAAGCAGGTGCCTCCGGGGCAGCTCGAGGACGCTCAAGCCGAGCCGGAAGGCGACTTCAGCGTCGACGAGAAGAACCGTCAGGTCGAACTGACGGAGCAGGGCCACCAGAAGGTCGAGGAAGAGCTGGTCCGCATGGGCCTGCTCGAGGAAGGTGACAGCCTGTACGCGGCCACCAACCTCGGCCTGCTGCACCACGTGCACGCGGCGCTGAAGGCGCACTTTCTGTTCAAACGCGACGTGCAGTACATGGTGACCAACGGCGAGGTGGTCATCGTCGATGAGCACACCGGCCGGGCCATGCCGGGCCGGCGCTGGTCCGAGGGCATCCACCAGGCCATCGAGGCCAAGGAAGGGGTGCGCATCCAGAACGAGACCCAGACGCTGGCCTCGACCACGTTCCAGAACTACTTCCGCCTCTATTCGAAGCTGTCCGGCATGACCGGCACGGCGGATACCGAGGCCTTCGAATTCCGCCAGATCTACGGCCTGGACGTGGTGGTGATTCCCACCCACAAGCCGATGATCCGCAAGGACCACAACGACCTCGTCTACCTGACCATCGACGAGAAATACGACGCCATCGTCGAGGACATCGTGGACTGCATGGCGCGCGGCCAGCCGGTGCTGGTGGGGACGGCCTCCATCGAGTCGTCGGAGCGCCTGTCGGCGGAGCTGACCCGGCGCAAGATCGAGCACAACGTGCTGAACGCCAAGCAGCACGAGCGCGAGGCGGAGATCGTCGCCCAGGCCGGCCGCCCCGGCGCGGTGACCATCGCCACCAACATGGCCGGCCGCGGCACGGACATCGTGCTCGGCGGCAACTGGGAGGCCGAGGTCGCCAGGCTCGACGATCCCACCGAAGCGCAGATCGAGGCGGCCAGGACCGAATGGCAGCGCCGCCACGACCAGGTGATCGAGGCCGGCGGCCTGCACATCATCGGCACCGAGCGGCACGAGTCCCGGCGCATCGACAACCAGCTCCGGGGCCGCTCGGGCCGGCAGGGGGACCCGGGCTCCACCCGCTTCTATCTGTCGATGGAAGACAACCTGATGCGCATCTTCGCGTCGGACCGCATCCGCGGCCTGATGCAGTCCATCGGCATGGAGAAGGG
>DLCH01000036.1 GCA_002480525.1 Gammaproteobacteria bacterium UBA7803 | reverse complement strand
CTCCTGCAGGTTGTGGCCTTCGCCACCGATGTAGGAGGTCACTTCGTAGCCGTTGGTCAGCCGCACCCGGCAGACCTTGCGAAGCGCCGAGTTCGGCTTCTTCGGGGTGGTGGTGTACACCCGCGTGCACACGCCCCGCTTCTGGGGCGAGCCCTGCAGGGCCGGCACGATGTTCTTGTCGATCTTGCGCTTGCGCGGCTTGCGCACGAGCTGGCTGATTCTTGCCATGCCTGGTCTCTTGTCGTTCGATGACCGGCCGCGACGGGCGGGGCCGGAGAAAATGAGCGCGCGATTCTAATCGCGCGCTCCCGATAACACAACGGGCAGCGCAGCCGGTCCCCGTCGGGTCCCGGGCTGCCGGTGCCGCCCGCGGGTGGCGGAGGCCACCGCCCGCGGGCCCTCCGATCACTCGGAGTTGGAGAGCGCCTCGGACAGCGCCTGTTCCACCTCGTCCGCCGTGGCGCCCTGCTCCTTGGCCAGGCGCGCGGCCAGGTCCTCGGCGCGACGGCGCTTGCGGTCGCTGTGGTAGGCCAGGCCGGTGCCCGCCGGGATCAGCCGGCCGACCACGACGTTCTCCTTCAGGCCGCGCAGGTAGTCGCGCTTGCCGGTGACCGCCGCCTCCGTGAGCACCCGGGTGGTCTCCTGGAAGGAGGCCGCGGACACGAAGGATTCGGTCGCCAGCGAGGCCTTGGTAATGCCGAGCAGCACCCGCTCGTACGCCGCCGGCTGCTTGCCTTCGGCCGCCAGGGCGTCGTTCACCTCGAGGGCGTTCACGTACTCGACCTGCTCGCCGCGGATGAACTCGGACTCACCCGGATCGGTGATCTCCACCTTGCGCAGCATCTGCCGGACGATGACCTCGATGTGCTTGTCGTTGATGGTCACGCCCTGCAGCCGGTACACCTCCTGGATCTCGTTGGTGATGTACTCGGCGAGGTCCGGCACGCCCTTCAGGCGCAGGATGTCGTGGGGGCTGAACGGGCCGTCGCTGACCACTTCGCCCTTCTCCACCTGCTCGCCTTCGAACACGCCGATGTTGCGCCACTTCGGAATGAGCGTTTCCACCGGATCCCCGTCCGCCGGGGTGATGACCAGGCGGCGCTTGCCCTTGGTCTCCTTGCCGAAGCTGACCGTACCGGTCTCCTCGGCCAGGATGGCGGGCTCCTTGGGCTTGCGGGCTTCGAACAGGTCGGCCACCCGGGGCAGACCACCGGTGATGTCCCGGGTCTTGGAGCCTTCCTGGGGAATCCGCGCCACCACGTCGCCGACGCCGACCTTCTCGCCATCCTCGAGGTTGACGATGGCGTTGTTCGGCAGGAAGTAGTGGGCCGGCAGCTCGCTGCCGGGCAGGGCCACGGCCTCGCCCTTGGCGTCCACCAGGGTCACCGCAGGACGCAGGTCCTTGCCGGCGCTGGGCCGGTCCTTGGGATCGAGCACCAGGATGTTGGTCAGGCCGGTCAGCTCGTCGGTCTGACGGTTGATCGACAGGCCTTCCTCCATGTCCTGCATCTTCACCACGCCCGCCATTTCCGTGACGATGGGGTGGGTGTGCGGGTCCCACTGGGCAATGACCTGCCCGGCGTCGACCTCGTCGCCCTCGCCCACCGAGATCACGGCGCCGTAGGGCAGCTTGTAGCGCTCCCGCTCCCGGCCGTGGGCATCGGCGATGGCGATCTCACCGGAACGGGACACCGCGACCAGCTCGCCGGATTCCCGGGTGACGGTCTTCAGGTTGTGCAGCCGGACCGAGCCGCCGTGCTTGACCTGAATGCTGTCGATGGCGGTGGCCCGGGAGGCCGCGCCGCCGATGTGGAACGTCCGCATGGTGAGCTGGGTGCCCGGCTCGCCGATGGACTGGGCGGCAATGACGCCCACGGACTCGCCGACGTTGACCTGATGGCCCCGCGCCAGATCCCGCCCGTAGCACTTGCCGCAGACCCCGTGACGGGTAGAGCAGGTGATCGGCGAGCGCACCAGCATCTGGTCGACGCCGAGCTCGTCGAGCTGTTCCACCCAGGCTTCGTCCAGCATGGTGCCCTGCTCGATGAGCACGGTCTTGCCGTCCGCGTCGTAGACGGTGGCGGCCACCACGCGCCCGAGCACACGGTCGCCCAGGGGCTCCACGACGTCGCCACCTTCGATGATGGCGGCGACCAGCAGGCCCTGCTCGGTGCCGCAGTCGTCCTCGGTGATGACCACGTCCTGGGCCACGTCCACCAGCCGGCGGGTCAGGTAACCCGAGTTCGCGGTCTTCAGCGCCGTGTCCGCGAGACCCTTGCGGGCGCCGTGGGTGGAGATGAAGTACTCGTTCACCGACAGGCCTTCGCGGAAGTTGGCGGTGATGGCGTTCTCGATGATGCTGCCGTCCGGCCGGGTCATCAGGCCCCGCATGCCGGCGAGCTGCCGGATCTGGGCAGGGGAACCCCGCGCCCCGGAGTCGGCGTAGATGTAGACGGAGTTGAAGGAGTCCTGCTCGACTTCCTCGCCGTCCCGGGTGGCGACGGTCTCCTTGGAGATACCCTCCATCATGGAGCGCGCCACCAGGTCGTTGGCGCGGGACCAGATGTCGACCACCTTGTTGTACTTCTCGCCGGCGGTCACCAGGCCCGAGGCGAACTGGGACTCGATCTCGGCCACCTCGGCCTCGGCGTCGGCGATGATCCGGACCTTGTCCTCCGGAATCACGAAGTCCTCGACGCCGATGGAAGCGCCGGATGCCGTCGAGTGGGCGAACCCGGTGTACATGAGCTGGTCGGCGAAGATCACCGTCTCCTTCAGACCGACGTTGCGGTAGCAGGCATTGATCAGACCGGAGATGGTCTTCTTGTCGAGCGGCTTGTTGACCATCTCGAAGGGCAGCGCCTTCGGCACGATCTCGTAGAACAGCGCCCGGCCCACGGTGGTGTCCACCAGGCTGCGCACGGTCTCGGAGGTACCGTCCTCCTGGACGCGCTCCTCGATGATGCGCACCTTCACCCGGGCGTGCAGATCCACCAGACCGGCGTGATAGGCGCGGTGCACCTCGGAGATGTCGGCGAAGGCGCGGCCCTCGCCCTTGGCGTTCACCTTCTCCCGAGTCATGTAGTACAGGCCCAGCACCACGTCCTGGGACGGCACGATGATCGGCTCGCCGCTGGCCGGCGACAGGATGTTGTTGGTGGACATCATCAGCGCCCGGCTCTCGAGCTGGGCTTCCAGCGTCAGCGGCACGTGCACGGCCATCTGGTCGCCGTCGAAGTCGGCGTTGTAGGCGGTGCAGACCAGCGGGTGGAGCTGGATGGCCTTGCCCTCGATCAGCACGGGCTCGAACGCCTGGATGCCGAGCCGGTGCAGGGTCGGCGCCCGGTTCAGCAGCACCGGATGCTCACGGATGACCTCGGCGAGGATGTCCCACACCTCCGGGGTCTCGCGCTCCACCATCTTCTTGGCGGCCTTGATGGTGGTGGCCAGGCCGCGGGCTTCCAGCTTGCCGAAGATGAAGGGCTTGAACAGCTCGAGCGCCATCTTCTTGGGAAGACCGCATTCGTGCAGTTTCAGCTCCGGGCCCACCACGATCACCGAACGACCGGAATAGTCCACGCGCTTGCCGAGCAGGTTCTGACGGAACCGGCCCTGCTTGCCCTTGAGCATATCGGACAGAGATTTCAGCGGACGCTTGTTGGCGCCGGTGATCACGCGGCCGCGACGGCCATTGTCGAACAGGGCGTCGACGGATTCCTGCAGCATCCGCTTTTCGTTGCGGATGATGATGTCCGGCGCGCGCAGCTCGATCAGGCGCTTGAGGCGGTTGTTCCGGTTGATGACGCGGCGATACAGGTCGTTGAGGTCCGACGTGGCGAACCGGCCGCCGTCCAGCGGGACGAGCGGGCGCAGTTCCGGCGGAATGACCGGCACGATGGTCAGGATCATCCATTCCGGCTTGTTGCCGGAAAGCATGAAGGATTCGATGAGCTTGGTGCGCTTGGCGAGCTTTTTCAGCTTCAGTTCGGAGCCGGTCTCACCCATCTCCTCGCGCATCTGCTCCACTTCTTTTTCCAGATCCATCGTGGAGAGGATTTCGCGGATCGCTTCCGCGCCGATGCCGGCGGTGAAAGCGTCCTCGCCGTACTCGTCGACGGCTTCGTAATACTCTTCCTCGGTGAGGATCTGGTTCTTCTGAAGCGGGGTCAGGCCCGGTTCGATCACCACATAGCCTTCAAAGTAGAGCACGCGCTCCACATCCTTGAGGGCCATGTCCAGGAACAGGGCGATCCGGGACGGCAGGGATTTCAGGAACCAGATGTGAGCCACCGGCGCAGCGAGCTCGATATGGCCCATGCGCTCGCGGCGCACGCGCGCCAGGGTGACTTCAACGCCGCACTTCTCGCAGATGATGCCCTTGTACTTGATGCGCTTGTACTTGCCGCACAGGCACTCATAGTCCTTGATCGGGCCGAAGATACGGGCGCAGAACAGGCCGTCACGCTCGGGCTTGAACGTGCGGTAGTTGATGGTTTCGGGCTTCTT
>DLCH01000001.1:26817-48738 GCA_002480525.1 Gammaproteobacteria bacterium UBA7803 | reverse complement strand
AACGTCTACGGCATCGACATGCCGACGCCCAACGAGTTCGTGGCCTACAACCGCACCGAAGAGCAGGTGGCCGCGCTGATCGGCGCCGACATGCTGGTCTACCAGCGCATCGAGGACCTGGTGCTCAGCTCCCGGGAGGGCAACCCGGGGATCACCGAGTTCGACTGCTCGGTGTTCGACGGCAAATACGTGACTGGAGACATAGACGATTCTTATCTGGAGCGTCTATCGTTGAACAGAAGCGACGAGATGAAACAGCGCCGTGACGCCGCCCACACGAACGATCCCAGCGATCAGACCGTCATCGACCTCCACAACCACGCGTAACGTGAAGGAGCAGATCGAGGCGGTCATCGCCGCCCTCAACGACGTCCTGCTGGGCAAGGAGAACCAGATCAAGCTGGCGTTCGCCTGCCTGCTGGCGCGCGGACACCTGCTGATCGAGGACCTGCCGGGCATGGGCAAGACGCTGCTGTCCCATGCCCTGGCCCGCACCCTGGGTCTGTCCTACAACCGCATCCAGTTCACCTCCGACGTGCTGCCGTCGGACATCATCGGCACGTCCGTGTTCGAGCGTGACAGCGGCACCTTCCGGTTCATCGAAGGCCCGCTGTTCGCCCAGCTCGTGCTGGCCGACGAGATCAACCGGGCGACGCCGAAGAGCCAGAGCGCGCTGCTCGAAGCCATGGAGGAGCACCAGGTCACCGCGGACGGCGAGACCAGGCCGCTGCCGGATCCGTTCTTCGTGATCGCCACCCAGAATCCGGTGACCCAGGGCGGCACGTTTCCGCTGCCGGAATCCCAGCTCGACCGGTTTCTGATGCGCATCGAGCTCGGCTATCCCGACCCCGACGCCGAACGGGCGCTGCTGCGTGGCGGCGACAAGCGGCGGGGGCTCGCCGCCATCGAGCCGGTGCTCGACGTCGACGCGCTCAAGGTGCTCCAGCAGGCGGTCGACGACGTCAAGGCGTCGGACCCGCTGATCGACTACGTGCAGCGCCTGGTCGCCCACAGCCGCCGCGGCCAGGAGTTCGCCTACGGGCTGTCCCCGCGCGGCGCGCTGGCGCTGCTGCATGCGGCTCGGGCCTGGGCGCTGATCCACGACCGCCGCCACGTGGTTCCCGAGGACGTCCAGGCCGTGCTGCCCGGCGTCGTCGAGCACCGCCTGCGCGAGGCGGCGGACTATGCCGGACATGGCGGCGCCGCCCTGGCGCAGAAGCTTCTGGCCGGGGTCGATGTCGTCGGATGAGGCGCTGACGAACGGGCCAGGCTCCTCCGGCGGCGGCGTGCTCGGGCCCCGGTTCGGCCGCTGGCTGGATCAGCGGATTCCGCCGGCGCCGTCGATCACGCTGTCCCAGCGCAACGTCTTCATCTTTCCCACCCGCACCGGCTTCGTGTTCGGCGGCCTGCTGGCGCTGCTGATCCTGGCGGCCATCAACTACCAGGCGAGCCTCGTCTACGGGGTGGCGTTCCTGCTTGGCAGCGTGTTCCTGGTCACCATCCTCTACACCTTCAGGAACCTGTCGGGGCTGACGCTGGAGCTGGTCGGCAGCCGTCCGGGGTTCGTCGGCGAGGACGTGGAGATCAGCGTGCGCGTCGTCCGTCCCGGGGAGCGCGGCAGGCGCCGCCGCGGCCGCGAGGGCATCCAGGTGGGCTTTCCCGGCGGCATCATGCAGTGGGTGGAGCTGCAGCGGCGCGAAGCGGACACTGTCCGGCTGTACGTCACCGGCCGGCGGCGCGGCTGGCTCGATCCGGGGCGCATGCTGGTGGAGACCTACTATCCGCTGGGGCTGCTGCGGGCCTGGACCTGGGTGGATCTGGATGCCCGGGCGCTGGTGTATCCGAAGCCGCTGTTCGCGGACCTGCCGGACCTCATGTACGGGCGCCGGGACGAGGGCGAGCTGGTCGATCCCCAGGGCAGCGAGGACTTCACCGACATCAAGGCCTACCGGCCCGGCGACCCGATCAAGCACATCATCTGGCGCTCCTACGCGCGGGGTGAGGAACTCATGGTGAAGCGCTACGCCAGCTACATGGAGCCGCGGCTGTGGCTGGACCTCGACCAGGTGCAGGGCGGTCTGGAGGAACGCCTGTCCCGGCTGACCGGGATGGCGCTGACCGCCTGCCGGCTGGAACGGGAGTTCGGTCTGCGGCTGGGCGGCACGGAGCTGGCGCCGGCCACGGGCGAGGCGCACCTGGAGCGGGTGCTGCGGGAGCTGGCGCTGCATGGCCTCTGAGGGCGAGGCGATGCCCGCCGGCGGCGCGCGCGGCGGCCTGCGCACCGGGGCCCGCGGGGGTGCCGCGCGCGGCCGCGGCATCGCCTACCAGATTCCGCGCAACACCCTGGCGCTGCTGATGATCGCCCAGGTGGCGGTGGTGCTGCCCTATCTGCTGCACCTGTCGCCGTGGCTCATCGCCGTGGGCCTGTTCTGCGGCTACTGGCGCAGCGGTGTCTATCAGGGGCGCTGGGACTACCCGCGCCGCTGGGTGAAGGCGGTGCTGGTGGCCGCGTCGATCGGCGGCGTCGCCCTGACCGGCGTGTCGGCGTTCAGCCTCGAGGCGGCGGCCTCGCTGCTGATTCTGGCGTTCGCCCTGAAGCTCATCGAGATGAAGAGCCGGCGCGACGCCTACCTGGTGATCTTCCTCGGCTACTTCGCCATCGCCACCCTGTTCCTGTTCGACCAGTCCATCGCCGTGGCGGTCTATCAGATCGGCGCGCTGATGCTGGTGACCGCCGCCCTGGTGGGGTTGAATCAGCTCGTCACCCGGGTCAGGCCCCTGGAGAGCCTGCGGGTGTCCGCGCTGCTGGTGCTGCAGGCGCTGCCGCTGACGGTGGTGCTGTTCCTGTTCTTCCCCAGGGTGGCGCCGCTGTGGTCGGTGCCGCTGCCGTCCTCCTCGGTGACGGGGTTGAGCGATCGCATGAAGCCCGGCGACGTCGCCGAGTTGACGCGGTCCGACGAGCTGGCCTTCCGCGCCGTGTTCGCGGGCGAGGTGCCGCCGAAGCGGGCGCTGTACTGGCGCGGCCTGACCTACTCCCGGTTCGTCGAGGGGACCTGGTCCGCCGCGGGTCTGCTGCCGGAGTGGGGCACCGCCGAGCGGCCCGCGCCGGCCGCCGGCGCGTCGGGCATCGACTACGAGGTGCTGCTCGAGCCGACCAGCTCGGACTGGCTGTTCGGACTCGACCTGGCGCTGCCGGCCACCCCGGGAGTGACGCTGGAGCGGGACTTCCGGCTCACCGCGCCGGACCCGGTGCTGTCCGTGTTCCGCTACCGGGTGACGTCCTATCCGGATCTCGGCATGGACCAGGCGCCGCGGCTGCCCGACCGGCTGCGCATACGCGAGACCTGGCTGCCGGACGACGGCGACAACCCGCGGGTCAGGGCCTACGCCCGCTCGCTGATGTCCGCCGCCGGGGGCGATGCCGAGGCCCTGGTCGCGGCGGTGGTGGCGCAGATCCGCAGCGAACCCTACTTCTACACCCTGAGTCCGCCGCCGCTGCAGGACCGCAACAGCATCGACGAGTTCTGGTTCCAGACAAGGCGGGGATTCTGCACCCACTACGCCGGCGCCCTGGTGTTCATGCTGCGCGCCGCGGGCGTGCCGGCGCGGATGGTGGGCGGCTACCAGGGCGGCGAGATCAATCCCGTGACCGGGCATGTCATGGTCCGCCAGTACGATGCCCACGCCTGGGTGGAGTACTGGCTGGCGGGGGAGGGCTGGCGCCGGGTCGATCCCACCGCGGCGGTGGCGCCGGCGCGGATCGAGGAGGGACTGAACGCCGCGCTGTCGCCGGAGGACCGGGAAAGCCTGTCGGCGCTCACCGCGGCGCGCTTCGACGGCGTCGGGGTGTTCCGGGACCTGCTCTACTGGGCGGATTCCCTGGAACACCGCTGGAATCTCTGGGTGATCGGCTACGACACCCATCTGCAGGCCGACGTGCTGCAGGACCTGCTGGGGGAGATCACCCCGGCTCGGGTGGGCCTGGCCCTGCTGCTCGCCGGCGGGGCGAGCCTCGGCGCCGTGGCCCTGGTGCTGTTCTGGCGCCGCCGCAGCGCGCCGCGTCATCCGGTCGAGGGCGCATTCCAGGACTTCTGCCGCCGGCTGGCCGGCGCCGGCTGGCCCCGGCGGCCCGACGAGGCCCCCGCCAGCTACCTGCGGCGGCTCGAATCCGGCGGCGTCATCGGCGCCGACCAGGCCGGGGCGCTCGTCGCCGAGGTCGACCGGCTGCTGTACAATCCCGGCGCCGGCTGGGGCCGTCAGGACCTCCGCCGGCTGCGCTCCCAGCTTCGACGCGTTCGGCTCCGGGCCGCGCTCGGCGCCCGCCGCTGACCGGCCGCCGCCGCCCGATCGCCCGTGTCCATGGACCGAGACCATGCTCAGACGTACCCCCTGCATCGGCATCTGCTCCACCACCTACGGCGACCTGGTGTGTCGCGGCTGCAAGCGATTCGCCCACGAGATCGTGCAGTGGAACGGGTTCGACCAGGCTCAGCGGTCGGTGGTCTGGGAACGGCTGCTGGACCTGCGCGAGGGCGCCGTCGAATCGCTGATCGCCATCGACGACCCGGCGCGGCTGGCGTCCGCCGCGGCGGGACTCGGGCTGTCGGCGGAGACCACCCCGGCGGCCGCGAACCTGCTCTACGAAGCCCTGCAGCGGCTGCGCTGGCGTGACGGCGAGGTGGTCCTGTCCGACCTGGGCGCCCGGGTCCGGGACCCGGCCCAGGCCGAGCTGCCGGTCGAGGCGCTGATCACCCTGATCGACCGCGAGTTCTACCAGCGCTCCCTGGCGCACTACGAACGCTACTACCGGATACCCGCGGAGTGAGCGCGGCGCCCGCCGCCGCGGTGCCCGCGGCGATCCGTGAATTTCTGCGCTGCCCGACGCCGCCCGCCTGGTTCGCCCAGGCGCCGGCGCGCCTCGACGTGCTGCTCGTCGACCACGCCAACTGCGAGAAGAAGGCGGCATCGACGGCGCTGGGGATGCTCTATCGCTACGTCGACCGGCCGGAGCTGCTGTATCGGCTCAGCCGCCTCGCCCGGGAGGAGCTGCGCCACTTCGAGCAGGTCTGCGCGCTCATGGCGCAGCAGGACGTCGCCTACGGCCAGCTCAGCGCGAGCCGCTACGCGGCGACGCTGATGACCGAGGTGCGCCGCGAGGAGCCGGGCCGGCTGGTGGACACGCTGCTGGTCGGCGCCATCGTCGAGGCCCGGTCCTGCGAGCGCTTCGCCGGGCTGGCGGCGGTGCTGCCCGCCGACGTCGCCAAGCTGTACGCCGGTCTGCTGGCGTCGGAGGCGCGTCACTTCGCGCTCTATCTGGCGCTCGCCCGGCGCTACGCTTCCGACGACGAGGTGGCCG
Source organism: Gammaproteobacteria bacterium UBA7803 (assembly GCA_002480525.1). Lineage (GTDB taxonomy): Bacteria > Pseudomonadota > Gammaproteobacteria > Pseudomonadales > Azotimanducaceae > UBA7803. Next base: position 43,382 of record DLCH01000001.1, on the reverse strand, counting down.
CGCGGCTCGCGGTGCTGCTCGACCGCGACGCGGAACTGGTCACCCTGCCGGATCCGGTATTCCGTTTTCACAGTGGGCCGCTGCCCGGCTGAACGGTGGCGCCCGGCGGGGCCAGTGTAGTGCGGCGCACTACACTAGCGCGATCAGTCCCGGGGCAGCGGCATGCAGGTCAGCGCGAAACGGCCGCCGGTCTGCCGCAGGTACCAGCCGCAGCGTTCCCAGGCGCCGAGCACGTAGCGGTCTCCCCAGGCTTCGCGGTGGACACCCGGACGATGGGTGTGTCCGTGGACCAGGGTGTGGGCGTCGTACTCGGCCATGATCCGGGCGACCTCCGCCCGGGACACGTCCATGATGTTGGCGGCCTTGTTGGCGTTGGTGCGCCGGCTCTCCTCCCGCATGGCGGCGGCGAGCGCGCGGCGTTCACTCAGCGGCCGGGCCAGCACGTCGGCCTGCCACGCGGCGGAGCGCAGCACCAGGCGGGTGGCCTGGTAGGCCTCGTCGTCGATGCAGAAGGCGTCGCCGTGGGTGAGCAGCAGCCCGTCGTCGAGGCGCACCGGATCCGTCAGCAGCCGCACGCCGGCTTCCGCGGCGAAGCGCTCGCCGAACAGGAAGTCCCGGTTGCCCGACATGACGTGGACGTCGGCGTGACGGCCGGCGGCCGCCAGCGCCGCGACGAAACGCCGCGCCAGCGGACCGTCGTCGTCGTCGCCGATCCACACCTCGCAGAGGTCGCCCAGCAGGTAGATCTCGTCCGCGTCGGTGGTGTCGAGCAGCCGCTCGAAGGCGCGGAAGTGGCGGCCGTCCGGGTCCTCCAGGTGGAGGTCCGAGGCGAACAGCCGGTTCACGACACCAGCCCCTCGGCGGCGAGCAGCGTGTTCTGCAGCATGGCGACCCGGGTCATGGGTCCGACCCCGCCGGGCACCGGCGTGATCCAGGCGGCCCGCTCCGCGGCCTCCTCGAAGCACACGTCGCCGTGGAGCTTGCCCGCGTCGTCCCGGGTGATGCCCACGTCGATGACGATGGCGCCGGGCTTGATCCAGTCGCCGGGCACCAGGTCCCGGCGTCCCACCGCGGAAACCACGATGTCGGCGTGGCTGACCGCCGCGCGGGTGTCACGGGAGAACTTGTGGGCCGTGGTGACCGTGCAGCCGGCCAGCAGCAGCTCGAGGCCCATCGGCCGGCCCACGTGGTTCGACGCGCCGATCACCGTGGCGTCGAGCCCGCGGATCGGCACCCCGGTGTGCTCGAGGAGCTGCATCACGCCCTTCGGCGTGCACGACCGCAGGGTAGGGCGGCGCAGGGCCAGGCGGCCGATGTTGAACGGGTGCACGCCGTCCACGTCCTTGGCCGGGTCGATGAGGTCGATGATGCGGGCCGCGTCGAGGTGCCCGGGCAGCGGCAGCTGCACCAGAATGCCGTCGATGCTGGCGTCCCGGTTCAGATGGGCGATCCGCTCCGCCAGATCCTCCTGGGTCACGTTGGCCGACAGGTGCTGGACGTTGGAGTGGAACCCGACTTCCTCGCAGTCCTTGCGTTTGTGGCGGACGTAGATCTCCGAGGCGGGATCGTTGCCCACCAGAATCACGGCGAGCCCGGGCGGGCGTTCGCCGGCGGCGGCGCGGCTCTCGACGCGTTCGCGGATGCCGGCCCTGAGTTCCCGGGCGATGGCGTTTCCGTTGAGGATCTGTGCTGACATGGTGCGGTTCCTGATGGCCGGCGCATTCTACCCGTATTGGCGGGCCCGGTGGCGGCGGACCGGGGCGGCACGGGGCGCCTCGATGCAGGTCACGGCGGCGGCACGTCAGGTTTGACGCCCCCAACGGCCCCCATTATGATCGCGCCGGTTCCTGAACTGCGGGGTATAGCGCAGTCTGGTAGCGCGCCTGCTTTGGGAGCAGGATGTCGGGAGTTCGAATCTCTCTACCCCGACCATTTCCCTCAGGGTGAGCCGTGCGGTCCCGTGCCGGGCGGGGGTGTGTCGGCAGAGTCGTCCCGCAGCCGGGAGCCTCGATGCGCACGGACGCGGGCGCGCACAGGCGGCACGGGCTGCACCGGAGTCCCGGACATGCGCCCGTAGCTCAACCGGATAGAGCATCGGCCTTCTAAGCCGGCGGTTGAAGGTTCGAGTCCTTCCGGGCGCGCCAGTCGCGTTGCCGCAACGGCGTTGCGGAACCGCTTCTGCGGTTCTGCCGCCCGGGGCGGCAGAACGCGCCGCCGCCACGCGCCGTCGCAGCCGCCTGTGAAGGTGCGGCTTGCGGTGTGGATGGCCTTGTGCGGCGAGGCGCTCGTGATGGTTACGCGGGCCGCCCCGTCGGAGTAAAATTCGCGGTTCACGGTTTTCGATGGTGGACGTAGCTCAGTTGGTAGAGCTCCGGGTTGTGATCCCGGCGGTCGTGGGTTCGAGCCCCATCGTCCACCCCAAATTCGTCGGCCGTCGATCCGCCCAACCTCTTTGAAGTGACGCCTTTCCACCATGCAGATTTCCGTTGAGACAACCGCCGGCCTCGAGCGCCGTCTGACCATCTCCGTGCCCTCCGAGGCCTTCGAGTCGCGCATCAGCGAGCGTCTGGGTGACGCCGCCCAGCGCATGCGGCTGCCCGGCTTCCGGCCGGGCAAGGTGCCGCTGAAGGAGGTGCGCCGCCGGTACGGTCAGGCCGTGCGCGCCGAGGTGGCTGGGGAGCTGATGCAGTCGAGTTTCTTCGACGCGGTGCGCCAGGAAGACCTGTCGCCGGCCGGCCAGCCCAATCTCGAAGTGGTCAAGATGGATCCGGGCGACGATTTCGAGTTCACGGCGACTTTCGAGGTGTTTCCCTCCGTCGACCTCGCCGACCTGTCCCGGGTGGCGGTGAAGCGGCCGGAAGCCGAGGTGACCGAGTCGGACGTCGACGACATGATCGAGCGCCTGCGCGATCAGCGCAAAGACTGGCGGGAGGTCGAGCGCGGCGCCGAAGAGGGCGACCGGGTCACGCTGGACTTCGAGGGCCGGCTCGACGGCGAGGTGTTCGAGGGCGGCCACGCCGAGGACGCGGCCTTCGTGATCGGCGCCGGGCAGATGATCGACGACTTCGACAAGGGCGTGCGCGGCCTCAAGGCCGGGGAATCGAGCGAGTTCGAGGCGAGCTTTCCCGAGGACTACCGGGCCGAGAACCTCGCCGGCAAGACCGTGACCTTCAAGGTCGGCGTCAAGACGGTGACCGAGCCCGCGCTGCCGGAGCTCGACGAGGCGTTCTTCGAGAGCTTCGGCATCGAGGAGGGCGGCCTCGAGGCGTTCCGCGCGGACGTCAGGCGCAACATGGAGCGCGAGATGGAAGGCGCGGTCCGCACCCAGGTGAAGAACCAGGTCATGGATCAGCTCAACGCGCTGCACCAGATTCAGCTCCCGGAGGCGCTGGTGGCCAACGAGGTGCAGGCGCTCAAGCAGCAGACGCTGCAGCAGTTCCAGATGTACGGCGCCGGCAACCAGCCCGACCTGCCGGACGAGCTGTTCCGCGATCAGGCCGAGCGGCGGGTGCGCGTGGGCCTGGTCGTCAACGAAATTGTCAGCTCCGCCGAGATCCAGGTGACGCCGGAGAAGCTCCGGGCCCGGGTCGAGGAACTGGCGGAGGGCTACGCCGAGCCGCAACAGGTCGTCAATTGGTACTACAGTAATCAGGAGCAGCTCCAGCAGGTGGAAATGGCCGCGCTGGAGGACGAGGTCGTCGAGCACGTCCTCGCGTCCGCCACGGTGGAGACCGTGCCGGCGACCTATCAGACCGTGGTGTCCGGCCAGGCCGTGCCGTCTGAGGAAGCCGGTGACGCCGACGCGGCCGAGGCCGAAGCGGCCGACGCGCCGGAGGCCGGCAAGGCGGATTCGCAGTAAAGCGGTTCATCCCGCACAATGCCGGGTACCACGGTATCCGGCAGGACAACGGAGACAGCACATCATGAGCGATGCGTACGATGGCGGCGTGACGCCCATCACCAACCTCGGCCTGGTGCCGATGGTCATCGAGCAGTCCGCCCGGGGCGAGCGCGCCTACGACATCTACTCCCGGCTGCTGAAGGACCGCATCGTCTTTCTGGTGGGCCCGGTCGAGGACAACGTCGCCAACCTGGTCGTGGCTCAGCTCCTGTTCCTCGAGGCCGAGAACCCCGATAAAGACATCAATCTTTACATTAATTCGCCGGGCGGTTCGGTCACCGCCGGCATGTCGATCTACGACACGATGCAGTTCGTGCGCTGCAACGTGAGCACCATGTGCGTCGGCCAGGCCGCCAGCATGGGCGCGTTCCTGCTCGCCGCCGGCGCCCCGGGCAAGCGGTTTGCGCTGCCCAACTCGCGCATGATGCTGCACCAGCCCTCCGGCGGCTCCCGCGGCGTCGCCGCGGACATCGAGATCCAGGCGAAGGAGATCCTGCTGATGCGGGAACGCCTGAACAAGATCCTCGCCGAGCACACCGGTCAGTCCGTCGAGCGCATCGCCGAGGACACCGACCGCGACTTCTGGATGAGCCCCACCGAGGCGGAGGAGTACGGCCTCATCGACCAGGTGCGGGTGCCCCGCAAGCCCGCGGCCAAGGCCGTCAACGGCTGACGGAACACCGCGTTCCGCGGCGTCCTGCGAGTGTCCGACGTGGGTGCAAAGCGCCCACAAGGCCACGGTTTTTGTCTCATAATTCCGTAACCTTGCAGACTTGCATTATGGGTATGAACCACGCAAGGTACTGATGGCGGGTTCGACCGAGGTAGACTGAGGTATCAGATGGCAGACGACAACGGTAAGAGCGACGACTCAGGCAAGCTGCTCTACTGTTCCTTCTGCGGAAAAAGTCAGCACGAAGTCCGCAAGCTCATCGCAGGCCCGAGCGTCTTCATCTGCGACGAGTGCGTCGAGCTGTGCAACGACATCATCCGCGAGGAAGTCGCCGAGGGCGGCGAGTCGAAAGGCAGCGAGCGTCTGCCCGTTCCTCACGAGATCAACGAGATCCTCGACGAGTACGTCATCGGCCAGGAACACGCCAAGAAGGTGCTGTCCGTCGCCGTCTACAACCACTACAAGCGGCTGAACTACAAGGGCAAGAAGGACGAGGTCGAGCTCTCCAAGTCCAACATCCTGCTGATCGGCCCGACCGGCAGCGGCAAGACCCTGCTGGCGGAGACCCTGGCCCGGCTGCTCAACGTGCCGTTCACCATCGCCGACGCCACCACCCTCACCGAGGCGGGCTACGTCGGCGAGGACGTCGAGAACATCATCCAGAAGCTGCTGCAGAAGTGTGACTACGACGTCGAGCGGGCCCAGGTCGGCATCGTCTATATCGACGAGATCGACAAGATCTCCCGCAAGTCCGACAACCCCTCCATCACCCGGGACGTGTCGGGGGAGGGCGTGCAGCAGGCGCTGCTGAAGCTCATCGAAGGCACCGTCGCCTCGGTGCCGCCCCAGGGCGGGCGCAAGCATCCCCAGCAGGAGTTCCTGCAGGTCGACACCAGCAACATCCTGTTCATCTGCGGCGGCGCGTTCGCCGGCCTCGACAAGGTCATCCGCGAGCGCTCGGAGAAGTCGGGGATCGGTTTCTCCGCCGACGTGCTCGGCGAGGAGGACCGCAAGAGCATCGGCGAGACCCTGCGCAACGTCGAGCCCGAGGACCTGATCCGCTACGGCCTCATCCCCGAGTTCGTCGGCCGTCTGCCGGTGGTGGCGACCCTCGAGGAACTCGACATCGCGGCCCTGGTGCAGATTCTCACGGAGCCCAAGAACTCTCTGACCAAGCAGTACGTGAAGCTGTTCGAGATGGAAGGCGTCGAAGTGGATTTCCGCGAAGACGCGCTGCGGGCGGTGGCCCGCAAGGCCATGGAGCGCAAGACCGGCGCCCGGGGCCTGCGCTCCATTCTCGAGGCGGTGCTGCTCGACACCATGTATCAGCTCCCTTCGCTGGAGTCCGTCACCAAGGTGGTGATCGACGAGAGCGTGATCGCCGGCGAAAGCGAGCCGATGCTCATCTACGAGAACGTCGAGAAGGCTCAGGCGGCGCCCAGCAAAGACTGACGTTGCGCGATCCCGGAGCGCAGCCCGCGCTCCGGGTGGACGTTGCCGCCTGCCGCCGATTCTCCGACGCCGACCGCCGGTCAGAGCGTCAGCGATCCGAGCCCGGATACAAACTCACTGCCAGGGTGTCGAACCTGGCCGACATCGTCAGCCTGGTTTCCTGATAACCTTGGTTTTTCGTCCGGGCGCCCGCATGTAGCCCGTAGTACCCCAGATTCATGGCCGGAGGTGACCCGACCCGTGGCAACGTCCAAGCAAATCCGCGTTCCCGTTCTGCCGCTGCGCGACATGGTGGTCTATCCCCATGGGGTGCACCCGCTCTTCGTCGGTACCGAGAGCTCCATCCGGGCGCTCGACGCGGCCATGGGGGACGACAAGCAGATCCTGCTGCTGGCCAAGCGTGACGCGGACGTGGATGCGCCGGGTGAGTCGGATCTGTTCACCGTCGGAACGGTGGCCACCGTGCTGCAGCTTCTCAAGCTTCCCGACGGCACGGTGAAGGTGCTGGTCGAAGGCGGCGCCCGGGCCGAGGTGTCCTCCGTCGAGGACGGCGACGACTTCATCCGCGCCGAGGTCGTGCCGCTGGAGGAGCCGGAGGTCGAGACCCGGGAAGCCGAAACCCTGGCGCGCTCGATCATGGAGCAGTTCGAGCAGTACGTGAAGGCCAGCAAGAAGGTCCCCCAGGAGGTGCTGTCGTCGCTGGCCAGCATCGACGACCCGGGCCGGCTGGTGGACACCATCGCCGCCCAGATGACCCTGAAGCTGGAAGACAAGCAGCTCCTGCTGGAAGCCGTCGAGCTCAAGGAGCGCATCGACATCCTGCTCGGGCTCATGGACTCGGAGATCGATCTCTATCAGATCGAGAAGCGCATCCGCGGCCGCGTCAAGAAGCAGATGGAGAAGAGCCAGCGCGAGTACTATCTGAACGAGCAGATGAAGGCCATTCAGAAGGAACTCGGCGACCTCGACGACGCGCCCAACGAGGCCGAGGAGCTGCAGCGCAAGATCGACGACAGCGGCATGTCCAAGGAGGCCCGCGAGAAGGCCGAGACCGAGCTCGCCAAGCTCAAGCAGATGTCGCCGATGTCCGCGGAGGCCACCGTGGTCCGGAGCTATCTGGACTGGATGGTGAGCGTGCCCTGGAAGAAGAAGAGCCGGGTGCGCAAGGATCTGGCCGCGGCCCAGCGCATTCTCGACGAGGACCACTACGGGCTGGAGGAGGTCAAGGACCGGATCCTCGAGTACCTGGCCGTGCAGGGGCGTGTCAGCAAGGTGAAGGGGCCGGTGCTCTGCCTGGTGGGGCCGCCCGGCGTCGGCAAGACCTCGCTGGGTGAGAGCATCGCCCGGGCGACCAACCGCAAGTTCGTGCGCATGGCCCTCGGCGGGGTGCGCGACGAGGCGGAGATCCGCGGCCACCGGCGCACCTACATCGGCTCCCTGCCGGGCAAGGTGCTGCAGAAGATGTCCAAGGCGGGCGTCCGCAACCCCCTGTTCCTGTTCGACGAGGTCGACAAGATGGGGATGGACGTGCGCGGCGATCCGGCCAGCGCGCTGCTCGAAGTGCTCGACCCCGAGCAGAATCACAGCTTCAACGATCACTATCTCGAGGTGGACTACGACCTGTCGGATACGTTCTTCATCTGCACGTCGAACTCGATGAACATTCCGGCGCCGCTGCTCGATCGCATGGAAGTGATCCGGCTGCCCGGCTACACCGAGGACGAGAAGCTCAACATCGCCCGCCGCTACCTGGTGCCCAAGCAGGTGCGGATGAACGGCCTCAAGCCCGGCGAGCTGACCCTGGAGGACGACGCCATCCTCCAGCTCATCCGCTACTACACGCGGGAAGCCGGCGTTCGCGGGCTCGAGCGGGAGATCGCCAAGCTCGCGCGCAAGGTGATCAAGCAGAAGTCCCTGCTGCCGGCCGGCGAGCAGAAGCGGCCGATCACCATCGACGCCGAGCGCATCGAGGAATACAACGGCGTGCGCAAGTACAGCTTCGGTCTGGCCGAGGAGGAGAATCAGGTCGGCCTGGTCACGGGGCTGGCCTGGACGTCGGTGGGCGGTGAGCTGCTCAACATCGAGGCGGTGGCCGTGCCCGGCAAGGGCCGCCAGACCCGGACCGGCTCCCTCGGCGACGTGATGAAGGAATCCATCCAGGCGGCGCTGACCTTCGTGCGCAGCCGTGCGGCCGTGCTCGGCATCAGCAAGGACTTCCACGAGAAGGTCGATCTGCACGTGCACGTGCCGGAAGGCGCCACGCCGAAGGACGGTCCGAGCGCTGGCATCGGCATGTGCACGGCGGTCGTTTCCGTGCTCACCGGCATCCCCGTGTGCGCCGACGTGGCGATGACGGGCGAGATCACGCTGCGTGGCCAGGTGCTGCCGATCGGCGGGCTGAAGGAGAAGCTGCTGGCCGCTCAGCGGGGCGGCATCCGGCGGGTGATCATCCCGAAGGAGAACGAGCGGGACCTCAAGGAGATCCCGGACAACGTGAAGGCCCGGCTCGAGATCATTCCGGTGAAGTGGATGGACGAGGTGCTGGAGATCGCCCTGGAGCGGCTGCCTCATCCGGCCGAGGTGGCCGACATCGAGGAGTCGAGCGAGTCCGCCTCAGACAAGCCGGGCAACGAGAGCAACGGCGAGCTGCCGATCAGCGCACACTGACCGGCCTGTCGCGCATGCGCCGGGCGCGGCCTTCCCGCGTGGGATCGGGCCGGGTCGCTGCGCGGGCGATGCGGCGTTCTCTGCGCCCGGCTTCCGCCCGACGCGCCTCGACGCTGGCGACGCCACCCCGATGCGGTAGAATGCCGCGCCCGGCCCGTGAGGGTGACGGAGCGGGGATCGCCCTTTGCCATCGGCGGGGTCCCGCTCCGCGGGAAAAACGGCGCCGAAACGGCGCCCGGACGCTCTGCCGGCTCGGTTGCAGGCGTCTGGGGGTGTTGGTATAAAACCGGCGTCGCACGTGATAACACCAATTCATACACTGACTTTTCCGCGATGGCGCTTCCGTCCTCGCGAATTACGAGGGGCTTAATGTGAACAAGACTGAACTCGTTGATCGTATTGCCGAGGCCGCCGACATCTCCAAAGCGTCCGCCGGCCGCGCCCTGGACGCTGCGCTGGACGCCATTACCGATTCCCTGAAGGATTCCGACCCGGTGTCGCTGGTCGGGTTCGGCACGTTCACCGTTCGGGAGCGGGCTGCCCGCACCGGCCGCAACCCGCAGACCGGGGCCACCATCCAGATCGCCGCCGCCAAGGTGCCGGCGTTCAAGCCTGGCAAGGGCCTCAAGGACGCCCTCAACTGAGAACGTCCCCGACAGCCAGATGACGGAAAGAAGGCGCGTTTCCAGCGCCTTTTTTCTTCGCGTGGCCACCGCCGCGTCCGCGGCGACGTGTCCGTGAGCCGATTCCCCGGTAACTCCGGCGTCGCATCCTCCGGGCGGCGCGACCGGCGTACCTCTACCCAATCTCGCTGAGGATCTCTCGATGCTGCAGAAGATGCGTGATCAGACCCAGAGCACCGCGTTCAAGGTGCTGGTGGGGATCATCGTTTTCGTGCTCGCCGTGTTCGGCTTCGGGGCCTTCAACCTGTTCGTCGGCGGTGACCCGGAGGTCGCCAGCGTCAACGGAGAAGGCATCACCCAGGGCGAGCTGGCGGTGGCCACGGAGCGCGAGCGGCGCCGGCTGGCCTCGCGCATGGGCGCCGAGTTCGATCCCAGCATGATCGATCCCGTGCGGCTCCAGGGCGCCGTGCTCGATCAGCTCATCGCCCGGGAGCTGCTGGCTCAGGCGGCGGACGATCTCGGGGTCGGCGTGGGCCAGTCCCGGGTCGAGTCGGTGGTGGTGCGCAATCCGAACTTCCAGGCGGCCGGCCAGTTCAACCAGGACATGTACCGTCAGATGGTTCAGGCCATGGGCTTCACGCCCCAGGAGTTCCTCGACGACACCGCCGAACTCATGGCGCTCGAGCAGCTCCAGACCGCGGTCACCGACACCGCGTTTCTCACCCGGCGGGAGCTCAATCTGCATGCGTCGCTGCTCGGGCAGCGCCGGGACGTCGCGTACCTGCCGTTCGACGCCGACGGCTACCGTGAGCGGGTCGACGTCAGCGAGGCCGAGGTGCGCACCCGCTACGAGGAGAATCAGCGGGCCTACATGACCGAAGAGCGGCTCGACGCCGCCTACGTCCGGTTGTCCGCGGATCAGCTCGCCGGGGATCCCGCCATCGAGGTATCCGAGGAGGACGTGCGCAGCGCCTACGAGAGTGACCGGGCGGCGGCGCCGCCGGACGAGGAGCGCCGCAGCCGTCACATCCTGCTGGAGACCGGCGACGACAGGACCGCCGAGGAAGCCGTGGCGGCGCTCGAAAACGCGCGCGCGCGGGTGGCCGCCGGTGAGTCGTTCGCGGACATTGCCGCCGAGCTGTCCGAGGATCCGGGCTCCGCCGAGCAGGGCGGCGATCTTGGGTTCGCCGGACGGGGCATCTTCGATCCCGCCTTCGAGGAGGCGTTGTTCGCCCTCGAGGCGCCGGGGGACGTGTCCGAGCCGGTGGAGACCGACTTCGGCTATCACCTGATCCAGCTCGAAGCCGTGCGGCAGAACGAGTACCCCGAGTTCGCAGCGGTGCGCGCGGAGATCGAGCAGCGGCTGCGCCGCGAGCAGGCGGAGCTGCTGTTCGAGGAGCGTCTGCGCGAGCTGGACAACCTGGCGTTCGAGCATCCCAACAGCCTGCAGACCATCGTCGACCAGCTCGGCCTGGAGCGGGTGGTGGTCGAGAACGTGACCCGGGAGCAGGGTGAAGGGCCGTTCGGAACGCCCCGGGTCCGGGACGCGCTGTTCGGTGAGGAGGTGCTGGAGAAGGGCTTCAACAGCGCCGCCATCGACACCGGCAACGGCAGCGCCGTGGTGGTGCGGGTCGCCGAGCGCTACCCGCCGGAGCAGATTCCGTTCGAGACCGTCGCCGAGGAGATCCGGGCCGAGATGGAGGGCGAGCGGGCCGCAGAGCTGGCTCGGCAGGCCCAGGGCGAAGCGCTGGCGCGCATTCGCGCCGGTGAGAACGTCTCGGAGGTGGCCGCCGACGTCGGCGCCAACTGGCAGACCTTCCAGAGCGTCCGCCGCAATGCCACGGAAGTGCCCCGGGCCGTGCTGGAAGCGGCCTTCGAGCTGCCGCGGCCGGGCGCGGGCGGCAAGTCCGTGGGCGAAGCGTCGCTGCCCCGCGGCGGCACCGCGATCGTCACGGTCACCAGCGTGACGGACGGCGACGTGCAGTCGCTGACGGACAGCGAGCTGGCGGGCATGCGCGGATTTCTGGCGGACCGGGTGTCGAGGCTGGAGTTCGCTGGCCTGTTCGAGACCCTGCGCCGGGAAGCGTCGGTTCAGCGCCCCCAGTAGGGCGGGCGCCGCCCCGTTCGGCTCCGCCGGGCCGCCGGGCCCGGCGGCGGCTCACTCCGCCGCGGCGACGTTGACGTAGATCAGCAGACGCTGACCGGGCTGCAGGTAGTTGCCCGGGTCGATCTTGTTCCACTGGGCGATGTCGCCCACGGCCACGTTGAACTTGCTGGCGATCTTGGCCAGCGAGTCCCCGCGGCGCACCCCGTAGCGTACCTTGCGGATCACGTCGCGCCCGGCGACGGGGGCGCCCGACGCGCCGGTGCCGCCGGGGATGACCAGACGCTGGCCGACGCGGAGCACCTCCTTGGGCCCGATCTGGTTGACCTTCACCAGCCGCGCCAGCGGCACCTCGTGGGCCTGGGCGATGCTCCACAGGGAATCGCCGGGCTGCACCTGGTAGTCGCCCTGCTGGCGGCGCCGGGCGACGGGGTAGGCGGACGGCTGCTCGCTGGAGCGCGGAATGAACAGGGCCTGGCCGGCTCTGATCCGGCTGCCGTCGATGCGGTTGACCCGCCGCAGCGTCGCGACGTCGGTGCGGTGCCGTCGGGCGATGTGGCTCAGGGTGTCGCCGTCGGCGACCTCGATGCGCAGCCACTGCACCCGCTCGTCCTCGGGCACCGCCAGAATCCTGGCCTGGGCCTGCTCGGCCAGCTCCGCCGGCACGTGCAGCGCGTGGGGGCCGTCCGGCGGCGTCGCCCACTGGTTCAGCGCCGGGTTCCACTCGTAGAGGGCGTCCACCGGCATGTCCAGAGCCGCGGCGGCTTTCATCAGGTCGAACTGCCCGCCGGTCTCGATGGTGGCGAAGGCCGGGCGCGGCTCGAGATCGGGCAGGGTCACGCCGTGGGCCTGCGGATCGGCGATGACGGCGGCCAGGGCCAGCAGGCGCGGCACGTAGGCGCTGGTTTCCCGGGGCAGGTCGAGCAGCCAGAAACTGGTTTCACCCCTGGCCTTGCGCAGCGCGCGCCGCACGTTGCCTTCGCCGGCGTTGTAGCCGGCCACGGCGAGGTACCAGTCGTCCAGCCGGCCGTGCAGATGCTCCAGGTAGTTCAGCGCGGCGCCGGTCGCCAGCACCGGGTCCCGGCGGCCGTCCATCCACCAGTTTCTCGGCAGGCCGAAGCGCTTGGCCGTGGCGGGGATGAACTGCCACAGGCCGGCGGCGCCGCCGTGGGAGAAGGCGTAGGGATCGAGGGCGCTCTCGACGATGGGCAGCAGGGTGAGCTCGCCCGGCAGGCCCCGGGCGCTGACCTCGCCGTGGATGTAGGGCAGGTACCGCTGCATGCGCGATGCCAGCCTGGGCAGGTAGCTGGGGTGCCGCTTGATCCAGGCCAGCTCCTGCTGCACCCGGCGCTGCTCCAGGGCGTGGTCCAGGGCGAAGGAGGCGCGGATGTCGGCCCACAGATCCGGCGCCGGCGGCGGCAATTCGCGCCGCTCGAGCCGCGGCACGATGACCGGTTCGACCAGGTAGCCGGGCGCCGCAGCGACCGCCGGGGCGTCCTCCGCGCCACCCGCCTCAGCGCCGGCGCCACCGGCGCCCGGGAGCAGCTGGCAGGCTGCCAGCAGGGCGCTTGCCAGCACCAGGGGCAGGCAGCGGAGGTGCCGGAGGCGGTCTGTGGTTGCTCTCATGGATACCTGCCGTCAGAATTCCTTCGGTACTCTGCGTTAAGTGTAGTTGCTTGGCAAACGCGTCGTCCGAACGTCTGTCCGCGTGGTTCGAATCCCCCCAGGGGAGCCGCCTGCTGCGGGAGGAACGCGCCTACCTGGGCGAGGCGGCGCGGCGTTTCCACGGCGATACGCTGCTGTGGGCAGGATGCCACGCGGGGGTGTCCCGGACCGTGCGCGGGTGCATGATTCGGCACCGTCTGTTCGCGTCCCCGGTCCCCCAGCCCGACGTCGAGGACCTGTCCAGCCTGCGCTGCGAGGTGGACGCACTGCCGCTGCCGAACGGCAGCCTCGACGCCATCGTGCTCCACCATGCGCTGGAGACCGCGGCGGACCCCCGGGGCGCCCTGCGGGAGGCGGCGCGGGTGCTGGTGCCAGGCGGGCGGCTGGTGATCTGCGCGTTCAATCCCCTGAGTCTGTGGGGCGGGCGGCGGCTGTATGCCCAGGTGCGCCCCGACGCCTTCACCGGGCTCAGGTTCGTCACCGCGTTCCGGCTGCTCGACTGGCTGGCCCTGCTGGGCTTCGAACGCCAGTCCGGCGCCCGCTATCTGTCCTACGGGCTGCCGTTCCAGACCGCCGGCGGCGAGGCGGGCGAGGGCGACCCGGGGCGCTTCGAGCGCTTCATGCGCCGCGCCCAGGCGCCCGTCGGCGGCGTCTACCTGGTGTCGGCGGTCAAGCAGGCGGCTGCCGTGCGGCCCAACTGGCGACCGGCGCGCCTCAAGGGCGGCAAGCTGCTGCCGGCCGCCTATCCGAAGTCCGCGGTGCAGCGCGCCGCGGAACCCGGCGCCGCCCCCTGGCGTGCGCCGGTTCTCAAATTCAGCGACTGGAAGGACCTTGAGCGAGGTGGTTGAGATCTTCACGGACGGCGCCTGCCGCGGCAATCCGGGTCCCGGGGGCTGGGCGGCGCTGCTCCGCTACGGCGGCAGCGAGCGTGTGCTGAGCGGCGCCGAGCCGCAGACCACGAACAACCGGATGGAGCTGCAGGCCGCGATCGAGGCGCTGGCCGCGCTCAAGCGGCCCTCCCGGGTCGAGCTGACCACCGACTCCCAGTATCTGCGCCAGGGCGTGCAGCAGTGGATGCACAACTGGAAGCGCAACGGCTGGCGCACGGCCTCGAAGCAGCCGGTCAAGAACCGCGACCTGTGGGAGCAGCTCGACGAGCTCAGCGGCCGGCACGACATCGCCTGGCACTGGGTGCGCGGGCACAGCGGCCACCCGGAGAACGAGCGGGCCGACCAGGAGGCCAACCTGGCGATCGACGCCATGCTGGCGGCCGGCGGGTGACCGGCTCGTGAGGCAGATCGTTCTGGACACGGAGACGACCGGTCTCGAGGTCGGGCTCGGCCACCGCATCATCGAGATCGGCGGCGTCGAGATCGTCAACCGCCGGCTCACCGGGCGCCACTTCCACAAATACGTCGACCCGGAGCGGGCCATCGACGACGGCGCCTTCGAGGTCCACGGCATCTCCTCGGAGTTCCTGGCGGACAAGCCGCGCTTCGCCGAGGTGGCCGAGGAGTTCGTGAACTTCGTGCGCGGCGCCGAGCTGATCATCCACAACGCGCCGTTCGACGTGGCGTTTCTCGACGCCGAGCTGGCGCGCCTGGAGATCGGCGTCGACCGCATCGGCGACATCTGCCGGATCACAGACTCCCTGGCGCTGGCGCGCTACAAGCATCCCGGGCAGAAGAACAATCTCGACGCCCTGTGCCGGCGCTACCAGGTCGACAACTCGGCCAGGGACCTGCACGGTGCCCTGCTGGACGCGGAGATCCTGGCGGACGTCTACCTGGCCATGACCGGCGGGCAGACCCAGCTGTTCGGCGCGTCCCAGGAGGGCGGGGACCGGGCCGGCGCCGAAGGCCGGGCCGTGCAGGCGCGGCTCTCCGCGGACCGTCCGCCGCTCAAGGTGGTACGCGCCAGCGACGCCGAGGCGGCTGCTCACGAGGCCATGCTGGACCTGCTCGACGGCAGCAGCGGCGGCAGCCTCTGGCGCGACGTCCCGGCGCCGTCCCAGTGATGCCCGCGGCGCGTCCGCCGGCCTGAGGTCACCCGGGGGCGCCCACGCCGGGGCCTGGGCCGCGGGTGGAAGCCACCGGAATCTCCGCGCGTCCCACCGGCAGCCGCAACGGGCGCCGTCGCGCCGCCACCCCGTCCTCCGCCTCCCCGGGCCTGTGGTATGGTTGCCGGTCCGTTGCGAACAGCAAACCGATATGTGGCCGATTGATCCCGATGGTTTCGAGCCGGAGCTGCATCCCGGCGACGGTGGCGCCGCCGACGACGCCTGGATGTTCGTCGTGGTCGAGGGGCAGATGGCCTGCATCGCCGAGCAGGGCGTGCCCCGGCCGATCACCGCGGACGAGCTGCGCTGGGTAGACGTCGACATCCGGGCCCGGCACTACCTCGGACGGTTCAGGGGGCGGCAGTGCTACGCGGTGCATGCCGAGGGGCGCCTGCCGGAAGGCTACTCGGTCACCGGGCTGCGCGGCTGGCTGGGGCGCGTGGAGCCCGCGGTGTTCTACATCGCCGGGCGGGCCCAGCAGGTCATCGACTGGCACGACACCCACCGGTTCTGCGGCCGCTGCGGGTCCGGGACCGAGGACCATGCCGCCGACCGGGCCAAGGTCTGTCCGTCCTGCGGGCTGGTCAACTACCCGAGACTGTCGCCGAGCATCATCGTGCTGGTGCACCGGGGTGACGAGATGCTGCTGGCCCGCAACGCCAACTGGCCGACGGGCATGTACAGCACCCTGGCGGGGTTCGTCGAGCCCGGCGAGTCCATCGAGCAGACGGTGCACCGGGAAGTCGAGGAGGAGGTGGGCATCAAGGTCCGCAACCTGCGCTACCTCGGCAGCCAGAGCTGGCCGTTCCCGAACTCGCTGATGCTCGGCTTCCATGCCGAGTACGCCAGCGGCGACATCGTCTGTCAGGAAGGGGAGATCGCCGACGCCCGCTGGTTCCGCCATGACGATCTGCCGAACGTGCCGCCGGGAACCGCGATCTCGCGCTGGCTGATCGACGACTTCGTCCGCTCCCTGGGCGACGCCGGCTGATCGGGCCGGGCGGCGGGGTCACTCGGTCGGCGTTTCCGGCAGGCTCGCGCTCTGGAACATGGCCATGAGGGCGAACGCCCACATCAGGTAGCCGTCGCTGCGGAAACGCCCGGCCATGAATGCCTCGAAGGCGTTGCCGTGGCCGGACAGCAGCGACCAGGCCGTGTCCACGTCCTCGAACATGAACGTCGCGTCCGGCTCGGTACCGGCGTCCACGGCGAAGTCGAGACGGCCGTCGTGGACCCGGAAGGCGAGCCGGTCGCCGGCCACGTCGAGCCGGAAGACCGCATCCAGTCCCGCCGCCGCCGCCGGGTGGAAGCTGTCCTCGAGATGCTGCTGCAGAGCGTTCAGTGCCATGGCTGCCATGTCACACGCAAGCGCCAGCCAGATCAAGCCCCAATCATCGCCCCCGCAGGAGCGGCCTCCCGGC
>DLCH01000001.1:0-26476 GCA_002480525.1 Gammaproteobacteria bacterium UBA7803 | reverse complement strand
GGCCGGGAGGCCGCTCCTGCGGGGAGGTCGTTCCGTGGGGGCCGCGCGCGGCTCCGGTGGACGCCCTTTCGAATATTCCAGTACAGTAGCGCGCTTTCCCGGCCCGCACGGTTCATGGAATATCTCTATCAGTACCTCACTTTCCTGGCGCAGACCGTCACCGTCGTGGCGGCGCTGCTGGTGGTCGTGTCGGCGATCGCGGCCGCCGGCATGAAACGTCAGCAACAGCAGCCGGCGGGTCATCTCGAGGTCCGCAAGCTCAACGACTACTTCTCGGACCTGAAGCTCGCCGTGCAGGAATCCATGCTGCCGCCGCCGGCGGCACGCCGGGTGCGCAAGCAGGAGCACAAGGCGGCGCGCCGCACCGCGAAGCAGGAAGCGAAGGCGTTGAAGCGCGCCGCGGAGCCGGACGCCGGGCGTCCGCGCGTGTTCGTGCTCGACTTCGAGGGCGATCTGCACGCCTCGCGCACCGATCATCTGCGCACCGAGATCACCGCGGTGCTGGCCGCGGCCCGAGACGGCGACGAAGTCGTGGTCCGGCTCGAGAGCGCCGGCGGCATGGTCCACGCCTACGGGCTGGCCGCGTCCCAGCTCGATCGCATCCGCCGCCGCGGACTGCCGCTGACCGTCGTCGTCGACAAGGTGGCGGCGAGCGGCGGCTACCTGATGGCGGTGGTCGCCAACCGCATCCTGGCGGCGCCGTTCGCCGTGCTCGGCTCCATCGGCGTGGTGGCCCAGGTGCCCAACGTGCACCGCCTGCTCAAGCGCCACGACGTCGACGTCGAGGTGCTGACCGCGGGGCAGTACAAGCGCACCCTGACGGTGCTCGGCGAGAACACCGAGCAGGGCCGGCGCAAGTTCATCGAGGAGCTCGAGGACGTGCACCGCCTGTTCAAGGACTATCTGGTGGACCACCGGGCCGAGCTGGACCTGGAGACAGTCGCCACCGGCGAGACCTGGTACGGCAAGGATGCGCTGGCACGCCACCTGATCGACGAGCTGTCGACCAGCGACGACTACCTGGTGGCGCGCGCCGAGGACGCGGATCTGTTCGAGGTGCGCTGGGTCGAGCACAAACGGCCGGTGGAGCGGCTTCTGGGGCACCTGGAGTCGAGCGCCCATCGGGTGGCCGGGCGCTGGGTCGAGAAGATCAATCAATGGCGGGGAGGGGTTTAGCCCATGAGCACGTATCGCGCACTGCTGGTCGAGAAGACCGACGCCGGGTTCGAGCGTTCGGTGGTGGATCGCAAGGTCGACGAGCTGCCGCCCGGTGACGTGCTGATCGACGTCCGCTACTCCTCGCTGAACTACAAGGACGGCCTGTCCGCGACCGGCAATCCCGGCGTGACCCGGAAGTTTCCTCACACCCCCGGCATCGACGCCGCCGGCGTGGTGCTCGAGTCCAGCGACGGGCGCTTCGCGCCCGGCACCGAGGTCATCGTCGTGGGATACGACCTCGGCATGAATACCCCGGGTGGCTTCGGCCAGCGCATCCGCGTGCCGGCCGACTGGATCGTGCCGTGTCCGGACGGGCTCAGCCTGCGCGAATCGATGATCCTCGGCACCGCCGGGTTCACCGCGGCGCTGTGCGTCGACAAGCTGGAGGCCGCCGGCATGACGCCCTCGGGCGGCCCGGTGCTGGTGACCGGGGCCACCGGCGGGGTCGGCTCGGTGGCGGTGATGCTGCTGGCGCACCTCGGCTACGAGGTCACCGCGCTCACCGGCAAGGCGGACCAGCACGGCTTTCTCGAAGGGCTCGGCGCCACGGCCATCATCGACCGCGATGCCGCCCGCGCCGGCGCGGACAAGCCCCTGCTGCCGGAGCGATGGGGTGGCGTGGTGGACACGGTCGGCGGCGAAATCCTGTTCAACGCCGTCAAGAGCCTGCGCTACGGCTGCAGTCTGGCCGCCTGCGGCCTGGTCGACTCGCCGCAGATCCCGGCGACGGTGCTGCCTTTCATCCTGCGCAACGTCAACCTGCTCGGCGTCGACTCCGTGGAACTGCCCCTCGATGCCAAGGCCCGGGCGTGGCAGAAGCTGGCCGGACCGTGGAAGCTCGACGGTCTCGAGACCCTGGTGGAACCGTTGACCCTGGACACCGTGTCCGAGGCCATCGACCGCATCCTCGCGGGCCGCATGGTGGGCCGGGGCGTGGTCGATCTGCAGGCCTGACGAGCCGCTTCAGTCCCGGCGCAGCCGGGGCGACACGGCGATGGGGCTCGGGTAGCGGAAGATCACCGCGTAGGTCGACAGGATCAGGGTGAGCACCGTGGCGCCCTGGATGACGTGGGCGGCCTCGAGCCCGAGCAGGGCGGTGTCCGCGGCCACGTAGGACAGCAGCAGCGAGAACTCCGACGCCTGGCCCAGACGGTAGCCGGACTCCCAGGCGGTCTCCCGGGTCTCGCCCTGCCAGCGCAGCAGCGAGGCGAACACCACCGGCTTGACGGCCACCACGGCCATGGCGATGAGCAGGATCGGCAGCAGCACCTCGACCATCAGCCCGATGTGCAGTTCCGCCCCCACCGAGAAGAAGAACAGCACCAGGAAGAAGTCACGCAGCGGCCGGAGGCTCTCGGCGATGTACTGGGAGATCGGGCTGATCGCCAGCGCGACGCCCGCCACGAACGCGCCGATCTCCAGCGACAGACCCATGAACGCGGCCAGCGTCGCGAGGCCCAGGCACCAGCCGAGGGCCAGCAGGAAGATGAACTCGTGGAACGCGTCGAAGCGGCGGATCAGCGGCAGCACGCCGTAGCGCACGCCGATGAAGGCCGCGGCCACCAGCACGGGCAGGGCGGCCGCCACCGTGCCCAGGTTGGTGAGCGTCTGGGCCACGCTGCCGCCGTAGCCGGCGAGCAGGATCAGCGCCAGGATCGCGAACAGGTCCTGGATCAGCAGCATGCTGACCACGATCTCGCCGATGTGGCGGTGGTGCAGCACCGTAGTCGGCAGCAGCTTGATGCCGATGATCGTGCTGGAGAACGTCAGCGCGATGCCGGTGACGATGGCTTCGCCCTGGTCGAAGCCGAACGCCAGCATCAGCCCGTAGCCGAGGCCGAAGAACACCGCCGAGCTGGCCAGCGCGGTGACCAGACCTTCGCCGAGCATGTTCTTCAGCTTGCTCGGCTGCAGGTCCAGGCCCACCAGGAACAGCAGGAAGATGATGCCGATCTCCGCGATCTCGGAGAGCAGCTCGGCGTCCGAGACCATCTTGAACCCGTGCGGCCCGAGGATGCAGCCCACGGCGATGTAGGCGACGAGCAGCGGCTGACGGGTGTACAGGGCGGCCGTGGCCAGCACGGCGGCGCCCGTGAAGATCAGAAAGAAAGACTCGATGATTCCCGGAATCAGACACCTCTTCGATCGCGGCGAAACGCGGGGAGCGTTTCGACGATCGAAGCTTGATAGTAATCCGAGTAGGGCGCAAGCCGGTCGTCGTTGGCCGACAGCCTGTGGCCCTCGGGCAGCAGGAAGCTGTCGAAGCCGCAGCGCCGCAGATAGTGAATGAGCTCCGGGTGGACGTCGCCGACGGCGCGCAGCTCGCCGGTGTACCCGCAGCGGGTGCGCAGCAGCACGGCCAGCGACAGGCCGCGCCCGTCGTGGAACACGGGGAACTCGATGGCGATCAGCGACGCCTCGGCGAACCGGGGCTCCGGCTCGACGTCGACGCCGAGCAGCAGGCCGGCCTCACCGCCGGGCTGCCAGGCGTCGGGGCCGAGCAGCACCGCGTCGGCGCCCGGACCGTCGATGCCGCGCAGCATGCCGTCGATGCGGTCGATTTCAATCAGCGCTGACATAGACTCGCTCCTTGAAGGGCTCGATGCCCACCCGTCGGAAACACTGCAGGAAACTCTCGTCTTCGGCGCGCAGGTCGACGTAGGTGTCGAGAATGCGCTCGATCACGTCGGGCACCTCGTCCCGGGAGAACGACGGGCCGACGATCTGGCCGATGGATGCCTCGCTGCCGCCGTGTCCTCCGAGGCTGACCTGGTAGAACTCCTGGCCCTTCTTGTCGACGCCGAGAATGCCGATGTTGCCCACGTGGTGGTGGCCGCAGGCGTTCATGCAGCCTGAGATGTTCAGGTCGAGCGGCCCCAGATCGTGCACGTAGTCGACGTCGTCGAAGCGCCGCTGAATGGCTTCGGCGATGGGAATCGACTTGGCATTGGCCAGCGAGCAGTAGTCGCCGCCGGGGCAGCAGATGATGTCCGTCAGCAGGCCCGCGTTCGGCGTGCCGAGCTGGTGGTCGCAGGCCGCCTGCCAGAGGTCGAGCAGGGCGGCCTGGGGCACGTCGGGCAGCACGAAGTTCTGCTGATGGCTGATGCGGATCTCGCCGAACCCCCAGCGATCCGCCCAGTCCGCCACCGCGTCCATCTGCACGTCGGAGACGTCGCCGGGCGGCACGCCGGTCTGCTTGGTCGACAGCACCACGGCGGCGTAGCCCGGCTGGCGATGGGGGTGCACGTTGTGGGCGAGCCAACGGCCGAACGCCGGATGCTCGAAGCGCTGCTGCGCCAGCAGGTCCGTGGCGTCGTCCCGCGGCGGGTAGTCCGGCGGCGTGAAGTGCGCGGTGACCCGGTCGATCTCCTCGGGCGTGAGTGTCGCGGGCGAGCCCTGGAGCTGTTCCCACTCCTCGTCGACCTTGGCGCGGAACACGTCCGGGCCCATGGCCTTCACCAGAATCTTGATGCGCGCCTTGTACTTGTTGTCGCGGCGGCCGTAGCGGTTGTAGACCCGCAGAATGGCCTCGAGATAGGTGAGCAGATGCTCCAGGGGCAGGCCTTCGCGGATCAGCGTGCCGATGACCGGCGTGCGGCCGAGCCCGCCGCCGACCTTGAAGTCCACGCACACGCCGCCGTCGGCGCCGTGGCGCAGGTGCAGGCCGATGTCGTGGACGTCCACCGCGGCGCGGTCGGTGGTCGCCGCCGTGACCGCGATCTTGAACTTGCGGGGCAGCCAGTCGAACTCGGGGTGGGCCGTGGACCACTGCCGGATCAGCTCGCAGTAGGGGCGGGGATCCAGCACCTCGTCGGCCGCCGCGCCGGCGAACTCGTCGGTGGTGACGTTGCGGATGCAGTTGCCGCTGGTCTGAATGGCGTGCATGTCGACCTCGGCCAGGGCCGCCAGGATGTCGGGCACCTCCTCCAGCTCGGGCCAGTTGAACTGCATGTTCTGGCGCGTGCTCAGATGCCCGTAGCCGCGGTCGTAGTCCCGCGCGATGCCGGCGAGCCGGCGGAGCTGGGCGCTGGACAGGGTGCCGTAGGGCACGGCGACCCGGAGCATCGGCGCCAGGCGCTGAATGTACAGGCCGTTGCGCAGGCGCAGGTGCAGGAAGTCGGTCTCCGAGAGGTCACCGGCGAGGTAGCGCTCGGTCTGGGCGCGGTAGTGGGCGACCCGCTCGGCGACGAACTGACGGTCGAAGCTGTCGTATCGGTACATGGCTGAGGTGTGGGACCGGCGTGTGGCCCGGGTCGTGGCTGTCTGGGAGCCGCGACACTAGCACCGGCGCGTCGAAGGCGAGAAGTAATGGTTGGCTCTATGCTTAGAACCAACCCCGGGCGCAATTCTGCTAAGCTTGCCGCGCCCGCGGAGGCGCGCAGCGCCGGGGCGGGCCCCGTCAGAGTCGATTCAACCAGGAGATGGATTCGTGTCCGCCGAGCACCAGACCCCCGAACAGGCCGCCGACGCCGACCGCAAGGCCGACGTGAAGGCGATTCTCGTGATCTTCACCACCATGGTGCTGATGGCCCTGCACTTCGTCTCGGGCTGGAAGTTCGACTTCTGAGTCCGGTTTCCGGCGGTCCCGGGCGCCCGTGGCGCCGGGCCGCCGGGTCAGTCCCGCAGGTTGGGTCGCAGCAGCGCGCGCGCCGCGTCCAGCCCGATGCCCTTGCGCACGGCGTAGTCCTCCACCTGATCCCCGGCGATCTTGCCGACGCCGAAGTAGCGTGACTCCGGGTGGGAGAAGTACCAGCCGGACACGGACGAGGCCGGCATCATGGCGAAGCTCTCGGTCAGCCGGATGCCGGCGTTCGCCGGGGCGTCGAGCAGCCGGAACAGCACGTCCTTCTCGCTGTGCTCCGGGCAGGCGGGGTAGCCCGGCGCCGGCCGGATGCCCTGATACCGCTCCTTGATGAGCTGCTCGTTGTCCAGGTTCTCGCCCGCCGCGTAGCCCCAGTCCTCGGTCCGCACCCGCCGGTGCAGATACTCGGCGAACGCCTCGGCCAGCCGGTCGGCGAGGGCCTTGATCATGATGCCGGCGTAGTCGTCGTTCGGGTACTCGGCCAGCACCGCGTCGATGCCGTCGCCGGCGGTGACGGCGAAGGCGCCGAGATAGTCCGCCACGCCCGCCGGCCCGACGAAGTCCGCCAGGCTGTAGTTCGGCTGGCCCTCGGGTTTCACGTTCTGCTGGCGCAGGTGATGCAGCCGGGCGACCTCGACGGTGCGCGCCTCGTCTTCGTAGAGCGCCAGGTCCTCGTCGCCGACCCGGTTGCAGGGCCACAGCCCGAACACGCCGTGGGCCCGCAGGCGGCGGCCCTTCACCAGGGTGTCGAGCATCTCCCGGGCGTCGGCGAACAGCGAGCGCGCGCTTTCCCCGACCACCTCGTCGTCGAGGATCTTCGGATACTTGCCGGCCAGCTCCCAGGTCATGAAGAACGGGGTCCAGTCGATGTAGGGCACCAGTTCCTCGAGGGGGAGATCCTCCACCACGGTGACGCCGAGACGGTTGGGCCGCGGCGGCTGGTAGCGCTGCCACTCCCAGTGGAAGGCGTTGGCGCGGGCCTGGGCCAGGGACAGCAGCGTCTTCTTCGAGGAGCGCGCCGCGGTCCGCTCCCGGATGGCGTCGTACTCCTGGCGCACCCCGGCCATGAACTCGTCGCGCTGCTCCCGGGAGATCAGCCGGGACGTCACGTTGACGCTGCGCGACGCATCCGGAACGTACACCACGGGGCCGGCCTGGTAGGCGGGCTCGATCTTCACGGCGGTATGGGCCTTGGAGGTGGTGGCGCCGCCGATCAGCAGCGGCACGTCGAATCCCTGGCGCTGCATTTCCGCGGCCACGGACACCATCTCGTCCAGCGACGGCGTGATGAGGCCCGACAGGCCGATGACGTCGGCGTTCTGCTCCCGGGCCGTGCCGAGGATCTTCTCCATTGGCACCATCACGCCCAGGTCGATGACCTCGTAGTTGTTGCACTGCAGGACGACGCCGACGATGTTCTTGCCGATGTCGTGGACGTCGCCCTTGACCGTGGCCAGCACGATCTTGCCCTTCGCTTCGCGTCCCGGACCCTTCTCGGCCTCGATGAACGGCACCAGGTGGGCCACGGCCTGTTTCATCACCCGGGCGCTCTTCACGACCTGGGGAAGAAACATCTTGCCGGCGCCGAACAGGTCGCCAACCACGTTCATGCCGTCCATCAGCGGGCCTTCGATGACCTCGATGGGGTGGTCCGCGGCGAGCCGGGCTTCCTCGGTGTCCTCGACGATGTATTTGTTGATGCCCTTGACCAGCGCATGGGTCAGGCGCTCGTTGACCGGGGCCTCCCGCCAGGCCAGGTCCTCGGCGTCCTTGCGTCCGCCCTGGCCGGCGTACTCGTCGGCGATGGCGAGCAGGCGCTCGGTGGCGTCGGCGCGGCGGTTGAGCACCAGATCCTCGACCCGGTCGCGCAGGTCGTCGGGAATCTCCGCGTAGATGCCGAGCTGGCCGGCATTGACGATGCCCATGGTCAGGCCGGCGTCGATGGCGTGGTACAGGAACACCGCGTGGATCGCCTCGCGGATCGGGTTGTTGCCGCGGAACGAGAACGACACGTTGCTGACGCCGCCGGAGGTGTGGGCGTGGGGCAGATTGTCACGGATCCAGCGGCAGGCCTCGATGAAATCCACCGCGTAGTTGCGGTGCTCGTCGATGCCGGTGCCGATGGCGAAGATGTTCGGATCGAAGATCACGTCCTCGGCGGGCAGGCCGACCTGCTCGGTCAGGATCCGGTAGGCGCGCCGGCAGATCTCGGTCTTGCGCTCGAAGGTGTCGGCCTGGCCGTCCTCGTCGAAGGCCATGACGATCACCGCGGCGCCGTAAGCCCGGCAGCGCCGGGCCGCCTCGATGAAGGCGTCCTCGCCCTCCTTGAGAGACAGGGAATTGACCACGGCCTTGCCCTGGATGCAGCGCAGGCCGGCCTCGATCACCTCCCACTTGCTCGAGTCGACCATGAACGGCACCCGGGAGATGTCGGGCTCCGCGGCGAGCAGGTTGAGGAAGCGGACCATGGCGGCCTCGCTGTCCAGCATGCCCTCGTCCATGTTGATGTCGATGATCTGGGCGCCGTTTTCGACCTGCTGGCGGGCGACCGCCAGGGCTTCCTCGTACTCGCCGTCGCGGATCAGCCGGGCGAAACGGGCAGAGCCGGTGACGTTGGTGCGCTCGCCGACGTTGACGAACAGGCTGTCCCGGTCCACCACCAGGGGCTCGAGGCCCGACAGCCGCAGCGCGGGCGGCAGCGGCTCGAACCGGCGGGGCGCATGGTCCCGCACCGCCGCTGCGATGGCGGCGATGTGCTCGGGCGTGGTGCCGCAGCAGCCGCCGACCAGGTTGATCAGGCCGTCCGCGGCGAATCCGCCCAGGGTCTCGGCCATGGACTCCGGCGTGTCGTCGTACTCGCCGAAGGCGTTCGGCAGGCCGGCGTTGGGGTGGACGCTGACGAAGGTGTCGGCGGCCTTGGCCAGGGCGCTCACGTAGGGGCGGAGCTGATCGGCGCCGAGTGCGCAGTTGAGGCCGATGATCAGCGGCTCCGCGTGCCGCAGCGAAAACCAGAAGGCCTCCGTCGTCTGGCCGGACAGCGTCCGCCCGCTGGCGTCGGTGATGGTTCCCGAGATCATCACCGGGACGCGATGGCCGAGCTCGCCGGAGAGGGTGTCCAGGGCCCACACGGCGGCCTTGGCGTTCAGCGTGTCGAACACAGTCTCCAGCAGGATGAAGTCGGCGCCGTTCTCCATGAGCGCCCGGGCGGCTTCCAGATAGTTATCGGCCAGCGTCTCGAAGGACACGTTGCGGAAGCCGGGATCGTTGACGTCGGGGGACAGGCTCGCGGTGCGGTTGGTCGGGCCGATGACGCCGGCGACGAACCGGGGCCGGTCCGCCGTCGCGTAGGCGTCGGCCGCGGCCCGGGCGACCCGGGCCGCGGCGGCGTTCATGTCCGGCACCCGGTCCTCGAGCTGGTAGTCGGCCTGGGCGATGCGGGTCGAGCTGAACGTGTTGGTCTGGACGATGTCGGCGCCGGCGGCGAGGTAGCGCTCGTGGGCGTCCCGGACCACGTCGGGACAGGTGAGCGCGAGCACGTCGTGGTTGCCGGCCAGGTTGCACGGGTGATCCTCGAGCAGCGTGCCCCGGTAGGCCGCCTCGTCGAGTCCGAGGCCCTGCAGCAGCGTGCCGTAGGCCCCGTCCAGGACCAGAATCCGGCTGCTCAGGGCATCTCGAAGGCGGCGCGACGGTGAATCCGGCATGGTTCTCCCAGCATCGATGAAGGTTGCGGGCAGTCTACGGCGGGCGGACGTGAGCGCAATTGAAGTTGTGACGCCGTGACATGAGCCAGGTTCATGATGCGGCCGGGGTCGGTCACCGTCACGGCCTGGCGTCGAGTCCCGGACGACGGGTGGCGACCGGCCGTTTTCCCCGGCCACGGCCGATTGTCGGGGCGAAGCGGATCGGCTAGCATACCCGACCAATTTACTCGGATTTAGCCAGGCACCTATGATCGATATTTCGGAATCGGCCCAGCGGTACCTCCGCGAGCTGCTGTCGAAGCAGGACGACGCCGACGTGGGCATCCGGGTGTTCGTGGCCCAGCCGGGCACCCCCCACGCCGAGACCTGCATCGCCTACTGCCGGCCGGGCGAGGAGCAGGAAGGCGACATCCCCGTCGGCTACGACGGCTTCACCGCCTGGTTCGAGGAACGCAGCGCGCCGTACCTGGAAGAGGCCGTGGTGGACTACCAGGAAGACCGCATGGGCGGGCAGCTCACCATCAAGGCGCCCAACGCCCGGGTTCCGAAGGTCGGCCCCGACGCGCCCCTCGAGGACCGGATCAACTACGTCCTCTACAACGAGATCAACCCGGGCCTGGCTGCCCACGGCGGCATGGTCACGCTGGTCGAGATCGTCGAGGACAGCGTCGCCGTGCTCGAGTTCGGCGGTGGCTGCCAGGGCTGCGCGGCCGTCGACATCACGCTGAAGAACGGCGTCGAGCGGGCCCTGCTCGAGCAGGTTCCGGAGCTTACCGCCATCCGCGACGTCACCGACCACACCGTCACCGAGAACGCCTACTACCAGTAGGCATCGCTCCTACAGGCCGACGGTGGCGTTCAGCCGACCTCCGCCGCCATGGGCTGTTTCAGCCGTTGCCGCAGGCGCGGCCCCAGGGTCTCCGCCAGCTCGCGCAGCAGCGACTCCGTCGTCTCCCAGTCGATGCAGGCGTCGGTGATCGACACGCCGTAGCGGAGCTCGCCGGGATCGGCCGTCAGCGGCTGGTTGCCGCCGTGCAGGTGGCTCTCGATCATCAGGCCGATCACCGAGTCGTTGCCGGCGAGGATCTGATCCCGGACGGCCCGGGCGACCACCGGCTGGCGGTCGTGATCCTTCGACGAGTTGGCGTGGCTGCAGTCGACCATGATGTTCGGCCGATCCGTCAGCTTGCCGAGCGCGCCCTCGCAGGCGGCGATGCTGTCGGCGTCGTAGTTCGGCCCGCCGCTGCCGCCGCGCAGCACCACGTGGCCGTAGGCGTTGCCCCGGGTGTGCAGCACCGAGACCTGACCGGCCGGATTGATGCCGAGAAACCGGTGGGGACTGGCGACGGACTGCAGGGCGTTGATCGCCACGTCGAGGGAGCCGTCGGTGCCGTTCTTGAAGCCCACGGCGCAGGACAGGCCGGAAGCCATCTCCCGATGGGTCTGGCTCTCCGTGGTCCTGGCGCCGATGGCCGACCAGGCGATCAGGTCCTGCAGGTACTGGGGCGTGATCGGATCCAGCGCCTCGGTCGACAGCGGCAGGCCCAGCTCGGCGATGTCGAGCAGCAGCCGGCGGGCGAGGGTGAGGCCCTCCTCGATGTTGAAGCTGTCGTCGAGGTGGGGGTCGTTGATCAGCCCCTTCCAGCCCACCGTGGTCCGCGGCTTCTCGAAGTAGGCCCGCATCACCAGCAGCAGGCTATCGCCGACCTCGTCGGCCAGACGGCGCAGGCGCCGGGCGTAGTCGCGCGCGGCGTCGACGTCGTGGATCGAGCACGGGCCCACCACCACCAGCAGCCGGTGGTCGCGTCGAGCCAGGATCGCCCGGACGGCGTCCCGGGCCGCCTGAACCGTCTCGCGGACCGACTCCGTGGCCGGCAACCTGGCCTTGAGCTGGTCCGGCGTGACCAGCACCTGATGGGAGGCGATGTTGAGGTTTTCCAGGCGTTCGTGGGCCGGGTGGGCATTCCTGGCACCTGGCGCGGACGGATCGTTCATGTCGTTGGCTCCTCGCTGTGTGTCGACGGGGCCAAAAAAAACCCCGCTGGGCAGGCCGCCTCGCGGGGTCCTTGGTCCGGAGGCAGTCTGCGCTGCCTTCGAACCGGGTTCTCGGGCAACTTCAGCTCGAAAAAAAGAAATAGCCTGCCCACGAAAAACCGGTTTTCGCGGTGGGCGATTCGAGCCTGGCTGCCGGATGAACAGGATTCATGCCGCCGGATGTTACGCCACCCGGTCGGGAAATCAACTGCGGGTGCAACTGCGGGTGCAACTGCGGGTGCAACTGCGGGTGCAACTGCGAGTGCAACTGCGGGTGCAACTGCGGACGGATGCTGAGGCGGCCGCAGCCCACGCGTCGGCGGGTGCGGCGCCGGCTCGGGGCGGGTTTCGACCCACCGCGGCCCGCGGAGCGGCCGTCACTGCCCGGTGACGTCGCGCAGCGCGACGAGGGCGGTCGCGGTCAGGGGCGGTGCGTCCGGCGCGCCCCGGCGGCGCGCCGCCGCGCGGATCACGGCCCGGTGGCGGTCCCGGCTCGCGGCGTCCGCGTAGTCGAACCGCCAGCGCCGGCTGCGGTCGGCGATGGCGGGGCGGCCCTCGTCCGCGGGATCCAGCCCGGCCGCGGCGAATACCCGGCAGTCGAAGACCCGGCAGGCCCGCGGCCGGTGCGCATAGATGCTGCACGCGCCGGCCTTCAGCATCGGGCAGCGTCCCGCCTCGTCGTAGCCCATCACCCGGGCGCCGGGGCTGCCGGGCGCCGGGAACAGCAGATCCTCGGGGATGCGCGCCAGGGTGTCGGTTTCGTCCGCCTCGACGTGGACGAACTGGCCGGACCGGCAGCAGGCGTTGCAGTCGCCGCAGGGGACCTCCATGGGTTCGCCGCGGTCGAGGGCCCGACCGAAGGCTTCGAGCCAGGCGTCGAAGTCGCCGGCGGCGGCCGGCGAGGGCGCCGGCGGGTCGGAGCCGGGTGGTCGGGTCATGCAACCTCCGTGGCGGTGTGTATTGGATCGGCTGCGGGAGCGCGTAGAATGCGCGGCCTCCAGGTAGAATGCGCGGCCTCCAGTCAGCGTCGCAACGATGATGTCATGAACAAGGCCGGCAAAGTCGGATTCGTCAGCCTCGGCTGCCCCAAGGCCCTGGTGGATTCGGAGCAGATTCTCACCCGTCTCACCGCCGACGGGTACCGCACCGTGGACGCCTACGAGGACGCCGACGTGGTGGTCGTCAACACCTGCGGCTTCATCGACGCGGCCGTCGAGGAGTCCCTCGACACCATCGAGCAGGCCCTCGGCAGCAACGGCCGGGTGATCGTCACCGGCTGCCTGGGCGCCCAGGCCGAGCGGCTGCGCACGCGCTTCCCGACCCTGCTCGACGTGTCGGGGCCCCAGGCCACCGACGCCGTGGTCGCGGCGGTGCATGCCCACGCGCCGCTCGCCGGCACGCCCGCGGTGGACCTCGAGGCGCTGATGGGGCCGGCGGGCATCAAGCTGACGCCGCCGCACTATGCGTATCTCAAGATCTCGGAAGGCTGCAACCACACCTGCTCGTTCTGCATCATCCCGAGCATGCGGGGCAAGCTGCGCTCGCGGCTGATCGACGACGTGCTCGCCGAGGCCCAGCGGCTGGCGGACAGCGGCGTCCAGGAGGTGATGGTGATCGCCCAGGACACCAGCGCCTACGGCGTCGACCTGCGCTACCGCTCGGCCACCCACGGCGGCCGCACGCTGCGCACGGACCTGGAGACCCTGTGCCGCGAGCTCGGCACGATCATTCCCTGGGTGCGGCTCCACTACGTCTACCCGTATCCCCATGTGGACCGCCTGGTGCCGCTGATGGCGGACGGTCTGCTGCTGCCGTACCTGGACGTGCCGCTGCAGCACGCGGACCCGCAGATCCTCAAGGCCATGCGCCGTCCGGCGGCGGTGGAGAACACGCTGGAGCGGCTGCGCCGCTGGCGGGAGATCTGCCCCGACATCACCGTTCGCAGCACCTTCATCGTCGGCTTTCCCGGCGAGACCGACGCGGCCTTCGGACGCCTGCTGGATTTTCTCGAGGAAGCCGAGCTGGATCGGGTGGGCTGCTTCACCTACTCCAACGTGGACGGCGCCCGCGCCCAGGCGCTGCCGGATCAGGTCGAGCCCGGCGTCATGCTGGACCGCCAGGAGCAGCTCATGGAGCTGCAGGCCGGGATCAGCGAGGCGAAGCTGGCCCGCCGGGTGGGTCAGCGGCTCGAGGTGCTGGTCGACGAGGCCGGGTCGGACGGCGTGATCGCCCGGACCCGGGGCGATGCGCCGGAGATCGACGGCATCGTGCAGGTGGACGGCGCGGACGGCCTCGCGCCGGGCGATCGTGCGTGGGTTCGCATCACCGGCAGCGACGCCCACGATCTGACGGCCGAGTATCTGGGGACTCGAGTCGATTTGCTTTAGAATCCTGCCGGCCCCCCGGCTGGCGCGGCGCCGGCGCGGGCGCCCGGCCGGAACCGGGCGGCGAAGCAATGC
Organism: Gammaproteobacteria bacterium UBA7803; assembly: GCA_002480525.1. Lineage (GTDB taxonomy): Bacteria > Pseudomonadota > Gammaproteobacteria > Pseudomonadales > Azotimanducaceae > UBA7803. Next base: position 12,482 of record DLCH01000001.1, on the reverse strand, counting down.
ACTGAGGACGACGTGATGTGGTACCTGATCGAGGATTTTTTCGACCAGAGCTGGGCGATGAAGCTGTTCATCCTCTGGGGCTGGTTCAGCGTGGTGATCATGCTCGCCAGCCTGTTCTTCCAGTAAGGCCGGCCGCGCCCCGTGTGGTTGTCCGCCTTACTGCCTGAGCAGCGCAAGGCGCTGCTCGGCCTGGCCCACAACGTCGTGGTTTCGGACGGGCTGCTCGATCCCAACGAGGAGGGCATGCTCGACCAGTTCAAACGCGAGATGGAGCTGCATCCGTCCGTGGAGGCGGACTACCTGGAGCTCGACGGCATCGAACGGATCTTCGGCTCCCGCAAGTCGCGGGTGATCGCGCTGCTGAACCTGATCCGGCTCAGCTACGCGGACGGCGCCTTCGAGATCGAGGAGGAGTGCCTGCTCAAGGAGATCAGCCGCACCTTCGAGGTGAGCGACGACGAGTTCATGCTGCTGGACAACTGGGTCCGGCGGCTGCTGGCCCTCGAGGACGAAGCCAGGAGCCTGATGTCCTCCTGAGCCGGCGGGCCGTCAGTTGACGGTCAGGCCGATGTCGCCGTATCGGAGCTGAGCGACGCCTCCAGGCAGGCGAGCAGGGCCTCCACCTGCACCCGGTCCCGCTGCAGGTCCGAAGACACCCGGAAGCGGATGCCGCTGCGGTATCGGCCGTCCCGGCGCACGCAGTTGTGCACCACCCCCACCAGATGATCGACCCGAACGTCCCCGCAGCACAGGCTCAGGTAGACCGTGCGGTCCTTGGCCAGCGGCTGGTCGGTGTGCACGGCGATGCCGTGCCGGGTGAAGTCCACCGCCTCGGCGGCGATGGCGCCCAGCCGGCCGCGCGGGCGCAGGGCCACCGCGATGTGGGCGCCGTCGAGGCGTTCGTCGCGCCTGCGGTCGTCGATGGTTCGGTGGGAGGACATGGGCGCGATGCTAACGCGCCGGGCGGGGGGCTGGCTGTGACCGATCTCTCAGCCGCACTTCGACGGGTGAACTTCCCGCCCCGGCGCGGCGTCACAACTCGTCGAGCAGCCGGGCCTTGGCTTCGTTGAGCTGCTGGGCGAGGAACTTAGAGCCGCCGCGGTCCGGATGGACGCGCTGCATCAGGCGCCGGTGGGCGGCGATGATCTCGTCCCGCCCGGGCCGGCCCTCGAGACCGAGCACATCCAGCGCCTCGGACCGGCTCATGACGGCGCCGGCCCGGCCGGCGGTGCTGCCCGAAGCCCCCGCGCCTCTGCCGGCGCGCCAGCGCCGCAACAGGGTGCCGACCCAGGGCAGAAACCGCACCAGGCCCATCGCCCGGCGCAGAAACGGCGCGATGGCGGCGGCCAGGGCGGCCAGCCAGTGCAGCCGGCCGGTGAGGGCGAGCACCGCCAGCCCGGCCACCAGCACCACGGCGGCCAGGGTGACCAGCGTGGTGGACCGGGCCGGCCGCGCGGACAGCCACAGCAGCCGGACGAGCACGGCGAAGGCGATGGCGGTGAGCAGGGCTGCAATGACGATGAGCATGGGCTGGCGTATCATGCCACGGGTTGAACGATGCGCATGCCGGGCTGTCCCGTGCGCCGCCAGTGGATGACGGGAGTCGAATGGATCGGGACGAGATCGAACGATGGCTGGACGAGCTGCGTACCGAGCACCGGGATCTCGACGAGGTCATCCGGCACCTGATCGAGACCCGCCACAGCGACACCATGCGGATTCAACGTCTGAAGAAACGCAAGCTCAAGCTCAAGGACACCATCGCCCGGCTGGAGAGCGAGCTGATTCCGGATCTGGACGCCTGAGGGCCGAGCCGTGAAGACCGATGCGCCGCCGCTCACCGTCGCCATCAGCTCCCGGGCGCTGTTCGACCTGGCCGACAGCAACAGCGTCTACGAGAACGACGGGCTGGAGGCGTACCGGCAGTACCAGATCGATCACGAAGACGACGTCCTGGAGCCGGGCGAAGCCTTTCACTTCGTCAAAAAGCTTCTGAATATCAACAACCTGCTCGACAAACCTCGAGTCGAGGTGATTCTCCTGTCGCGCAACAGCGCCGACACCGGCCTGCGCATCTTCAATTCCATCAAGGCCTACGATCTGGCCATCACCCGGGCCGCCTTCTGCGGCGGCGAGTCGCCTTACCGGTACGTCCAGGCGTTCCGCTGCAGCCTGTTCCTGTCGACCCAGCCCGACGACGTCGCCCATGCCCTCGAGCACGGCGTCGCCGCCGCGACCCTGCTCGGCCGGAGCGCGGGACCGCGGGGCGCCGGTGACGACCTGCGGCTGGCCTTCGACGGCGACTCGGTGGTGTTCTCCGACGAGGCCGAGCAGATCTTCCAGGAAAAGGGTCTGGACGCCTTCAGCCAGATGGAGGCAGCCTCCGCGTCGCGGCCCCTGGGCGGCGGGCCGTTCCGCAACTTCCTCGCGGCGCTGCACGATCTCCAGCGGGAGTTCGCCGGCCAGCACTGCCCGATCCGCACCGCCCTGGTCACCGCCCGGGGCGCGCCGGCCCACGAACGGGTCATCCGCACCCTGCGGGCCTGGGACGTGCGGCTGGACGAGTCGCTGTTCCTCGGCGGCATGGACAAGACCGAGTTCCTGCGCGCCTTCGGCGCCGACGTGTTCTTCGACGACCAGAGCCAGCACTGCGACCGGGCGCGGCTGCACGTGACCGCCGGCCACGTGCCCCACGGCATCGCCAACGCCCCGAAACGGTCTGGTTGAACGCCCACCCGGCGCCGCTTCTCCGTTATACTCGCGGACGTTCTTATAACCCGAACATTCCGGACGGGGTCATGAAGCTGCAGCAGCTCCGCTACATCTGGGAGGTGGCCCACCACGACCTGAACGTGTCGGCGACGGCCCAGAGCCTGTTCACCTCCCAGCCCGGCATCAGCAAGCAGATCCGCCTGCTCGAGGACGAACTGGGCGTGGAGATCTTCGCGCGCAGCGGCAAGCACCTCACCCACGTCACCACCGTCGGCGAGACCATCATCGCCATGGCGGGGCAGATCCTGCGGGAAGTGGACGCCATCAAGCAGGTGGCCCAGGAGTTCAGCGACGAGAAGCAGGGCAGCCTGTCCATCGCGACCACCCACACCCAGGCCCGCTACGCGCTGCCCGGGGTCATCGACGACTTCCGGGGGCGCTACCCGGACGTCACCCTGCACATGAACCAGGGCACGCCCACCCAGATCGCCGAGCTGGCGGCCGCGGGCAGCGTGGATTTCGCCATCGCCACCGAAGGCATGGAGCACTTCCAGGACCTGGTGATGATGCCCTGCTACGCCTGGAACCGCTGCGTGGTGGTTCCCGAGGGCCACCGGCTGGCGGATCAGGTGCGGCGCAACGGCCCGCTCACCCTGGAGGACGTCGCCCGGGAGCCCATCGTCACCTACGTGTTCGGCTTCACCGGCCGCTCGCGGCTGGACGCCGCGTTCTCGCAGGCGGGCCTGTCGCCCAACGTGGTGTTCACCGCCACGGACACGGACGTGATCAAGACCTACGTCCGGCTCGGGCTCGGGGTCGGCATCATCGCCAGGATGGCGCTCGACGCGGCCCACGACGCGGATCTGGTGCCGCTGGACGCCTCGCACCTGTTCGAGCCCAGCATCACCCACATCGGATTCCGCAAGGGGACGTTCCTGCGCCGCTACATGTACGATTTCATCGAGCGGTTCGCGCCGCACCTGACGAAAGACCAGGTGGACGCGGCCGTCGCCTGCAGCACCCGGGTGGAGCGGGAAGCCCTGTTCCGTGACCTGGAGCTGCCGGTGCGCTGAGCCGCCGGCGCGGACGCCGCCCGGCGCTCCGTCCGGCCACCTTGAAACCCGACCGATCACACGCCATGCACGACCAAGTGGGGGAAGCTTGAACGTTCTCTGTCTCGACCTCGAAGGGGTGCTCATCCCCGAAATCTGGCAGGCGGTGGCCGACCGCACCGGCATCGACGAGCTGCGCAAGACCACCCGGGACATCCCGGTCTACGACGACCTGATGCGGCTGCGGCTGGGCGTCCTCGCGGAGCACGATCTGCCGCTGTCGCTGATCCAGAGCGTCATCGACGGGCTGGACCCGCTGCCCGGCGCGCCCGAGTTCCTCGGCTGGGCGCGGCAGCGCTTCCAGGTCGCCATCATCTCCGACACGTTCTATCAGTTCGCCATGCCGCTGATGGCCAAGCTGGGCTGGCCGACGCTGCTGTGCCACAAGCTGGTCGTCGAGAACGACCGTATCGTCGACTACCGGATCCGCCAGCCGGACCCGAAACGCCATTCGGTGCGGGCCTTCCAGTCGCTGAACTACCGGGTGCTTGCCGCCGGCGATTCCTACAACGACGTGTCCATGCTGGAGGAGGCCGACGCCGGCTTCTTCTTCTGCGCGCCAGACAACGTGCGCGCGGAGTACCCCCAGTACCCCCACGCCACGGACTACCAGGCGCTGATGGCGCTGCTGGAGGCCCAGGCATGAGCGACGCGGCGCCCGCCTTCGTGCTGCCGGACCTGTGCGACGAGCACGCGGACATCGTGCGCGTGGCGGAACCGCTGTTCTCCAGCTTCGGCGGCCGCCCGGCCTTCGGCGGCCCGATCCGCACCATCAAGTGCTTCGAGGACAACTCCCTGGTGGCCGAGCGGGTGCGCGAGCCGGGCGAGGGCGCCGTGCTGGTGGTCGACGGCGGCGGCTCGACCCGCTGCGCGCTGGTCGGCGACAACGTGGCCCGGCTGGCCGGCGAGAACGGCTGGGCCGGTCTGCTGGTGTACGGCTGCGTGCGCGACGTCGACGAGCTCGCCCGCATCGACGTCGGGGTCCAGGCGGTCGGCAGCCATCCGCTGCGCAGCATCAAGCGCGGGGTGGGACTGAGGGACGTGGTGGTGGACTTCGCGGGGCTGCGCTTCGTGCCCGACCAGTTCGTCTACTGCGACCGCAACGGCGTGGTGGTCGCGCCCATCGACCTACTGGGCTGACGGGGCCCGGCCGGCCACCCGGACCCAGACCCGGCGGCCGTCGGCCAGGCGTACCGCCTGCCACTCGCCCGCCCGCAGCGGCGCCAGGGTGGCGCTGCGCGCGTAGCGGGATTCCAGCACAGGGCCATCGTCCGCTTCGGTCAGGCGCAGGCCCAGGACCGGCGATTCGATCTCGTCCGCATCGACCAGCACCGGCCCGACGGCGATCCAGGCCGCCGGGGAGGTGTCGACGTTGTCGAGCCAGACCCAGCGACCCTCGGGCAGGCTCAGGGCGAGCACGGGGGGACGGGTGCCGTAGCACCGCCGCCGGCCGCTGGCGTCGGTGATCGCCGCCGGGTCGTCGGGGACGATCGGCAGCCCGGCCTGGCCCGAGCAGGGCGGGCGGGTGGCGGAGAGCTCCAGCACGTGGCCGTCAGCCGCGCCGCCTGCCGCCGCGCGGGCGCCGCCGGCGCCGGCCAGCAGGATGGCCAGCAGGGTCGCGACGGTCGCCGCTCGGCGATTCGGACAGAAGGTCATGCCCGCAGTATAGCGAGGCGCCGAGCGGTGGAACCGTGACGCGTTACAGGCTCAGGGTGCGCAGCTCCGGGTCCGGCGCGCTGCGCGACCAGTAGTAGTCGAAGGCTTCCTGCAGATGCTTCGCCTGCACGGGGTCGTAGGGGTCGGCGAGGGCGGTGTAGTCGCGGAAGTCCGGCAGCACGAAGAAGCCGAGCCCGTCCCAGGTGACGAAGCTCTCGTCGTTGACCGGCACCTCGTCGCCGATGCGCGCGATGCTGATGTGGCTGTCCAGCCGGCGCGACAGCTCGACCAGCCGGTGGCCCCGGCTGACGATCGCGCTCGAATCCCGGATCAGGATGCGCACGTCCGCGGACGGACTGCTGCGCGCGAACCGGGAGATCGCGTCCACCAGCTCCGGGGCGTCGAACAGGGTGTGGTCGAGCAGGTGGCTGAGGATCACCAGGTGGCGGCGGGGGTGTGCCAGGGCCTCGACCAGGCCGGCCAGGCAATCGGCTTCGCCGTGGTGCCGGCTCAGCCGGGACGGCGGCGCGTCGTCGCGCTCGCTGGTCTCGTCCCGGACCACCGGCCGGGCCACGCCGGGGGGCGCCTCGAAGGGAATGGGCAGCGCCAGGGTCATGCCCTGGTGGCGGATGCCCGCCTCCATGAACTCCCCGCCTTCCGGCAGGAAGCCGGCTTTGCGGTAGAACCCTACCGCGTCCACCTGGGCGTGCAGGTGGACCCGGGTGAGGCCGCGCCCCTTGGCTTCGTCGATGGCGGCGTCCAGCAGCCGCCGGCCCAGGCCGGTGCCGCGATGATCGGGCAGCACCGCCATCCGTCCGATCTGTCCGCTCGGCATCAGCCGTGCGCAGCCCACGGGCTGCCCGGCTTCCGTCAGGGCGAGGAAGTGGCTGCAGCGCTCGTCCTCGCCGTCCCACTCGATGTCGCGCGGCACGCCCTGTTCCTCGATGAACACCAGGGTTCGGACGTGCTGCAGGGGTTCGCGATGGCTGTGCCAGTCGACGGGGGTGACGTGGACGTTCATGACGGCTCCCGGATGGGGGCGGTCAGCGCGCCATGCGCGCCAGGCGCGCCGCCAGCCCGGTGTAGTCCGCCGGCTTCAGGCCCTCGAGCTCGCGCCGCGCGGCGTCGGGCAGGTCGAGGGTGGCCAGCACCTCGGCGTACAGCGCGGCGTCCATGTGACGCCCGCGGGTCGCCGCCTTGAGCTGCTCGTAGGGTTCCTTCAGCCCGTACCGGCGCATGACGGTCTGCACGGCTTCGGCCAGCACCTCCCAGCTCTCGTCGAGATCGCCGGCGATGGCGGCCTCGTTCACGTCCAGCCGGGACAGGCCCTTCAGGGTCGCGAGATAGGCCACAGCGCAGTGCCCGAGGGCCGTGCCGAGGTTGCGCAGCACGGTGGAGTCGGACAGGTCCCGCTGCCAGCGGGAGACCTGGAGCTTCGCCGCCAAGTGGCCGAGCAGGGCGTTGGCCACGCCGAGATTGCCTTCGGAGTTCTCGAAGTCGATGGGGTTGACCTTGTGCGGCATCGTGGAGGAGCCGGTCTCGCCCTCGACCTTGCGCTGGCGGAAGTAGTCGATAGCGATGTAGGCCCACACGTCCCTGTCGAAGTCGAGCAGCACCTGGTTGAACCGCTCGATGGCGTGGAACGCCTCGGCCAGATAGTCGTGGGGTTCGATCTGGGTGGTGTGACGGTTGGGGGTGAGGCCCAGATCGCCGAGGAACCGGTCGGTGATGTCGATCCAGTCCGCCTCCGGGTAGGCGCAGAGGTGGGCGTTGAAGTTGCCCACGGCGCCGTTCATCTTGCCCAGCAGCGGCACGGCGGCGAACTGGTCGAGCTGCCGGCGCAGGCGGCTGGAGAAGTTGCGCAGCTCCTTGCCGAGGGTGGTGGGCGACGCGGTCTGGCCGTGGGTGCGCGACAGCATCGGCAGCGCCGCGTTGGCCTCTGCGAGCCGTTCGATCGCCTCGCACACGGCCTGCATCTGAGGCACCGTCACCTCGTCCCGGGCCGTCTTCAGCATGAGCGCGTAGGCCAGGTTGTTGATGTCCTCCGAGGTGCAGGCGAAGTGCACGAACTCGACGTGGCCGGCCAGGCCGTCGATCTCCCGCAGCCGCTCCTTGACGTAGTACTCCACGGCCTTCACGTCGTGATTGGTGGTGCGCTCGATGGTCTTGATGCGCTCGGCGGCGTCGAGGTCGAAGCCGCTGGCCACCGCGTCCAGGGCACGGCGCTGGGCGGCATCGAGCGGCGGCAGCTCGGGGACGGCCGGGTCCGTGGCCAGATGGGCGAACCAGGCGCACTCCACGGTGACGCGGAAACGCATCAGCCCGAACTCGCTGACGATCGGGGCCAGGTCCTCGACCTTGGCGCGGTAGCGCCCGTCGAGCGCGGAGACGGCGAGCAGGGGGTTCGCTTCGGCGGTCATGGTTCCTCGTTGTGTCGGGTGTCGGCGTCGCCCTCGGCCGACTCGGCAAGGGCGCGCAAGCCTACCAGCAGGGGCTTGCGGCGCAAGATCAGATGCCAGCGGCGGCCGCCGAGCTGCTGCCACAGCCAGGCCAGGCGCACCCCGGCGAGCAGCAGCGCGCGGATCCGGTCGGCGACCTCGTCCTGCCTGAGCACCTGAGGGTCGCCGGTGACCTGAATGCGTTTGCCCAGGGTGGAGATGGTCTGCTGGTAGATGCTGCCGAGCTGCCCGGGGTCCGGCTGGGCCGGGTCCACGCCGTCGAGCAGGCGGCCGAGCTTCTCGACGACCTGGGGGACCCCGCCGAGCAGGCGGGCGAGCTCGATGAGCTGCAGGGCGTAGCGCAGCACCTCCGGGGTGCGCGAGCGGCCGGACAGCGCCTCGGTGGCGATACCGGCGCCCATGGCGAACGCGCCGGCGTCGGGGAACACGTCGGCGTAGCTGGCGGCCCGATGGGTCGGCACGGACACCAGCAGCGCCTGCTGCTCTGCGGCGGGCACCGCCTGGCCGTTGGCCGTGCGGTGCACCAGGGCCGCCGCCTGGACGACGCCGGCCAGCGCCAGCGCGCGGGGATCGGCGTCAGCCATGGCCGGCGACCGCCGTGATGTCCCGGCGACGGGCGTCGAAGCCGTCGGCCACGTCGATGCGGGCGCCGCCCAGACAGACGTCGCCCTGATAGAAACAGACGTACTGTCCCGGCGCGATGGCGCGCTGGGGCTCGTCGAAGCGAACCGTCAGGCGTCCCTCCCCATCGGTGCCCACGGTGCAGGCCTGGTCGGCCTGGCGGTAGCGGATCTTCGCCCGGCAGCGCAGCGGCAACTCGAGGTCCGGCACCAGCCAGTTGGCGTCGGTGGCTTCGAGCCAGTCGCCGAGCAGGTCGTCCGGGTTCTGGGTCACGATCAGCGCGCCGTCGTCGAGCCGCTTGCCCGCCACGTACCAGGGCGCCTCGGCGGCGCCCGGCGTGCCGCCGATGCCGAGGCCCTGGCGCTGCCCCAGGGTGTAGTAGGCGAGCCCCATGTGTTCGCCCAGGGTGCGTCCGGCGGTGTCGACGATCCGGCCGGGGCGGGCGGGCAGGTAGCGGTTCAGGAAGTCGCGGAAGCGCCGCTCGCCGATGAAGCAGATGCCCGTGCTGTCCTTCTTGCGGTGCACGTGCAGGCCCTCGGCGGCCGCCAGCGCGCGGACCTCGCTCTTGGGCATGGCGCCCAGCGGGAACAGGCAGCGGGCCAGGTCGCGCCGCGGCACCGCCTGCAGGAAATAGGTCTGGTCCTTGCCACGGTCCACGCCCTTGAGCAGCCGGAAGCCGGTGGCGTCGGGATCTTCGGCGAGCGCCCGCGCCGGCGGAACGACGTCGTCCGAGTCGCCGACGGCGCCTCGACCCGGGACGTCGATCCAATGGGCCCGGGCGTAGTGGCCTGTGGCGATGGCGTCGCCGCCCAGGGCCAGGGCGTAGCGGGCGAACTGCTTGAACTTGATCTCCCGGTTGCACAGCACGTCCGGGTTCGGCGTCCGACCGGCGGCGTACTCCGCCAGGAACTCCTCGAACACGTTGTCCCAGTACTCCGCGGCGAAGTTGGCCGTGTGCAGTGGAATGTCCAGCCGCGCGCAGACCCGCTCGGCGTCGGCAAGGTCCTCCCGCGCCGTGCAGTACTCGGTGCCGTCGTCCTCGTCCCAGTTCTTCATGAACAGGCCCTCGACCCGATAGCCGGCGCGCTTGAGCAGCAGGGCGGCGACGGACGAGTCGACGCCGCCGGACATGCCGATGATCACGGTCGTTTGGCTGGGTTCGGGCTGGGTCGTCATGGGACAGCGGCCGGCGTGGCTCCGCGCTCGGGTGTCTGGAGCGCGCATTCTAGGGAATCTCACGGCAAGTTGCGCGGGTCCGGCCTGACCGCCGCCGGCCTCACAGCCGCCCGCGCCCGGCGTATACTGCGCGCCATGAGCCGATTCAGTCATCTGAACGAGGCCGGCGAGGCCAACATGGTGGACGTGTCCGGCAAAGCGCCGACGGTGCGCCGGGCGGTCGCCGAGGGCCGGCTGCGCATGGATCCGGCCACCCTGCGGGAGATTCTCGACGGCGGCATGGCCAAGGGCGACGTGCTGGCGGTGGCCCGCATCGCCGGGATTCAGGGGGCCAAGCGCTGCGCCGATCTCATTCCGCTGTGTCACCCGCTGCCGCTCGCCAAGGTCAGCGTGCGCTTCGAGGCGGACGGCGAGGACGCGCTGCGCATCGAGGCCGAGTGCCGGGTCACCGGCCGCACCGGCGTGGAGATGGAGGCGCTGACCGCCGTGAGCGTGGCGGCGCTGACGGTCTACGACATGTGCAAGGCGGTGGACAAGGGCATGGAGATCGAGGCCGTCAGGCTCGCCCGCAAGGAAGGCGGCCGCAGCGGCACCTGGGTCCGTGGCGCCACGGCGCCGGAGGCGGACGGGTGAACCTGCGGGTCCGCTTCTTCGCCTCGCTGCGGGAGGCCGTCGGTCGGCCCGAGATCGACCTGGAACTGCCGGACGGGGCCGGCCATGGGGACCTGCTGGCGGCGCTGGAAGCCCGGCTGGGCGAGCCCGCCATGGCCGCGCTGCGCGCCGGCAACGTGCGGGTCGCCCGCAACCAGACGCTGACGGATCAGCCGTTCGCGCCAGCGGACGGCGACGAGATCGCGTTCCTGCCGCCGGTGACCGGCGGATGAGCGTGCCGGTCGACATCCGGGTGGAAACCCGGGATTTCGACCCGGGGGCCGAGCTGGCCGCCGCCCGGCGGCGCCTCGGCGGAGCCGCCGGGGCCGTGGCGACGTTCATCGGCCTGGTGCGCGACCGGGCCGCGCCGGGCCAGCCGGTCGCCACCCTGCATCTCGAGCACTACCCCGGCATGACCGAGAACAGCATCCGCGCCATCGTCGACCGGGCGCTTTCCCGCTGGCCGCTGCTCGACGTGGTGGTGGTGCACCGGGTCGGCGATCTGGCGCCCAGCGAGCAGATCGTGTTCGTCCAGGTGGCGTCCGCGCACCGCGCCGCGGCGTTCGCCGCCTGTGAGTTCCTGATGGATTTCCTCAAGACCGACGCGGTGTTCTGGAAGCGCGAGGATTCGCCGGACGGACGCCGCTGGATCGAATCTACCGGCGACGACTGCCGGCGGGCCGAGGCCTGGGGGGACGGGAACGCCTGACGCCGCCGCCCGCCAGGGCCTCGGGAACCGGAATCCGCTGGTACTCGCCCGGGCCGAGGCCGTCGAGATCGACGGGGCCGATGCGGCTGCGGTGCAGCCGCAGCACCGGCATGCCCACCGCGGCCAGCATGCGCCGCACCTGGCGGTTGCGGCCTTCGGTGAGCACCACCTCCAGCCAGCTCGAACGCGCCGCCCGGTGCGGTGTGACGGGCTCCGGCCGGTCGGGCAGCGCCGGCGGGTCGATGGGGCGCAGCCGCGCCGCCCGGGCGGGACCGTCCTTCAGCGGCACGCCGGCCAGCAGCGCGCGGCGCGCCTCGTCCAGGGCCGCGGCGTCGGGCCGGGCCTCGACCTGCGCCCAGTAGACCTTTTCGAGCTTGTGGCGGGGATGGGCGATGCGGGCCTGCAGGGCGCCGTCGTCGGTGAGCAGCAGCAGACCCTCGGAGTCCCGGTCGAGGCGCCCGGCGGGGTAGACGCCGGGCACGTCCTGGTAATCCGCGAGGGTCTGCCGGGCCCCGCCGCGGTCGGTGAACTGGCTCAGCACCCCGTAGGGCTTGTAGAAACGGATCAGGGTCAAGACGGCTGGCGGAACGTCGCCTTCGGGGCCTGCCGCGATGGTATACTCGCGGGCTTTCCGAGACGACCCACTGACCACTGACACACGGAGCAATCGATGGCCTATCAGCACATCAAAGTGCCCAGCGGCGGCGAGAAGATCACCGTCAACGCCGACAACTCGCTGAACATCCCGGACAACCCGATCATTCCGTTCATCGAAGGGGACGGCATCGGCGTGGACATCACGCCGGTCATGATCCGGGTCGTCGACGCCGCGGTGGAAAAGGCCTACGGCGGCAGCAAGAAGATCCACTGGATGGAGATCTACTCGGGCGAGAAATCCCTCGAGCTCTACGGGGAAGACCAGTGGCTGCCCGCCGAGACCCTGGAGGCGATGAAGGAGTACATCGTCGGCATCAAGGGACCCATGACCACCCCGGTCGGCGGCGGCATCCGCTCGCTGAACGTCGCGCTGCGCCAGGAGCTGGATCTGTACGTGTGCCAGCGTCCGGTCCGCTGGTTCACCGGCGTGCCGAGCCCGGTGGTGCATCCCGAGAAGACCGACATGGTCATCTTCCGCGAGAACACCGAGGACATATACGCCGGCGTCGAGTGGCAGGCGGACTCCGAAGGCGCGGACAAGGTCATCGCCTTCCTGCAGAACGAGATGGGCGTCAACAAGATCCGCTTCCCCCAGCACTGCGGCATCGGCATCAAGCCGATCTCGGTCGAGGGCAGCAAGCGGCTGATCCGCAAGGCGCTGCAGTACTGCATCGACGAGAACCGCAAGTCCCTGACGCTGGTGCACAAGGGCAACATCATGAAGTTCAC
>DLCH01000031.1 GCA_002480525.1 Gammaproteobacteria bacterium UBA7803 | reverse complement strand
CTTCTGCGAGCAGTACCTGGACCGCCCCCTGGAACAGGCTCTGCGCAGCCAGCTCGCGCGCCCGGTGTGCCGCGAGCAGGTGGTCGAGCTGACCCATCTGTGCGCGGTCCGGCCGGGTTGCCTCGGCACGCTGGCCGCGCTGCTGCCGGCGGCCCTGATCGAGCGCGGCTACCGCTATCTCGCCTGCACGGCCACGGCCTGCGTGGGCGCCTACCTGATCCGCAAGGGACTGCCCGCAGTCCATCTCGGCGCCGCGTCCGCCTCGGCGCTGCCGGCGGATCAGGCCGACCGCTGGGGCCGCTACTACGACGCCGACCCCCGCGTGCTCGCCGGCGACCTGCGGCTGGCGCTCGCCCCCCGGGCCGGGCACGGCGACACCCGGGTGGCCTGCTGACATGAGGCGAATCGACGGATTCTTCGACCAGCTCGCCGCCCACGGCGACCAGGTGGCCATTGCCGGAGCGGGCGCCGCGCGCACCTACCGGGCACTGCTGACCGACGTCGACGCGTGGTGCCGCTACCTCGATGCCGCGGGCGCCCGCACCGTCGCCTACCGGCTGCCCAACGGCGTGGACTGGATCGCGCTGGATCTGGCGCTGCTGCGCTCCGGGCGGGTGGCGATCCCGATCCCAGACTTCTTCTCGCCGGCCCAGGAGGCGCACGCCCTCGCCACCGCGGGCGTGGACCACTATGTGACCAGCGGCCCGGTCCCGGACGGATTCGCCACGATGGATCTGGTCCACGGGCTGCGGCTGCTGAAGGCGGCCGCGGACACGCCGGTGACCCTGCATCCAGGCACCGCCAAGGTCACGTTCACCTCGGGAACCACCGGCACGCCGAAAGGCGTGTGCCTGTCCGCCGATCAGCTGCTCGCCACCGCCGGCGCCATCGAGCAGGCACTCGGCGGCGAGGGGATCCGCCAGCATCTGTGCGCCCTGCCCCTGTCCCTGCTGCTGGAGAACGTCGCGGGCGTGTACGCGAGCCTCGGGAACGGCAGTCGCATCGCGGTCCCGGACCTCGGCGACATAGGGCTCACGGGCTCCAGCGGTCTCGATGTCCAGGCCTTCGTCGAGGGGCAGCATCGCTACCGCCCCCAGAGCCTCATTCTGGTTCCCCAGCTTCTGCTGGCACTCACGGCTGCCAGCGAATTCGGCCTGCGCCTGCCGGACAGCTACCGCTTCATCGCGGTCGGCGGCGGCAAGATCGCGCCGTCACTGCTCGACCGGGCGCAGGCCGCCGGACTGCCGGTCTACGAAGGCTACGGCCTGACGGAGTGCGGCTCGGTGGTGGCGGTCAACCTCCCCGGCGCATCCAGCCCGGGTACCGTCGGCCGGCCGCTGCCCCACGTGTCGGTGGGCATCGTCGACGGCGAGATCCAGGTGATCGGCAACGCCATGCTCGGCTACGTCGGCGATCCGGACCGGCCGAGCCGGATCGCCACGGGCGATCTCGGCGGCCTCGATCTCGATGGCTACCTGACCGTGCTCGGGCGCCGGAAGAGCGGCTTCATCACCGCCTACGGCCGCAACGTCAGCCCCGAATGGATCGAGAGCGAGCTGACGGCGGAGATCGCCATCGCCCAGGCACTGGTGTTCGGCGACGCCCTGCCCGGCAACGTCGCGCTGATCGTGCCCCGGGGATCTTCGGGCGAGGACGCCATCGCGACCGCCGTGGCGGCGGCCAATGCCCGGCTGCCCGACTACGCCCGGGTCTCGAACTGGCACGTGATCGATCCGGAGACCTTCTCGACCGCCGGCTGCCTGACCGAGAACGGCCGGCCGCGCCGCGACGTCGCGGCCCGGTGCTTCGACCGCCAACTGCAATCCATGTACGAACGACTCCAGGAGACTGCCCATGCTGCCCTACGACAGGCTGGTGAACGACACCCGTGACGGCCGCGACTACCTGTACGCGGCGGAGGTTCTCGAGGACGTGGCCCTCGGCCGCTTCGACCTCGGCACCTACATCCGCTTCCTGACCAACGCCTATCACCACGTGAAGCACACCGTGCCGCTGATGATGGCCTGCGGCGCCCGCCTGCCCGACCGCCTGCGCTGGCTGCAGCCCCGGTTGAAGGACTACATCGACGAGGAGATCGGCCACGAGCAGTGGATACTCGAGGACCTGGCCGAGTGCGGTGTGGATCCGGCAGCCGTCGCCCGGAGCTCGCCCGGCTTCGAGGTCGAGCAGCTCGTCAGCTACGTCTACGACTTCATCAACCGCCGCAATCCGGTGGGCTTTCTCGGCATGGTCTACGTCCTGGAGGGCACCAGCACGGAACTCGCCACGGAGACCGCGCGGCTGGCCCAGGCGAAGCTCGGCCTGCCCAACCGGGCATTCCGCTATCTCCTCAGCCACGGCGAGCTCGACCGGGAACACGTGCAGTTCTTCCGGGATCTGGTGAACGAACTCTCGGACCCGGACGACGTCGACGCCGTGGTGCACGTGGCCGGCCGGGTCTATCGCCTGTACGGCGACATCATCCGCTCCGCCCGGGGCGAGGCACTCGACCATGCAGCTTGAGGGCAGCACCGTCGTCGTCACCGGCGCCAGCGGCGGCATCGGCCGCGCTCTGGCCGGCGAGCTGGCGAGCGCCGGCGCCCGGCTGATCCTGGCGGGGCGGGATGCCGGACGGCTGGGCGCCGTCGTCGACGAACTCCCCGACGGCTGCGTGCGCGAGACCTGCATCGGCGATCTCACGGACGTCGCAGACCGCGACCGGCTCGCGGCGGCGGCGCGGCGTCACGACTGCGCCGTGCTCGTCAACGTCTGCGGCGGCAACCGGTTCGGGCTCCTCGACCATCAGTCCGATGCCGACGTCGACGCCCTGCTGGCGGTCAATCTCGCGGCCCCCATCCAGCTCACTCGCGCGCTGCTCGACCATCTGCGGCGCCGGCCATCCGCCATGGTGGTGAACGTCGGCTCCGCCTACGGCGCCATCGGCTTTCCCGGCTACGCCATCTACTGCGCCAGCAAGTTCGGGCTGCGCGGCTTCAGCGAAGCCCTCGGCCGCGAGCTTGCCGACACGGCGGTTCGGGTGCTCCACGTCGCCCCCCGGGCGACCCGGACGTCCATGAACAGCGACGCCGTGAATGCCATGAACCAGGCCCTGGGCAATGCCGCCGACGACCCGGAGCAGGTGGCCCGGCGCATCGTCGCCGCGATCCGCGCCGACGAGCGTCGGGTCGTCATCGGCTGGCCGGAACGCTTCTTCGCCAGGCTCAATCAGGCTCTGCCAGGCGTCGTCGACCGGGCGCTCGGCCAGCAGCTTCGGACCGTCAAACGATTCGCCACGACCCACGCACAGGAGGAACCCCTGTCATGACTCACCACATCAGCCGCCGCCTGAGGCGCGGCCCGGCCATGCTGCTGCTGACGCTGCTCATGGCCGGCGGCCACGCCGCCGCCGACGTCGCCAGCCTCCAGGCCGCCTGGGCGCACGCCATGTACGAGCTCGCGGGCGATGCCCGGCAGGACGCCATGGCGGAGCTCACGGGACAGTCGCGCGGCGAGGCCGAGGCCCACCCGGACGACCCGGCCACCCTGATCTGGAACGGGATCATCCTGAGTTCCTACGCCGGCGAGAAGGGCGGGCTCGGCGCCCTGGGCCTGGTCAAGGAGGCTCGCCGGTCCCTGGAGCATGCCCTGGAAATCGACCCGGGCGCGCTGCAGGGGTCGGCCCATACCAGCCTCGGCAGCCTGTATTACAAGGTGCCGGGCTGGCCGCTGGGATTCGGCAACGACAAGGAAGCCCGCAGGCACCTGCTCGCGGCGCTCAACCTCAATCCCACCGGCATCGATCCGAACTACTTCATGGGCGAGTTCCTCATGGAGCAGGGAGAGTACGCGGCCGCCCGACGACATCTGGAAACGGCGCTGGCCGCCCCGGACCGCCCGCAGCGGACGCTGGCGGACCAGGGCCGGCGGCAGGAAATCCAGGCGCTGCTCGCCAGGCTGGACGAGCAGAGCCGGTGATTCGACGCGGCGCCCCCGCCGGTCCCTCCGGGGGCGTCCATGAAAATTTCACCTCGCGTCGGTATCATTGACGCCTTCACTGATCACTTTCCGCGCCGGGCAGCCATTTCACGCGGCCCGGCACGCTTTCTGCATCCCTGTAGACGGCATCGCTGTGGCAAGCGGAAAGCCATCAATGGAAGGCCATCAATCTGGAGAAGGAGGATGTTCCAGTGCACGAATTACCGAAGCTTCCCTACGACGACACCGCGCTAGACCCGGTGATCTCCGCCGATACGCTGCGTTTCCATCACGGCAAGCATCATCAGACCTACGTCAACACGCTGAACTCGCTGCTCGAGGGCGAGGAGAAACTGGCGTCTCTGTCCCTCGAGGACCTGATCCGCGAGATCGCCAACGACGACAGCCGCGGCAAGATGTTCAATCAGGCCGCCCAGGTGTGGAACCACACCTTCTACTGGAACAGCATGAAGCCCAACGGCGGCGGCAAGCCCACCGGCGCCCTGAAGGACCGGATCGACGCCGACTTCGGCGGCTACGACGAGTTCCGCGACGCCTTCAAACAGGCCGCGACCGGCCAGTTCGGCAGCGGCTGGGCCTGGCTCATCGTCGACGGTGGCAAGCTGAAGGTGACCAACACCGCCAACGCCCACACGCCGGTGGAAGACGGCAAGACGGCGCTGCTCACCATCGACGTCTGGGAGCATGCCTACTACCTGGACTACCAGAACCGTCGTCCCGACTACGTCGACGCGTTCCTCGACAAGCTGGTCAACTGGGAGTTCGCCGAGAAGAACCTCGGCTGATCCGCGACCGCGCCTGCTCGCAGGAGCCCGGGAGCGCCTCTCCCCCGTAGGAGCGGCCTCCCGGCCGCGATCCCCAGGCCCGGCTCTGCCCTGCGTAGGAGCGGCCTCCCGGCCGCGATTTCCTCCCCTGCCATGACTCCACGTGGGAGCGATCTCCAGATCGTGCCTATGTCAGGGCTACAGACATCGCGGCCGGGAGGCCGCTCCTACGGGTCGCCGGGTTCGGCCAGTGCCTGGACGGCCTCGTGGGTGCTCAGAAACACCCGGCCCGGCCGCATCCGCTCCAGCAGCGATACCTTCTCGAGGCCGTCCATCACCGGCCCCTTCACCTCCGCCAGATGCAGCGTCACGCCGCCGTCGCGCAGCTCGTCGACCAGGTTCTCCAGGGTCTCCAGCGCGCTGGTGTCGATGAAGTTGACGGCGCTGCAGATCAGCACCACGTGGCGGACCCGTTCGCAATCCGCCACGGCGCTCAGCAGCAGATCCTCCAGCGCCTGGGCGTTGGCGTAGTACAGGCTCTCGTCGATGCGCATGGCGAGCAGCCCGGGATAGGTGGTGACGGCATGGCGGGCGACGTTGCGGAAGTGCTCGGTGTCGCCGACCCGGCCCACCACGGCGGTATGGGGCCGGCTGGTCCGCCACAGGAACAGCATCGCCGACAGCACGACGCCGACCAGAATGCCGGCTTCCACGCCTTCGGCGAGCACGGCGGCGAAGGTCGCCGTCAGCGCCAGCGCGTCCGCCCGGTTGTATCGCCAGCACAGCCGCAGGGTATGGAGGTCGAACAGGGTCGTGACCGACACCACCACGATGGCGGCCAGCACCGCCACCGGCAGATCGTGGAACAACGGCGTGAGCAGGAGCGCGGTCAGACCGATCATCACGGCCGTCACGACGCCGGCGAGCTGGGTCCGGGCGCCCGCTTCGAAATTCACCACCGAGCGGCTGAAGCCGCCGCACACGGGACTCGCACCGGTCAGCGCGGCGCCCGTGTTGGCCAGGCCGAGCCCAAGCAGTTCCCGATCGGCGACGACCTTCTGCCGGCGGCGGGCGCCCAGCACCCGGGCGATGGACAGGCTCTCGACGAAGCTCACCAGCGCGATGGCGGCTGCCGGCCCGGCCAGGTCCTGCCACAGGTCCGGGTCGAGCGGGGGCAAGGCGACCGACGGCAGGCCCCGGGGAATCTCCCCGACGACGGCGACGCCCTGTCCCGCGAGCCCGGCCGCCACCGCGGCGGTGGCGCCCGCCACCAGCGCCAGCGGAAACGCGCGCACGGCCACGTCGGCACGGGCGGCCGCCACGCCGAGCGCCTGCAGGCCGCGGCTGCCCAGCCGGGACACGCCGAGCAGCAGCGCGGCGGCCAGCAGCCCGAGCAGGGCGGTGGCGCCGTGCATCCGGTCCAGCCCGCCGGCCAGCGCGGCGACGACCTGATCGATGCTGCCGCGGGGAACGCTGATGCCGAGCAGCGGCGGAAGCTGGCTGACGAGAATCACCAGCGCGGCCGCATTGGTGAATCCCGACAGCACCGGGTGGCTGAGGAAGTTGGCCACCACGCCGAGGCGCGCCAGGCCCATCACCAGCAGGAACACACCCACCAGCCCGGCCACGACGACGGCCCCGGCCAGGTACTCCGGCGATCCCGGCGTCCAGCGCGCGCCGAGCGCCGCGGCGAGCATCAGCGACGCCACCGCGACCGGGCCGACGGCCATGGTGCGGCTGGAGCCGACCAGGGCGTACAGCACCGGCGGGGCCATGCTGGCGTACAGACCGATCTCCGGTGGCAGCCCGGCGAGCTGTGAGTACGCCATGGCCTGCGGGATCAGCAGGGTCGCCGTCACCACGCCGGCGATCAGGTCGCCGGTGAGATCCGCGCGCGAGTAGCTGGTCAGCTTCATCATCGAGGCGCCACACCCCACCCGTAGGAGCGCCCTCCCGGGCGCGATCCGAACTCGTCGATCCCGGAGGATCGTGCCCGGGAGGGCGCTCCTACGGGGCCACGGGTCAGGGCTTGTCGACCGGGGCTTTCGCGGCTTCCCAGGCAGCGAAGCCGCCGGCGATGTGGGCGACGTTCGGCACGCCCATGTCGACCAGCGTCTTGGCGGCCAGCGCCGACCGGCCGCCGGAGCGGCAGAACAGCAGCAGCCGCTTGCCGCTGGAGAACACCTTGTTGTGGGCATCGGATTCGGGGTCCGCCTGGAACTCGAGGAAAGCCCGGGGCGCATGGGCCGAGCCCGGCACGGTGCCCTGGGCGCGCTCCACGTGCTCGCGGATGTCCACGAACACCACCTCGGGATCATCGAGCAGCGATACCGCGTCGTGCACCGACACGGTATCGATCTCGGCGTTGGCTTCCGCCAGCATCTGCTTGACGCCGCGTTTCAGTGACATGTTGCCTCCTGGTTGATGGGAAGAGAGTTGATGAGCAGCGGATCGACTCGACGCGCTACAGCGCGTCGACCGGAATCTTCAGATAGGACACGCCGTTGCCCTCCGGCGGCGGCACCCGGCCGGCCCGGATGTTCACCTGCACCGACGGCAGCAGCAGCTTCGGCACGTCGAGGGTGCGATCCCGGGCCTCGCGCATCTTCACGTACTCGGCCTCGGTGACGCCGTCGCGCACGTGTACGTTGCTGCGCCGCTCGTCGGCGACCGTGGTCTGCCAGACGTACTCGCTGCGGCCTTCGGGCAGATAGTCGTGGCACAGGTACAGCACCGTGTCGCCGGGCAGCTCGAAGACCCTGCGGATCGACCGGTAGAGGGTGGCGGCGTCCCCACCCGGAAAGTCCGCGCGCGCCGTGCCGTAGTCCGGCATGAACAGCGTGTCGCCGACGAAGGCCGCATTGCCGCAGACGTAGGTCATGCACGCCGGGGTGTGGCCGGGCGTGTGCATGGCGCGGACCGTCAGCTCGCCGACGTGAAAGGTCTCGCCGTCGGCGATGAGCCGGTCGAACTGGGAACCGTCGGCGGGGAAGTCGTCGCCGAAGTTGAACACCGACTTGAAGATCTGCTGCACCTCGACGATGTGCTCGCCGATGGCCACCGGCGCGCCGAACAGC
>DLCH01000026.1:44485-60671 GCA_002480525.1 Gammaproteobacteria bacterium UBA7803 | reverse complement strand
CGGCCTCCCGGCCGCGATCTCCGCCTGTGGGAGCGGCCTCCCGGCCGCGATTGCCGGGCCCTGGCGACAATGCGCGCCGCCGCTCGCGCGGCCGCCCATCGCGGCCGGGAGGCCGCTCCTACGAAGGCTCGACCCGACCTCCGACCGCACCTGACATCAGGTTCTGCCGACTCCCACACCCGGCCCACCGCACGGTACACTCGACCTCAACGCAGCAGCTCCCACCCACATGTCGTTACTGATCGCCTTCGCGGCGGCTTCCATCGGCTTCTCGTTCCTGTGCTCGGTACTCGAAGCGGCGCTGCTCTCGGTCACTCCCAGCTACGTCGCATCGCTGCGCGGCAAAGCGCCGAAGCTGGCCGAGCGGCTGCGGGCCCTCAAGGAGAACATCGACGATCCGCTGGCGGCGATCCTGACGCTGAACACCATCGCCCATACCGGCGGCGCCACCGGCGTCGGCGCCGAGGTCGCGGTGCTGTTCGGCGAGGCCTGGCTGGGCGCGGCCTCCGGGGCCATGACCCTGGCGATTCTGGTGTTCTCCGAGATCATCCCGAAGACCATCGGCGCCAAGTACTGGCGCAACATCGCGCCCTACCTGCCCAGTGTGCTGGGCGTCATGATGACCCTGCTCCGCCCCTTCGTCTGGCTGTCCCAGAAGATCACCCGGCGCATCGGCGCCGGCGAGGAAGCCGACATGCGCGAGGAGATCAGCGCCCTGGTGGAAATCGGCGTCGAGCAGCGCGCCCTGGACGAGGACGAGCGCCGCATCATCCAGAACACCCTGCGGTTCCATCAGATCAAGGTCAGCGAGATCATGACGCCCCGGGCGGTGAGCAAGTTCCTCACGCCGGAGACGACGGTGGGCGAGTTCAAGGCCCGGTTCCTGAACATGCCGTTCTCGCGCTACCCGCTCATCGACGACGAGGGCGCGCCCATCGGCTACGTCCACCGTTCGGACCTGCTCGACCTGGCCGACGGCACCACCATGCGCGAGTGCGCCCGCCGGGCGTTCACCGTGAAGGACACCACCAACATCGACTTCGTGTTCGGCGAGATGCTGCGGGAGCGTCAGCACCTGGCGCTGATCTACGACGACCTCGGCACCTGGGTCGGACTGGCCACGATGGAGGACATCCTGGAGACCATCATCGGCCAGGACATCATGGACGAGACCGACAACGTGTCGAACATGCGGCGCTACGCCAAGCAGCGCTGGAGCCGCCGGCTGAAGCGCATGTCCTGACCGGGCTCGGCCTAACCGGCTGACTTTCCAGAGGTTTTTTGTTACGATGTGCGGTTTCGTAACAGACGGACCCCATGGCCCAGTTCATCGCCCTCAAATCCGCCCGGCCCGACGCCATCTCCCGCTACAAGCAGGAGGTGCGCGCCATCGTCGTCGACCGCGCCGCCGACCACATCGAGCAGCGTCTGCCGACGGGCCGCAAGCCCACCGAGCGCCAGTACGAGAAGGCGTTCGAAGAGGGGCTGATGAAGGCCAAGCTCGAGGTGATGGCCGAGCTGTTCCGGCTGATGCACGACCTGGCCCGGGACAACACCGTCGCCGAGTGGTCCCGGGGCGACGACGGCCTGCGCCGCAAGCCCCGCAGCGACGCCGCCACCATGGCGCTGATCCGCGCCTACGACCAGGTGGTGCGTTACGTCTCGGGCATCCGGGCCCATGCCAGAAAGCCCGCGGCGGCACCCGCCGTCGAAAAGAAGTCCGCGGCCAAGGCCGCCCCGACCCGGGCCAGGGCCTCGGGCTCGGAATCCCGCCCGAGGCGCTGACCGGCTGCGGTGCGGCCGACCGGCCGCGCCGATCACTCCAGTCAGTGCTCCCCCGTGAGCGGCACGAACTGCACCGGCAGCACGTCCTCCCGGACCAGCTCGCCGGACGACTCGTCGCGGCGCATCACCACCAGCATCTGCCGGCCCTGCTTCGGCCCCAGGGGCAGCACCAGCCGTCCGCCCGGGGCGAGCTGCTCCACCAGCCGCGGCGGCACCGTCTCGTCCACGGCGGTGACGATGATGCCGTCGTAGGGCCCCGCCTCCGGCCAGCCGTGCCAGCCGTCGCCGGTCTTCACGTGCACGTTGTCATAGCCCAGCCCGGCCAGACGCGCCGCCGCCTGCTCGGCCAGCTCCGGGATGATCTCGACGGTGTAGACCGCCTCCACCAGCCGCGCGAGGATCGCCGCCTGATAGCCCGATCCGGTACCGATCTCCAGCATGCGGTCGCCGGCCTCGGGTTCCAGCAGGTCCGTCATCAGCGCCACGATGAACGGCTGGGAGATGGTCTGACCGTGGCCGATGGACAGCGGCACGTTCTCGTAGGCGTAGGCCTCCAGGCTCTCGGGCACGAAGTCTTCCCGGTCGACGGTTTCCATGGCGTCGAGGACGGCCCTGGAGAGCGTGGGACGGCCGGTGTAGGACGCGGTCTGGCGGGCATCGGCCTTGATGGCCTGGATCATTCGACTCATGTCGGTGGCACTTGGCTCCCGGAGCTCCGCCGCGGCAGCGGACGCCGCCAGCACGGCGATGATCAGCGACAGAAGACCCTGACGGACGATCACCGGAAAAACGTTACGCCGGCGCCCCCGGCCGGTCAATCGGGCCGCCGGCCGGGAACCCCGGCGCCATGGCCGCCGGGGCCGCACCGGCTTAGACTCCCGTATCCACCGGCGTACCGTGTCGTGCAGCCCGGCGCAGCCGATCCGTCCGACCGACAGAGGAAATCCGTCATGGCCCACGTCCCGCCCCGCAAGCTCGCCCACGTCGTCTACCGCACCCACCGCTTCGAGGAGATGCTCGACTGGTACGCCGCCGTATTCGGCGCCCGGGTGCAGCACCAGGACGCCGCCCTGGCGTTTCTCACCTACGACGACGAGCACCACCGCTTCGCCTTCGCCAATCTGGACGTGTTGAAGCCGGACGATGCCGGTCGAGCGGAGCAGGGCCTGCTCGGCGTCGACCACGTCGCCTACAGCTACGACTCCGTGGACGAGCTGCTCGACGCCTACGAGGACCTGAAGACCCGGGGCATCCTGCCCTACTGGTGCGTGCACCACGGCATCACGGTATCGATGTACTACCGCGACCCGGACGGCAACCAGATGGAATTCCAGGTGGACCGCTTCCCCTCGGCCGAGCAGACCGCCGGCTACATGACCGGCCCGGCGTTCGCCGCCAACCCGGTGGGCGTCGAGTACGACCCCGAGGACTGGCTGGCCCGGCGCCGCAGCGGCGTGTCCGCCGCCGAGTTCCTCGACCTCGCCGACGGCCAGCCAATGTCACCCATCCGCGGCGTGCTCGGCGCCTGACGCCGGCCCGCCGCCGCGCAGCCCGGCACGGGGCTCAATCGTCGAGGTAGTAGGCGTCGTCGAAGGTCTTCACCACGTCCGGATGGAACACCGTGAAGGCCGTGACCAGCATGCCGTTGATGAATCCCTCCGGAAACATCAGCAGGGCGAGCAGCGTCCAGTTCCGCAGCGCGCTCTCGACCCAGGCGTGCTGGCCCATCAGCAGGAACACCGGCAGGGCCAGGAGCCCCAGCGCCAGCACGCTGAGCAGGCCGCCGCCGAACCCCGCCCCGAGCATGAAGGTGAATGGATTCCGCAGCCCCCGGCGCCGCAGCACATGGGCCAGCAGCCGGGTGGTCGTAGCCGGCACCAGGACCGTGAACAGCCAGGCCAGCGGCGCCGCGCCCGGGGAGAACTGCTCCCACCAGAGATACCCGAACAGGATCGGCGTGGCCCCGAGCACGGCGAACCGCCAGCCGACGATCAGGGTGAGCGACGTCACGCCGAGCAGGTGAATGCGCACGTCGTCCACGACCCGGAACGTCATCAGCCACAGCAGCAGCAACGCCAGCAGCCCGCCGAGCAGCACGTGCTGGCGGGCGGAGGCCGCGCGCAGGGCCGACCAGTTCGCCGTCAGCGCCGCGCCGGCGACGCTCGCCAGCATCACCGCGGCCACGGCGAGGTTGAGCCAGAAGGGAACGAGATGCGCGGCGATGACCATGACGGCACGGCAGTCCTGCAGCACGACCGCGGTCGATCATACGCCATCAGCAGCCCTTCCCCGACGTCTGCGCCGCGGTGCAGGCCAACCGCGGCTGAGGCGCGCCGGGGCCGAAAACCCGGACCGTCGCGCCGGGGCGATCACGGGGGCGCGCCCGTGAACACCGCGCCGCCGGTTGAGGCCCGGGGCACCCTGCCGTAAGGTCCAGTGGGAAGGGTCCAGACAGGCTTCGACCGGGAGGGGGACGATGCGCCGATCCACCGCTCACCGCTGGGGGCGCCGAGCCGTCGCCGCCGCACTGACGGACTGGCTGAGCCAGGCCGCTTTCGCGGCCGGCGAACCGCCGCCGGCCGAGGCATTCGCCGAGCTGCCGCCGATCGCGCAGATCGATCTGTCGCCCGACGGCCGGCGGGCGGTCATGCTGCGGGCCCTGCAGGGCCGGTACCAGGTGGTGGTCCTCGACTTCGCCGACGGCAGCTCCCGGCTGCTGATGGCCTCGGATCCCGAGCAGTTTCTGTTCAACTGGTGCCGCTGGGCCAATCCGGAGCGCATCGTCTGCAGCATCCGCAGCTACGGCACGCTGCGCGCCGGCCAGATGCCCGGCCAGTTCCGCCGCTATCGCGACGGTCGGACCGTCTTCACCCGGCTGCTGGCCATCGACGCCGACGGTTCCGATCAGCTCCAGCTCGTGCCGGAAGCCGTGACCCGTCCGGGTCAGGAGCTGGCGTGGAACGCCCGGGACCAGGACACGGTGCTGAGCTGGCTGCCCGACGCGCCGGACGAGATTCTGATCCAGCTCGCCCGGGAAGACCGGATACATCCCACCCCCTACCGGCTCGACATCTACGACAACCGCCTGCAGCGCGTTCGCCGTCACCACGGCACCGTCGCCCGCTGGTATGCCGATCGCGCTGGCGATCTCCGCTTCGGCGCCGGCTATCGGGACCTGGTGCCGGTCGGCTTCGCCGTGCGGGACAACGACCTCGTCGAGGTGGACGTATCGGGCGCCGCGGGAATACGCCCGCCGTACCTGGCCGGCTACGCGCCGGAAGGCGGCGCCTACGTGTTCGCCAACCAGGGCCGCGACACCCGCGGTCTCTACCGCATGAATCCAGCCACCGGCGAGGTGCTGGAGACGCTGCTCGCCGACCCGGTCTACGACGCCGACGGCACCCTGGTGACCGCCCCCGGCGACGGCCGCGCCCTGGTGCTCTACCACACCCGCGACAAGCCCACCGCCACATGGTTCGACGACGCGCTGGCCCGGCGGGTGACGGCGATACGCGACGCCGTGCCCGGCAAGCCGACCCGGGCCCGCCTGATGGCCGCCGACGACGCCCTGGAGCGGCTGGTGGTGCGCACCGACGGCAACGGCACCCGGCCCGGCTACTTCTACTACGATCACGGCGCCCGCAACCTCATCCGCCTGGCCGAGGGCTACGCCGGCCTGCCCGGACTCATCGAGCCCCGGCACGTCACCATTCCATCCCGGGACGGCACGCCGATCCCCGCCTACCTGACCCTGCCGCCCGACCGGGCGCCCGAGAAGCTGCCCACCTTGGTCCTGCCCCACGGCGGCCCCTGGAGCCGGGACACCGGCAGACCCCACTACTGGGAACAGTTCCTCGCCTCCCGCGGCTACGCCGTGCTCCAGCCCAACTTCCGCGGCTCCAGCGGCTACGGCGACCGCTACCTGGCGGCCGGCTTCGAGCAATGGGGGCTGGCCATGCAGGACGACCTGGTGGACGCCCTCGACTGGTCGATCCGCGAGAACGTCACGGACCCCGAGCGCGTGTGCTTCCTGGGCGGCAGCTACGGCGGCTACGCGGCGCTGGTCGCCGCCTACCAGATACCGGACCGGCTGCGCTGCGCGGTGTCGTTCGCGGGCGTCAGCGATCTCGACGGGGTCGCCGAGCGCTGGCGCAACTTCCGCTTCGGCGAGCTCAGCGTCGCGCGCATCCAGGACGGCGAAGCCCGCCGCACCCACTCACCCCTGCACAACGTGGACCGCGTCGGGGTGCCGCTGCTGCTGGTGCATGGCGACGTGGACCGCAGCGCCATGGTCGAGCAGTCCCGTGATCTCGCCGATGCGCTGCAGGCGGCGGGCAAGCCGTTCCGCTACGTCGAGCAGGCCAACGGCGACCACTTCCTCAGCCTGGAGGCGCACCGGGTGGAGTTCCTCACGGCCCTGGAGGCGTTCCTGGGCACACACCTCGCCCCTTGAGCCCGCACCGGGCGTGCGGGCTCCGGCACCGCTTCAATCGGCGAACTGCAGCCGCAGCAGCGGGCTTCTCACCGCGCGCCAGATGATCTGCAGGTTGGCCCGCACGCTGCCGGCCTGCTGCGCGGCGAACTCGAGCAGGCGATCCAGGGACGGCCGGTCGAAGTAACGGCCGTTGAAGAACAGCCCGTCGATCTGCCGGGTATTGCCGACGTCCAGCAGCGGGTCGGCGCCCAGCAGCAGCAGATCGGCGGCCTTGCCGGGCGCGATCGATCCGTACGCCTCCTCGACACCGCTGAAGATCGCGGCGTCGATCGTCGCGCTGCGGAGCGCGTCCGCCGGCGACAGCCCCGCGGCCACCAGCTCGACGAGCTCGTCATGGGTGCTGAACCCGGGAAAGACGTAGGTATCGAAGGCGTCGGTTCCCGTGAGGATCCTGGCGCCGGCGGCGTGCGCCCGCCCGACGTGATCCAGCGCCAGCCGGTACAGGGCCGTGTGCACGTTGCGTCCGGATGCATCGGTGGCCGAGGCGGCCATCCGGTCGGCATCAGGTTCCCACATGAGCTTGCTGAACACGTACGGAACGTACTGCAGGCGCGGGTCCGAGCGGAACGCCGGATCGGCTGCCAGCGCACCCATCCGCAGGGTCTGCAGCGTCGGCGTCCACCAGGTGTCCGATTCCGCGAGCCTGCCGATCAGCCGGCCGCAGCGCGCCTCGTCCTGCCCGTCCACCAGCCGTGCGCGCAGGTCCGGCGTATAGGCGGCCAGCGGATCCGGCAGCGCCCGGAAGGCCTGGGCCCCCGCGTAGCACTCGAGCAGAAACAGCCGGGCGTGCTCGACGCTGCGCTGACCGGCGTCGAGCATCGCTTCCAGCGACACCCTGACCGGGCGGTGGCCTTCCACCCGCAGCCCGCGCCTGCCGGCTTCCGCCGCCAGCGCGACGTAGGCCTCGGGTGACAGATCGGAGTAGACCTTGAGGATGTCGGCGCCGGCCTGGTCGTAGTAGTCGACCAGCCGGCGGGCCTCGTCCGCGGTGCGCGCTCTGAAGAACGCCGGGTAGCCCTCCGGCACCTCGTCACCGCCGTTGATCTGATAGCTGCTCTGCCCCACGTAGCGCGGCGTCAGGCCCTCGCCGGCTGCCAGCGCCGCGTTCCAGCGGCGGCGATCGTCGATGCAGGCGAAGAACGGGTCCGGCTCGGACATGCATCCCCACAGGTCGCGGACGCCGGTGACGCCGTTGGCGATGAACAGCGGGTGCTGATACTGAGCCGACAGCGTCGTGGAGTGCGTGTGCATGTCCCACAGGCCGGGGATCAGGAACCTGCCGCGCCCGTCGATGACCTGCAGCCCGCTCTGCGCCTCGACTGATCCCGACGCCTCGACGGCGGCGATCCGGCCGCCGCGCACCAGGACGTCCCGCCCCGGCTCGAGCCTTCCGGCCTCGACGTCGACCACGGTGACGCCGCGAATCAGGAAGTCGCCGGCAACCCCGAGGCGCGGCGCCTCGGGCAAAGGCCAGCTCACCATGGCGGCCAGCACGGCGAACAGTGCGACGGCCAGCACCGCGGCGAACAGGATCAATCTGAGCAGCATTCGAAACCAGGGGCAGGCGGAATTCGGTCCAGCATAACCCGAACCGCCGAGCCACCGGCAGACGGCGGCACATCCACCCGCAGCGGACCGACCTCCCGGCGCTACCCGACCCGGCGCCAGGCGACGCCGGGAAGGGCCACCACCGCCGGAGAAACCGTCAGAGTCCGGCGACGATCGAGTCGACGTAGGCGCGGAAGTCCGGGGAAAAGTTCCGGCCCGACTGTCGCCAGAACACGCGTCCGCCGTCGGTGGCCAGCTCGCTGCGGTAGTAGCCGTCCCAGCCGGCCCAGATGGTGTCCGACATGGCGCCGCTGGTGTGGGTGATGTGCGCGAACTCCCAGGCGTTGAAGGTGTCGGCGATGTAGGTGCGGTACTGGCGGGCCTGAACCGGCGTCAGCTTCTCGAAGTCGGTCCGGGCGAGCACGTAGATCGACGCGAAGTCCGCGTCACGCAGCCATTCGTTTTTGTCGATGTCCATGGCGACCAGGGACTGATGGTTCGCGATACGGACCGCTTCGGTGTTCTGCCTGAGCTCGTAGGCGACGAATCCCAGCGAGACCACCACCGCGACCGTGCCGATGACCTCGGCCCACCATGACAGCTTCACATGAACCCCCTTCAGCGTGACCGGGGCGCCCTGCCGACCGCGGGCGTCACCGCCTCATCCATCCCACGCGGACATGCTCGCCGAAGTCCTCCTCCGGCTCCAGAGGTTGCGCGGGAAGGCGACGCCGGCCCGGACGATCACTCAGCCCGCCGATGCGGGCTTCCTGGCGATCAGAAACAGGCTGTTCGCCCGGCCATGGGTCCAGTGCTCCAGGTCCTCGAAGCCCGCCGACGCGGCCTCCTGCAGTACCGTGCCGCTCCCCACGAAGCTCACGTAGGGCGCCTTGCCGACCCATTGCAGCACGGGAATCAGCGGGCGCAGAAACCACATGCGGTCCGCGAGGCAGACGGTGCTCGACACGAAGTACCCGCCCGGCTTCAGCAGCCGGTGGATCCTGGACATGGCGGCCGCCCGATCCGGCAGCAGATGCAGGAGGTTCAGGGCCAGCACCATGTCGAAGCTGCCGTCCGGCGCTTCGAAGTCCTCCACCCCGGCCTGCTGGAAACTCACGTTCTCGATACCCGCCTGCGCCGCCTTCCCGCGGGCGATGTCGATCATCGCGGCGGAAACGTCCGTCGCCACGATTTGCGCCACGTGGGGCGCATGTTCGAGCGCCGTCGATCCGGTGCCGCAACCGAGCTCCAGCACCGCCATGTCCGGCTGCATCAGCCCCTGCGTGGCGGCCAGCTTGCGGGCGTAGCTCTCGGGGTCGGCGATGGGCTGCCTGCTGTACTTGGGGGCGATCCGGTCCCAGAAATCGGCGGAAGTCACGGCCACGTCGGAATCCTCGGCTGCTGTCGGATGGAACGAGCGGCCATTTGGCCATACACGCACAGGATATAGAATGCCGATTCCTGCAGGTTTGGCATACGTAAATATATGAACTGGGATGCCATCGCGTTCGACTGGAATCAGGTCCGGGCGTTTCTCGCCGCGTCCGAGGAAGGGTCGCTGTCCGCTGCCGCCCGCGCCCTGCATCAGACGCAGCCGACCCTGAGCCGCCAGGTGACGAGCCTGGAGCGGGCCCTGGGCGTGACGCTGTTCGAGCGCGGCCACCGGAAGCTGCAGCTCACCGCCGCCGGGCTCGAGCTGCTCGAGCACGTGCGGGTGATGGCGGAGGCCGCGAGCCGCGTTTCGCTGGCCGCATCCGGGCAGTCTCAAGCCATCGAAGGACGGGTGTGCATCACCGCCACCGAGATGCTGGCGACCTACTACCTGCCGCAGGTGCTGCGGAAGCTGCGCGAACAGGCGCCGGGCATCGTGGTCGAGGTGGTCGCCTCCGACCAGGTTCGAGATCTCGTCCGGCGCGAGGCAGACATCGCGATCCGCCATGCCGAACCGCTGCAGCCCGATCTTGTCGCCCGTCGCATCGGCCACCTGCGGGGTCGCCTGTACGCGGCGCGGCGCCTGCTGAACGAGGTCGGCGTGCCGCGCAGCTTCGCCGATCTGGCCGATCGGGACTTCGTCGGGATCGACAATACGGAAGGAATGATCGAAAGCCTGGCGGCGCTGGGGCTGGAGCTGCGCCTCGATCAGTTCCGGGTTCGTGCCGCCAGCGGCAACTGCATGCTGCAGCTCATCCGCGAGGGGCTCGGCTTCGGCTTCCTCCCCTCGGATACCGGCAGCCTGTTCGACGACCTGGTATGCGTGCTGCCGGACCTGTTCGATCCGGAGATCCCGGTGTGGCTGGTGTCCCATCGCGAACTGCACACGAGCCGGCGCGTGCGCGTGGTCTTCGATCTCCTGGCGGAGGAACTCGGGACGCTGACGGGCTCCGCCGCCTGACGGCAGATCCAGCCCGTGGCGGCGCCCGGCTTTCGACCCGTCAGCGCCGCAGCCGCTCCACCAGCGAGGACGTGTCCCAGCGGCCGCCGCCGTAGCTCTGGACGTCGGCATAGAACTGATCCACCAGCGCCGTCAGGGGCAGGCGGGCTTCCAGCTCGCGGCCGGTCCGCAGGGTGATGTCGAGATCCTTGCGCATCCAGTTCACCGCGAAGCCGAAATCGAACTCGCCCTTCGCCATCGTCGCCGAGCGGTTGTCCATCTGCCAGGACTGCGCCGCCCCCTTGGAGATCACGTCCACCACGGACGCCACGTCGAGACCGGCCTGCTCGGCAAAGTGAATACCTTCGGAAAGCCCCTGCAGGATGCCGGCGATGCAGATCTGGTTGACCATCTTGGTGAGCTGCCCGGCCCCCGCCGGCCCCATCAGCCGCACGGACTTGGCGTAGCTGCGCATCACCGGCTCCAGCCGGTCGAAGGTGGCCTGGTCGCCACCGACCATCACCGTGAGCGCGCCGTTCTCGGCACCGGCCTGACCGCCGGAGACCGGTGCGTCCAGAAAGCCGCAGCGGGCGGCCGAGGCCGCGTCATGGAGCTCCCGGGCGAGCTCGGCGGAGGCGGTGGTGTGGTCCACCAGCGCGGCGCCGGCGGCGAGCCCCGCGATCACGCCGTCGTCGCCCAGCACCACCGAGCGGACGTCGTCGTCGTTGCCGACGCAGACGAACACGGCGTCCGCGCCGGTGGCGGCCTCGCGGGGGGTGTCGAAGGCCGTGCCGTCGTAGGTGGCGCACCAGTCGTCGGCGCGGGCGCGGGTACGGTTGTAGACGCGGACGGTGTAGCCGGCGCGGCTCAGGTGGCCGGCCATGGGAAAGCCCATTACGCCCAGGCCGACGAAGGTGACGGTTTTGGGGGTGGTCATGGGTGGTTCCTTGTGGGTTGGTCTTTGGGGGTCGCGATCTGGAGCTGGCCGGGTAGGCATCGCTCCTACAGGGGGTGAAGGCTGGCTAGGTTGGGGTGTTGTCGCGGAGGAAGTCGCGGACGGCGGCTCGGGCGCGGTCGCGGTCGTCGCCCTCCTTCCAGGACTCGATGAAGGTGGCGTTCGGGGCCAGCTCGGCGATCTCCCGGGAGGTTTCCTCGGGGTGATAGAGGTCGGCGCCGCAGAGGACGAGCAGCGGGGTCTCGCAGGACTCGACGAAGCGGCGGTCGACGTTGAACAGGAAGTCGCCGTCGTACATGTTGTGCTTGAAGGCTTCCCAGTCCTCGTCGCGCACGTCCGGGCGGGCGGCCTTCAGGTCCGCCGCCCAGCCGTCGAACATGTCGTAGAAGGCCTGGCGGTTGTCCTTCAGGCCGATGGTCTGGAACAGCACGGCGGAAGCGACCCGGTCCGGCGCCGCCTCGATGAGGCCCATGCAGTAGGGACCGCCGATGCACATGCCCGCGACGTGGAAGCGGTCCACGCCCAGGTGGTCGAGCAGCGCGAGCTGGTCCCGGGTGTAGACGTGCCAACCGTCGTCGGCGCGGATCGGTGCGGTGGAACTGCCGGCGTTGCGCTGGTCCATGGCGATGACGCGGAACTCGCCGGACAAATCCTCGATGGGATTCCAGGGCGTGCGCTCCCAGAACGACACGGCGGAGCGCATGCCGCCGGGGGCGATGAGCAGCACGGGGAAACCGTCGCCGTGCGTTTCGTAGTAGATGGACACGTCACCGTTCTCGAAGGTCGGCACGTCGGCCCTCCCCTGCCAGTTCGTTGAGGCAAGCATGCCAGACATCCCGGCGCTGCCTCCAGACCACAGAACATGACCCCCGCCTGTAGGAGCGGCCTCCCGGCCGCGATTGACTGGCGGGCCGACCCGGCCGGCCAACCCGGAGATCGCGGCCGGGAGGCCGCTCCTACGGGGTCATGGGTGGGGTTGGGTGAAGAGGTGGGCGTACTGCTCTCTAAGCTGGTTCTTCTGGACCTTGCCCATGGCGTTGCGGGGCAGCGCGTCGACGGTGACGACGGCCTTGGGCTGCTTGAAGCGGGCGAGGCGTCCATCGAGGGCCCTGTCCACCTCGGCCTGGCCGACGGCGGTGCCGTCGGTGACCAGCACGGCCACCACACCTTCACCGAAGTCCGGGTGGGGCACGCCGATGACGGCGCTCTCCACCACCCCGGGCATCTCGTCGAGCAGCGTCTCGATTTCCTTCGGGTAGATGTTGTAGCCGCCGGAGATCACCAGGTCCTTGCCCCGGCCGACGATGGTGATGCGGCCGGACTCGTCCATGGTGGCGAGGTCGCCGGTGATGAAGAAGCCGTCGTCGCGGAACTCCTCGGCGGTCTTGTCCGGCATGTGCCAGTAGCCGGCGAACACGTTGGGACCCTTCACCTCGATGGTGCCGATCTCCCCCGGGGGCAGCACGGTGCCGTCCTCGGCGGCGATCCGCGCCTCCACCCCCGGCAGCGGAAAGCCCACCGTGCCCGCTACCCGCTCGCCGTCGAGGGGGTTCGAGGTGTTCATCATCGTCTCGCTCATGCCGTAGCGCTCGAGGATGCGGTGCCCCGTCCTGGCTTCCCAGGCGGCGAAGGTCTGGGCCGTGAGCGGCGCCGAGCCGGAAACGAACAGCCGCATGTTCGCGCAGGTGTCGCGATTCACGTCGTCGCGCTCGAGCAGCCGCGTGTAGAACGTGGGCACGCCCATCATCACCGTCGCCCGGGGCAGCGCGGCGGCCACTTCGGCGGCGTCGAAGCGCGCCAGGAAGATCATCGGCGTGGCGCCGAGCAGCGCACAGTGCAGCGCCACGAACAGCCCGTGCACGTGGAAGATCGGCAGCGCGTGGAGCAGCACGTCGTCGTCCCGCCAGCCCCAGTAGTCGCGCAGCACCTCGGCGCTGCTGGCGAGGTTGCCGTGGGTCAGCATGGCGCCTTTGGAGCGGCCGGTGGTGCCCGACGTGTAGACGATGGCGGCCAGATCGCCGGCGGCGCGCGCGGCCACGCCGGAATACGGTTCGGCGGCGCGCGCGGCTTCCGCCAGGCTGCCGCTGCCGTCGGCCTCCAGGGTGACGAGCGTCGCGCCGGCCCGGGCCGCAGCGCCCGAGCAGGGCCCGCTCGCCGCCCCGGTGCAGACGAACACCTTCGGCTCCGCGTCGGCGAGGAAGTAATGCACCTCCGCCGCCGTGTAGGCCGTGTTCAGCGGCACGTAGACCGCGCCCAGCCGCAGGCAGCCGAGGTAGAGCGCCACGGCCTCCGCGGACTTCTCCGTCTGCACCACCACCCGGTCGCCGACGCCGGTGCCGAGGGAGGCCAGCGCGCCCGCCATGCGCTCACTGAACTGCTCCAGGTCGTGATAGGACCAGACCAGCGCGTCCGGCCCGGCGCCGAGCACCAGGCAGTCCCGGTGGGGATGGGCGCCGGCGGCGGCGACGAGGGCGTGGGCGAAGTTCTGGTTGTCGCTTTTCATGGCGCGTAGTTTACCGTCTGAGCGCGTACAAGAGAGGGCGTCGGACAAGCCGGCGCAGGGATGCTCGCAGCCGCCCTCCACCCGGGCGGAGCGAGTATGATGCCGGTTCCGTCCAGAGAGGCTGCTGCGTGCCCTACCGAGTCCTGCTCGTGCTGTCCGCCATGGTGCTGCTGACGGCCGGGTGCGCCGAAGACGCCTCGCCCGGCGGCGCGCCCCGGGGCGAGCGCGGCCCCACCCTGGTGGTCACCGAGACCGCCCAGCCGCGCATGATCCGCAGCGAGATCGAGGCCATCGGCACGGCCCGCGCCAACGAGTCCGTCACCATCACGGCCAAGGTCACCGACACGGTCAATCAGGTGCGCTTCGACGACGGCGGCTACGTCGAGGCCGGCGACGTGCTGATCGAACTCACCAACCGGGAGGAGACGGCCCTGCTGGCGGAGGCCCAGGCCAACGTCGAGGACACCCGCACCCAGCTCGAACGGCTCGAGAACCTGCTGGCCCAGCGCACCGTGCCGGTCTCCCAGGTGGACGAAGCGCGGGCCCGGTTCAACGCTGCCGAGGCGCGCTATCAGTCGGTGCTGGCGCGGCTGGCGGACCGGTTGATCCGCGCGCCGTTCAGCGGTGTTCTCGGTTTCCGGCAGGTCAGCGCCGGCACCCTGGTCACGCCCGGCACGGCGATCACCACCCTCGACGACGTGTCCGTCATCAAGCTCGACTTCTCCCTGCCGGAAACCTATCTGAGCCTGCTGCATCCGGGGCTGTCGCTGGCGGCCCACAGCGTCGCCTACCCGGAGCGGACCTTCGACGCCACCGTGCGGACCGTGGACTCCCGGGTGGATCCGGTGACCCGCACCGCCACGGTCCGGGCCCACATCGACAACGACGGGCTGCTGCTGCGGCCCGGCATGCTGCTCACCGTGCGGCTGGTGGCCGAGGAGCGCCAGGCGCTGATGGTGCCGGAGGACGCGCTGGTGCAGCGCGGCGATCAGGCCTACGTCTACACCGTCGAGGAAGGCGTCGCCGACATGCGCGAAGTGAGCCACGGCGACCGGTACCAGGGCTGGGTGGAGATCACCCACGGCCTGACGCCGGGGGAGACGGTGATCACCGAAGGCGTGATCAAGGTGCGGCCGGGGTCGCGGGTGCGCACGGCCGACGCGGTGAGCCGTGTCTTTCCTGGAAAACCGTCACTCGTGGGACGGCCATCGCTTGTAGGAGCGGTCTCCATACCGCGATTGGGAGTGCCCCCCGAAGATCGCGGTCTGGAGACCGCTCCTACAGGGGCTTTGGGGTAGCGGCGATGTGGCTGTCGGACGTATCGGTCAAGCGGCCCGTGTTCGCCACGGTGATCAGCCTGCTGCTGCTGGCGTTCGGGGTTCTGTCGTTCAATTTCCTGCCGCTGCGGGAGTATCCGGACATCAACCCGCCGGTGGTGTCGATCAGCACCAGCTACGTCGGTGCCTCCGCCGAGATCATCGAGACCCGCATCACCCAGGTGATAGAGGATCAGATCAGCGGCATCGAGGGCATCAAGCAGATCACCTCGTCGTCCCGGGACGGCCGCTCCAGCGTCAACATCGAGTTCGCCCTGGACCGGGACATCGACGAGGCCGCCAACGACGTCCGGGACCGGGTGTCGCGCATCGTCGGCCGGCTGCCCGAGGACGTCGAGAAGCCGGAGGTCGCCAAGCAGGATTCCGACGCCCGGCCGATCATGTACATCAGCCTGTCCAGCGACCGCATGACCATCATGGAGCTGGACGACTACGCCCGCCGCTATCTGGAGGATCGCTTCGCGGTGATTCCGGGCGTAGCGGCGGTAAGCGTCAACGGCGGCCGTCCGGCCATGCGGATCTGGCTCGACCGCCTCGCCCTGGCCGCCCGCAACCTCACCGTCTCGGACATCGAGGCGGCCCTGCGGCGGGAGAACCTGGAGCTGCCCGCCGGGCGGCTGGAATCCAGCGACCGTGAATTCCAGGTGCGCCTGGAGCGCAGCTACAACACGCCCCAGGACTTCCGCAATCTTGTCCTCGACACCGCCGACGACGGCACTCTGGTGCGCCTCGGCGAGGTGGCCCGGGTGGAGCTCGCGCCCCAGAATCTGCGGGAGTCGTTCCGCGCCAACCAGAAGACCACCGTCGGCCTCGGCATCGTCAAGCAGTCCACGGCCAACACCCTGGAGACCCTGGAGGCCGTGAAGGCCGAGATCGCCCGGGTCAACCAGACCCTGCCGGAGCACATGGAGTTCATCGCCAGCTCCGACGACTCCCTGTTCATCCGCGAGGCCATCGACTCCGTCTACCAGACCATCATCGCCACCACGGTGCTGGTCAGCCTGGTGATCCTCGCCTTCCTCGGCACGTTCCGCACCATGGTCATTCCGGCGGTGACGATTCCCGTCTGCCTCACCGCCGCGTTCATCGCCCTGGCCGCCTTCGGCTACTCGGTGAACCTGATCACCCTGCTCGCCCTGGTCCTCTCCATCGGCCTGGTGGTGGACGACGCCATCGTCGTGCTGGAGAACAT
>DLCH01000026.1:22927-44108 GCA_002480525.1 Gammaproteobacteria bacterium UBA7803 | reverse complement strand
CAGGTGGCTTTCGCCGTGGTCGCCACCACCGCCGTGCTGGTGGCCGTGTTCACGCCCATCGTGTTCCTCGCCGACAACATGGGCGTGATCTTCAGCGAGCTGGCGGTGACGATCTGCGCCGCGGTGATCTTCTCGAGCGTTCTCGCGCTGTCGCTGACGCCGGTGATGTGCTCGAAGATCCTGTCCCGCAAAGAGCGCAAGAACCCGCTAACCCGGCTGGTGGAGCGCGCCTTCGCCCGCCTCGAGTCCGGCTACCGCACGGTGCTGACGGCCTTCGTGCGCCGGAGCTGGCTGGCGATCCCGCTGACCCTAGCCGTGTTCGGCGCGCTGGCCTGGCTGTTCGATCATCTGCCGGACGAGTACGCCCCGGCCGAGGATCAGGGCATCTTCATGGCGCGCATCCAGGCGCCCGAGGGCACCGGCATCGAACGCATGCGCCAGGCCATGAACCGTATCGAGCAGCCGCTCATCGACATGCAGGCCGAGGGCCTGATCGCCCGCACCCTGGTGCGCATCCCCGGCTGGGGCAGCTCCGCGCCCAACTCCGGCGTGGCCGTCGTCACCATGGTGCCCTGGCAGGAGCGCGACGTGACCACGGCGGAAGCCGCCGCCCGGGCCACCGCGGCCTGGCAGTCGATTCCGTTCGTGCAGGCCTTCGCCTTCAGCCGCTCGGGACTGTCCCGCGGCGGCGGCAACATGCCCGTGCAGTTCGTGCTGGGCGGGCCCAACTACGACGAGCTGGCGCGCTGGCGCGACCTGGTGGAAGCGCGGGCCATGGAATGGCCCGGCATCGAGCGCATCGACAGCGACCTCAAGGAGACCCAGCCCCAGGTGGTGGTGCGCATCGACAAGAACCGCGCCGCCGCCCTGGGCGTGTCCGTGCAGAACGTCGGCCGCACCCTGTCGGCCATGATGAGCGAGCAGCGGGTCACCACCTTCGTCCAGGACGGCGAGGAGTACGACGTGCTGCTGCAGGCCCGGGAGGATCAGCGCGCCACCGCCCGGGACCTGTCGAACATCTACGTGCGCTCCGAGTCCAGCGGCGAGCTGATTCCGCTGGCCAATCTCATCTATCTGGAAGAGACCGCCGGCGCCGGCGTGCTGAACCGCTACAACCGTCTGCGCGCCGTCACCCTGAGCGCGAGCCTGGCCCCCGGCTATTCCCTGGGCGAGGCCCTGGAGTTCCTCGAAGGGGTGGTGCGCGACGAGCTGCCGGAGGTGGCCCAGGTGGACTACAAGGGCGAGTCGCTGGAGTTCAAGGAAGCCGCCGGCAGCCTGCTGTTCACCTTCGGCATCGCGCTGCTGATCGTGTTCCTGGTGCTGGCCGCCCAGTTCGAGAGCTTCGTGCACCCGCTGGTGATCATTCTCACCGTGCCGCTGGCCATGGCCGGGGCCATGCTCGGGCTCTACCTCACCGGAAACTCCATCAACATCTACAGCCAGATCGGCCTGGTGATGCTGATCGGCATCGCCGCCAAGAACGGCGTGCTGATCGTCGAGTTCATCAACCAGCTCCGCGACGCGGGCCGGGACTTCGAGGCCGCCATCATCGAGGCCGCCGGCATCCGCCTGCGGCCGGTGATCATGACCACCCTGTCCACCGCCATCGGCGCGCTGCCGCTGCTGTTCGCCCTCGGCGCCGGCGCCGAGAGCCGCAACGTGCTCGGCGTGGTGATCTTCTCCGGCGTCACCGTGGCGAGCCTGCTCACCCTGTTCGTGGTGCCGGCGTTCTACCATCTGCTGGCCCGCCGCTCCGGCTCCCCGGAGGCGGTGGCCCGGGAGATCGAGCGGCTGTCCACCCACCGGGCGGAGTCACGTTGACACCCGCGGGGCGGTGACGGAATCTGCCCGCGGGCGGAACGCGAACGGGAGAGCGGATGCGATTCTTGAGCTTCACGGCGGGCCGGGAGGAACACTACGGCGCCGTCGTCGACGACCGGGTGGTGGATCTGGCCGAACGCATGCCCGAGTACCCCACCCTGCGCCACGTGCTCGACGCCGGCGCGCTGGTCCGGGCCATGGACGTCGCCGTGTCCGCGTCCCCCGACTTCGACCTGCGCGAGCTCGACTATCTGCCGCCGGTCACCAACCCCCGCAAGATCATCTGCATCGGCGTGAACTACCCGGACCGTAAGCCGCGCCTGACCCGGGAGGGCGAGCGCTCCACCTACCCCAGCGTGTTCATGCGCACCCGGGAGTCGCTGGTGGGCCACGGCCAGGCCATTCTCAAGCCGCCGGAAACCGAGCAGCTCGACTACGCCGGCGAGATCGTGCTGGTGGTGGGCAAAGGCGGCCGGCGCATTCCCGAGGAGAAGGCGCCCGAGCACATCGCCGGGCTCACCATCATGAACGAGGGCTCGGCCCGGGACTGGATGCGGCACGGCGACTTCAACGTCACCCAGGGCAAGAACTTCGAGTCGTCCGGCGCCCTGGGCCCGTGGATGATGACCCGGGAGGAATGTCCGCCCTTCGACGAGCTGGAGCTCGAGACCCGGGTGAACGGCGAGCTGCGTCAGAGCGGCAGCACCAGCGGTCTGCGGTTCCGCTTCACCTACCTGGTGACCTACCTGTCGACGTTCATGCGGCTCACGCCGGGCGACCTCATCGCCACCGGCACGCCGCGAGGCACCGGCGACGAGCAGGAGCCGCCGGCGTACCTGCAGCCCGGCGACGACGTCGAAGTCAGCGTCCGGGGCGTGGGGACTCTGCGCAACCGGGTCGAGGCGGAGACGGCCGCCGACTGAAGG
This sequence comes from Gammaproteobacteria bacterium UBA7803, assembly GCA_002480525.1. Taxonomy (GTDB): domain Bacteria; phylum Pseudomonadota; class Gammaproteobacteria; order Pseudomonadales; family Azotimanducaceae; genus UBA7803. The sequence goes on along the minus strand of DLCH01000026.1, from coordinate 41,361 downwards.
CGCCGCGGCGCGATCGACCGACGGCGCAGCCGCCGTGGGATGGGTCGGCGCCGCGGAAGCGATTCATCCCAGCCCGAGGCGAATGGCCCGCGCCACCCAGATGGTGAACAGGGTCGATGCCAGGGTTCCGATCAGCACGTACTCCGCGAACTCCCGCTGGTCGAGCTGGCGGAACCGGGCGAAGCCCTTGGCGGCGACGACGACGGCGATGACGGCGTACTCGTCGCTGACCACCAGCACCGAATACATGAGCCAGCGCTCCAGAATGCCGATGACCCGGCCGGCGTTGTAGGCGCGCTCGTCGAGGTCACCGGACGTCGCGCCGGCGCCATGGTGCTGACGGGGCTCGAGATCGAACACGCGGAACAGCAGACGGATGACGAAGTTGATCTCGTTGGCCACCAGCAGCAGCCCGATGCCGATCCACACGCCATCCCGCCATTGCGCCGGGATCGGCAGCCACGCTTCCGCCGGAGCGAGCCCGGCAGCCTCTGCCCCCAGCACCAGGCCGATCATGACGGCGGCGCTGACGAAGCGCGCCTCCAGCAGCCAGCGCGACAGCCAGCGCTCGTGGCAGAACAGCAGCAGCAGCGCGATGAGGGCGGCGACGGCGGCGCCGGCCGTGACGCCGAAAGCAATGAACGACACGGCTGCCTGAGACGCTGCGACGATGGACAGGGCGGGTTTACCGAGCGGCCGGTCGTTGATCAGCGCGAGGCGGCTCAGCAACCACCCGACCAGAAACAGGGCGGCGCTCACGGGCGCTCCGGCGTCAGCTTCTGGTCCAGGCAGGCCTCGATGGACCGGGCGAGATGCATGAGGGTTCGCAGGTCGCCGGCGTCGATGTTCTTGTACACGGCGACCTCGCTGATATCGAGACGGGCGGCGATGGATTTCACGTCGTCGCCGCGCATCAGGTCCCGCAGGATGGCGAACCGGTTGGCGCGCCAGCGCGTCATGCCGTTGGCCATGGCGCGCAGGGACGCGTCGAGCAGCTCGCCGACCGGTCCGGCGACGCCGGTGATGGCCGCGAGGTCGCCGCTGTCCTTGAGCCGGTCCAGACCGTCCCGGGCGCCGTAGAAGGCCGGCCCGTCCATCTGCAGCGCCTGCCTGGGGTTGATGGCGGTGGTGATGTCACCCACCCCGTAGGAGAACCGGACGCGCGCCGGGTGGAGCGCGTGCTGGATCGAGGCGAGATCCTCGACCATGCCGGCGGCGCCGGAGAAGACGGCCTGAAACTCGTCACCCAGCGTGACGGTATAGGGCGATTCGATGGGGCTGCCGCGCCGATTGATTCGATCCAGGGCATCCATCAGCCGGTTCTGCACCTGCCCGCGGTTCGCGAGCCTCCGTGAGTCGACGATGTCGGCGATGAGCACCAGGTACGTCATGCCGGGAAATTAACCTATTCGGTTTTATTTATCAACATTAAACCATTTAGGTTAATTCAATGCCGACCAAACCGTTTCAGTTTTCCCGACGGGGACGGCACCGGTCAGATGCCGCCCATGCAGAGGTACTTGATCTCCACGTAATCGTCGATGCCGTACTTGGAGCCTTCCCGTCCGTTCCCGGATTCCTTCACCCCGCCGAAGGGCGCCATCTCGTTGGAGATGAGGCCGGCGTTGATGCCGACGATGCCGTATTCCAGGCCCTCGGCCACCCGCCAGACCCGTCCCACGTCCCGGGCGTAGAAGTAGGAGGCGAGGCCGAACGGCGTGTCGTTGGCCAGTTCGATGGCCTCTTCCTCGGTGTCGAAGCGCACCAGCGGCGCTACCGGTCCGAAGATCTCCTCGTTGAAGACCCGCATCTCCCGGGTGACGCCGGTGAGAATGGCCGGCTCCACGAAGGCCTCGCCGTTGGCGGCCCGTTTGCCGCCGATGACGAGCTGCGCGCCGCGCGTCACCGCGTCCTCGACCATGGACAGCACGTCGTTGGCGGCGTTGGCGTCGATCAGCGGCCCGACCTTGACGCCGTCCTCGAAGCCGTCGCCGAGCTTGAGCTCCCGGACCGCGGCGGCCAGCTTCTCGGCGAAGGCGTCGTACACGCCGGACTGCACCAGCAGCCGGTTGGCGCACACGCAGGTCTGCCCGGCGTTGCGGTATTTGGAGGCGATGGCGCCTTCCACGGCGGCGTCGAGATCCGCGTCGTCGAAGACGATGAACGGCGCGTTGCCGCCGAGCTCCATGCTGGTGCGCTTGACGTTCACCGCGCAGGCCTCGATGAGCTGCTTGCCCACCTCGGTGGAGCCGGTGAAGGTGAGCTTGCGCACCTTCGGGCTGGCGGTGAGGACGTCGCCGATCTCGCCGGTGCGCCCGGCCAGCACGTTGACGACCCCCTTGGGAATCCCCGCGCGCTCGGCCAGCTCGGCGATGGCGAAGGCCGACAGCGGCGTGGCGTTGGCGGGCTTGCACACCACTGTGCAGCCCGCCGCCAGGGCCGGGCCGATCTTGCGGGTGAGCATGGCGTTGGGGAAGTTCCACGGCGTGATGCAGGCCACCACGCCCACGGGCTGCTTGATGGTGACGATGCGCTTGTCCGCCGACGGCCCGGGGATGGTGTCGCCGTACAGGCGCTTGGCTTCCTCGGAGAACCACTCCAGGAAGGCGGCGCCGTAGGCGATCTCGCCGCGGGCTTCGGCCAGGGGCTTGCCCTGCTCGGCGGTGAGGATGCGGCCGAGGTCCTCCTCGTTCTCCATCATCAGGTCGTAGAACCGGCGCAGGAGCTGGGCGCGCTCCTTGGCGGTGCGGGCCGCCCAGCCCTTCTGGGCCCGCTCGGCGGCGTCGACGGCGCGTTCGGTTTCCCTGGCGCCGCAGCGCGCCACCTCGGCGATCACCTCGCCGGTGGACGGGTTCATGATCTTGTTGGTCGAACCGTCGTCGGCATCGACCCATTCGCCGTCGATGTAGGCCTGGGTCTTGAGCAGGCTCGGATCCTTGAGATTCATGGCCTTGGCCTCCGTTGACTGCAGAGCGGGCATCGTATCACGGGGGTGGTGGGGGCCTCTGCGGGCCGGGGCGGCAGGCGGCCGCGGCCAGGGCGGGACGTGCAGCCGCGATCCGCACGGTCGCTACTCAAACCGCCCGAGGCATCTCCACACCCAACCGCTCCGCCCAGGGCGCCATGGCGGCCATGACGCCCTGGTACGGCGCCAGCCCCTGCGCCAGCGCCTGCCCGCGGCGGCGCCAGGCGCTCTCCCCGGGCACCCGCACCGGCGCAGCCGGGTCGTCCGGCGCCGCCTGCCGGCAGGCGTCGAGCAGATGGTCCACCTCCGCCAGGTAGTCGTCCCATTCCGAAAACGCCCGGGGATCCACCACCTGCAGATACACCGAATTGGCTTCCCCCTCGCCCGCCGCGTCGCGCCGGCCGTGGCCGCCGAGGGCCTGGGACAGCACTTCCGTCAGCAGCGTCAGGGCGTAGCCCTTGTGGCCGTGGCCGAGGCCGCCAATGGGCATGACCGTGCCCGGCGGATCGGTGCTCATAGCGTCGGGATCGTCGGTCGCCTCGCCGGCGGCGGTCTTCAGGCAGGCCTCCGGCAGCCGGCGGCCCTCCCGGGCCGCCCGGGCGATCTGCCCGCCGGCGGTGATAGCCATGCTGACGTCGAACAGCAGCGGCGCGTCCGAGGTCGGCGCGCAGAACGCCACCGGGTTGTTGGAGAACACCGCCTCCCGGCCCCCGAACGGGCTGATGAAGCGCTCGTCCGGCGTGCTCACGGTCATCAGACCCACCAGCCCGTCCTCCAGCAGCGGCAGCAGATAGGCCGCCAGGCAGGCCACATGGGTGCAGCGCTGCAGGGTGGCCGCGGCGATGCCGTTGCGCCGCGCCCGCGCCGCCGCCTCGGTCATGGCCCGGTGCACCACCCAGGGCCCCGGCAGAAAGTCCGCGTCCCAGGAGAACGTTCCGGGCCGGTCCCGCAGCACCCGGGGCTCGCCGGTAGCGCGGGTCTCGCCGCGATCCAGCCAGTCCAGGTTGATGGGCACGCGCTGCATGCCGTGGGTGGTGAAGCCGAGCAGGTCGGCGGCGACGAAGGTGTCGGCCATGGCCCGGGCCCGGTCTTCCGCGAGGCCGGCGCCCTGGAACAGACGGCTGACGAAACTGACGAGGTCTTCGGGGCGGTATCGCTCACTCATGCCGCGTCAGTGTACGCCCCGATCCTGCCCCTCCCAAAACGGCGCCCGCAGCTCGCGCTTGAGCACCTTGCCCGGGCCCGACTTGGGGAGCGGCTCGTGACGGATGTCGATGCCCTTGGGCACCTTGTAGCCGGCGATCCGTCCCTTGCAGAACTCGACGATCTCGCCCGGGTCGATGTTGTGAAACTCCTCCCGGGGCACCACCACTGCCCATACCGCCTCGCCCCACTTGTCGTCGGGCACGCCGAAGGCGGCCGCCTCCAGCACCGCCTCGTGGAGGTAGAGCACCTCCTCCACCTCGGTGCTATACACGTTCTCGCCGCCGCTGACGATCATGTCCTTGCTGCGGTCGACGAGGTAGACGTAGCCCTCGTCGTCCATGTAGCCGAGGTCGCCGGTCCAGTAGGCGCCGTCGCGCAGCACCGCCTCGGTCTGCTCGGTCTTGTTCCAGTAGCCCTGCATCACGTTGGGGCCGCGCACCACCACCTCGCCGACCTCGCCCCGCACGACTTCCTCGCCTTCGGGATTGAGGATACGGATCTCGTTGCCGAGGATCGGCTGGCCGCAGGACCGGGCCCGGTCGTCGTCCAGCAGCCGCTCCTCGCCCACCAGCGTGGTCGCGAGCGGCGACAGCTCGGTGGCCCCGTAGACCTCCACGAGCTGCGCCGTCGGAAACGTCCTGTGACAGCGCCGCAGCACCTCCGTGGCGATCGGCGAGCCGCCGTGGGCGATCATCCGCAGCGTGCCCACCGAGCGCGGCCGGCCGCGCTGGGCCTCCACCATGGCCGCCAGCATCGTCGGCACCCCCAGCGTCTCGGTGACGCCGTGCCGCTCGATCAGGTCGAGGGCCTGCTCCGGGTCGAAGGCGCCCAGAGTGATCTGGCAGCCACCCGTCCAGATGCTGCCGAGCACGCCGTTGGAGCCGGCCGCGTGGAACAGCGGCGCGATGATCAGGAAGCGGTCGTCCGCATGCTGGGGCACGGTGGCCAGCCAGTGGAACGTGTTGGCGATCAGGTTGCGGTGGGAGAGCATCACGCCCTTGGACTTGCCGGTGGTGCCGCCGGTGTAGAACAGCCCCGCCAGGTCGTCCTCGGTGACGCCGACGCCCAGCGCCTCCGGCTCGGCCCCGGCGAGCGCCGACTCGTAGCTGTCCGGAATGCTGATCACGTGCTCCACCACGGCGCCGAGCCGCCCCGGGTCCCGGTCGGTGATCAGCACCCGCGCCCCGGAGTCGGTCAGGGCGTACTCGAGCTCCGGCTCGGCGTGGCGGGTATTGAGCGGCACCACCACGCGGCCGGATGCCGGCACGCCCACGTAGGTCTCGATGTAGGCGTTGCCGTTGCCGGCCAGAATGGCCACGCGCTCGCCGCGCGCCACCCCCAGAGTGGTGAGGGCGCCGGCCAGCCGCTGGCAGCGTTCGTGCAGCTCGCGATAGGTGTACGCGGCATCACCGGAGATCACGGCGGTGCGGTCCGGCGCGATCTGCAGCGCGCGCTTCAACGGATCGGCAAACGTGTGCATGGCCCCTCTTCCCACGACGATCGTTGCCGAAGTTTCCCAGATCGGCAGGGGGCAGTGGAAGTCCGCCCGGGCGATACGGTTTTGCTCGCCGTGGGCGCCCCATCCCCCTAAGCTTTGCGTTCGCGAACGGAGGAGAGATCGAACCATGCAGACCGCGCCCGGCGCAGTTCAGTCCGCGCTCGACAACCCCAGGTACCGGACGTACGTGCTGACCATGCTGGTCATCGTCTACGTCTTCAACTTCCTGGACCGGCAGATCGTCACGATCCTCGCCGAGCCCATCAAGGTCGACCTGGGGCTGTCGGACACCCAGATCGGACTCATGACCGGACTGGCGTTCGCAGTGTTCTACACCGTGCTCGGCATCCCCCTCGCCCGCCTGGCGGACCGCGCCAACCGGGTCAGCATCATCTCGGCGGCGCTGGTGGTGTGGAGCGGCATGACGGCCCTGTGCGGCATGGCCCAGAACTTCGGGCAGATGCTCGCCGCGCGGATCGGCGTCGGCGTGGGCGAAGCCGGCTGCTCGCCGCCGGCCCACTCGCTGATCGCCGACTACTTCCCGCCGGAGAAGCGCGCCTCGGCGCTGTCGATCTACGCCCTGGGCATTCCCATCGGCAGCATCCTCGGCCTGCTGGCCGGCGGCTGGATCGCCGAGTTCTACGGCTGGCGCATGGCGTTCTATCTGGTCGGCCTGCCCGGCATCCTGCTGGCGGTGCTGGTGAAGCTGACCATCCGCGAGCCCATCCGCGGCATGTCCGACCCGACCGCCGCCAGCGGCGACTATCAGCAGCCGCCGCTCGGCAGCACCATCCGCCTGCTGGTGCGCAACCGCACCATGCTGCACCTGGCCATGGGCGGCGCGCTGACCTCCTTCGTCGGCTACGGGCTCGGCCAGTGGATGCCGGCGTTCTTCATCCGCACCCACGGGCTCGGCGTGGCCGAGACCGCCACCTACTTCGGCCTGGTGCTCGGCGTGGCCAGCGCGGCGGGCACGTTCCTGGGCGGCGCCATCGCCGACCGACTGGCCGGCTGGGACAAGCGCATCTACGCCTGGCTGCCGGCGGCCGGCGTGCTGGTGGCGTTTCCGTTCTTCGTGGTCGCGCTGATGCTGAACCAGCCCTACGTCGCCATCGCCATCATGATCACGCCGCAGCTTCTCAACTCCCTGTGGCTGGGGCCGGCCTTCGGCACGATTCAGAACCTGGCGCCCATGCGCATGCGCGCGCTGGCCTCCGCCGTGCTGCTGTTCATCCTGAACATCATCGGGCTCGGCTTCGGACCGTTCCTGGTGGGGGTGACGAGCGACCTGCTGGTGGGCGTGGCCGGTGACGAATCCCTGCGCTACGCGATCCTGATCAGCACCTGCACGTACTTCTGGGCCGGCGCCCACTTCCTGGTGGCCGGGCGCTCGATCCTCGGCGACCTGGCGGCGGCCAAGGCGGCCGCCGGCTGAGCCGGGCGCCGGCGGGCCTCAGGGCTCGCCGAGCCGCCGCTGCACGTCGCCTTCGAGGGGCGTGCCGGCGTCCGCGGCCAGATGCCCCTTGCCCGGCACGTGATTGACCTCCAGCCGGGTGCCGCAGGGGTCTTCGAACAGCACCGAGTAGTACCCCGGCGCCCAGTCGTCCTCCTGCGGACCCTTGACCACACTGCCGCCCAGCCCGGGCACGGCGGCGGCCACCGCGTCCACGTCCTCACGGCTGCGGGCGCGGAAGCACAGGTGGTGGAGCCCGGCGCGGTACTGATCGAAGGGCTCCGGCGATTGCGCCCGCCGCACGCCGACGCCGGTACGGGCGCCGACGCAGTAGTACAGCTCGTCGGTGTCCACCAGGCAGGTCATGTCGAACAGCGCCAGCAGACCGCGGTAGAACGGCACCGCGCGGTCGAAGTCGTTGACGGTGAGATAGACGTGGGCGATACCGTTGATGGCGACGGTCATGACCAGGGCACTCCAGCTTCCGGACCGCGCCGATGATAGGCTTGCCGGTGCCGCCGGGACCAGTCGACGCCGCCCGCCGCGGCTGCCGTATCGTGAGCCAGGAAGCACCATGAACCGACCGACCTTCGAACTGCCCGAGCGCCGCCGCATCTTTCTCATGCGCCACGGCGAAGCCGCCTACATCCAGCCCGACGGCGAGGTCACCGACGACCCCCGCCAGGTCGGACTCACCGAAACCGGCCGGATACAGGCGCGCAAGCAGGCCGCGGTGCTGGCCAGCGTGCCCTTCGACCGGGCCATCTGCTCGGGCCTGCCGCGCACCGTGGAGACCGCCACCATCGTGCTCGCCCACCGCGCCGAGCCGCAGCTCGAGATCGTGCCGGCCCTGGAGGAGATCCGCGGCGGCGACCGCGATCATCCGGTGCCGGACATGGCGGCCTGGCTGGCCCACGTGGCGAACCCCTGGGCCGCCGGCGAAGATCCGGACGGCACCTTTCTCGGCGGCGAGCGCTTCGCCGACTTCGCCGCCCGCATCGTGCCGGCCTTCGAGGAGATTCTCGCGGATCGCTCCTGGCAGCACCTGCTGCTGGTGCTGCACGGCGCGGTCAACCGCATGATCTTCAACCACGTGCTGAACACCCCGTGGCAGAGCCGGGTGACGCTGGAGCAGGACAACTGCTGCCTCAACATCATCGACGTGGACAGCGCCGACGACGGCGGCGCGCAGCGCTTCCTGGTGCGGGCGGTGAACCTGACGGCCTACGACCTGAACAAGTCGGGCCTGCGGACCACCAACATGGAGGAAGCCGCGCAGCGGATCGCCGCGCGGCTCGGCGACTGACCCGGAGCACCGCCCCGGGCCGGTCGGCGTGTTCGGGCCGGACGGCCCGTGCGGCGGATCAGAGCCGCTCGATGATGGTGCCGGTGCCGAGACCGCCGCCGCAGCACATGGCGATCAGGCCGTAGCGCCCACCGGTCCGCTCCAGCTCGTGCAGGGCGGTGGTGATCAGACGCGCGCCGGTAGAGCCCGTGGGGTGGCCGAGGGCGATGGCGCCGCCGTTCGGGTTCACCTTCTCGGGGTCGGGCGACAGCTCCTTCTCCCACGCCAGCACCACCGACGCGAAGGCCTCGTTGACCTCGAAGGTGTCGATGTCGTCCACGGACAGTCCGGCCTGATCCAGCACCTTGCGGCTGGCCGGAATCGGCCCCTTCAGCATGGTCACCGGGTCGACGCCGACCAGGGTAGTGGCGACGATCTTCGCCCGGGGCTTGAGCCCGAGCTCGTCGACGGCCTTCTGGTTGGCCAGGATCACCACGGCGGCGCCGTCGGAGACCTGGGAGCTGGAGCCGGCGGTGTGAATCTCCTGCCCGGCCACCGGGTTCAGGCCCTGCAGGCCTTCCAGGGTGGTCTCGCGGGGACCTTCGTCCCGGGTGATGGTGCGCATCTCGCCGGTGGGTTTGCCCTCTTCGTCCAGCACCGGCGCTTCCACCGGCACGATTTCCCGGTCGAAGCGGCCCTCGGCCCAGGCGCGGCCGGCGCGCTGCTGGCTGCGCAGGCCGAACGCGTCGGTGTCGGCGCGGGTGATCTGGTATTCCTCGGCGATCATCGCCGCGCCCTGGAACTGGCTGGTGGGCTGGTAGTGAGACATGTAGCTCTCACCCATGGGCACGCCGTCCTTCATGTTGGAGCCCAGCGGCACCCGGGTCATCATCTCGACGCCGCAGCACATCACCACGTCTTCCATGCCGGAGGCGACCATGGCGGCGCCCAGCGAGGTGGCCTGCTGGCTCGAGCCGCACTGGGAGTCGACGGTGGTGGCCGCGATCTCTTCCGGCAGGCCCATGGACAGCCAGGCGATCCGCGCGATGTTGAAGGACTGCTCCCCCACCTGGGACACGCAGCCGCCCACCACCTGACCTACCTTGGCCGGATCGATGCCGCTGCGCTCCAGCGCCGCCACCTGCACCTTGCCCAGCAGGTCCGCGGGCTTCAGGCCGGCCAGTCCCTTGCCGCGCTTGCCGATCGGGCTGCGCACGGCTTCGACGATATAGACGTTCTCCATGGTCGTTGCTTCCGCTTGTCGATTGAAAAGTCGGCGGGAATTCTACTGAAGGCGCGCCTGCGGCGCATCGAGGTCGATGCGGTACAGAACGCGGCCGGTCTCACCGGTGACGAACGCGGTCCGGCCCAGCACGGCCACACCGTTGAACACGAGCGAGGGCGGCTGGGGCGCGTCCGCCGCCTCGGACGCCGGCGGCGATCCCGGTGACACCAGGGCCAGCAGCTCGGGCTCCGCCGTTCCCCGGTTCGCCACGGGCACGCGCAGCACCCGGCCGGTGGCGCCTTCCACCACGATCAGGGCATCTCCCGACCAGGCCAGGCCCTCCGGGCCGTCGAGCCCGTCGGCGACGATCCGGGCCGGCATCGCCGCACCGTCCCGGGCGATCTGCAGCACCTGGCCGCGGCGCCGGTCAGTGACGAACAGCCGCGCCCCGTCTGTGGCCAGGCCCGTCGGCGCGGGCAGCCCGTCCGCCAGCACCACCTCCCGGGTTCCGTCGACGCCGAGCACCCGGCCGGTGCCGTGTTCCGCCACGGCGACCAGGTCGCCGTAGGCGATGGCGCTGACCGGCCCGTCGAATCCCGGATACCGCGCCACCACCTCGCCGGCGTCCGGATCCCACAGCCGCACGTCGGCATCCGTGAACGCGGCGAGCAGCAGACGGCCGTCGCTCGCCGCCACCGACAGCACGCTGCCGAGGGCGCCGACACCGAGAACGTTGCGCTGCACATCCAGGGATTCGCCGGTGGCGCCGTCGTAGAGGCGCAGCGCGTGCAGGTCCGCCACGGCCACCCGGGGCGCGCCGTCGGAACCGGCCAGCACCGCCACGCCGCCGGGATGCGCCAGACCGCCGGGCGACAGCGTGGTGACGCTGCCGTCGGGATCGATGCGCTGCACGTAGCCGTCGGTGAAGCTGGACACGAACAGCCGTCCGGCCCCGTCGAAGGCCAGATTGTCGAGCCCGGGCGCCAGCTCCGACACCACCGAGCGGCCGTCCGCGCCGACCCGGACGACCCGGCCGGCGCCGGTGTCCAGCACATGCAGCTCGCCGGCCGGCGAGAATTTCACCGCTGCCGGCACGTCGAAACCGTCCGCCTCCACCCGGCGCTCCCCCGTGTCCACGTCGATGCTGACCACCTCGCCGTGAAACCAGCGGGGCCCGTACAGGCGCCCGTCCGGGCCCCAGTCCATGCCGTTCAGCCCGCAGCCGGGGCCGAGGTCGTCGGCGATCTGCCGCGGCTCGCGCCGGCCGAAGGGGTCGACCTCGTAGAGCCCGTCGCCGAAGAAGCACTGGGCGACGAACAGCCGGCCGTCCGGAGAGAAGGTGATCGGATTGACCCCGGGACCGAGGCGCGCGGCCACCACCGGCTCGCCGGCGGCGGAGCGGCCGGCGACCTCGCCGGTGAGGATCGACGTCCAGAACAGGGCGCCGTCGGGCCCGAAGGCCAGATCGTCGGGCCCGACGACTCCATCCGCCGCGGTCAGGCGGTGGTGCACCTCACCCGTATCCGGGTCCAGGGCGACGATCTCGGAGCCGATCACGGAAGCCACGTACAGCAGGCCGTCCGGGCCGACCTGGAGGCCGTTGGCGCCCGCGATGCCGGCGCCGGTGACCAGCACCTCCGCCCGGGCGGCGGGCGCGGCCGGCGCTGCCGGATCCGGCGCGCCGCAGGCCGCCAGCAGGGCGGTCACCGTCGCGACGCCGGCGAGCTGCCGGGCGGTGGGCGCCGGGGCGCGGGGCCGCGACTGGGACCGCTGACACGCCATGACTGAAACAAGCAGCCGCGTCACCAACACAAGCCGCTGCGCACGCAACGGCGTCCGCAACGGCGTCCGCAACTGCGTCCGCAACTTGCTTATATTGCGTCGCACCATTATACTGCGCTGCAACATCGAGTCCCGCCGGAGCGCGCCGGCAAGCGCGCCCGGCACTCTGCCGAGGAAAGGAAGAAAGCAATGGAACCTGTTGAAAAACAAGCAGAAAACGAGCGGCCGCAAAACCGCCTGCTGTTCTGGTTCGCGGCTGCGCTGATCCCGGAAGCAGCGGCGTTCCAGGTCGAGAACTCCCGCGCCGCCGCCCAGCGCGCCGAGATCATCCGGCATCTGGAAGGCCGCGCGCGCGACGCGGCGGAGGACCGCCGCGCCGCCTGACCCCGCTCAGTGCGCGTGGCCGTGCTCGATCTCCTCGGGCGTGGCCTCGCGCACGCTTTCGACCTGAACGTCGAACTTGAGCACCGCGCCGGCCAGCGGGTGGTTGGCGTTCAGCGTGGCCGACTCGTCTCCGATCGCGTCGACGCGCAGATTCTGCACCGAGCCGTCCGGCGCCTTCGCCTGCAGCGCCATGCCGACGTGCAGGTTGTCGATCCCTTCCAGGGCGTCCAGCGGCACGTCCTGAATCAGTCCGGGATTCATCTCGCCGTAGGCGTCCTCGGGCTGCACCGTCGCCTCGAACCGATCTCCGACCTCACGCCCCTCGAGTTCCCGTTCGAGACCGGGAATCAGCCCCTGCATACCGTGCAGATAGGTGAGCGGCTCGGCGTTGCGGGAGGAATCCAGTTCCTGGCCCTGCTCGTCGGTCAGGGTGTAGTGGATGGCGACGACACATTGATTGGCGATCTTCATGGCAGCTCCTGGCGAGCAAGCGCCGTGTTCACAGCGAGCGCAGAATTTACAGCGAGCGCAGTCAGCGCGGGTGAATGACGGGACCCGAAGCCCCGGACGACAGCCGACATGATGCCCCACATGGTGCGCCGGACGCCAGCCGCGGTAGACTCCCCGCCATGATCGGAATACTCGTCCGCATACTGATCATCATGGCCGGCCTGTGGGTCGCCGACGCCATCGTGCCCGGCGTCGACGCCGACGGTCCCGGCGCGCTGCTGCTGGCGGCCATCGTACTCGGCGTGGTCAACGCCGTGGTGCGGCCGCTGGTCGTGATTCTGACGCTGCCTTTCACCCTGCTGAGTCTCGGCGGCTTCCTGCTGGTCATCAACGCCGGCATGCTCGGCCTGGCGGCCTGGCTGCTGGACGGCTTCAGCGTCGACGGTTTCTTCCCCGCGCTGTTCGGCAGCCTGGTGGTGAGCCTCACGTCCTGGGCGGCGGCATCCTTCGTCGGCCCGAGCGGGCGTTACGAGGTGCTGGTGATCGAACGCCGGCGCTGAGCCGGCGCCCGGCCGGGCCCCCGCCGTCAGGCCGCCTCGAACAGCGCGGCGATGCCCTGCCCGCCGCCGACGCACATGGTCTCCAGGGCGTAGCGGCCGCCCCGCCGTTTCAGCTCGTGCAGCATGGTCGCCATGATCCGCGCGCCGGTGGCGCCGATCGGATGTCCCAGCGAGATACCCGAGCCGTTGACGTTGAGCCGCGCCGGATCGTGCCAGCCCCAGCCCCGGGTGACCGCCAGCACCTGACAGGCGAAGGCTTCGTTCAGCTCCACCAGATCGAGCCGCTCCCAGGTCATGCCGGTGCGCTCGAACAGCCGCGCCACCGCCGGCACCGGTCCGATGCCCATGGTTGCGGGGTGACATCCGGCCGCAGCCCAGCCGACGAAGTAGCCGATCGGCTCGAGGCCGAGCTCGGCGAGCTTGTCCTCGGCGACCAGCAGGCAGGCGGCGGCGGCGTCGTTCTGCTGGCTGGCGTTGCCCGCGGTGACGACGCCGTTCTTCATCAGCGGGCGCAATGCGGCCAGGCTGTCCATGTCCGCATCGGGCCGCACGCCCTCGTCGTGATCGAGCACCACCGGGTCGCCCCGGCGCTGCGGCACCGCCACCGGCACGATCTCGTCGGCGAACCGTCCGCCCTCGGTGGCGGCATGGGCCCGCTGATGGGACTGCACCGCGTACTGATCCGCCTCCTCCCGGCTGACCTGATACTCACGGGCGAGGTTCTCGGCGGTCTCGATCATGCCCGAGATGTGGCCGAACCGTTCCTCGGGCTGGGAGCGTTCCCGGCCCCGGTCCAGCCGGTCGTACAGGGCGACGTTGCCGGACCGGGCGCCGCCGCGCATGGCGGTGGTGTAGTACTCGATGTTGCTCATGCTCTCGACGCCGCCGGCCAGCACCACGTCGGCGGCCCCGGTCTGCACCATCATGGCGCCGTTGGCGATGGCCTGCAGGCCGCCGCCGCAGCGCCGGTCGACCTGGGTGCCCGGCACCTCCAGCGGCAGGTCGGCGGCCAGCGCCGCCCAGCGGCCGATGCACGGCGCCTCGCTGTTGGCGTAGCTCTGCGCCAGCACGACGTCCTCGATGCGCGCGGGGTCGACGCCGCTCTTCTCCACCACGGCCCGGATCACCGCCGCCGCCAGGCGCTCCGCCGGCAGCGGCGTCAGGGTGCCCAGGAATTTCCCCACTGGCGTCCGCAGGGGCGCCACGATCGCTACCCGTCGATCGGCCATGTCAGTCCTCCAGCTCTACGGCGATGCGCCGGTTCAACCGGCTCTTCTTTTCGATTTTGGTCACCCGCACGCGGCCGATCTCGCCGGTGCGGGCCACGTGGGTGCCGCCGCAGGGCTGCAGGTCCACGTCGGGAATCGACAGCAGGCGCACCCGGCCGGCACCCCGCGGCGGCGCGACGGACAGGGTCTTCACCAGCTCGGGCCGCGCGTCGAGCTCCTCGTCGGTGATCCACTGCACCGCCGTCTCGCTGTCCCGGGCGATCAGCGCGTTCAACGCCTCGGTGAGAGACGCCTTGTCGACGGTGCTCTCGGGCAGATCGAAGTCCAGGCGGCCTTTCTCGGCCGTGAGGTTGCCGCCGGTGACCGGGGCGCCCACCACGGCGCACAGCAGGTGCAGGCAGGTGTGCATGCGCATGTGCCGGTGGCGCCGGTCCCAGTCGATGACCGCCTGCACCGTCGTGCCCGGCGGCGGCAGCGGCGAACCCTCCGCGGCGACGTGCACGATGGCGTCGCCGTCGCCCTTGCGGGTATCGACCACGACCAGCTCGGCGCCGTCACCCCAGCGCAGCACCCCGGTATCCCCCGGCTGGCCGCCGCCCATGGCGTAGAACACGGTCTGATCCAGCACCACGCCCGCCTCGTCCGCGGCCAGCACCGTCGCCTCGCACCCCCTGCGGTAGGCGTCCTCCTCGTAGAGACGTCGCGTCATTCACCCTCCTCCATCGTCTGTGGCGCCCGCTGTGTGCCCCTGAACCGGTCCCGGGCGCGCCACAGCGCGATCGTCGGCACCGCGAACACCGCCGCCGCGACCAGCCCCGGAACGAGCCCGCCGCCGCGGGGATCGAACAGGTTCCAGACCAGCATCGCCACCGTGACCTGAGCGGCGTAGACGGCGGCCCAGGGCCACATCCACGGCCGCATCTTCCAGAATCCCCAGGCGCCGGCGCCGTAGATCAGCCAATGCAGCGGCGCCGTGGCCTTGGCCGCCCAGCCGTGCAGGGTGACCCCGAACCACACCTCCTCGTCCTCGGCCACCGGTTTCCAGAACAGGTCGAAGGGCATGTACACCACCGTCATGTAGAGACAGAAGGCGAACAGCGCGTTCATCCACCAGGGGCGCATCCGCCACTCGGCGCCGAGGGTGTCGGTCCAGGCCATGTGGGCGCCTCCCTTGGGTCGGCGGGCGGAGCGGCGGACGCCGCCCCGGTCGCCATTGTCGGACAGGTCGGCCGGGGGGTTCACATCACGGCCAACGGGTTTCACAATTGTTGCAGATTGTGACGACGCGAAACAAAAACTAGAAGAGCGCGTCGACCAGCAGTGCGCTCGGAGCCGGACGCGGGCGTCCGGCCTGCGGGCCAGGAACACAACGACAAGCGCGCCCCGCAAGCAGGGCGCCGTCCGTGGGGTACTCACACGCAAGGGAACAGAACGTGTGAGGTAGACCATGACGACCCTATCCGAACGGGCGCTGCGTGTTTGCGCACTCGCCCTGCTCGCCGCCGGCGCCGCGCCAGGCGCCGCCGCCACCGACGACCGGGCCACCATCGAGGAAGTGGTGGTGACCGGATCCCGGATCACCCGGGCCAACCTGAGCCAGCCGACCCCGGTGACGACCCTGTCCGCCGACGACCTGCGGGTGTCCGGCACCACCGACCTCGGCCGGCTGCTGGCCGAACTGCCCGCCCTCGGCGCCACCGGCACCCTGCAGGGCAACACCAACAGCTTCAGCGACCTGGCCGGCCTCAACCTGCCGGATCTGCGGCGCCTCGGCACGGCGCGGACGCTGACGCTGGTGAACGGCAAGCGCCACGTCGGCGGCAGCCCGGGCACCACCGCGGTCGACCTCGGCACCATCCCCACCACCCTGGTGGAACGGGTCGAGGTGATCACCGGCGGGGCCTCCGCCGTGTACGGCTCCGACGCCGTCTCCGGCGTCATCAACATCATCATGCGCGACGACTTCGAAGGCGTGGAGGTGGACCTGTCCACCGGCGAGTCCTGGGACGGCGGCTACGCCCGGAACTACAACGCCGCGTTCACCCTGGGCAGCAACTTCGCCGAGGAGCGCGGCAACTTCACCTTCACCCTGATGCGCGACCGGATCGGCGACGTGCAGGCCAACGACCTCGACCACGCCGACGACTTCGCCACCGTCGTCAACCCGGCGAGCACCGGCGAGAACGACGGCATCCCGGACCTGCTGCTGCGGCGCAACGTGCTGTCGGAGCGGATCGACGAGAACAGCGTGCTGTTCCCGTTCGGCGGCCCCCCGACCAGCTTCGGCAGCGCCGACGGCATCATCGCCTTCGACCGCGCCGGCAACCCGGTACCCCAGGCCGAGCGCGAGCTGTCCAACAGCTTCGCCTTCGGCTCCTTTCCCGGCGGCTGCGACACCTGCTTCGAGATCGAGGACTACGTCACCGTCATCCCGGAGGTGGAGCGCACCACGTTCCAGGGCACCACGCGCTACGCCTTCACCGACTGGGCGTCGTTCTACAGCGACGTGAAGTACGTGCGCTCGGACATCACCGAGGAGCTGCAGCCGAGCTTCGACTTCGGCACCTACGCCATCGACGTCGCCGACAACCCGTTTCTCGACGACGCGCTGCGCGCCGAGTTGCTCGGTCTGGGCATCGAGACCGTAACTGGCGCCCGCTTCCACGCCGACGCCGGTTCCCGACGCAACGAGATCGAGCGGGAGCTGGTGCGCGTGGTCGGCGGCTTCGAGGGCGACTTCGACACGGGCGTGGGCACGATCAGCTACGACGCCTTCTACAACTACGGCGAGACCGACAACACGGTGGTCGGCCTGAACCGCCAGGTGCCGCAGAACTGGCTCGCCGCCGTCGACGCCGTGGCGGTCGACGGCGAGATCGTCTGCCGCGACCCGGGTGCGGCGGCTTTTCCGGGCTGCGTGCCGTTCAATCCGTTCGGCCGGCAGAACTCGCCGGAGGCGGTGGCGTTCTCCTTCGTCGAAACCACCGAGAACCAGACGCTGGTGCAGAAGAACGCGGGGCTGACGCTGGTCTCCGACACCGGTCCGGTGTTCAACCTGCCCGGCGGCCCCATCGGCTGGGCCGCCGGCATCGAGTGGCGCCGGGAGCAAACGTCGACGGATGGCGACGCGCTGGTCCAGGCCGACCTGACGGAGAGCGCCGCCCAGCCCGACCAGCGGGGCGGCTACGAAGTGTTCGAAGGTTTCTTCGAGCTCAGCCTGCCGCTGCTGTCGGGCCGCTTTCTGGCCCGGGAGCTGACCCTGGACGCCGCCTACCGGACCGCCGACTACACCCACAGCGGCTCCGCCGACGCCTGGAAGGTCGGCGCGATCTGGGCGCCCTTCGACCAGCTCTCGTTCCGGGCCACATTCTCCGAGGCGGTGCGGGCGCCGAACATCGAGGAGGCGTTCCTGCCGACCACGCCCACGTTCTTCGACATCGACGACCCGTGCGACGACGACCAGGTCGACGACGACCCGGACCGGGCCGCCAACTGCGCCGCCCTCGGCATCCCCGCCGGCTTCGACGCCAACGACAACGTGTCGGTGGACGGCGACATCGGCGGCAACGCCGACCTCACCGCCGAGGACTCCGAGTCCTACACCGTCGGGCTGATCTATCAGCCGGACTGGGCGGACGGCCTGTCGATCACCGTCGACTACTACGACATCGAGATCATCGACGCGATCATCGACGTGGAAGCCCAGGACATCCTCGACAACTGCGTGGACGCCAGCGGCGGCCCGGACTCGACCTTCTGCGGGCTGATCATGCGCGACCCGATCAGTAACGACATCATGTTCATCTCCT
Organism: Gammaproteobacteria bacterium UBA7803; assembly: GCA_002480525.1. Classification (GTDB taxonomy): domain Bacteria; phylum Pseudomonadota; class Gammaproteobacteria; order Pseudomonadales; family Azotimanducaceae; genus UBA7803. The sequence continues at coordinate 23,515 of DLCH01000026.1, read as the reverse complement.
CGACCTTCGTGAACGCGTCGCGGCTGGAGACCCAGGGCGTCGACGTCGAGCTGGCCTACGGCAAGCGCCTGTCGGACTGGACCGAAGGCACCGCGCTTGGCTGGCTGTCGGGCGCCCTGCAGGTGACCTTCACCGGCAACTACCTCAGGAAGCTCGACGAGTTCGTGTTCCAGAACCGGCCCGACGAGATCAACATCGAGCGGGGCGAGATCGGCGACCCGATCCGGCAGTTCCGGGCCAGCGTGTCCTACGACCACGGTGACTGGACCGTCGGCTGGGAAGGTCGCTACATCGGCGACGCCAAGCGCTACGCCCGAGGCGACGACATCTGCGAGGACCGCGACCCCTGCACCACCGGCACCACCATGTACCACGACTTCAACGTGCGCTACCGGCTGCCGTTCGAGGCCGCGCGACTGGAGCTGTACGGCGGCATCAACAACGTCACCGACGAGGCGCCGCCCCGCGGCCTGCTGGGCACCGAGCTCGACGAGGCGATCTACGATCCGATCGGCCGCTACTACTTCCTCGGTCTGCGCGCCGCCATGTGACGCGGCGGCGCCGCGCGTCCGCCGGCCGGCGGACGCG
>DLCH01000026.1:22488-22627 GCA_002480525.1 Gammaproteobacteria bacterium UBA7803 | reverse complement strand
CGCGTCCGCCGGCCGGCGGACGCGTGGACTTGCGGCGCCCTCTCCTGAGATCATCTGGTGGTCTTTCGGGGGAACCGGCAACGATGAGTGATGACGCCTGGCAGGTGTTCGACATCCAGCAGCTCACCGGACGCCTGTC
>DLCH01000026.1:21902-22168 GCA_002480525.1 Gammaproteobacteria bacterium UBA7803 | reverse complement strand
GGCAGCGGGCCCGAGTACCGGGAATTTCTGCGCGCGCCCAGCCTGTCCTGCGGCATCTATCACCTGCCCCGGGGCGCCCGGGACATGCAGTCGCCCCACGACGAGGACGAGGTCTACTACGTGATCTCCGGCCGGGCGAGCATGAAGGTGGGCGGCGAGACCCGGGACGTTCAGGCCGGCTCGATCCTCTACGTCCGCGCCACCGAGGAGCACTCGTTCTTCGAGATCGAGGAGGACATGACGCTGCTGGTGTTCTTCGCCGCCGC
>DLCH01000026.1:21345-21603 GCA_002480525.1 Gammaproteobacteria bacterium UBA7803 | reverse complement strand
GCTGGTGTTCTTCGCCGCCGCCGTCTGAGACCCGGCTAGCCGTTGGCAGCCGCCGGGCCCGCGAGGGGCGCCAGCACACGCTCGAGCTCCTCGAGCTTCACGGGCTTCGCCAGGTAGTCGTCCATGCCGGCGGCCAGGCAGGATTCCCGGTCGCCCTCCATGGCGTTGGCCGTCATCGCGACGATGCGCAGGCCGCCGCCGCCCGGCAGGTCGCGGATGCGGCGGGTCGCCTCGAGGCCGTCCATCACCGGCATCTGC
>DLCH01000026.1:0-21049 GCA_002480525.1 Gammaproteobacteria bacterium UBA7803 | reverse complement strand
AGGCCGTCCATCACCGGCATCTGCAGGTCCATGAGCACCAGCTCGTAGCGGCGTGCCGTCACGCTCTCCACCGCCCGTTCGCCGTTGGCCGCGACGTCGGCCTCCCAGCCGAGGCGTTCCAGCATCTTCAGCGTCACCTGCTGATTCACCACGTTGTCCTCGACCAGCAGAATGCGCCGGTCCATGGACGCCGGCGCCTCGGGCAGCGCCGCCGCCCGTTCCGCCGGCGGCGTGACGCCCGCCGGCGCCGGACCGCCGGCCGCGCTGCCCGGCCGGAGCAGGGCGTCCACGAGCTGTGCGCGCCGGTGGGGGCGGTGCAGCACCGGCCAGGGCTCCCGGGCCGCCTCCGGGTCGGCGGGGCTCTCGGCCATGGGCGCGAGCCGGACGAAGCGCGCCTGAGCGGCGCCGGCCAGGGACGTCACCGCCTGCCGGGACAGGCCGGCCAGCACCACGGCGTAGCGCCCGGCGGCCAGTGCCTCCCGGGCCGCGGGCTCGTCCTCGACGGCGTCACAGGCCGGGAACCAGGCCTCGAGCTGGCGCGCCAGGGCACGCCGCACCACCGGGTTCGGCTCCACCAGCAGGGCCGGGCCGACGGGCTCCGGACGCCGGGCGGCCCGGCGTCCGGGCGCGCGTTCGAGCAGCACGTCGAACTCGAAGGTCGAGCCGCGATGCAGCTTCGACGTCACCCGGATGGCGCCGCCCATGCGCTCGACGAGCTGCTTGCAGATGGACAGCCCGAGACCGGTCCCGCCGAACCGGCGCGTGGTCGACGAGTCCGCCTGGGCGAAGGCCTGGAACAGCAGCCCGGAGTCCTCCACCGCGATGCCGATGCCGGTGTCCCGCACCCGGCACCACAGCCGGTAGCCGCCGTCCTCCTCGGGCACGCCCTCCGCCTGCAGATGCACCTCGCCCCGCGAGGTGAACTTGACCGCGTTGCTGAGCAGGTTCACCACCACCTGACGCAGCCGCAGGCTGTCGCCGATCAGCTCCGCCGGCAGGTCCACCGCGAGGTCGCAGACCAGCTCGAGCCCCTTCTCCCGGGCAGACTGCGCCACCAGCTCCGCGGCGTCCTCCAGGCACGCCACCGGATCGAACCGCTGCCGCTCGAGGTCGACGTGACCGGCTTCGATCTTGGAGAAGTCGAGGATGTCGTTGATCAGCGTCAGCAGCGAGTCGCCGCTGGTGCGGATGGTGCGCAGATAGTCGCGCTGGTTCGGCGTCAGCTCGGTGCTCTCGAGCAGACTCGCCATCCCGATCACGCCGTTCATGGGCGTGCGGATCTCGTGACTCATGTTGGCCAGGAAGCGGCTGCGCGCCGCCACCGCCGCCTCGGCCATGTCCCGGGCGCGGCGCAGCTCCGCCTCGGAGGCGATCCGGTTCACCTGTACGGCGTAGGTCAGCATGCTGACCGCTACCACCGTGGTGATGAAGAACAGCGGGTCGATCTCCAGCACCGGCGTGAGCCACATGGCGAGGCCGATGCCGGCCGTGGCCGACACCAGGTAGCCGGCCAGCATCAGCCGGGTGCGGAACGCCAGCGAGCAGGCGAACAGCATGATCAGCAGCCCGTAGCTGGTGTTGACCGTGAGCCCGTTCTGATAGGCCATGTGGATCACGCCGGCGCTGACCAGGTGCAGCACCACGGCAATGGCGTGGTGGGGATTGCGGCGGACCGGGCCGTTCACCAGGGTCAGCCCGGCGTAGGCCAGCAGGACCACGGCGATGAACAGCCGCTCCCACAGCGGGTCGGCGGTGGCCGGGTCGATGATGCGGCGCACAATGCCGAAGCCCGGGATGACGACGGCCGCCGTCACCGCCAGGCTGCGGTAGATGCTCAGCGCCTGCTCGTTGTCCGTGCTCGTGGCCGGATCCGACGGCTGCGTGTCGGGTGCCCTTCCCATCTCCTGAAACTAGCACCCGATGGGCCGGTACGCCGGCCCGGGATCACGATTCGGACGGAAACCGACCGTTCAGCGGGAGCCCTGCCCGTCGTCCACCTTGATCACCGTGCCGGTGACGCACTCCGAGGCGGGCGCCACCAGGTACAGCAGGGTGGAGTCGAGCTGTGCCGGGTCGCCGATGCGCTTGCGCGGGAAGTGCTGGCTGATGTCACCCATGCGCTCGAGCATGCCGTCCATCATCTCCGACGAGAACGCGCCCGGCGCGATGCCGTTGACGTTGATGTTGTAACGGGCCCACTCCACCGCCAGGCATTCGGTCATGCGCACCACGCCGGCCTTGGTGATCGAATACAGGGCCGCGCCGTTGCCGGCGTAGTGGTAGGCCGCCACGGACGAGATGTTGACCATGCGGCCCGGTTTCTCCGTGGCGATCAGCCGCCGCGCGACCTCGCAGGCGAGGACGAAGGGACCGCGCAGGTTGGTGCCGAAGACGTCGTCGATCAGCTCGATGGACATCTTGTGCGCCCGCTGAGCGTCGGGAATGCCGGCGTTGTTGATGAGGATCGTGACCGTCCCGAGGGCCTTCTCGGCCTCGGCCACGGCGTTCAGGATGCTGTCGGTGTCGGTCATGTCCAGGCGCACGCCGACCGCCCTGCCGCCGGCGGCCTCGATCTCGCGGGTGACCTCCTCGAGGCGTTCGACCCGGCGGCCGGCCACGGCGACGGACGCGCCGGCGGCCGCCAGCACCCGGGCGAATCGACGGCCGAGGCCGGAGGTCGCGCCGGTGACCAGGGCCACCTGGCCGGTCAGGTCGGTGGAGTTGTTGGGAAGGTCGAAGTCCGCCACGGGAGTGCTCCTCGTCTCAGTGAAAAATCGGGGGAACCGCCGGAGGGCGGCGATTCAAACGCAGCAGACTCACACGAAGCGCCCGGCCGGTCAACGCGCGCCGCCCGGTGCCGGCACGGCGCCGCGACGGCTCGTCCCGGCGGCCCCGACGTGACAAGATGCCCCCTGCAGACCGGCTGGGACGACAGGACATGCGGCTGAAATGGATTCTGGTACTGCTGGTGGCGGGCGGCGCCGCCCTGCTGGTGACCTTCCGCGCCGAGGTGGCCATGTGGGCCATGGGGCGCGTCATCGAGCGGAACCTCGCCCAGAACGCCGTCACCGAGCTGCCTGACGGTCTGCATCTCGCCGTCTGCGGCGCCGGCGCGCCGCTGGCCGACGCGGACCGCTCCGGCCCCTGCCTCGCCGTCATTGCCGGCGGCCGCCTGTTCGTCGTCGACGCGGGCAGCGGCGGCGCCCGCAACCTGCAGCGCATGGGGTTCAACGCCGGTGCGGTCGAAGCCGTGTTCCTCACCCACTTCCACTCCGATCACATCGACGGCCTGGGCGAGCTGGCGATGCTGCGCTGGACCGGCGCCGCCCACACCGCGCCGCTGCCCGTCCACGGGCCGGCGGGCGTCGAGCGGGTGGTGGCCGGGTTCAACGAGGCCTACGCCCTCGACGCCGGCTACCGCACCGCCCACCACGGCGCCGGCGTGGCGCCGCCCGCCGGTGCCGGCGCCGCCGCGGTGGCCTTCGAAGCGCCGGAGAACGACGCGCGCGTCACCGTCTGGGAAGGCGACGGCATCACGGTGAGCGCCTTCCCGGTGCCCCACGACCCGGTCGCACCGGCGGTGGGCTATCGCTTCGACTACGGCGGGCGCAGCCTGGTGATCAGCGGCGACACCCGCTACCACCCGCCGATCGCCGAGCATGCCGCGGGCGCCGACCTGCTCGCCCACGAGGCGCTGGCGCCGCAGCTCGTCGGGCTCATCAACCGGGCGGCGACCGCCACCGGCCGGACCGGCATCGCCAGGATCACGGCCGACATCCTCGACTACCACACCACGCCCGAGGAGGCGGCGCGGCTCGCCGCGGCCGCCGGGGTCGACCACCTGCTGCTCTATCACATCGTGCCGCCCCTGCCGCTGCCCGGGCTCGACAAGGCCTTCCTGGAGGGCGTCGCCGAAACCTACGGCGGCGGCGTCACCCTGAGCCGCGACGGCACGTTCGTGAGTCTGCCGGCCGGCGGCAGCACCATCGAGCTCGGCAACCGGCTCTGACCGGTGATGGCGTTCCGCAGCGAATCCCGGCGCCCCATCGCGGCCCTGGCCGCCTGGGCGACGCTCGCGCTCGCGGGCGGCGCGACGGCTGCCGAGAACACCCCCGCCGCCGTCACCGCCAGCGACGAAGCCTGCCTGCTGGAGGCCCTGGCCAGCGCGCCGGACGACGCCACCGTCGGTGAGCTGCGCGCCCGATGCGCCCGGGACCAGGACCAGCCCGGCGGTTCGCTGCTGATGAGCCGCGTGCGGCGCGAGCAGGCCGTCGAACGGATTCCGTCCCTGCTGACGCCGCACCGGCGCAACTACTTCCTGCCGGCGACCTACGCTACCGACCCCAACGAGGCGCCATTCGCCGACGAGTCCGGGGCGCTGCCGGCCGGGGAGTCCCTCGACCACGTGGAGGCGAAGTTCCAGCTCAGCCTCAAATTCAGCCTGGCGGAAGGGTTCCTGCTGCCCCGTGACCGGCTGTACTTCGGCTTCACCACCCTGTCGCTCTGGCAGGCCTACAACCGCAACGTCTCGGCGCCGTTCCGGGAAACCAACTACGAGCCCGAGCTGTTCTGGAGCGCGCCGCTGGACTGGGCCCCGTTCGGCCTGGACGCCGGCATCGTCACCCTGGGCATGAGCCATCAGTCCAACGGCCGGGGGGGCACGCTGTCACGGAGCTGGAACCGCCTCTACGCCGACTTCGAGTTCGAGAAGGACAATCTGGTGGTCGGCCTCAAGCCCTGGTGGCGGATTCCCGAGGACGACAAGGACGATCCGCTGGACGCCTCCGGCGACGACAACCCCGACATCGACGACTATCTGGGCTACTTCGAGTTCACCACCGTCTACCGCTACCAGGACCACGAGTTCGGGCTGCTGCTGCGCAACAACCTGCGGGACGACAACCGGGGCGCCGTGCAGCTCGACTGGACCTTCCCGCTGTGGCGCGGCATCCGCGGCTATGCCCAGTACTTCAACGGCTACGGCGAGACCCTGATCGACTACGACGCGCGCATCGAGCGTTTCGGCATCGGCATCCTGCTGACGGACCTGCTCTAGCGTCGTGCGCCACAACCGGACCGGCCCGCCCGACGGGCCGGCCCCGCCTCCCGCTTCCGCCAGCACGGACTACCCTTGAGGTAGGAGATGGAGGCTCCCGATGGCATTCAAACGCGCCCTGGTCGTCGACGATTCGAACACCGCCCGCCAGTCCCTGGCGCGGCTGCTGGCGGACTACGACATGGAGGTGGCCTTCGCCGACTCCGGCGAGGCGGCGCTGGAGTTCCTCCACCGGGAGCTGGTGGACGTGATCTTCATGGATCACACCATGCCCGGCATGGACGGCCTGGAGGCGGTCTCGGCCATCAAGTCGAACCCCCGCACCGCCACCATTCCGGTGATGATGTACACCACCAAGGAAGGCGAGGTGTACGTCAGCCAGGCCCGGGCGCTCGGGGCCGTCGGCGTGCTGCCGAAGAAGTTCCACCCCAACGTGCTGTTCGAGATGCTGCAGAAGCTCGGCCTGGTCACCGACCGGCGCACGGGCGAGGCGTCGTCGCCCGAACCGTCGCCGCGGCGGCGCATCAGCGACGTCGCCGACGAGGTCGACGCGGAGTACGACCGCCGGGCGCTGGGCGTCTCCGTGCAGACGCTGATGGAGCGCATCCTCGAGGAACAGCATCTCAAGCTGCGCTCGGACATCCTGTCGAGCCAGCGGCGCTTCGCCCGGGAGGTCGCCGAGGAGATTCTGGCTCAGCAGTCGCCGGCCGACCCGGCGCGGCAGAGCCTCCCGGCGGGGCCCGCACCGCGCCGGCACGGCGCGCTGGTGACCGGCCTCGCACTGGCGGTGATGGCGCTCACCGTGTTCGGCTGGCAGATGACGGCCCAGCGCGATGCCGCGCTGCTCGAGGCCGCGAGGCTGGGCGCCGCCACCCGCAGCGAGCTCGATGCCCTGTCCCAGCGCAACGCCGGCCTGAGCTCGGCCCTGCAGGACGCCTCCCAGGCCGCCGGTCACCGGCTGGATGCCGGGCTGGCGGCGGTCCAGTGGGCGCTGAACGATCCCGCCATGATTCCACCGGGGGCGCTGCCCTTCGGCGACGACGCGGCCCGACGCCTCACCGCCCTGGCCGGTCACCTGCGGCGGCTCGGCTTCTCCGGCACGGTGCGCGTGACCGCGGCGCTCGCCCCGTTCTGCCTGGTGGCCGATCCGACGGGGACCCTGGAACCGGCGCCGCCTGAGCGGAGCACCGGGGACTGCGACGTGTTCGCGCACCCAATGGCGGACAGCGCCACGCCGGAGAGCCTGCAGACCGTCGGCTTCGCCACCCTGATGGAAGAACTCGACGGCGACCCGGATCTGCGCCTCGAGCTCGCCACCGAGGCCCTGGCGCCCGGCGACGGCCCCTTCCCTGGCGCCGGCGCCGCCGACGCCGGCGAATGGAACCGCCTCGCCGCCATGGCGAGCCGACTGACGTTCACCCTCGAGCCCCGCCTGCCGGACAGCGTGCCGGCCCCTGCCCTGGCGGAGACTTCCAGACCCTGAACCGGGCGCCAGCGGCCATGCCGGCGGCCACGCCGACGGCAACCGCGTTAGAATCCTCCCTCAGAGGGGGAGACCACCAGATGACGCTGCATACCGAAGGGGACGCCGCCCGCGTGCGGTCCATGACCGGCCTGGACCTGGCCTGGCTCGTCGACACCTGGGCCGAACGCACGCCGGACAAGCCGTTCCTGATCTGGGCGCCCTTCGACGACACCGGCCGGAGTGACCGTCAGTGGACCTACCGGGCGTTCCGCGACGCGGTCCGCCGCCTGGCCGGCGGTCTCGCCGCCCGGGGCGTGGCACCCGGCGACTTCGTGCTGCTGCACCTGGACAACTCGCCGGAGTTCGTCCTCGGCTGGTACGCGTGCGGCGTGCTGGGCGCCGTGGCGGTGTCCACCAACACCCGCTCGGTGGCCAGGGACCTGGCCTACTTCGCCGACCACACCGGCGCCGTGGCCGCGCTGACCCAGCCGCGCTACGCCGCCCTGGTGGCGTCGGCGTGCCCCAATCTCGAGTTCCTGGCCGTCACTGCGGCCGATGCGACGGCGGACGAGGCCGGCACGGCGCCGGCGGCGGACGCCCCCGCCGGCGCGATCCCCTTCGGCGAGCTGGCTGACGGCGACCCCGCGGATCTGCCGGCGCTGGACGTCGACCCGATGCGGGATCTGGGCGTGCAGTTCACGTCGGGCACCACCTCCCGGCCCAAGGCGGTGCTGTGGACCCATGCCAACGCCCTGTGGGCAGGCCGCATCTCCGCAGCGCACATGCGGCTGCGCCGGGACGACGTGTGCCTGACCTTTCTGCCGCTGTTCCACACCAACGCCCAGGCCTATTCCATGCTGGCCACCCACTGGAGCGGCGGGACCATGGTCCTGCAGCCGCGCTTCTCCGCCTCCAGGTTCTGGGACACCTCGTGCCGCCACCGCGCCACCTGGTGCTCGACCATTCCCTTCGCCATCAAGGCCCTGGCCGGACAGCCGGTGCCGCAGCACAGCTACCGGTTCTGGGGCACGGCGGCGTACCTGCCGAAGGTCGCGCGGCAGTTCGGCGTCGAGATCATCGGCTGGTGGGGCATGACCGAGACCCTCACCCACGGCATCGTCACCGATCCGGATCACCCCGGCCCCCACGGCACCATCGGCCGCGCGGCACCCGAGTACGACATCCTGATCCGCCGGGAGGACGGCGAGCCGGCCGGCCCGGGCGAGCGCGGCAAGCTGTTCATCCGCGGCGTTCGCGGCGTGTCCCTGTTCAAGGAGTACTACGGCAACCCGCCCGCCAACGACAAGGCCTTCGACCCGGATGGCTGGTTCGACACCGGCGACAACGTGCGCATCGACGCCCAGGGCTGGCTGTACTTCAGCGACCGCAGCAAGGACATGCTCAAGGTCGGCGCCGAGAACGTCGCCGCCTCGGAGATCGAGAGCGTGATCATGCAGACGGGGCTGGTGGAGGAATGCGCCGTGGTGGCTCAACGCCACCACATGCTCGACGAGGTGCCGGTCGCCTTCGTCATTCCCGCCGGCGCCGCCCCCGCCACCCTGGAGCAGGACATCATCGAGCACTGCCGGCGCAACCTCGCCGACTTCAAGGTCGTCCGCGCCGTGCACGCGGTCGACGAGCTGCCGCGCTCGACCCTGGAAAAGGTGGCCAAGAACGAGCTCCGCGACCGTTTGCCACCCATCACCGAGGGTCCCTGACCGGCGCTCGCTGCGGCCGGTCCCGGACCCGACCCGACTGCCAGGAAGCCGCCGTGTCATCCCCGGAACCGCCGGATCCCAAGCTGCAGCGTTCCCTCGATGCCCTGGCGGCCGTCGCCGGCACGACCGCCATCCGCGCCAGGGACCTGAGCCGCACCCACCGCCAGCGGCTGCAGGCCAACGGACTGATCGAGGAGGTCGTCAAGGGCTGGTACGTGCCGGTGGACGCCGACCGCGGCGCCGGCACCGCAGCCCGCTGGCAGGACACCTACTGGTCGTTCTGCGCCGACTATCTGACGGCACGCTTCGACAGGGCCTGGTGTCTCGCTCCGGAACACGCCCTGGCGATTCACGGCGGCGACTGGACGATCCCGGACACCCTGACCGTCCGGGCCGCTCGCGGCGGCAACAAGCCGCTGACGCTGCCGTTCGGCACCCGCCTGCTCGACCTGCGTCTCCCGCCGCCGGGTGACGGCGTCGAGCCGCGCGGGCCCGGCCTGCGGATCCAGTCCCTGGCGTCGGCCCTGGTGAGCACGCCCGCGGCGGCCTTCGCGGCGCACCCGAGAACGCTGGTGACGGCGCTGTGGATGCTCGACGACGTCGACGCCCTGGCCGCCGCGCTGATCGACGGCACCCACAGCACCGTGGCGGGCCGGCTGATAGGTGCGCTGCGGCACGTCGCCCGCGACGACCTGGCGGCGGCGCTGACCGAGCGGCTGACCGCGGCGGACGTCGCGCCGACGGTCTCCGATCCGTTCGCCGGGCCGACGCCATCGGCCCTGCTCCGCCGCAACCCGTCGCCCTATCCGAATCGGACCAGCCTGCGCCGGGCGTGGCGGGACGGCCGAGCCCGGGTGCTGGATGCCTGGGCCGCCGCACCGCAGCCGGATGCCTCGGGACTCGCCCCGGCGGACGCCGGACGGATGGTCGAGCTGGCGGCCCCCGGCGACCACGCCGGCGCCTGGCGGGACGGCCTGTGCGACGCCTGCGCCGCCGCGGAGGACGAACTGGGCCACGCCGCGCCCGGCGAGGCGGGCGCAGTGGCCGCGGCCCGGCTGGGCGACTGGCATCGGCGGCTGCTGGCGCCGCTGACGCGGGATGCCGGGCAGACGTCGCAACGTCCCGCCGGCACGCTGCGCCGGCGATCCCGCTACCGGCGCGGCGCCCTCCACACGCCGCCCCGCCACGACGCCATGCGCGACCTGCTGCCGGTGCTGTTCGAGCAGCTCGATGCCGAGCCCGACCGCCGGGTCGCCGCGGTGCTCGGCCACGCCCTGCTGACCTACCTGGCGCCCTTCGACACGGGCAACGAACTCCTCGCCTGGGCGACGAGCCGGGCGCTGCTGCGCGCCGCAGGGTGTGCCGGCGTGCCGTCCGCCGGCGCGACGGCCGGCGACTACCGGCAGGCCCTGGAGAATGCCTGGTTCGGCGCGCCGGAGCGCCTCACCCGGCTGCTGGCCGGCGCCGCGCCGGCGGACGCCGCGGCCCTGCCGCCTGTCCAGCCCGCGGATTCCTGGTAGGCTCGCGGCCCCGAAATCCGCCCGGTATCCGGAGTCCGCCCTGACCCACCTTCGCATCGCACCGCTGCTGGCGCTGGCCGTGGCCCTCGTGCCCTTCGCCCTCGACGCCTACCTGCCGGCCTTTCCCGACATTGCCCGGGACCTCGGCGTGCCCATCAACGAGGTCGGGCTGACGCTGAGCGTGTACGTGTTCGTGCTGGCCGCCGGACAGCTCGTCGGCGGCCCGCTGTCGGACCGGTTCGGACGCCGGCCGGTGGTGTTCGCCGGACTCGCCGTGTTCATCATCGGCAGCCTGATGGTCACCACCGCGACCTCGCTGCCGGCCATGATGGGGTGGCGGGCGCTGCAGGCCTTCGGCGGCGGCTGGGTGGCGGTGAGCGTGCCCGCCATCGTCCGGGACCAGACCTCGGGACGGGAAACCGCCCGGCTGTTCTCGCTGATCTCGCTGATCATGTTCATCGCCCCGGCCATCGCGCCCACGGTGGGCACCGCCCTGATGGCCGTGCTGGGCTGGCACGGCATCTTCGAGTTCCTCGCCCTGTACGCCATGCTGGTGGCGGTGCTGCTGCAGACCCTGCTGTTCCCGCGGGCCCCGGTGGGAACCGGTCGCCGCGAGCCGCTCGCCGCCCTGGTCACCAATTACCGGCACGTGCTCGGTCACGGTACGGTGATGATGCTGGTGGCGCTGCAGGCGGTGGCCTTCAGCGTGCTGCTGATCTACCTCACCCACGCGCCGTTCCTGCTGCAGAACTGGCTGGGGCTCGACAACCGGGCGTTCTCGATGGTGTTCGCCGTGAACGTCGCCGCCATGGCCGGCGTGTCCCTGCTCAACCGGCGCCTGCTGCACCGCCTGGAGCCCTATCAGATTCTGCGCGTCTCGGTGCCGCTGCAGCTCACCGCCGTGCTGGCGCTGCTCGCCATCATCGTCACCGACGCGCCGCGCTGGCTGGTGATCCCCGGCCTGATGGCACTGATCGGCACCATGGGCGCCATCGCACCCAACGTGCAGGCCAGCGTGATGCAGTTCTTCCGCGAGCTGGGCGGCACGGCGGCGGCGGTGCTGGGCGCCGTGCAGTTCGCCGGCGGCGGCGTGCTGAGCGCGCTGTCGGCGCTGATCGTGCAGGGCCATGCGGAACGGGTGGCGCTGGCCATGCTGGCCTGCGCCTGCGCGGCGTCACTGCTGGTGTGGCCGGTGGCCGCCAGGCTGCGCCAGGCCGGGCCGGTCGCCTGACCGGCCGTCAGGGCCGCAGCTTGTAGCCGGTGCGGAAGATCCAGGCCACCGCCGCGATGCCGGCGCCGAGGAACACCCCGATCATGACCACGCTGGCGGCGAGGCTCACGTCGGCGCTGCCGTAGAAGCTCCAGCGGAAACCGCTCACCAGGTAGACCACCGGGTTGAACAGGATGACCTTCTGCCACACCGGCGGCAGCATCTCCACCGAGTAGAAGGTGCCGCCGAGAAACGTCAGCGGGGTGATCAGCAGCAGCGGCACGAGCTGGAGCTTCTCGAAGCCCTCCGCCCAGATGCCGATGATGAAGCCGAGCAGGCTGAAGGTGACCGCGGTGAGCACCAGAAAGGCCAGCATCCACACCGGGTGCTGGATCTCCAGCGGCACGAACAGACCGGCCGTGGCGAGAATGATGAGCCCCAGGATGATCGACTTGCTGGCCGCCGCGCCCACGTAGCCCAGCACCACCTCGAGGTAGGACACCGGCGCCGACAGGATCTCGTAGATCGTCCCGGAGAACTTGGGAAAGTAGATGCCGAAGGACGCGTTGGACACGCTCTGGGTGAGCAGCATCAGCATGATCAGCCCCGGCACGATGAACGCGCCGTAGCTGACGCCGTCGACCTCGCTGATGCGCGAGCCGATGGCCGCGCCGAACACCACGAAGTACAGCGAGGTGGACAGCACCGGCGAGACGATGCTCTGCAGCAGGGTGCGCCGCGTACGCGCCATCTCGAAGCCGTAGATGGCCTTGACGCCGTGGAGATTCATGTCCGCTGCTCCACCAGGTCGACGAAGATGTCCTCCAGCGAGCTCTGCTGGGTGACCACGTCGGTGAACCGCACCCCCGCCGCCTCGACGTCGGCGAACAGGGTGTCGATGCCGGTGTGGGCGCGCTGGGCGTCGTAGCTGTAGACGAGCTGATAACCCTCGCCCTCCAGGGAAAGCTCGTGGCTTCCCAGGCCCTCGGGCACCGCGGTGAGCGGTTCGGCGAGTTGCAGGATCAGCCGCTTGCGGCCGAGGCTCTTCATCAGCGCACCGGTCTCCTCCACCAGGATCAGCCGGCCGTGGTCGATGACGCCGATGCGGTCGGCCATCTGCTCCGCTTCCTCGATGTAGTGGGTGGTGAGAATGACCGTGACCCCGCTGTCCCGCAGCTCGCGCACCAGCGCCCACAGCCCCCGGCGCAGCGCCACGTCCACGCCGGCGGTGGGCTCGTCGAGAAACAGGATCGACGGCTCGTGGGACAGCGCCTTGGCGATCAGCACCCGGCGCTTCATCCCGCCGGACAGGGTGATGAGCTGGTCGTCCCGCTTGTCCCACAGCGCGAGCTGGCGCAGCACCCGCTCGATGTGGGCGGGGTCCGGCGCCTTGCCGAACAGCCCGCGGCTGAAGCTGACCGTGGCCCAGACGGTCTCGAACGCCTCGTTGGTGAGTTCCTGGGGCACCAGGCCGATGCGGCTGCGGGTCTCCCGGTAGTCGCGGACCACGTCGAAGCCGTCCACGGTCACGCTGCCGCCGGACGCATTCACCAGACCGCAGATGATGCTGATGAGCGTGGTCTTGCCGGCCCCGTTGGGACCCAGCAGCGCGAAGATCTCGCCCCGGCGGATGTCCAGGCTGACGTCCTCCAGCGCCGTGAGGCCGGACTCGTAGACCTTGGACAGCCCCTGTACCCGCACCACCGCATCGGTGCCGTTCGCCACCCGGGCGCCCTCGGCGGCGCCGTCGGCGGCCCCCAGGTCGAGGGTCATGAACACGCTGTTGGGGTCCTCGGCGTAGCTGCCGAACGGGGCGCAGTAGCGGAACCCGAAACGCTCGTAGAGGGCCCGGGCCGGCTCGAAGTGCGCCATCGAGCCCGTCTCCAGAGACAGCCTGGCGTAGCCCCGGCGGCGGGCCTCGGCGATCAGGTGTTCGAGCAGCCGCGCGGCGACGCCGCGCCGGCGGTGATCCGGCGCCGTCCGCATCGACTTGATCTCGCCGTGGCCGGCGTCCAGCTCCTTCAGCGCGCCGCAGCCCAGCAGCGCCTCGCCCTGCCATGCCGTCCACAGGGTGACATCGTCCCCCCGCAGGCCGTCGAGGTCGAGCGCGTGGGTGCTCTCGGGCGGCGAGTGGGCCGCCATCTCCGCGAGATGCTCGCGCAGCAGCGCCGCGATGGGCGCTCCGGTCAGGTCGTCACGTCGGATCTGCATGACCGGGCATGGTACGTCATCCGCGGGCGCCGCGGCGCATCAGCGGCGCATCGGCCGCTCATCGATCGTCGGCGGCCCCGGCGGCCCGGCCCCTGGACGCGCTGCTGCGGCCGCCCTTGCGGGCCGCCCTGGCCGTGGCCTTGGCGTTGCTCGCCTCGACGAATCCGGCGATCGCACCGTCGAAGGCGAAACAGCGCTCCAGGATGGCGACGTCCGAGGCGACCACGCCGGCCTCGCCCAGGTAGTCGCGCCAGCCTCCGGTGACGGCCAGCACCTCCCGGGCGACGGCCACGGCCCGATCCCGGTCGAGGCCCATGCGATGGGCGGCCGCCTCCACGTTGTCCCGGCTCGGCGTGTTGCCGAACGCACCCAGGGCGATGGCGTGGGAGCCCTGCAGGCCGGTGTTGGGGACGATGTCGTAGCCGGGCGTCAGCCGGTACTCGGCCTCGCCGGCGCGTTTGTAGAAGGCGTGGTTGCGCAGGTGATCGTCGGTGTTGCCGATGGCGACGTTGAACAGCAGCCGGCGGAAGATCTCTTCCGCCAGCCCTTCCGTGCGCGAGCCGATGCGCTTGCCGAGCTGGAGGATGCCCGGATAGGACATGGCCGCCTCGTCGAACTGGGTGATGTCGAACTTGTTGATCAGGCTGGCCACGGACACCAGGTGGTGCTGGCCGGCCTCGTCCACGTCGAACCGCTCCACCAGCACCACCGGCCCGCGGTCGGTTTCGGTGAGCGTCACGTCGGGCACCTCGATGCCGGCGTCCCGGGCCATGCGCATGGCCGCGAACTCCACCTTGCACATGTCCACCAGGTCGCTGTCGCGGCCGAACTTGGCGATCCACTGCCGGCCGTCGTGCTCGATCAGGGTCTTGGGGCGGGCGCCGCCGAGACCGCTGCCGTGGAAGAAGTAGGGTTCCAGGGACCGGTCCACCTCCTTGCCCGCTTCGATGTCCGCCGCGATGTGCTGCAGATGCACCAGGTTCTCGAACGGCCGCGGCGGCGTCGGCTTGGGCGTGTCGCGGATCTCGGCGGTGAAGTGCAGCGCCCCCACGCCCTCGCCGGACGCGGCCAGCAGAAATTCCACGTGGGTCACCGGCGGCGGCCGCCGGGTCTTGGTGAGCTGCCGCCGGCCCCACTCGTCCGGGCCGGCGTCGATCAGCACGCCGAACACGCCCGGTGTCTCCCGGGTGCGCGGATTGACGTGGACGTCGCCGTTCAGCGGCAGGTTGATGGGGTCGAGCGGGAATGCCCGGGCGTCCTCGACGTAGGCACGGGCGTACTTGAAGCGGCCCTGCTTGTCGTCGACCAGAAGCTGACCGGCGAGCACCTTCTCGCCGTCCCCGAGATCGACGTGAACGAACAGCTTCTCGGCGGCCATCAGATTTCCCACTCGTCCTCGGCCGCCGCGGTCTCCCGCTCCGGCCGCGCGCGCTGGCGCAGGGCGCTGCGCGCCAGGGCTTCGCCCAGGGTGTCGTCGCCGGGAGCGAGCACGCGGTCGAGGGCGGTGGGCTGGCCGAGCACGTCGAGCACCGACAGGTAGGCGGCGACCATGATCCGGGAGGACCCGGCCTCGACCTTCTTCACCGAGCTCTCCGACAGCCCGGCTTTCTCCGCGAGCTGCTCCTGGGTCCAGTTGCGCCGCAGCCGCGCCTCCCGCAGGCGCTCGCCGAGGCCGGTCAGGGCGCCCAGGGCGGCATCGCTGACGACGGCGTGGGCGCGGGATTTCCTGGGCATGTTTAAACCTGTTAGCGCGATTATGGTTCTATTTGAACCGATGATGCCGCACACGCGGCCTGCTGACCATCCCCGGGGGCGTTATTGCACCCGAATCAGGATGATGGAGGTTTTTATAACCCCGAACCGTGAACCCGTACGCAGTAACCGAATTTCTCATTCAGGTTCTCTTGCATCCTTTTAATGTTTTAGTAGGTTTATATAGATTTGCCGTGCCCGGCCAAGGGATCCGGACAGGCTCCGCGGGCCGTCGCCCCGATTCGCCGATATCGCCAGATCATGGCGGGATTCGCCTGCGGGACGCTCTTCAAACCCACGCTAACTATCTGACTTCGTTGAGCTTTGTCATTGGCCCGCAAATTGCTGATACCCATGGGACCAAGGAGGAAATCGATGGAAGTTCTCGGAGCCCTGTTCCTGATGGTGTGCGGCCTGTTCGCCCTGCTGATCTGGCTGCTGCCGATCATCCTGATCGCCGGCTCGGATCGCACCAGCGGCGGCGAGAAGGCCGCGTGGATTCTGGCGGTGATCTTCGTGTCCTGGTTCGCCTGGATCTTCTACCTGCTGCTCGCCCCGCTGAAGCAGCCGGAGCGCCGCTACCGCTACTGAGGTCCCCCGGGGCCCGCCCGGACGGTTGCCGCCGTCCGGCGCGGCCGGCAGACTGCCCGCTCCGCCGCGCCCGGCGCGGCACCTGGCGGAGTCCAGCCGTGTCAGAGCCCTACTATCAGCCCGGACGCTTCGTCGACGTGGACGGCGTGTCCATCCACTACGCCCTGGACGGCGACGCCGCGGCGCCGACCCTGGCGCTGGTCAATCCCGCCAGCCACAACCTGACCTGCTGGGAGGTGGTGCTCGACGGGCTGCTGCGCGACTTCCAGGTGCTGCGCTTCGACATCCGCGGCACGGGCAAGTCCGGCTGGGGGCGCGACGACGACTTCACCTTCGCGCGCTACGCCGACGATCTGGCGGGCCTGATGGACGTCCTGGGCATCGACCGGGCCTTCGTGCTCGGGGTCGCCTACGGGGCCCGCACCGCGGCCCGGTTCGCGGTCCGCCACGAGCCGCGGCTCTCCGCCCTGGGACTGTTCGACGTGGCGCTGATCCCGCCCGTCGAGCAGAGCGGCCAGCGCGAGCTGGGCGCCAGCGCCCGCCGCATGCTCGCCGAAGCCGGCGAGCCCGAGGTGCCGCTGCGCAAATCCTGGCGCTTCTACGAGGACCGGGAAGCGGCCCGCAAGGCCCACACCGCCCACGAGCGGGAATCAGACCTGTCCGAGGGCCTCGGCCATCTCGAGGTACCGGTGCTGGTGGCCTGCGGGCGCCAGGACATGAACCTGGCGGAGGCGCGGCGGATCGCCGGCGCCATACCCGGCGCGGACTTCGAGATCATGGAGATGACCGGCCACGGCTCGCCGTTCTTCCGGCCGGGACTGTTCGTGGCGCTGGTGCGCGGATTCGCGGTCAGCCGCGGGCTGCTCGCCGCCGGACGGTGACGCCCCGGCGGCCGCCGCTCAGCCCGAGTCGTCGTGCAGCCCGATGAGCTGCTCGTTCGACCAGATCTTGCGGACGAAGCGCGGGTTCTTCGACGACATGTCGATCTGATACAGGCTGCCGCCCTCCCGCACCGGCAGCCCGATGATGCGCGACAGCTCCCGGGCGAGCCAGGCCTCGATCTTCAGCACCACCAGCTTGCGGCGCAGCCGGCCCTGCTCGTCCCGGTTGAGGATGGTGGGCAGGGTGTTCAGGGTCAGGATCTCGTCGACGGCGGTGTTGGCCAGCTTCTGGCGACCCTCCTCGCTGGCGTAGAAGTGGGTCACGCCGAACACCAGCCGGCCCGGCTGGATCTGCTTGAGGAACTGGCAGGTCTTCACCACCGTGGAGCCGGTGCGGACCATGTCGTCGAGCAGCACCACGTCGTGGCCGTGGATCTCCTCGAAGGACGTCTCGCTCTCGGGGTGGAGGGTGATGGCCACCTCCCGCTCGCCGGAGCGTTCCTTGTCGAGCAGGATGATCTTGGCCTTCGGCAGCCCCAGGTGCTCGTGCAGCGACTTCACGAAGTCCCGGGCGCCCTTGTCCGGCGCGCACAGCGCCAGGCCCTCGCCCTCGGGCCCGCAGTTCACGATGTTCGAGTGGCGCAGGTAGTCGACGTAGATCTCGTAGGGGATCAGGTTGTGGAACCGGCCCTCGAAGATCTCGCGGAACATGGTCTGCACCGCGTAGGAGTGGTTGTGCACGGTCACCACGGCGTCGACGCCGGCGAGCTTGAGCATCTCGGCGTAGAGCTTGGCCGTGAACGGCTGGCCGTCGAACTTCTTCAGGTCCTCCTCGTCGCGCTCGAACATGGTGTCGCCCAGGTCCGGGCGCGGGCCGCGATCCTGGGCGCTGTAGTAGAGGTCCGGCTCCACCAGCACCACGTCGGCGGCGCCGTTCTCCTTCGCCGCCCGGGCGATCATCATGGTCCGCATCGCCAGGTTCTGGCGGCTCACCAGCCGGCTCGAGGTGCTGACGATCACCACCGTGCGGCCCTCGAGCTTGCGGCCGATACGGCTGAAGTCCCGCTCGTCGGAGATGAACCGCGGGCAGAACTCCGAGTTGGCGAAGGTCTTCATGCTGATGAGGTCGGCCACGTCCTCGGTCTGGCCGACGGCGAAGGCGACGTCGATGGCGAACGGATCGTCGGACGAGTTGCCGACGACGATGACGTCAGAGAGTTCGAGTTTGGCAGCGGTCAAAGGCTGGCCCCGGTTGCCAGGAGCGCGCATTATCCCAAGGGCGAAGGGCTGCCGCCAACCTCGGCGTAACCCGGCAGCCCCCGCGGACACCCCCCGCAGGAGCGGCCTCCCGGCCGCGATCTCCGGAAACGGCGCCGTCACCGTGACCACGCCATCGCGGCCGGGAGGCCGCTCCTACGGGGGACCTCGCATGGGATGAGGGGGAAACATGAAACGCCTGGCGATACTCTGGCTGGCGTTTACCGCCGCCGCCACCGCCGCCGAGCGTCCGGCGCCGCCCGCCGGGCTGACCGTCGACGGGGCCGGTGGCGGCACGGCCTGCCCGAAGCACGTGGTGGTCACCGGCTACTGGCCGCCGACCAACGAGATGCTTAGGCCCTGGAGCACGGATCCGGCGCAGAACCCGGACGGCTGGCAGGGCCGCGACTGGCGCGGCCTCGGCTTCGACGTGTACGCCTACTTTCCCGAGTTTCCGCCCGACGGCGTGCCCTTCAACGACCCGCGCGGCTCCGCCGGCTTCATCGGCAGCGCGGAGTCGGACTTCCGGGTGGACTATCAGGACACCTCCGCCGATTTCTGGCGCATCATGACCGACCGGCGCCCGCTGATTCTCATCACCACCAGCCGCGGCGGCGACATCGGCTGGGAGGTGGAGGCCTTCGAGGGCGGCCACGGCAGCGGTGACGGCGACCCCGCCGAAGACTGGATCAGCGACGACCACCCGCCCGAGACCCTGCCCGTCCGGGACAGCATCGACCCGCGGAGCTGGGACGCCATCAGCCGCTTCCGGGCCGGCGAGCGGCTGGCCAGCCGGCTGCCGACCGCCGAGATCGCGGTCGCCGCGCGGATGCTGGATCTGACGGACGTGGCGATCGACGAGCAGACCAGCGGCAACTATCTGTCGGGCTTCATGGGCCTGCACGGCCTGTACTACGCCCTCACCCACGAGGAGACCGTCGCGGCGGGACACATTCACGTGGGGCGGGACGTGCCCGCCGGGGACGCCCGCCGGCTGATGGAGGTGACGCTCGAGACCGTGCTCGGCCGCTACGATCCCGACGCGCTCGGCTGCTCCGACTGACCAGCAAGGCCCGCTTCGGTGACTGGATCGCCCGCGATCCGCGAGTGATACATGACCCGGGGCCGGCTCATGTCCCAGGGGCACGCCCGGTGCAGCAGGCAGCGGTTGTCCCACAGCACCACGTCCCCGACCTGCCAGCGGTGGTGGTAAACCCGGGGCGGCCGGCACGCGAAATCCACCAGCTCGTCGAGCAGCCGCTCGGACGCCGTCTCCTCCAGCCCGGGAATGCCATAGGCGTGGCGGCCGATCAGCAGCGAGCGCCGGCCCGTCTCCGGATGCACCTTGACCAGCGGCCGCAGCGGCGCCTCGTCGTGGAAGCCGTAGCCGCTGTACTCGCTGTCCGTGCCGTGGGCGTGGCCGAGCCTGGCCTGGCTGTGGACCAGCGAGTGATGGGCCGACAGGCCCTCGATGCGGCGTCGCAGATCGTCGTCGAGGGCGTCGTAGGCGGCCCGCATGTCGGCCCAGCCGGTCTCGCCGCCTTCCTCCGGCACCACGTGGGCGCTGAACACCGCGCCCTTGGCCTGTACCGGCATGTAGGTGCTGTCGGCATGCCAGCCCATGTTGCCCCGCAGCACCTTCACCACGTCGTCCGTGCCGTCGTCGGCGCGCAGGCTGCCGTCCTTGCGGACGTTGCTGAGCGGCGCGATGTCGAACTCCATGTCGCCGAAGCGCCTGGCGAACGTCACCTGCTCGGCGGTGGAGAGACCGACGCCGGGGAAGATCAGCAGCGCATACTCCAGCCAGGCGTCGTACAGGGCCGCGAACCCCGCGTCGTCCAGCGCGGCGAGATCGAGCCCGGTGATCCGGGCGCCGAAGGTCGCCGGCAGCGGCTCGACCGTGAACGGCCGCGCGCTCACAGCAGCAGCTCCGGCCGCTCGCGCTCGATCCCCGGGCGCAGCTCCCGCAGGGCGTCGTCCAGGGCGTCCAGCGCGGTATCGACCTCGCCGGCGGTCATCGGCGTCGACAGGCAGTACATCAGCCGGCCGGCGCTGGCGACGCCGCGCCGGAGCATGGACAGATGCAGCAGCCGCGGCAGCGGCCCGGCCTTCGCCATGGCCGCGAGCGAATCCCGGGCGTCGTTCACAGGCGCGTCCGTCCAGTGGATGTTGCTGAGCGAGGCGAGCCCCGTTGCCTGGCCGCGCAGGCCGTTGTCCCGGAACACCCGGCCGACGCCTTCGCGGAAGCGCTCTCCCAGAACCGCGAGCCGTTCCAGGGTCTGCGGATCGAGCTGCCCCATGGCGGCGTGACCCGCCGCCATGCTGAGCGGGTTGCCGCTGAAGGTGCTGGCGTGCATCACCGGTTCCGCTTCGTCCGGATGGAACATCCGCATCAGCTCCCGCCGGCCGCCGACCGCGCCGATGGGCAGTCCGCCGCCGATGATCTTGCCCATGGCGGTCAGGTCCGGCGTGATGCCGAGCTCGCCCTGGGCGCCACCGTAGCCGGCGCGCAGGGTGATCACCTCGTCGAAGATCAGCAGCACGTCGTGGGCGGCCGTCGCCTCGCGCAGGGCGCGCAGAAATTCCTCGCTGGCCGGGATCATGCCCATGGAGCCGAGCGCGGGCTCGACGATCACGGCGGCCAGTTCGCCGGCGTGCCGCTCGATCAGCCGGCGGGCGATCTCCGGCTGGTTGTAAGGGCAGACCACCGTGTCCGCCAGCACGCTGTCGGGAATGCTCCGGTCCACCGGCACGGGATGCGGTGCGTCGAGGGGGCCGCAGCGGTCCGGGTGGGGCACCAGGCTCACCTCGGCCAGCTCGAAGCTGCCGTGATAGCCGCCCTCCATCTTCATGATCTTCTGCCGGCCGCTGAAGGCGCGCGCGCAGCGCAGGGCCATCAGCGTCGCCTCGGTGCCGGAGCTGGTGAAGCGGAGCTGCTCCACCGACGGCACGCGCTCGACGATGAGCCGGCCCAGCGCGACCTGGCTGCGGGTGGGGGCGGCATAGGCGGAACCCAGCGTCACCTGCTCCTGAACCGCCTGCACCACCGCGGGGTTGGCATGACCGTGGATCAGCGAGGTGAAGTTGTTCATGAAGTCGAGCAGCCGGTGGCCGTCGGCGTCGTGCAGCCAGGGCCCTTCGGCGCGCTCGATGAACAGCGGGTACGGCGCGAAGTGCGCGCTCATGCGGGTGTCCCCGCCGGGAAACACCTCCCGGGCCTCCTCGATCAGCGCCGCCGAGGCGGACGACCAGTCGCGATAGGCCGTATAGACCTCGTCCCGCAGAGACGTCATGGCGGTTCCTCCCAGATCCCCGATGATTCGAGGTTACCCCGTCCCCCGACCGGACGCGATGCCCAACCCCAACCCCCCGTAGGAGCGGCCTCCCG
>DLCH01000037.1 GCA_002480525.1 Gammaproteobacteria bacterium UBA7803 | reverse complement strand
ATGGCCACCGGCGCGCCGAACAGCCCTTTCAGGTGCTGGGAGGCGCTCAGATGATCGGCATGGGCATGGGTCTCGAGGATCAGCTCGACGGTGAGACCCTGGTCCTTCACGTAGGCGGCCATCTCGTCCGCCGAGGTGGTAGCGGTGCGCCCGGACTTCGGGTCGTAGTCCCAGACCGGGTCGATCAGCGCGCAGCGGCCCGTCGCCGGATCCGCCAGGACGTAGCTGATCGTATTGGTCGCCTCGTCGAAGAAACCGCGAACTCGTGGATTCATCCCGTACTCCCCGTCACTGTCGAAATCATGACCGCTCGTCGCCGAGGTGCCCGCTGCGGAGCAGCGGCAACACCCAGTAGCCGACGTCCGCGCCGCCGAACTCCCGGCGGGCGGAGTCGATCAGATCGTCGAGCTGCGCCGCCGGAATCCGCACCTGAAACTGCAGCCGGTTCTGGCGGCCCCGCACCTGCTCGGCCGCGGTGAACTCCTCGTGCCGCGCGCTGTGCTCTTCCACCGCCACGCGGCTGAAGCCGTGATCACCACGCCAGGCGAGCAGCCAGTCCACGACCGGCTCCTCGAGCCCCGGGCGCACGCTCAGCACCAGCAGCACGTCGGTGAATTCATGCGTGCTCATGTCAGCCCGCCTCCGCGCCGAAGCGCCGATACAGAATCGGCAGAAGCACCAGTGTGAGCGCCGTCGCCGAGATCAGCCCACCGATCACCACCACCGCCAGCGGCCGCTGAATCTCCGAGCCCGGACCCGTGGCGAACAGCAGCGGCACCAGGCCGAAGGCGGCGATGCTGGCGGTCATCAGCACCGGTCGCAGCCGCCGCATGGCGCCCTCCACCACCACCCGCTCGAGGGGCAGGCCCCGCTCCCGCAGATCGTTGAAGTAGGACACCAGCACCACGCCGTTCAGCACGGCGATGCCGAGCAGGGCGATGAACCCGACGGACGCCGGCACCGACAGGTACTCACCGGTGACGAGCAGCGCGAACACCCCGCCGATCATCGCGAACGGCACGTTGGTGAGCACCAGCAACGCCTGGCGCACCGAGCGGAATGTGGAGAACAGCAGCAGAAAGATGAGCCCGATGGCCACCGGCACGACGATGCCGAGCCGCGCGGCGGCGCGCTGCTGGTTCTCGAACTGACCGCCCCACTCGACATAGTAGCCGGGCGGCAGGTCGACGCCGTCGCGCACCGCCGCCCGGGCCTCGTCGACGAAGCCGACGAGATCCCGGCCGCTGACGTTGCTGCGCACCACGGTGAAGCGCTGGCCGCGCTCCCTGCCCACGGACACCACGCCCTCGACCCGCCGCACGTCGGCCACGGACGAGAGCGGCACCGAGGCGCCGTCCGCCAGCACCACCGGCAGGTCGGCGAACCCGGCGGGCGCGTTGCGCACGGCTTCGCCGGCGCGGACCAGCAGCGGCGTGCGGGTCGCGCCCTCCTGGACGATGCCGAGGGACACACCCTCGAGCTGGGCACGCAGCATGCGCTGCAGGGATGCCGCGTCCAGCCCCAGCCGGCCGGCGGCGAGCCGATCCACGGCGAGCTCGAGATACTGGACGCCTTCGTTCTGGCTGGTGAACACGTCCTCCGCTCCGGGCACGGCGCGGACCGCCCCGGCGATCTCCTCCGCCTTGCGGTTGAGCACCTCCAGATCCGGCCCGAACAGCTTGACGGCGACGTCGCCGCGCACGCCGGTGAGCATCTCCGACACCCGCATCTCGATGGGCTGGGTGAAGCCGTAGGCGATGCCCGGGAACCGTTCCAGCACGGTGCGGATCGCCTCGACCAGTTCTTCCTTGGTGTCCATGCGCCACTCCGACCGCGGCCGCAGCACCAGGAACACGTCGGTTTCGTTCAGCCCCATCGGATCCATGCCGATCTCGTCGGAGCCCACCCGGGCGACGATGCGCGTCACCTCCGGAACGGCCTCGAGCAGCGCGCGCTCCACCCGCAGGTCGAAGTCCACGGACTTGTCCAGGGTGATCGACGGCAGCTTCTCGAGCTGCACGATCACGTCGCCCTCGTCCATGGTGGGCATGAACGTCTTGCCGATGAACAGGTACGCCACGGCGGCGAGGATCAGCAGGCCCACCGCGGCCGCGGTGACCATTCCGCCGCGCGCCAACGCGCCGTGCAGCAGCGGCTCGTACAGTGCGTGCAGCTTTCGCGGCAGCCAGGGTTCCTCATGGGAGACCTCGCGCAGCAGCAGCGAGGCCAGCACCGGTATCACCGTCAGCGACAGCACCAGCGAGCCGGCCAGGGCGAACACGATGGTCAGCGCCACCGGCGTGAACAGCTTGCCTTCCAGACCCTGCAGCGTCAGCAGCGGCAGGAACACGATGATGATGATGCCGATGCCGGACGCCATCGGCAGCGACACTTCCCGGACCGCCCGGTAGATCACGTGCAGCCTCGGCAGGCGCGCTGCCGCATCACGGTCGGCCAGGCGCGCCGTGACGTTCTCCACCACGACCACGGCCGCGTCGACCAGCATGCCGATGGCGATGGCGAGCCCGCCCAGGCTCATGAGATTCGCCGACATGCCGAAGACGCGCATCAGAATGAAGGTGACCAGCGCCGCCAGCGGCAGCACCAGCGCCACCGTGAGCGCTGCCCGCAGGTTGCCCAGGAAGGCCACCAGCAGCACGACGACCAGGATCGTGGCCTCGGCCAAGGCGCGGGCCACCGTTCCCACCGCACGATCGACGAGGGTGCCGCGATCGTAGAAGACGTTCACCGACACGCCGTCCGGCAGCGCCGGTGCGATCTCGTCCAGCTTGCGGCGCACGCCTTCCACCACTTCCCGGGCATTGGCGCCGCGCAGCCCCAGCACCAGGCCCTGAACCGCCTCCGCCCGTCCGTTCTGAGTCACGGCGCCGTAACGCGTGACCGCGCCGATGCGCACGTCCGCGACGTCGTCCACCAGCACGGGCATGCCTGCGCGGGTCGCCACGACGATGGCGCGGACGTCGTCGAGCGTGCGGATGCGCCCTTCGGAGCGGACCAGCAGCGTCTCCTCGCCCTCGTTCAGCCTCCCGGCCCCGTCGTTGCGGTTGTTCGCGGCGAGGGCTCCCTCAAGCGTCAGCACGTCGACGCCCCGGGCCGCCATGCGGTCGGGATCGGGCACCACCTCGAAGCTGCGTACGAAGCCCCCGAGCGCGTTCACGTCGGCCACCCCCGGCACCGTGCGCAGCGCCGGCCGGATCACCCAGTCCAGCAGCCGGCGCCGCTCGGTCAGCGAGCCCGCGCCGTCGACGGTGAACATGAACATCTCGCCGAGCGGCGTGGTCAGGGGCGCGATACCGCCCTCGATGTCCGGCGGCAGGTTCTCCCACACACCCGCCAGCCGCTCCGCGACCTGCTGGCGCGCCCAGTAGATGTCGGTGCCTTCGGCGAAGTCGACGGTGATGTCGGTGAGCGCGTACTTGGCGACGGAACGCAGCATGACCTGGTCGGGAATGCCCAGCAGCTCGACCTCGATGGGCGCGGTGATGCGGGTCTCGACCTCCTCCGGCGTCATCCCCGGCGCCTTGACGATGATCTTCACCTGGGTCGGCGACACGTCCGGAAAGGCGTCGATGGGCAGCCCCCGGAACGCCAGGTAGCCCCCGGCGGCAAGCAGCACCGCGAGCAGCGACACCAGCACCCGCTGAGTGAGGGCGAACTGGACGAGCCGGCCGAGCATCAGGAATCGCCGTCCGCCGGGCCGCCCCAGAGCGACTTCAGGGCCGAAACCCCGTCGTGGGCCAGCCGCGCGCCGGCCCCGAATTCGGCCGCCACGAGGGCCCTGTCTCCGTCCGCGCCGACCTGACGAACCGGTGCGACCCGGAATCCCGACGCGGTGCGCAGGAACACGAAATGGCCGTCTCCCGCCTGGACCACGCTCGCCGCCGGAACCGACCAGACGTCGGCCGCCGAGCCGGACGCCGTATCGCCAGCGATACGGACCGCGACGAACTGGCCGGGGCGCAACCCATGACTCCCGCCCTCGAGCTCGGCCCGCACCGTCACCATCTGCGTTTCCGGGTGAACCGCGCCACCGATGGCGAGCACCCGCGCGATCGCCGCACCGGCGCCGTCGACCGACACCGTCATGCCCGGCGCGACGTCGCCGAGATGCCGCTGCGCGAGCTCGAGTTCCAGCCACAGCGTCGACACGTCGCCGATCCGGAACAGGGCCTCGGTGGGAGACACACCGGACCCGACCCGGGCGGCGCTGTCCAGCACCGTGCCGTCCAGCGGTGCCCGGACCGGCAGCAGCGGCAGCAGCCTCCGGTCCTTCGCGAGAGCGTCGATCGCGGCGTCATCGAGGCCGGCGATCCTGAGCATCTGCCGGTGCTCCGCGAACGCCGCGGCGGCGGCGGCGGCCTCGGCGCCGGTCTCCTCGAGCCGGCGCCTGGACACGATGCCCTCGGCTGCGAGCTGGCGATCCCGGGCGAGCCGCTGCCGGGCCAGCTCGTCGGCCGTCGCCGCGTCCAGAAAGCCGCGCTGGGATTCGAGAAACACCGGGCTGTTGATCTCGGCGAGCAGCTCCCCGGCGGCCACCCGATCACCGGAGGCGCGCAGCAGCCGGACGACCAGGCCTTCGTGGGCCGGGCTGACCGCGACGTCTCCGGCCGGCGGAATCACCACCCGCCCCCGCGCGGGGACCGCACGTGTCACCTCGGCCAGCTCGGGCGCCGCCAGGGTGATGCCGAGATTGGCCACTTCCTCGCCGGACAAGGCCAGCTCGGCCGCCTGCAGCGACGATGGGATCGCCAGCAGACCGGCGACGAGCCAGAGCGCACCGGCGCCCCGTCTGCTCCAATGACTCATGGATACACTCCAACCGCCTGGTTGTACGCCGCCGTGCGACGCGCCACCTCGATGTCGAACCGGTCCCTGGTCCGCCGCGCCGCCACCGCCGCCTCCTGCAGCCGCAGCAGATCCATCAGATCGACCTCGCCGGCCTCGTAGGCCGTTCTGCCCATGTCCGCATGACGCGCCGCCAGCCCGGCACGCCGGCTCGAGGTCGCCAGGTTCGCCGTGGCGACCTCGAGCCCGTGCTCGGCCTCGTGCAGCGCCAGCGCCAGCGACCGGTGCAGCCGGTCCCGGGCTGCATGGGCCGCGGCCGCCTCCGCGCTCGCATCCGCTGCGGCCGTGCGCCCGTGGGCCGTGCCGGGCAGGGGCACGGTCAGGGTGAGTCCGACGCTGTCGTCGTAGCCGGAACCGAGCGCCGGGCGTTCCCAGCGCGGGCCCAGCAGCAGGGTCGGCGACCCGCGGGCACTGCGCCGGGACAGATCGGCCCGGGCGCGGGCGCGCTCGAGTTCCGCCGCTGCGGCCGCCAGCGCCGGATGATCCGGCGTGATCTCCTCGATGGGACTCAGCGGCTCGGCTTCGAACGGCGGCCGGGCGTCCAGGCCGGACAGCGTCCGGTATTCGCGCTGCGCATCCACCAGCAGGGCGGTGGCGTCCACCACCGCTTCCTCGGCAGCCAGCGCGGCGCTGTCTGCGAGCAGCACGTCGGCCAGGGGCACGTCACCGAGCTCGTGACGACGCCGCACCGACGCCGCCAGCCGTTCGTTCAGGTCCCGGGTATCCAGCGCCGCCTGCAGTTCGCGCTCGGCCCGGGCCATGGCCCAGAGCACCTCGCGCAGCTCGCCGGCCACCTGCCAGCGCAACCCCGGAGCAGCGGTCCGCGCGACTGCCGCGCTGGCGCCGGCCAAGGCGCCTGCCGCACGCCGTTCGCCCCAGCGCCACAGCGGCAGCTCCAGGCCGCCCTCGTACTCCTGCAGCCCGGCGTCGTCGCCGAAGCGGTCCGTCTGATAGCGGAACGACAGCGACGGGGTGTCCGCCAGCAGGCTGCGGCTGCGCGCCCGCCAGGCTTCCGCCTGGCCGGCCCTGGCCGACAGCAGGGCGGCGTCCGGATAGCGGGACACAGCCTCGTCGAGCACCGCCGCCAGCGTCAGCTCGGCCCGCTCGGGCAGCGGCTCGTGGTGGGCGGCGCCGTGGGGCTCTGCCACGGCGGCCACCCCCGAGGCGCACCAGAACAGCAGCGGGACCAGGCCCGTTCTGGCGAGCCCCGGACTCAACGTCCCGGGCCTTTGCCCTTGCCTGCACCGGAACCGGAACCCATGCCTTTGCCGGCACCGGCGCCCGGCCCCATACCCTTGCCGTCGCCCTTGCCGGGACCTCGGTGCATGGGCATGTCGGGCAGCGTGACGCCCTGGGCCCGGGCCCGTTCCTGCATCTTGACGTGGTGCTCGGCGCGGATTCGCGCCCGCTCCTCGGCCGTCGCGGCATTGCGCATCCGCGCGCGGTACGCCTCGCGCTCCTGGGCGTTCATGAGCTGCCAGCCGTACACCTGCTCCTGAGCGCGTTCCTCGACGCGCTCCCGGGCTTCGGTCTGGGCCCGCTCCTGAGCCCGTTCGCTCGCCTGTTCGGCGGGCTGTGCGAGCGTGGCGCCGCTGCCCAGCAGCGTGCCGGCCAGCACCAGCCATCCGAGCCGGCGGCTGCTTCCCGTGTTGCGATCGTCCATGTCGTGACTCCTGTGGTTGCTGGCAGCCGGCCTCCGGCCGCCTGTCGTCATGCCTGCTGCAGCACCGCCCGTTCGAGCTGGGGGTGACGCATCAGGCCGGCCTGTTGCCAGACCAGGGAACCGCCGCTGAACACGGCGAAATTGGGAATGCTGCGCACGCCGTAGCGCCCGGCGACGGCGGCGTTGCGGTCGGCGTCGACCTTCAGCACCACGGCCTGCCCGGCGAGATTCGCCGCGGCCTTCGCCACCTCCGGCGCGGCCATCTTGCAGGGTCCGCACCACTCGGCCCAGAAGTCGACCAGTACCGGTACCCGGGCACCGGCGACGATCTCGTCGAACGCCGCGGCGTCCACGTCGACGGGCTCGGCCAGGGGCGGCAACGCCCCCTTGCAGCCGCCGCAGCGGCCGGTATCGGCCAGATGGCGCGGCGGCACCCGGTTGCGGGCGCCGCATGCAGGGCAGACCCGGATCACGGCGATGCCTCCCCGGCGGGCCAGTCGATGAGGAACGCACCGCGCAGTTCGCCGACGGCGAATCCCACCGCGCGGTCGTGGGGATAGCGCGCCTTCACCGCCGCCGCGACGGCGGGCGCCAGCGAAGCGCCGTGGCAGGTCGCGCACAGGGGCTGCACGACGATGGCGCGCATGTAGCGGGTGCCGCCGTTGGGCCCGGGGCCGATGTGTTCGACGGGCATCGCTTCACCGGCCGCGACCTGCCGGGAGAACTCCTCCAACACCCGTGCCGCGTCGGAATCGGGCGCGTTGGCCGGGTTGCGCACCCGCAGCGCCGTCCGGGCGACCCGGGCCCCGGCCTGGGCCGACGCCCGCGCCGCGATCGCCGGCGCGATGTCGGCACAGACGCCGATGCCCGCGACCGGACCGCCCTGCTCCATTGCGGCCATCAGGCCGCTGCCGAGCTGCTGCTGGAAGTCCACGGCGATGGCCCGGGAGCGCTCGAGCTGATCCTCCGCATGACCGGCGCAGGCGCCGAACAGCGCCATCACCCCCAGCACCACTCGTAGGAGCGGCCTCCCGGCCGCGATTGCTCTCGTACGTCGCAGGAGCGGCCTGCAGGCCGCGAACCGCGGCGGGGTCCGGCGCCCGCCACCCGATATCGCGGCCGGGAGGCCGCTCCTACGGGCATGGAAAAGGTGGCGCCCGCGGGCATGGGGACGGTGGCGCCCGCGGGCATGGAGACGGTGGCGCCCGCGGGCAGGGAGACGGTGGGGCCCGGCGATCACGCCGACTCCTCCGCCTCGGTGTGCTCGCCGGTCTTGAGCCGCAGGATGCCCAGCGCCTTCAGCACGTACTTCTCGTAGACGGGCTCGGTGGAGCCGGTGCGCATCTTGCGCATGAAGTACTTTTCGAAGGCGATCTTCGCCAGGTGCACCCACTTGCCCTGCTTCGCCCAGGTGACGTTGCGGGGCGGGATCTGCGGCAGCGCCACGAAGGCGACGCCGTCGTCGCCGAGGTCGGCCAGGCAGATGGCGTTCCAGGTCGCCCGATGGGTGGGCTTCCTGCCCGCCAGATCGTCCTCGATGTTGTGCACGATGGCGGTGACCATCGACTCGATCATGTAGCCGGTCTTGGGAGCGCCGGTGGGAACCGGCGTCGCCTCCACCGGGGGAATGGCCACGCACACCCCCGCCGAGTAGATGTTCGGATAGGTGGGGTTGCGCTGATACTCGTCGATGAGCACGAAGCCCCGGGGGTTGCACAGGCCTTCGACGCCGGCCACCGCATCCACGCCCTTGAACGGCGGGATGAACATGGTGAACTTCGACGGGACGTCGTGCTCCTTCACCGGCTCGCCCTTGTCGTCGTGCTCGGCGACCTTGACGGAGTCGGCGCCGGCCTCGAGCACCTTGGCGTTGGTGATCCACTTGATGTGGCGCTGGCGCAGCTCCGCCTCGAGCAGTCCCTTGGAGTCGCCCACGCCGCCGAGGCCCATGTGGCCGATGTAGGGCTCGCTGGTGACGAAGGTCATCGGTACCCGGTCCCGCAGCTTGCGCTTGCGCAGGTCCGTGTCGACGATCATCGCGAATTCGTAGGCGGGCCCGAAGCAGCTCGCGCCCTGAACCGCGCCGATGACGATCGGGCCGGGGTTCTTCAGGAACTTCTCGTAGGCCTCGCCGGCCGCCTCCGCGTGGGGCGTGGTGCAGACGCTGTGGGTGTTGGCCTCCGGCCCCAGCCCGGGAATCTCGTCGAAGGCGAGCTTCGGCCCGGTGGCGATCACCAGGTAGTCGTATTCCAGCGACTCGCCGTCCGCGAGGTGCACCGTGTTCTGATCCGCCTCGATGCGGGACACGGGCTGGGCGATGAAGCGGATGCCCTTGCGTTCCACGTTGGGCCGGATCGGCACCAGTACCTGATCGGGCTTCCGCCAGCCGACGGTCACCCACGGGTTGGAGGGCGTGAACTGGAAGTGCTCGGACGTGCCGATCAGCACCACCTCGTGCTGCTTGCCCAGGCTCTTCTTCAGATCGTAAGCCGCCGGCATGCCGCCGACGCCCGCCCCCATCACGATGATTCTTGCCATGTCGCGCCTCCTTGCCCCAAGGTGGGTCGTCGAGTAAGGTCCTCACCTTACATTAGGTACTTCTTAATTAGCACTAGGTAATATTACGGATGGCGGAGAATTCAGGGCTCATCGATCCTGCCGACATGGCAACGCATGCAGAATCCGCGGCCCGGTTCCTGCGGGCGCTGGCGAACCCCCATCGCCTGCAGGTGCTGTGCGTGCTGGAGGACCGGGAGATGTCGGTGAGCGAGCTCAACGCCAGCATTCCGCTGTCCCAGTCGGCCCTGTCCCAGCACCTGAAGGTGCTGCGCGAGGACGGCCTGGTCACCACGCGCCGGGAATCCCAGACCGTGTACTACCGGGTCATGCCGGGGCCGGCGATGGACGTGATCCGCGTCCTCCACGAGCATTTCTGCAGCGTGCCGGAAGCGACTTCCGCCAACGTGACGAGGCTGCTCTCATGACGACCGATACCTCCGTTCCCAGCGTCGGCACCACCGTCGACCAATGGGTGTTCCGCATCGCCGGCCTGTTCGTGCTGATCTCCCTGGCCCTGTCCCAGCTCCACAGCATCCACTGGCTGTGGTTCACCGCCTTCGTCGGCGCCAACATGCTGCAGGCGTCGTTCACCGGGTTCTGCCCGCTGGCCATCGTGCTGCGCAGACTCGGCGTGCGCGCCGGCGCGGCGTTCCGGCCGGCCAGCGCCTGACGTGATCCGACGACGGTCCGGTTCGCGTCGTTTCCTCGCGGCCGGTCTGCTGCTGCTCGCCGGCTGCGGCGGCGAGCCGCCGGCGCCGGTAGAGCCTGCCGCGACTGCGGCGGGCCTCGACACCGTCAGCGTGCGCCGGGCCCCGGTAGCCCGGGAAACCGCCTTCGACGGCATCGTCGAGGCGGTCAACGAGTCCACCGTGGCCGCTCAGACCAGCGGACGGGTGGTCGAGCTGCCGTTCGACGTGGGCGACTACGTGCCGAAGGACGCGGTGATCGCCCGCCTGACGGATTCGGAGCAGCGCGCCCGGGTGGAAGCCGCCCGCGGTACCCTCGCCGAGGCCCGCGCCCGGCTCACCGAGGCGCGTCTGAACTACGACCGCACCAAGGATCTGCAGCAGCGCCAGCTCATCGCCCGGGCCGAGCTCGACCGGGCCTCGGCTAC
This sequence comes from Gammaproteobacteria bacterium UBA7803, assembly GCA_002480525.1. Lineage (GTDB taxonomy): Bacteria > Pseudomonadota > Gammaproteobacteria > Pseudomonadales > Azotimanducaceae > UBA7803. The sequence goes on along the minus strand of DLCH01000037.1, from coordinate 19,164 downwards.
CCTGGATTCCGCCGAGGCACGCCTGGAAGCCGCCCAGGCGGCCCTCGAAGAGGCCGAGGAGCAGCTCGGCTACACGGTCATCCGCGCGCCCTACGCCGGGACCGTCGTGGAGCGGCACGTGCAGATGGGTGAGACCGTGACGCCGGGACGCACGCTGCTCACCGGCCTGTCCCTGGAGCATCTGCGCGTGGTGGTCGAAGTGCCCCAGCAGCACATCGGCCCGTTGCGCGTCCACGAGCGCGCAAGGGTGCTGTTCAACGGCAGCTCGGTGGAGGCGTCCGAGCTGCGCATCCCGCCGAAGGCCGACGTCACCACCCACACCTTCCGGGTGCTGGTGAGTCTGCCGGAGGGCGATCACGGGGTGTTTCCCGGCACGCTGGTCAAGGTCGCCTTCGTCAGCGGCGAAACCGAGCGGCTGCTGATCCCCGCCGGCGCCCTGGTGGAACGGGGCGAGGTCACCGGCGTCTACGTGGTGGCCGCTGACCAGGTGTCCCTGCGCTACGTGCGCACCGGCACGCCCACGGCGGAAGGCGACGTGCCGATCCTGTCCGGCCTCCACGACGGCGACCGGGTCGCCACCGACCCCATCGCCGCCGGCATCGCCTACAAGTCCCGGGCCGAAGCGTCCAGGGGCGAGGCATGAGCGAGGACGCCGGGCGGGGCGAAGGCGTCTCCGGACGCATCGCCCGGGCTTTCCTGACCACCGAGATCACCCCGCTGCTGGCCATCGCCGGGCTGCTGCTCGGTCTGCTTGCGCTGGTGATCACCCCGCGGGAGGAAGAGCCCCAGATCGACGTCACCTTCGCCAACGTGTTCGTGCCGTTCCCGGGCGCCGACGCCCAGGAGGTGGCCTCCCTGGTGACCACGCCGGCGGAGCGCATCGTCTCGGAGATCGACGGGGTCGAGCACGTCTATTCCACCTCCACCCCCGGCATGGCCGCGCTCACCGTCCGCTTCACCGTCGGCGAGCCGCGCACCGAGGCCATCGTCCGGCTGTACAACGCTTTCTACTCCAACCAGGACTGGCTGCCGCCGAACCTGGGCGTCGGCCAGCCGCTGATCAAGCCCAAGGGCATCGACGACGTGCCCGTGGTCGCCGCCACCCTGTGGAGCCAGGACCCCGGGCTCACCGCCGCGGACCTGCTGCGGGTGGCCAACACCATGGCGGCGGAGCTGCAGCGCGTGCCCGGCACCCGTGACATCGACATCCTCGGCGGTCCCGACCGGGTGGTCCGGGTGGCCTTCGACCCCGTGCGGCTGTCCGGCTACGGCCTGTCGCTGGCGGATCTGCGCCGGGCGCTGTCCGCCGCCAACGCCTCCCGGGATGCGGGCACCCTGGTGCAGGACGGCGAGGCCATGCTGGTTCAGGCCGGCACCTTCCTGTCGACGCCCGAGGACGTCGCCGACCTGGTGATCGGCGTGCGGGACGGCGCCCCGATCCTGCTGCGCGACGTGGCCACGATCAGCGCCGGGGCGGATCAGCCCGAACAGTACGTGAGCTTCGGCACCGGACCGGCCGCGTCGAACCCGGTCGCCGGCCAGCGTCCGGCGGTGACCATCGCCGTGTCGAAGAAGCCGGGCGTCAACGCCGTGGACGTGGCGGCCGCGGTCATCGACCGCTTCGAGCAGACCCGGGGCATCCACTTTCCCGACGGCATCGAGACCACCATCACCCGCGACTACGGCGCCACCGCCGCGGACAAGGCGGCGACGCTGATCCAGAAGCTGATCTTCGCCACCGCCTCGGTGGTGGTGCTGGTGCTGCTCGCCCTCGGCTGGCGCGAGGCGCTGGTGGTGGGTGCCGCGGTGGTGGTGACCCTCGCCATCACCCTGTTCGCGTCCTGGGGCTGGGGCTTCACGCTGAACCGGGTATCGCTGTTCGCGCTGATCTTCTCCATCGGCATTCTGGTGGACGACGCCATCGTGGTGGTGGAGAACATCCACCGGCACATGCAGATGGCCGGCGCGCGGCTGCTGGAGGCGGTGCCGAAGGCGGTGGACGAGGTGGGCGGGCCGACGATCCTGGCCACCTTCACGGTGATCGCGGCGCTGCTGCCGATGGCCTTCGTCACCGGGCTGATGGGGCCGTACATGCGGCCGATTCCGATCAACGCCTCGACGGGGATGCTGATCTCGCTGGCGGTGGCGTTCGTGTTCACGCCGTGGTTGTACCGGCGGGTGTTTGCGGGGCGGGGGCATGGGGATGGACATGGGCATGGGGGATCGCGGCCGGGAGGCCGCTCCTACGGGGTCTTTGCCCGTGTGATGCAGCCGTTTCTTCGTGGCCGTGCCGGGCTCGGGATGCGGTGGGGGATGCTGGGGGTGCTGATTGCGCTGATCGCCGGGTCGCTGGCGCTGGTGTGGGGGCAGGCGGTGGTGATGAAGATGCTGCCTTTCGACAACAAGAGCGAGTTCCAGGTGGTGGTGGACATGCCGGAGGGCACGCCGCTGGAGGACACCTATGCGGCGCTGCTGGATCTGGGGCGGGAGATCGAGCGGGTGCCGGAGGTGACGGACTACCAGATCTACGCCGGCGCGTCGGCGCCCATCAACTTCAACGGCCTGGTGCGTCAGTACTATCTGCGCAGCGAGCCCCATCAGGGCGACATCCAGGTGAACCTGGCGGACAAGGCAGTGCGGCACCGTCAGTCCCACGACATCGCCGCGGCGGCGCGCCCGGCGCTGCAGGCGGCCGGCGCGCGTCACGGCGCCAACGTGAAGATCGTCGAGGTGCCGCCGGGGCCGCCGGTGCTGTCACCGCTGGTGGCGGAAGTCTACGGGCTGGACTACGGCCGTCAGCTCGACGTCGCCGAGCGCATCCGCGAGGTGTTCGCGTCGACCCCGGGCGTGGTGGACGTGGATACCACCATCGAGTCACCCCAGCGCAAGCTGGTGGTGGAGGTGGACCGGGCCCGGGCCGCCAAGCTCGGCGTGTCCCAGGATGCCGCGGCGGCCACCGTGGCGGCGGCGCTGTCCGGCGAGGACATGACGTTCCTGCACGACGGGCACGCCCGGGTGCCCGTGCCCATCCGCGTGGAGCTGGATCCCCGGGAGCAGGACAGCATCGAGCGGCTGCGCAACCTGCGGGTGCGGGCCGCCTCGGGCGCGCTGGTACCCCTGTCCGAGTTCACCGACATCCGCCCGGAGACCCGGGAGCAGACCATCCACCACAAGGACCTGCTGCCGGTGGTGTACGTGACCGGCGACGTGGCCGGCGAGACCGACAGCCCCCTCTACGGCATGGCCGCCATCGCCGCCGCCCTCGAGGACGTGCCGGTGGACGGCGCGCCCATCGAGCAGCACTACGTGGACCAGCCCGCCAACCCGTACCGCTGGTCGATGAAGTGGGACGGCGAGTGGCAGGTCACCTACGAGACGTTCCGCGACATGGGCGCGGCCTACGCGGTGGGGCTGGTGCTGATCTACCTGCTGGTGGTCGCCCAGTTCCGCTCCTACGGCGTGCCGCTGGTGATCATGGCGCCGATTCCTCTCACCCTGATCGGCATCATGCCCGGCCACGCTCTGCTCGGGCAGCCGTTCACCGCGCCGTCGATGATCGGCATGATCGCGCTGGCCGGCATCATCGTGCGCAACTCCATCCTGCTGGTGGACTTCATCGAGCAGGAGGTGCGGGCCGGCAAGCCGCTGGAGGAAGCCACCATCAACGCCACCGCCGTGCGCGCCCGGCCCATCGCGCTCACCGCCGTCGCCGCCGCCATGGGCGGGTTCTTCATCCTCGACGACCCGATCTTCGGCGGGCTGGCCGTGTCGCTGATCTTCGGGCTGTTCGTGTCGACCCTGCTGACGCTGCTGGTGATTCCGGTGGTGTATTACCACTATCACTACGGGCGGGAGGGCACGGCTACTCCTTGACGTCGACGCATCCCTGTGGGAGCGGGTCGATGTTTCCATGTGGGAGCGGGTCGATGTTTCCATGTGGGAGCGGTCTCCAGACCGCGACAGGCATGCGGAACCAATCGCGGTCTGGAGACCGCTCCCACAGGGTCAGCGAGTCCCGTCAGGGGCGATTCACCCGAGCCAGCTCTCCGGAATGTGGTCCTCCACCAGGCGGGTGATGCTGATGCTGTTGATGCCGTGCTCCTCGCCCACCTCGGTGGCGAACAGGGAGACGTCGTTGGTGCGGGCGAACACCAGGGCGTTGGGCCAGCGGCGCTTCACCCACATGGCGGCGCGCAGGTTCTCCTCCGGCAGCCCGGTGCCGAGGATCACCGTGGGCTGGCTGCGCGACAGGTCCACCGACTCGGCGAGCTGGCGCCAGACCTCCGGGTGGCCGACGTGGCCCTGGACCACCACGCGCCGGTAGTCGCTGGACAGATGGCCCTGCTCGTGGGCCACCAGGATGCGCCGCTCGGCGTCCAGATCGATCAGCCCCACCGTGCTGAATTCGCCCGCCGCGCGCTCCTGCAGCTCCTCGAGAATGGTCTGGCCGAAGCGGCCGAAACCGGCCAGCACCACCACGTCCCGGGCGCCGGTCTTCTGGAAGTGATCCACCAGGTAGTCCCGCACCAGCCCCGAGGCCGCCAGGTGGTAGCAGTTGAAGCAGATGCAGCGCCGGCCCACCGAGGTCTCCTGCATGGTCCGCAGGAACCGCAGGTTGTGGCTGTGCAGCACGATGCGGGATTCGAGCCGGGGGTACAGGCGCAGCATCTTGGTGGCCGCCTCGAAGGCGAGGAAGTTGTCGTCCGGCAGCAGCACCACCCGGCTCGCCCGGCGCAGGCGCAGCAGCCGCAGCATGAACTCGTGGGTCGGGTCGCCCACCACCACGCGCACGCCGTAACCCTCCTCGAGCTCCTGACGGCGGGTGGGCTCGATGCTCTCCACCAGCACCACCACGGGCACGTCGGGGCGGCGCTGGCGCAGCACCCGCAGGTAGGTCAGGGTCAGGAAGCCGGCGCCCACCACCACCACGTGGTCCGACAGCCGGCGCAAGTGCCAGCGGTCGCGCATCATCACCCGCATCAGCGCCTCGATCACGGCGGAGGCGGTGAGCAGCGGCGCGCCGAAATAGGCCAGCCACAGGGCCACCCGGCCGAGCCAGGGCCCGCCCACCGGGAAGCCCACATCCAGGCCGCCGAACACGAACAGCCCGAGGGCGTAGTAGGTCTTGACCAGCAGGCCGTCGGTGCCGACGTCGGGCCGCTCGGACAGCCCGACGCCGGACAGGAACCCCGCCAGGGCGGCGGCGAGCAGACCCAGCGCCGCCACCCAGCGCCAGCCGAAGCGGGACCGGGGCAGACCGGCCCGCAGCCGACCGACGCCGGGCTGCGGCTCGTTCATGGGCCGGCGCTCACGCTCAGGTGTTGGAAGCGTCGTAGATGCTCTGGATGGACTGGTCCAGGAGCGCGTTGAACTCCGCGTCCGACTGCTGCTTGGACAGGCCCTCGGTCAGCGCCCGGGAGAAGCTGGCCACCATGCCGTTCTGCTCCGCCAGACGCTCGTTCGCCTCCTCGCGGGAGTAGCCGCCGGACAGCGCCACCACGCGCAGCACGTTCGGGTGCGCGATGAGGTCGCCGTAGAAGTTCTTCTGCTCCGGCAGGGTCAGCTTGAGCATCACCCGCTGGCTCGGATCCAGGGTGTTGAGCTGCTCGAGAATGGCCGTCTTCAGCAGCCCTTCCGCCTCGGCCTTGTCCGGGCAGTGGATGTCCACCTCGGGCTCGACGATGGGCACCAGTCCGGCGGCGATGATCTTGCGCGCCGTCTCGAACTGCTGGCGCACCACCGCCTCGATGCCCGTCGGGCTCGCCTGCTTGATCACCGAGCGCATCTTGGTGCCGAAGATGCCGTTCTCCTTCGCCCGCACCAGCAGGTCGTCGAGATGGGGCATGGGCTTCATTACCTGCACGCCGTCGTTCTCGTCCGCCAGGCCCTTGTCCACCTTGAGGATCGGCACCACGTGCTTCACGTCCCACAGGTACTCCGCCGTGGGCTTGCCCTCGATCTCGCGGTCCATGGTGTTCTCGAACAGGATCGCCGCCAGGATGCGCTCGCCGGAGAAGGCGGGGCTGGTGATGATGCGGGTGCGCATCTGGTGCACGAGCTCGAACATCTCTTCGTCGTTGGACCAGGCGTCTTCCTCGATCCCGTAGAGCCCCAGGGCCTTGGGCGTGCTGCCGCCGCTCTGGTCCAGGGCCGCGATGAAGCCGGGTGCGCTGCCCATCTTCTCGAGTTGCTTGTCGAAATCGCTCACGGTTTGCCTCGCTGTGGTGACGCGGCGCGCTCACGAGCGCCGCAGTGTGGATCGGATGCATGGCTGATGACGAACGGCCGCTATTATGCGGCAGCGTCGCCGGGCTTTGCAGGGGCAGGGTCGCGGACGGGATGCCCGGAATCGGGCAGGAAGCATTCGCGCAGGGCGGGGTCCGTCGCCTGTGGATGGCTCGGCGAGCGGATTCACCGGCAGGGAGACCGCCCTCCAGCGGCGCTCGCTCCGAAGCGGGCCCCTCCTGAGGCCTGTGCTTTGCCCGCGTTCCGGAGCCGCCTGTCTCCCACCGCAGCCGGTGGCCTGATCCACCCGCGCCTGCGCGAATGACCGAAGCATTCCACGCCCCGCGCCGGGACGCCTTGACCGCAATCAACCACCGCCTGGAAAACCGTGTCCAACCTGCGGCGGAGTCGAGCTGAGTTGGCGCGCCGGCTGGGCTAACATCGGCCCCATCGCCAGCGCACAGGAGGAAGCGATGCGTCTCAAGGTCAACGGGCGCGACCACGAGGTTTCGCCGATCCGCGAGGACACCCCGCTGCTGTGGGTGCTGCGGGATCACCTCGGTCTGGTCGGCACCAAGTTCGGCTGCGGCATCGCCCAGTGCGGCGCCTGCACGGTGCTGCTCGACGGGACGCCGGTGTACGCCTGCCAGCTTCCGGCCTCGGCCCTGGAGGGCCGCGACATCACCACCATCGAAGGGCTCGCCGGCGCCGACGGCACGCTGCACCCGGTCCAGCAGGCCTGGATCGATCACGACGTGCCCCAGTGCGGCTACTGCCAGGCCGGCCAGATGCTGCGGGCCGCCGCCCTGCTGGCGCAGAATCCGTCGCCCAGCGTCGACCAGGTGGATGCCGCCCTGGCGCCGAGCCTGTGCCGCTGCGGCACCTACAACCGCATCCGCAGCGCCACCCTGGACGCCGCGGCCGCGCTGGCCAGCGACGCCACCGCGGGCGCCGCGGCCGTGACGGGAGGCGACCATGCGTGATTCGAACCGCCCGCTGATCGGCAAGCTCGACCGCCGCAGCTTCCTGCGCCTCACCGGCCTCGCCGGCGGCGGCCTGATGCTCGGCGTCACCGCCGGCTGCTCGGAAAACGACCCGCCGCCGCCCGCTTTCACCGCCGACGGCAAGCCGGCCTTCCAACCCAATGCCTACATCCAGATCTCCGAGGACGGCATCGTCATCTACGCCCCGTCGCCGGAGATCGGCCAGGGCGTGAAGACCTCGCTGCCGATGATCGCCGCCGAGGAGCTCGACGCGGCATGGGACGACGTGACGGTGGTGCAGGCGCCCATCGACCCGGAGCGGTTTCCGCGCCAGGTGGCCGGCGGCTCCACCTCCATTCCCGGCCTGTGGATGCCGATGCGCCAGGCCGGGGCGGTGGCCCGGGACATGCTGGTGTCCGCCGCGGCGCTGCGCTGGGAGGTGGACGCCGGCGAGGTGGAGACCCGGGACAGCATGGCCGTCCATCGGCCCACCGGGCGCACCCTGTCCTACCGCGAACTCGCCTCCGCGGCCGCCCAGCTCCCGGTGCCCGACCCGGACGACGTGCCGCTGCAGAGCCCGGACCAGTGGACCCTCATCGGCAAGCGAATCGGCGGGGTGGACAACCGCCCGCTGGTGACCGGCGCCCCCCTGTTCGGCATCGACAAGCAGCTCCCGGACATGGTCCACGCGAGCTTCGTGAAATGCCCGGCCGCCGGCGGCCGGGTGAAGTCCGCCAATCTGGACGTGGTGAAGCGCCAGCCCGGCGTGATCGACGCCTTCGTGGTCGAGGGCACCGGGGTGCCCACGGAGCTGCTGGACGGCGTGGCGATCATCGCCCGGGACACCTGGTGCGCGTTCAAGGCCCGGGAAGTCCTCGAGGTGGATTGGGACGAGTCCAGCGCCGCCGCCGACAGCTGGCAGGCGGCCCAGGACCGGGCGCGTGAGCTCGCGGGCGGCAACGGCCCCGAGGAGGTCGTCGACAAGGGCAACGTGGAGAAGGCCCTCGAAGCGGCCGCCACCCGGGTCGAGGGTTTCTACCAGTACGCCTTCGTCAGCCACGCCCAGCTCGAGCCCCAGAACACCACGGGCTGGTTCCACGACGGCAAGCTGGAGCTGTGGGCGCCCACCCAGACGCCCCAGAGCGCGCTGGAGCTGGTGGCCCGGGTGCTCGACCTCGACCCGGCCGACGTGACCATCCACCAGATGCGCGCCGGCGGCGGCTTCGGGCGGCGCCTGATGAACGACTACGTGGTGGAAGCGGCGGCCATCGCCATGCGGGTCGATGGCCCGGTCAAGCTGACCTGGAAGCGCGAAGACGACATGGCCCACGACTTCTACCGGGCCGGCGGCTTCCACGCCCTGCGCGCCGGGCTGGACGCGGACGGCCGGGTCACCGCCTGGGACAACCACTTCATCAGCTTCACCCACGACGGCGAGGAGCCGGTGCGCGGCGGCGGCCACGACGGCAACATCGACCCCGGGCCGTTCGTCCGCAACTACCGCATCACCCAGACGCTGCTGCCCTGGCAGGTGCCCACCGGCTACTGGCGGGCGCCGGGCTCGAACGTCATCGCCTTCGCCCACCAGGGCTTTCTGCACGAGCTGTCGACGGCGGCCGGGCGCGACCACCTGGCGTTCATGCTGGAGCTGCTGGGCAAGTCGCGCTGGCTGGACGAAGGCAGCCAGTGGGCGCTGCACACCGGCCGCACCGCCGGGGTGATCCGCAAGGCCGCCGAGGCGGCCGGCTGGGGCCGGGACCTGCCGGAAGGCCACGGACTGGGGCTCGCCTTCTACTTCAGCCACGCCGGCCACGTCGCCGAGGTGGCGGAGGTGAGCGTCGGGCCGAACAGGCGGGTGGACGTGCACCGGGTGACCGTGGCCGCCGACGTCGGTCCGATCGTCAACCTGTCCGGCGCCGAGAATCAGGTGAAGGGCTCGGTGATCGACGGCCTGTCGGCCATGCTCGGCCAGCGGGTCACCTTCGAGGCCGGCCGCGCTCAGGAGCTCAACTTCCACCAGTACCCGCTGCTGCGCATTCCGCGGGCGCCGGAGGTGGACGTGCACTTCATCCAGAGCGACTACCCGCCCACCGGCCTCGGCGAACCGGCGCTGCCGCCGCTGGCGCCCGCGGTGGCCAACGCCATCTTCGCGGCCACCGGCGAGCGGGTCCGACGCATGCCGCTGACGGCCGCCGGCTTCTCCTGATCGGACCCGGGCGGTGGCGCCGGCACCGCGGTTCCTGACGTCGCTGGTGTACGACGGCCTGGCCGGCTGGCTGGGCCGGCACGCGGGCGCCGGGCCGGTGGCGGTGATCGGCAACGCCGGCCGCGAGCTCGACGACGGCGACGCGATCACCGCCATGGCCGTGCAGGCCGTCGCCGATGCCGGCCGCACCGCGCGGATCGTCGACGTCCGGCGACACCGGCCGTCCGAGCTCGACCAGGCGGCCGCCGTGATCCTGACCGGCGGCGATCCGTTCCGGCTGCTGGCCGACCTGCGGGACAGCGGCGCCGACCGGTGGCTGCGTGCCGCCCACGACCGCGGGGTGCCGATCGCCGGGCAGAGCGCCGGCGCCATCGTGCAGGGACCGGACCTGGCGCCGATCCGCATCACCAGCCCGTTCGACCCCCCCGACGCCCGGAACCTGACCGGCCTGGGGCTGACCACGCGGCTGGTGCTGCCCCATCACGGCCGGCCCCAGCGCAGCGCCCTGCATCGCCGGGCCGCCGGCGACTGCGCGGCGCCCGGTACGCTGTTCCCCCTGTGGGACGACGAGGTGCTGGTGGAAACCGGCGCGGACGACTGGCACGTCCGGCGCGACCGCTGGACCACGCGCCCGGCCCGGCCGGAGGACGCCGCCGGTGTCGCCCGGGTGTTTCACGAGGCGGCGCTGCAGGCCTGGTCGGCGTTCCTGGAACCGGCGCGCCTTGCGGCCGCCCCACTGGACCTGGACGCCTGGACAGCGCGTATCCGGTCCGCCGGGACCGCGTTTCTGGTGACCGAGGGCGACCGGGGCATCGCCGCGTTCGCCCGGATCCTGCCGGAGCAGGCCGAGCTCGACCTGCTCTACACCGACCCGCGGACCGCGGGCCAGGGACTCGGCCGGCGCCTGCTGGAGCGCGCCACCTGGATGCTGCTGTGCGCCGGCCACGGGGAAGCCGTGCTCTGGACCGAGGCGCGCAACGCCCGGGCCCGCGCCGTGTACGCGGCCAACGGCTGGGTCCGGGACGGCGTCGTCGACCAGCGGGACTATCTCGGCACGCCGATCCGCAACGAGCGGTTCCGGCTCGACCTGCGGCGGTTCGCGGGCGGCGCGTGAACCGGTGCGCGCGCCGCCCGCCCGCGGCGCGGTCACGTCGACCGGGAGCCCGGGGCGTGGCATGCTCGAGCCACCTGAGGACGTCAGCACGGACCTTTCATGCCGACACCCCCACTGCCCGACACCCCGGATGGCGCCACGGTCGAGGCCGGCTTCTGGCCCAAGCTCCGCCGGGTCGCCGGCCACCTGCCGTTCGCAGACGACCTGCTGGCCGCGTGGTACGCCGCCCGTGATCCGTCGATCCCGACCCGGGTGCGCGCGACCCTGCTCGCCGCCCTGGCGTACTTCGTGGTTCCCACGGACATGATTCCCGACCTGGTCGTCGGCCTCGGCTACACCGACGATGCCGCCGTGCTCGCGGCGGCCCTGCGCACCCTGGCGGCGCACATCCGAACCGACCACCGGGAACGCGCCCGCGTGACGTTGCTGGAGATGGCGGCGGACACGGACTGAGCCGAACCGCCCCCAACCGGGCCTTGGGGTATGATGCCCGCAGGATCAGACCGGGAGGGGAGCACCGTGTCCATCATCGATCTCACCGGCACGGGACGTGCCGTGCGCCGGGCCGCCGCCCTGCCCCTGGTGCTGCTGGCGGCCTGCTCGGAGCCTCCGGCGGCGCCCGACGACGGCGCCGCCGTCCCGGCCGAACCGCCAGCGGCCTCCGTTCACGGACCCGACGCCGACCGGCTGGTCACCTACACCGAAACGAGGGAGCCCTGCGCGGACTACTCTGCGGAGCGCATGCCCCTGTTCGGCGACGTCCACGTGCACACGAGCTACTCCTTCGACGCCGCCGCCAACAGCACCGGCGCCACCCCGGTGGACGCCAACCGCTTCGCCCGGGGGGAACCCATCCCGTTCTGGCCCCTCGACACCGACGGCAACCCGGCCGGCACCCGGGAGATCGACCGTCCCCTCGACTTCCTGGCGGTGACGGACCACGGCGAGTTTCTCGGCGAACGGGCGCTGTGCCGCACCCCGGACTCGCCCAGCTACGGCAGCGATTTCTGCCAGCAATACCGCTCGGACCAGCGCCTGGGCATGCGCATGCTCGGCACCGTCATCACCACCGAGACCCCGGCGCGCATCCCGACCCTGTGCGGCGAGGACGGCAGCCTGTGCCGGGAGTGGGCGGAAGGCCCGTGGCAGCGCATCGTCGAGGCCGCGGAGGCGGCCTACGACCGCACCAGCGCCTGCACCTTCACCAGCTTCGTCGGCTACGAGTACACCGGCACGCCTGGCACCTCGAACCTGCACCGCAACGTGATCTTCCGCAACGGCAACACGCCGGACCGGCCGGTCTCCTACATCGACGCGCCCGCGGACAGCCTGCTGTGGAACCAGCTCGATGCCGCGTGCACCGAGGCGGACGGCTGCGACTATCTGACCATCCCCCACAATTCCAACCTGGCGAACGGCCGGATGGCGCCCTATACCGCCATCGAGCCGACGCTCGAGAACCGCCGCGCCTACGCCGAGCACCGCCAGCGCCGGGAACCGATCATGGAGATCTTCCAGCACAAGGGCGGCTCCGAGTGCGTCAACGGCCTGACCTCGATCCTGTCGGCCCCGGACGAGCTGTGCGACGTGGAGCAGGTGCGCTTCATGGGCCGCGAGGAAACCTACGCGGCCACAGCCACCGCCGCCGGGGGCAACCAGGCGATTCAGCAGGCGACGGAGATCACCCGCGAGTGCGAGCCGGGCGAAACCGGCAACAACGGCATGCTCGGCGCCGGCTGCATCGACCCCACGGACTTCATGCGCTCAGGCCTGGTGGTGGGGCTCAAGGAGGAAGCGGAGACCGGCGCCAACCCGGTGAAGCTCGGCATCATCGCCTCCACCGACACCCACGCCGCCACCCCGGGCGCCGTCGCCGAGGGCGACTGGGGCGGCCACGTCACCGGCGAGTCGACGCCGGCGGAACGTCTGCAGCCGGGCCTGCTCACCAGCGGCATCGACGGCAACCCGGGCGGGCTGGCCGGCGTCTGGGCGGTGGAGAACTCCCGGGACGCGATCTTCGAGGCCATGCAGCGGCGCGAGGTGTTCGGCACCTCCGGCCCGCGCATCGTGCCGCGCTTCTTCGGCGGCTGGGATTTCCCGGCCGACCTGTGCGATCAGGCCGACATGGTCGGCCGCGGCTACCGGGACGGCGTCCCCATGGGCGGTGATCTCGCGGCCGCCCCGGCCGACGCGGCGCCCGCATTCGTCGCCTACGCCGCCCGCGACCCGATGGGCGCGCCCCTCGAGCGGCTGCAGCTCGTCAAGGGCTGGGTGGACGCCGACGGCGGCCAGCACGCCGCAGTCGTGGACATCGCCGGACAGGCCGACAACGGCGCCGGCGTCGACCTCGCCACGGGCGACACCACCGGCAGCGGCGGCCATGACACACTGTGCACGGTCTACCGCGACGAGGCCTTCGACCCGAAGCAGCCCGCCTACTACTACCTGCGCGTGGTGGAGAACCCCACCGCCCGCTGGAGCGTGCACGACTGCCTGCGCCTGCCGGAGGACGAGCGCCCGGCCGTCTGCTCGGACGGCTCGTACCCCGAGGTCATCCACGAAATGGCCTGGACCTCACCGATCTGGTACCGCCCCGCCGAGTGATCCCGGCCCGGCCGGCATTTCCCGCGCCCAGGCGCTGGAGTTGCCGGCCGCTACCCCGTAGAATTGCCCGCCCGATCGGCCCAGCCATCGGTCACGCGCCCGTAGCTCAGCTGGATAGAGCGTTGGCCTCCGGAGCCAAAGGTCAGAGGTTCGAATCCTCTCGGGCGCGCCAGTAACCTGCTGGTGTATACCGGGCACATGGTTTACACCTTATTCCGGAGACATGGTTAACACCTTCTCCGGGGTGAAGGGGTTGGGCGCGGGCTCGACCCGGGCCACCTCCTGATCGAAGAATCCTAAGTCACACTTCAGGACGCTCGCCTGTCAGATTCGGTCCGCGCGTGCTTGAAGCGCCCGCAAGCCTGCATCTCGAGAAGGGACAGACCGACGACATCAGGTCCTACGGGATGAAGGCAATCTTCTCTGACACCCACACCAGGAACCCGATTGGCCGAAGCGACCATCGGCGCTACTAGACGCTGCTCATCAAGGGCGGCGTTAGACCAGATCGATTTTGGTGACATCTCTCTTGAAGTCAAAGCTTTCAAAGGTCTGCATCCGGGCATCTGCGAAAGCCAATCGATTGATTAGAGATCTTGCCTCAGCAGGAATGTGATATCCGCCCGAACCGAATCGGTAGCCAGCCAGTTACCTCGTTCGCTCAACAATAGCATCGGCGCTAATCGCTCCAGCAGCCAATCACCCGCCAATTTCTGTCGCAACCTATCCGCAGACAGCCTCCCAAGCGTCGCCAAAATCCAATCGCAATGACGGTTTCGGGCAGCCTCGATAAGGGTCGCATAGACATGCTCATTATTGATGATACGAAGTACCTCTGAAGCCGCCGGCGCACGCCGAGGACTCCCCGCTATCAAATCGGCGACGAGGCTGTCGATCACAGCACGCGGCGTATCGGCGCCAAAGGCACCCATCGCGTGCAACGCAACGTTGTCCTCGCGGTCATCAATATAAGGCAGGAGCTTGGAGTAGGCCTTCATCCCCGACTTTCCTAGACCCCAGATGGCAGCCTGTCGAACCTCGGAGCCCTTGAACTTCGAGGTCTCGGCAACGTCCTCAAGCACACTCCGGCTAAATGTGTCTCCGACCATCTCGGTCAGGACAAGTACGGCCTCCATGCGAAGATCAGCTCTGACGTCGTCATCCCAAACGTATCTCCCAATGGTGTCCTGGCCCAAAGCGGCCCCAAACCAAACAGCGGATCCGGCCGCCTCCAGCCTTACGCGTTCGTCAGGTTCCCTAGCAATCACTTCATCGAGTACCGCCAATGCACGATCGCGATTGTCTTCACGGTGCCTGAGAGCCTTGACGGCGGCGTAACGATCCACATCGTTCTTGGAACGGATCTCAACAAGGGGTTGGTAGTGCTGGTCCAGATGCACATCTAGATCGGCCATGCCTGCGGGGGCACCCGCAATCACATCGATGAGACCTCTGAAACGGTCACCCGGTCGTACATAGGAAGTCTTTCCCTTCAATTGATAAGTCTGTCTGCGCTTGGCATAGCCAGGGCCTGCATCAAGCATTGCGACAATCTTGCCTGAGTCCACCTCAAGGACCTGGCCGTCCTTCTTCGGAACAGACGCGGGCCAGTTCCTGTCCTGCTCCGCGCCTTCAGATGCGGACTTCCTCGCGCCCAGCTTCGACATACCAATCGAATCGCGAAGGGATCGAACACTAAAGTAAACTGCAGAATCTGCGGGCATGGATTCACCATCACGACGAAGAGACGCAATGAATGCTACGACGTCATGGTCCCGCAACCCGGAATCCCAAGATCGGTCTGGGTTAGCCGGAGCATCACTCATCTTGATTTCAAGCTTCGACTTGGCCCTTACCTCAAAGCGAAGACCCGTCCGAACACAAAGAAGATCTGGTAGCCGAAGTCGTTTCACCTTCGTCGCCCAGATCTTGTTAGAGGCACAGTAGCGTTCGAGCTCGATAGGTGAGAATCCGCGTACGGCAAGATGCTCCATCGTCCGGCGGACGCCTGCCGCCCCGATCGTCAAGAATCTAAGAAAGCTTTCGTCAGCTTTGAAGCCCATCAAAGGTCTCCGTCTTCGATGGATCTAAGCAATTCGCTAGCCTCAACATCGAGCGCTGCAGCAAGAGCGAAAATGTTGTCGAGCGTAACGTTTCGCCGACCTCGCTCTACGGAGCTGATGTAGGTCCGATGGAGTCCTGCGCGATCGGCGAGTGCTTCCTGCGAGAGGCCTGTAGCGTTTCTCAAGCGTTTGAGATTGGCAGCGAGTATTTCCCTGGGTTCGACTATGTGCGTAGGCCCTTGGTTTTCATACGCATCGTTGAACTCACGCTAATGCGATGTTACTTTTAGATCTACAGACTTTACGTCACACATCTGCTAGTTGAGAGAATCGAGACATTGATCAGAAGAACTCTTGCAGAGGCGGCGAAATTCCTTCCAGAGACGATCACTGCTCCACGCACCGATCCGATCTACAACTGCCACTCCTACCTAACTAAGGTGCCCATTGCTGCCATCCAGCCATTCATTGAA
Source organism: Gammaproteobacteria bacterium UBA7803 (assembly GCA_002480525.1). Taxonomy (GTDB): domain Bacteria; phylum Pseudomonadota; class Gammaproteobacteria; order Pseudomonadales; family Azotimanducaceae; genus UBA7803. Next base: position 3,496 of record DLCH01000037.1, on the reverse strand, counting down.
ACGTTCACCAAGCCCGGAGACACAATCGCGGACTTCTTCGCTGGCTCAGGCATGACCGGACTCGCGGCGCTTACACTCGGCCGCAACGCTCGCTTAAGCGACATCTCGGCCCTTGGGCAGCACATCGCCCAAGGATATCTCGCACAAGCACCCTCCATAGCTGTGAGTCAGGCGGTTGATCAAGTCGTACGCGACGCACGCGCAAAGATGGGTGACCTTTACACAACCACCCGCTGCACCGATGGATCGAAGCAGGAGTTGATTCGAACAGTCTGGTCATTCACATATGTCTGCCCCTCATGCTCCGAGCAGCTTGTGTTCTTCGAACATGTCAGCAGAGGCAGAGCCCCCAGGGCGTGCTCTGCTTGCGACTCTCCATTCGCGCGCCGTTCTTGGGGGCGAGCCGAAGACGTGCCTGTTGAAACCGTGGTTATCGGCGAAGACGGAAGGCAACTTACCCAGCGCGCTTCAGAGCTAGACAAGTCTCACATTCGCCGGGCTGCCGAAGACCCACGTCTACACCTAATACCTTCCCTTGTGATCGACAAGAACCGCGAAATGTATAGTCGTTCGGGACTGGGAAAATCCGGCATGACTGAGACGCGAAAGTTCTTCTCGCCTCGCAACGCAATCGCACTCCTGGAGCTATGGCGCGCGATCAACGACGTCGATGACGGAAACGTAAGGCAAAAATTGCGCTTCGCATTCACGGCAATTCTGCCCCGCGCTTCGAAAAGGTATCAATGGAGCGCCCAACGCCCGCTCAATGCACAGAATCAGACTTACTACATCGCCCCGGTCTACTACGAGTGGAACGTCTTCGACCTATTCAAGAGAAAGGCGAAGGCTGTCATGAAAGCGACCGAAGTTCTTTTTCCCCCAGGGTTGGCCGAAGCTCTGAGTGAAACGGACATCGACTACCAGATTGCTTCGGCAGACAAACTGAGACATCTGAAATCCGAGTCGATCGATTACGTGTTTACCGACCCGCCGTTCGGCAGCAATATCTTTTACAGTGACATGAATCTGTTCCACGAAGCGTGGATTGGAACCATAACGGACGCGAGCGCAGAAGCCGTTGTGCATACGACTGGACCCCGAAAAAAAGACGCCGAAAAGCGTTACGAACAGCTCTTGCGGACATCGTTTGGCGAGGCTTTACGTGTCCTAAAGCCGGGCAGATGCATGTCCGTAGTCTTTGGAAACAGCAATGGCAAAATCTGGGGCCTGGTCCAACGGGCCATTAGGGACGCCGGATTCAACTCAACGCCCATGCACGTAGCGATTCTCGATAAGGGCCAACGATCCATCAAGGGACTCAACTCAGGATCTGAGAGCGTTGTGACCGTAGATCTCGTTATTACAGTCCGGAAGCCTGAGAAAGGAGAATCAAAGCAAGGCGCTCATGACCTTCGTGCCGGAGATACAGCAGAACTAATCTCAGAAGCCATCACCGAACTTGAAGCGGTTCACACAACGAACCCAAGTCAGATCTACGCTCGGATTCTTCAGAAGGCCATAAACAAAGGCTTTGTTCTGGACAACCTTCACCTATCAGACGTCCTAGTCGCGTTGCGCAGTTCGGGCTTTTCTGTTGATCCCAAGACCGGCCGACTGTCGAGACAATGGAAGGATGATCGCCTAAGAATGGCGACTATATAAACCCTTATGTGATGAACCCTTATGCGCGTCGAGTTCAGGCGATTTCACGCACTCTGAATCGGTGCCACGGAAGAAACATCTCATTGAGCAGACACCTTGTCTGGCTTCGTTCCGCCTACAACGCCCAGATCTTGCCCCCCATCCAATGGAAGAGCACTGAGGCTGTGGCTCCAATGCCGCAGACCGCCGCCGTGCTGTACGTCGCCATGGTCACCGCCGTGATCGTCTTCCAGCTCTGTCTGACCGCCGGCGCACCGTGGGGGAAACTGACCCAGGGCGGGCGCCACGAAGGCGCGCTGCCCGCGTCCGCAAGAATCGCTGCGGGACTGTCCATCGTGCTGCTGGCCTGCATGGCAGCGGCCATCACCTCGGCAGCCGGTATGGTTCCGAACTGGCCGACCTGGATCGCCTGGGCGCGTTGGCCGTACAGACCCTGAGCACGCTGGCGAACTGGGCCACGCCCTCCTCTGCCGAGAGACGTCTATGCGGGCGCGTGACCACCTTGATGCTCGGACTGGCGGTGTACGCGGTATTCGGGGAGGGGGGCCTGAGCAATGGAGTCCGCCGAGCCGGGTCAGTCGTCCATACTCAGCGTCCTCTCCCAGAAGCCTTTCGCGGTGCGAAGCTGGGCCAGCAGGAGCAGATTCACAGCGAGCACGGCGACCAATCCGATGCCGGGGTGCAGATCGACAACGAGGAATGTGACGCCCACGACGCCCAGTGTCAGCACCACGGCGATCGCCGGATAGAAATCGCGCAGGCGCGCCGGCGGCACGTCCCGGAAGTGCCAGTCGTTCTCCGGTTCGGTGCGGGCCCGTCTGAAGATGTGGTGAGACACCCAGTTCATCAGAGCGAATACGGCCGCCATCTGCAGAAACCAGAAGCCCAGCGCGCCCGGGCGGGCGGTTTCCACCAGCAGGAACTCGCCGATGCCGATGATGAACGGATAGATGGAATCGCCGATGGTCGGAAGCCAGATGAAGCGCATCACCGTGCTGACGTAGACCACCCAGATGACGACGATGCCGACGAGGTTGGCCGCCATCTGCGCCCAGAGCAATGCGGCGACCCAGCCAGGCTGGTCGAGACTCGCGATCTCGGTGCCCCGGGACCAGATCAGCTCCAGGGCGAGGGCCTGGACGATGCTCAGCAGCGTCAGCAGCACCGCGGGCATGTGGTGTTTGACGCGTTCCCGAACGCCGTTCAAGGGCTGGGGCCTCCTACTCGCCGAGCGCGTCCTGCAGCGACGCCGCTTCGGCGCATTATGTGGAAAGGCGTGTCGGGACACCAACGCGGGGCGATGGTACGTGGACTCGAGACGTTGTGGTCTTTGAGCCGCAGGCGTACCCTGAACGGCCGTCCGGCGGACGACACGTCACCCCGTCGGGAAGCGCACGCAGTGCAGAAGCCGTCCCGGTCGACGCCCCGCAGTATCCCGTCCACCCCGTTCTGATGTGTCCATTCGAGTCTCCGACGACACCACGCTCGCCGTGGAAGGACCAATCATGACTATCCTCAGAACACTACCGCTGTATCTGGCGCTCTCCCTGATGACCGGCCTCGCCCACGGCGGCCCGGGATGGGACGTCACGTCGTTCGCCGCATCGCCCCAGAACGCGCCGAAGCTGGTTGCCGCCATCGACGCCTGGATGGCCGGCGCCGGAGGCAGCTATCCCGGCCAGGTCGCGCTCTACGCCAACGAAGCCGACGGCAGCGACCCGGCGACCCACACCATCATTGCCACCTTCCCCTCGGCCGCTGCGAACGAAGCGTACGGCCGGCAGATTCAGGAGGACGAGAAGAAGTCTGCCGGATTGAGCAACACTTCTTCTGT
>DLCH01000019.1:16028-16163 GCA_002480525.1 Gammaproteobacteria bacterium UBA7803 | reverse complement strand
CGTGACCCCGCTGTCGCTCGGCATCGAGACGCTTGGCGGCGTCTTTACCCGCCTGATCGACCGCAACACGACGATCCCGACCAAGAAGAGCCAGGTGTTCTCGACGGCTGACGACAATCAGGCTGCGGTGACCAT
>DLCH01000019.1:5700-15622 GCA_002480525.1 Gammaproteobacteria bacterium UBA7803 | reverse complement strand
CCGGCGCCGCGCGGTGTGCCGCAGATCGAGGTCACCTTCGATATCGATGCAAACGGCATCGTCAAGGTCAGTGCCAAGGACAAGGCCACCGGCAAGGAGCAGTCGATCGTCATCAAGGCCCAGAGCGGTCTCTCCGAGGAGGAGATCGACCAGATGGTCCGCGATGCCGAGGCCCACTCCGAGGAGGACGCCAAGTTCGAGGAGATGGTGAACCTGCGCAACCAGGCGGACGCGCTGGTGCACGCGGCACGCAAGACCGTGGCCGAGGCGGGTGACAAGGTCGACGACGCCGAGAAGCAGAAGATCGAAGACGCCGCCGGCGCTCTCGAGGAAGCCATCAAGGGCGGCGACAAGGCCGACATCGAAGCGAAGATGCAGGCCATGTCCGAGGCCTCTTCCGGTCTCGCCCAGAAGATGTACGCGGACGAGGCCGCGGCCGGCGCCCAGGCCGGCGACGGCGCCTCGAAGGAGGGCGACTCCGACACCGTGGACGCCGAGTTCGAGGAAGTCGACGACGACAAGAAAGACAAGTGAGCGCACGCCCCGGCCGCGTGCCGGGGCTGCTATCCTTGTCCCCCGTAGGAGCGGCCTCCCGGCCGCGATGCCCGCGCCGCGGGCAAGATCGCGGCCGGGAGGCCGCTCCTACAACGTTCTGGGGAATGCCGGAGAGACATGTCGAAGCGCGATTACTACGAAGTTCTGGGCGTGTCGCGGGACGCGGCGGACGGTGACATCAAGAAGGCGTACCGGCGCCTGGCGATGAAGTTCCACCCGGACCGCAATCCCGACGACGACACCGCCACGGAGCGCTTCCGCGAGGCCAGCGAGGCCTACGAGGTGCTGTCCGATCCCCAGAAGCGCCAGGCCTACGACCAGTTCGGCCATGCCGGCGTGGACGGCAGCGGCGCGGGCATGGGCGCGGGCTTCGCCGGCGGCAGTTTCAGCGACATCTTCAGCGACGTGTTCGGCGACATCTTCGGCGCCGCCGGCGGGCGGGGCCGCGGCGTCGGGCGGGGCGCGGACCTGCGCTACGGCCTCGAGCTGGACCTCGAGCAGGCGGTGCGCGGCGATTCCGTCGACATCAAGATTCCGGTGCTGTCCGCCTGCGAGACCTGCGACGGCTCCGGCGCCAAGCCGGGCACCAGTCCCTCCACCTGTCCGGACTGCAGTGGCGCCGGCCAGATCCGCGTGGCCCAGGGGTTCTTCTCCCTGCAGCAGACCTGTCCGCGCTGCCGCGGCGCCGGCCAGATCGTCACGGACCCCTGCGGCAAGTGCGGCGGCCGCGGCCGGGTGGAGAAACGCAAGACCCTCAACGTGCGCATTCCCGCCGGGGTCGACACCGGCGACCGCATCCGGCTCGCTGGCGAGGGCGAGGCGGGCATGAACGGCGGTCCGCCGGGCGACCTGTACGTGCAGATCGAGGTCCGTGAGCACCCGATCTTCACCCGGGACGGCCGGCACCTGTACTGCGAGGTGCCCATCGATTTCGTCCACGCGGCGCTCGGCGGCGAGCTCGAGGTGCCCACGCTGGATGGCCGGGTGAAGCTCAAGATCCCGCCCGAGACCCAGACCGGCAAGCTGTTCCGGCTGCGCGGCAAGGGCGTCACGCCGGTGCGCGGCGGCGGCCAGGGCGATCTGCTGTGCCGGGTCGTGGTGGAGACCCCGGTGAACCTCAACGACAAGCAGAAAGACCTGCTGCGGCAGTTCCAGGCCTCCGTCAGCGACGGCGGCGAGAAGCACTCGCCCAAGGGCTCGTCCTGGTTCAAGGGCGTGAAGGATTTCTTCGACGGGCTGACCGGCTGAGCCCGGCGCGGCATACTCGCCACCTGACTCCCCTGTAGGAGCGGCCTCCCGGCCGCGATGGCACCGGCGTCGAATCGCGGCCGGGAGGCCGCTCCTACGGGGGAGGGCGTGGTGTCTTCAGGGGTAACCGAATCATGATCCGACTCGCCGTCACCGGGGCCGCCGGCCGCATGGGCCGGACCCTCGTCCAGGCCATTCACGAGGCTGACGACCTGACCCTCGGCGCCGCGCTGGAGAGGCCGGGGAGCAGTCTGCTGGGCAGCGACGCCGGCGAGCTCGCCGGGGTCGGGCGGCTGGACGTCGCCGTGGCCGACGACCTCGCCTCGGTGGCCGGCGACTTCGACATCCTCGTCGATTTCACGGTGCCCGAGGCGACCCTGGCGCATGCCGAAGCCTGCGCATCCCTGGGCAAGGGCCTGGTGATCGGCACCACCGGATTCGACGCCGCCGGCCGCGCCCGCATCGCCGCGGCCGCCGAGCGCGTGCCGGTGCTGATGGCGCCGAACATGTCCGTGGGCGTGAACCTGATGTTCCGCCTCGCCGAGCTCGCCGCCCGGGTGCTCGGCGACGAGGTCGACATCGAGATCGTCGAGGCCCACCACCGCCACAAGATCGACGCGCCCTCCGGCACGGCGGTCCGGCTCGGCGAACTGGTGGCGGGCGCCCTGGGCCGGGACCTGGACCAGGTCGCCGTCTACGGCCGGGAGGGCAACACCGGCGCCCGCAGCCGGGAGACCATCGGTTTCGCCACCGTGCGGGCCGGCGACATCGTCGGCGAGCACACCGTGCTCTACGCCGGCCCCGGTGAGCGCCTGGAAATCACCCATCGCGCCCAGAGCCGGATGAACTTCGCCCAGGGCGCCCTGCGGGCCGCCAGATTCCTGGCGCAGCGGCGCCAGGGGCTGTTCGACATGCAGGATGTACTGGGCTTCACCGACGCTCTCCGGTAGACTACCGCGCCCAGTGCACGACCCCTCCGGGCGGCCGATCGTACGCCGGCACCGACAGCGGAACCGGCGGCTTCGACGAGGCGGCAGCAGGACGTTCCGGGGGCGGCGTGAAGCCGGTCCGTATCGCGTGCCCGAGGCACCGGATCCGGGCCGAGGCTCCAGCAACGGCCTTTCGACCACAGTTCTCTCCGCAGCGCCGGAATCGGGTGAGCTCCCGGGGAGCTCGCGGGGCACGGCTGCAGGCGGGAGCGGGGCAGGGAGCAGGGGGGTCGCCGGCAGCGGGCTGCGGGCGATCGACGTTCGACGGGTGATTTGGGTGGCGATTTGAAACCGGCACTGCTGGTACTAGAGGACGGCAGCGTCTTTCGCGGGCAGGCACTGGGGGCCGAGGGCACCAGCGTCGGCGAGGTGGTTTTCAATACCGCCATGACGGGCTATCAGGAGATCCTCACCGATCCTTCCTACGCCCGGCAGATCGTCACCCTGACCTATCCCCAGATCGGCAACACCGGAATCAACGACGAGGACGTGGAATCCGACCGGATCCACGCCGCCGGCCTGGTGATCCGCCAGGCGCCGCGCCGCGCCAGCAACTGGCGCATGACCCGCACGCTGCCCGAGTACCTCGAGGCCGAAGGCGTGGTCGCCATCGCCGACGTCGACACCCGCCGGCTGACCCGGCTGATCCGCGAGAAGGGCGCCCTGGCGGGCTGCATCGCCGCCGGCGACGGCGCCAGCGAGGCGGACGCGCTGGCCGCGGCCCAGGCGTTCCCCGGGCTGAAGGGCATGGATCTGGCCCGCGAGGTCAGCCGCCGCGACGTCGGCACCTGGACCCAGACGAGCTGGAATCTGGACACCGGCTACGGCGAGCTCGCCGATCCCCGTTTCCACGTGGTGGCCTACGACTTCGGCATCAAGCGCAACATCCTCCGGCTGCTGGCGGACCGCGGCTGCCGGGTGACCCTGGTGCCGGCGACCACGCCGGCCAGCGACGTGCTCGCCCTCGACCCGGACGGCGTGTTCCTGTCCAACGGGCCGGGCGACCCGGAGCCCTGCGGCTACGCCATCGAGGCCATCCGCGAGCTGCTCGAAGGCGATCTGCCCATCTTCGGCATCTGTCTCGGCCACCAGCTCCTCGCCCTGGCCAGCGGCGCCAGAACCCTGAAAATGTCCCACGGGCACCACGGCGCCAACCATCCGGTGAAGGACCTGCGCGACGACCGGGTCATCGTCTCCAGCCAGAACCACGGCTTCGCGGTGGACGCGGACTCGCTGCCGAACTGCCTGACCACCACCCACGTGTCGCTGTTCGACGGCACCCTGCAGGGTATCCGCCGCACCGACCGGCCCGCGCTGAGCTTCCAGGGCCACCCGGAGGCGAGCCCGGGCCCCGAGGACTGCCGCTACCTGTTCGACGAGTTCATGGCGCTGATGGTGGAGCGTAAGGATGCCTAAGCGCACGGATCTCAAATCCATCCTGATCCTGGGGGCGGGCCCGATCGTGATTGGCCAGGCCTGCGAGTTCGACTACTCCGGCGCCCAGGCCTGCAAGGCGCTGAAGGACGAGGGCTACCGGGTCATCCTGGTGAACTCGAACCCGGCCACCATCATGACCGACCCGGCCATGGCCGACGCCACCTACGTCGAGCCGGTGGAATGGCGCACCGTGGAAGCCATCATCGCCAAGGAGCGGCCGGATGCGCTGCTGCCCACCATGGGCGGTCAGACGGCGCTGAACTGCGCCCTGGACCTGGTGCGCGAAGGCGTGCTGGAGAAGTACGGGGTCGAGATGATCGGCGCCAGTCAGGACGCCATCGACAAGGCCGAGGACCGGGAGCGGTTCGACCGGGCCATGAAGCGCATCGGCCTGGAGTGCCCGCGCTCGGCCATCGCCCACAGCATGGAAGAGGCCCTGCAGGTGCAGGCCCAGCTCGGCTTCCCCTGCATCATCCGGCCGTCCTTCACCCTGGGCGGCAGCGGCGGCGGCATCGCCTACAACCAGGAGGAGTACGAGGAGATCTGCGCCCGCGGCCTGGATCTCTCGCCCACCAACGAGCTGCTGATCGACGAGTCGCTGCTCGGCTGGAAGGAATACGAGATGGAGGTGGTCCGCGACAAGCGGGACAACTGCATCATCATCTGCGCCATCGAGAATTTCGATCCGATGGGCGTGCACACCGGCGACAGCATCACCGTGGCGCCGGCGCAGACGCTCACCGACAAGGAGTACCAGATCCTGCGCAACGCCTCGCTGGCGGTGCTGCGGGAGATCGGGGTGGAGACCGGCGGCTCCAACGTGCAGTTCGCCATCAATCCGGAAGACGGCCGGATGGTGGTGATCGAGATGAACCCGCGGGTGTCGCGGTCGTCGGCGCTGGCCTCCAAGGCCACCGGCTTCCCCATCGCCAAGGTGGCGGCGAAGCTGGCGGTCGGCTACACCCTCGACGAGCTGACCAACGACATCACCGGGGTGACGCCGGCGTCCTTCGAGCCCAGCATCGACTACGTGGTGACCAAGATCCCGCGCTTCACCTTCGAGAAGTTCGCCATGGCGGACGCGCGGCTGACCACCCAGATGAAGTCCGTGGGCGAGGTCATGGCCATCGGCCGGACTTTCCAGGAGTCGCTGCAGAAGGCCCTGCGCGGCCTCGAGACCGGCATGAACGGGCTCGACCCGATGATCCCCGCCGAGGCCGTCGCGGCGCGCACCGACGAGGCCCGCGAGACCCTCATGCGGGAGCTGAGCACGCCGGGGGCGGACCGGGTCCGCTACGTGGCCGACGCGTTCCGCTTCGGCATGAGCGTGGACGAGGTGTACGAGCTGTCGGCCATCGACCCCTGGTTCCTGGCCGAGATCGAAGATCTGGTGGTCACCGAGCGCGCCCTCGAGGGCGGGCGGCTCACCGACATCGACGCCGACGCGCTCTATCAGCTCAAGCGCAAGGGATTCTCCGACGCCCGCCTGGCCGACCTGCTCGGCGTGTGGGAGGACGACGTGCGCGCACGGCGTCTGTCCCTGGGCGTGCGCCCCGTGTACCGCCGGGTCGACACCTGCGCCGCCGAGTTTCCGGCCGCCACGGCCTATCTCTACTCCACCTACGAGGAGGAGTGCGAGGCGGCCCCGTCGGACCGGCGCAAGATCATGGTGCTCGGCGGCGGGCCGAACCGCATCGGCCAGGGCATCGAGTTCGACTACTGCTGCGTGCACGCCGCGCTGGCGCTGCGCGAGGACGGGTTCGAGACCATCATGGTCAACTGCAACCCGGAAACCGTGTCCACGGATTACGACACCTCGGACCGCCTGTACTTCGAGCCGGTCACCCTCGAGGACGTGCTGGCCATCGTCGAGGTCGAGAAGCCCGCGGGCGTGATCGTCCAGTTCGGCGGCCAGACGCCGCTCAAGCTCGTCGAGCAGCTCGAGCGGGAAGGCGTGCCCATCATCGGCACCAGCCCGGACGCCATCGACCGGGCCGAGGACCGGGAACGGTTCCAGGGCCTGATCAACAAGCTGGGCCTGCGCCAGCCCAGCAACCGCACCGCCACCGACGAGGCCAGCGGCGTCGCCGGCGCCCGCGAGATCGGCTATCCCATCGTGGTGCGGCCGTCCTACGTGCTCGGCGGCCGGGCGATGGAGATCGTCTACAACGAGGAGGAGCTGAAGCGCTACCTGCGCGATGCGGTGGTGGTGTCCAACCGCTCGCCGGTGCTGCTCGACTGCTTCCTCGACCAGGCGACCGAGATGGACGTGGACGCCGTCAGCGACGGCACCGAGGTGGTGATCGGCGCCATCATGCAGCACATCGAGCAGGCCGGGGTGCACTCGGGCGACTCGGCCTGCTCGCTGCCCCCCTACCGGCTGTCCGCCGAGCTGCAGGACCGCATCCGCGACCAGGTCAAGGCCATGGCCGTGGAGCTCGGCGTGGTGGGCCTGATGAACGTGCAGCTCGCCGTCCAGGACGACGAGGTGTTCGTGCTGGAGGTGAACCCGCGGGCGTCCCGCACCGTGCCGTTCGTGTCCAAGAGCATCGGCGTGTCGCTGGCGAAGATCGCGGCTCGCTGCATGGCCGGCGTGAGCCTGGCGGACCAGGGATTCACCCGGGAGATCATTCCCGCCCACTTCAACGTCAAGGAGTCGGTGTTCCCGTTCGCCAAGTTCCCGGGCGTGGACCCCATCCTGGGACCCGAGATGAAGTCCACCGGCGAGGTGATGGGCGTCGGCGACAGCTTCGGCGAGGCCTTCGCCAAGGCGAGCCTGGGCGCCGGCGTGATTCTGCCCCGCGGCGGCCGGGTGTTTCTGTCCGTGAAGGAATCCGACAAGCCGGGCGCGGTGGCGCTCGGTGCCGAGCTGGCCGAGCTCGGTTTCCGGCTGGTCGCGACCCGGGGCACCGCCCGCGGGCTGCTCGAGGCCGGCATCGAGTGCCAGGTGATCAACAAGGTCGCCCAGGGCCGGCCGCACGTGGTCGACATGCTCAAGAACGAGCAGATCGACCTGATCGTCAACACCACCGAAGGGCACCAGTCGATCCGCGATTCGGCGATCATCCGCCGGCTCGCACTGCAGAACAAAGTGTGTTACACCACCACACTGACGGGCGGCGAGGCGTTCTGCATCGCCATCCGTTATTCCCGCGAACACCAGGAGATCAAGGTACGGCGACTGCAGGACCTGTACCAGCAGTCTTCGACCTGAGTGCGGCTCGCTGCGGCCGTGCGACCCGCCACGGCCCGTGGCGGGTCCCGCGGGACCGGGGCCTCCGCCGCCGATCCGGATCAGGAGTCACGAGCGTCTCATGCCAGTTCCAATGACCGTGGAAGGCGCGCAGGCATTGCGCGACGAGCTCAATCGACGCAAGTTCGAGCTGCGCCCGCAGATCACCCAGGCCATTGCCGAAGCCCGGGAGCACGGCGACCTCAAGGAAAACGCCGAGTACCACGCCGCGCGCGAGCAGCAGAGCTTCAACGAGGGCCGGATCCAGGAGATCGAAGGCAAGCTGGCGGACGCCCAGGTGATCGACGTGACCAAGATCGCCCACTCCGGCAAGGTCATCTTCGGCGTCACCGTGACGCTGATCGACAGCGCCACCGACGAGGAAGTGCGCTATCGGATCGTCGGCGAGGACGAAGCCGACCTGAAGGCCCGCAAGCTGTCCGTCATGTCACCCATCGCCCGGGCGCTCATCGGCAAGGCCGAGGGCGACGTGGTGGTGGTGAAGACGCCCAAGGGCGATGTCGAGTACGAGATCGACCGGGTCGAGCACCTCTGAGCCGGCCGGGCCTGCGGCCGCGGCCGCGCGGTGCGGCCGGGGCGCCGCGTCAGGCTGCGGAGAACCGGGTCAGGTTCGACAGTTTCGGGTCCGGCTCCGGGTTGCGGCGGAACAGCACCGATACCTTGCCGATGCTCTGCACGATGGCCGCGCCGGTGGCGGCGGCCAGGGCCTCCGCCAGTTCCCGGCGGACCTCCCGGTCGCCGGCGTGGACCTTCACCTTGATCAGCTCGTGGTCGGCGAGCGCCCGTTCGGTCTCCGCCACCACGGCGTCGCTGATGCCCTGTTCCCCCACCAGCACCACGGGGTCGAGGTGGTGGGCGATGCGGCGGAGCTGGCGGACCGTGGCGCGGTCGAGGTCTGAAGTGGTCTTGGCTTGCGTCATGGGGCGCATTGTAGAGCCGCAGGCCGCCCGACCTGTAGCCGGACGTGGCGATTTCGCCGCCGGAGCGGTCCGTTGAGCAAGCGCAGCAAATCCAGTCACCGCTGGCTGAGCCGGCAGCGGCGCGATCCCTTCGCCCGGCGGGCGGCGTCCGAGGGCCAGGTCTCCCGGGCCCACTTCAAGCTCGAGCAGCTCGACCGGCGGTTCCGGCTGCTGCGTCCGGGCCTGCGGGTGCTGGAACTCGGCGCGGCGCCGGGCGGCTGGACCCGGTACCTGGAGGACCGGCTGCAGGGACCCCGGCAGGGCGGGCTGCTGGTGTGCGTCGACCCCCGGCCGGTGACGGCCGGCGCCGACACCGTGGTGATCGAAGCCGCCTACGGCGAGGCGGAGGCGGATGAGCGGCTGGCGGCTATTCTTGGGGAAGCGGGCGTCGATCTTGTTTTGTCGGATATGGCCCCCAACATGAGTGGTAACCGGACGACGGATCAGGCGCGGGCGATGCACCTGGCCGATCTGGCCCTGGACGCCGCCTGCCGCTGGCTGAACCCCGGGGGCGCCATGGCGGTCAAACTGTTCCAGGGTGCAGGCGTCGACGCCTGGATGGCCGAGGTGCGCAAACATTTTGACAAAGCCCGTCTCGTGAAGCCCGAGGCCTCCCGCTCCGAATCCCGCGAGGTGTACGCCGTCGCCCAGGGTTTCGTGCCCGAAACGGAGGGCTGACGGCCCCGCCGGGGCGCAGTTTCACGCGCCAGGGACCTGGTGTAGGCTACAAATCACCCTAGGGCGCCGTGCCGCTGGTTTGGCGCGCGCCGCAAGCAAGAGGATAAGTCCTTGTCAGACATGGGAAAAAATCTGCTGCTCTGGCTGATCATCGCGGCCGTGCTGCTGACGGTGTTCAACAACTTCAACGTCAAGCCGGAGCCGCAGTCCCTCAGCTACTCCGACTTCATCTCGCAGGTCCGCAACGACGAGGTGCGCCAGGTCACCATCGACGACCGGCTGATTCAGGGGGTCAAGCGCTCGGGCGAGGAGTTCCAGGTCATCCGTCCGGGGCTCAACGACCAGAAGCTGATGGACGACCTGTACAACCACAACGTCGAGGTCATCGGCAAGATGCCGGAGCAGCAGAGCATCTGGGCTCAGCTCCTCATCGCCAGCTTTCCGATCCTGATCATCATCGCGGTGTTCATGCTGTTCATGCGCCAGATGCAGGGCGGCGGCGGTGGTCGCGGCGGCCCGATGGCCTTCGGCAAGAGCAAGGCGCGGCTGCTGTCCGAGGATCAGATCAAGACCACCTTCGCCGACGTGGCCGGCGTGGACGAGGCCAAGGAAGACGTCCAGGAGCTGGTCGAATTCCTGCGCGACCCCGGCAAGTTCCAGCGGCTCGGCGGGCGCATTCCCCGGGGCATCCTGATGGTGGGCCAGCCGGGTACCGGTAAGACCCTGCTCGCCAAGGCCATCGCCGGCGAGGCCAAGGTGCCGTTCTTCTCGATCTCCGGCTCCGACTTCGTCGAGATGTTCGT
>DLCH01000019.1:0-5335 GCA_002480525.1 Gammaproteobacteria bacterium UBA7803 | reverse complement strand
AAGAAGAACGCCCCCTGCATCATCTTCATCGACGAGATCGACGCCGTCGGCCGCCATCGCGGCGCCGGCCTCGGCGGCGGTCACGACGAGCGCGAGCAGACCCTCAACCAGCTCCTCGTGGAGATGGACGGCTTCGAGCCGAACGACGGCATCATCGTGATCGCGGCCACCAACCGGCCGGACGTGCTCGACCCCGCCCTGCTGCGGCCGGGCCGCTTCGACCGCCAGGTGGTGGTGGGTCTGCCGGACATCCGCGGCCGGGAGCAGATCCTCAAGGTGCACATGCGCAAGGTGCCGCTGGCCGACGACGTCGATCCGGCGATCATCGCCCGCGGCACCCCGGGCTTCTCCGGGGCGGACCTGTCGAATCTGGTCAACGAGGCGGCCCTGTTCGCCGCCCGTGCCGGCAAGCGCCTGGTGAACATGGACATGTTCGACAAGGCCAAGGACAAGATCATGATGGGCGCCGAGCGCAAATCCATGGTCATGTCCGAGAAGGAGAAGCGCAACACGGCCTATCACGAAGCCGGTCACGCCATCGTCGGGCGCCTGGTGCCGGATCACGACCCGGTCTACAAGGTGACGATCATCCCCCGGGGCCGCGCCCTCGGGGTGACCATGTTCCTGCCCGAGGAAGACCGCTACAGCTTCAGCCGGCAGACGATCATCAGCCAGATCTGCAGCCTGTTCGGCGGCCGGATCGCCGAGGAGATGATCCTCGGTCCGGAGTACGTCACCACCGGCGCCTCCAACGACATCGAGCGGGCGACGCAGCTCGCCCGCAACATGGTCACCAAGTGGGGCCTGTCCGAGCGGCTGGGCCCGATCCAGTACGCCGAGGACGACGGTGAACCGTTCCTGGGCATGTCGGCCAGCTACCGCTCGAAGCAGTTCTCGGACGAGACCGCGAAGACCATCGACCAGGAGGTCCGGCGGGTGATCGACGAGTGCTACACCACGGCCAAGCGGCTGCTCGAGGAGAACGAGGACAAGCTGCACATGATGGCGGACGCGCTGATCGAGTACGAGACCATCAGCGCCGAGCAGATCGACGACATCATGGCCGGCGCGAAGCCGCGGGCTCCCGGCGACATTCCCCCGCCGCCGCCGGCGGCGGGCGGCACGCCGGACGCCAGGCCGGACGACTCCGGCGAGCGTCCCATCGGCGGTCCCGCCGAAGAGCATTGACCGGGCCCCTCGCCCGGTCCGGCCCGCCGGACGCCGGCGCAGGGCAGCGGTCGCTGCGCTGCGCCGGTCGCCATCTCGATCTGACCCGCCCGCGGATCATGGGCGTCATCAACGTCACCCCGGATTCCTTCTCCGACGGCGGCCGGTTCGTCGCCCGTGACGCGGCCGTCGACCTCGGCCGGGTCGCCGAGTCGGCCCAGGCCATGCTCGAAGCCGGGGCGGCGGTGCTCGACGTCGGCGGAGAGTCCACCCGGCCCGGTGCCGCCGCCGTGTCCGAGGCGGAGGAGACCCGCCGGGTCATGCCCGTGCTCGAGCGGCTGCTCGACCTCGACGCCGTGATCTCGCTGGACACCAGCAAGCCGGAGCTCGCGGCCCGGGCGCTGGCCAGCGGCGTTCATCTCGTCAACGACGTGGGCGGCGGCCGTGATCCGCGCATGCTCGAGGTGCTCGCGGCCAGCACCGGCGCCTACTGCGTGATGCACATGCAGGGCGAGCCCCGCACCATGCAGCAGGACCCGCAGTACCGGGACGTGGTGACCGAGGTGCGCGACTTCCTCGCGGCCCGGGTGGCGGACTGCGAGCGGGCCGGGATCTCCCGCGAGCGGCTGCTGATCGATCCGGGCTTCGGTTTCGGCAAGACGCTCGCGCATAATCTGGCTCTGCTGCGGGCGCTGCCCGCGCTGCGGGTGGCGGGCACCGCGCTGCTGGTGGGGCTGTCCCGCAAGCGCATGATCGGCGCCATCACCGGCCGCGAGGTCGGACAGCGCGCGGCCGGCAGCGCCGCCGCGGCGCTGCTGGCGGCGGAGCGCGGCGCCGACGTGGTGCGCGTGCACGACGTGGCGGAGACGGCGGATGCATTACAGGTGTTGGCGTCGATAACGGACTATGGTTGAAGGACGCGTCAGAGGAAGGGGATGATTCAGTGACGGTCAGCAGACGGTTCTTCGGTACGGATGGCATTCGCGGCCGGGTTGGCCAGAGTCCGATAACGCCCGAGTTCTGCCTCCGGCTGGGGTGGGCGGTCGGGCGCGTGTTCGCGCGTCAGGGGCGCAGCCACGTGCTCATCGGTAAGGACACCCGCATCTCCGGCTACATGCTGGAGTCGGTGCTGGAGTCCGGCCTCGTTTCCGCCGGGGCCAACGTGAGCCTGCTGGGTCCCATGCCGACGCCGGCGGTCGCCTATCTGACCCGCACCCTGCGGGCGGACGCCGGCATCGTCATCAGCGCGTCCCACAACCCCTATTACGACAACGGCATCAAGTTCTTCGACCATCAGGGCAACAAGCTGCCGGACGACGTGGAACTGGAGATCGAGGCTCAGCTCGAGAGCGGCATGGCCTGCGTCGACTCCGACGAGCTCGGCAAGGCCGCCCGCATCGAGGACGCCGCCGGACGCTACATCGAGTTCTGCAAGGCGACCGTGAACCGCGGCTTCCGGCTGCGCGGCCTGAAGGTGGTGCTCGACTGCGCCAACGGCGCGACCTACCACGTGGCGCCCGGCGTGTTCGAGGAGCTGGGCGCCGACATCCACGTGATCGGCGGCACGCCGAACGGCCGCAACATCAACGAGGCCTGCGGCTCCACGGCGCCTCAGGCCCTGGCCGCCGAGGTCCGGGCGCGCGGCGCCGACGTGGGCATCGCCTTCGACGGCGACGGCGACCGCGTGGTGATGGTGGACCACCTCGGCGAGGTGGTGGACGGCGACGAGCTGCTGCTGGTGATCGCCGAGCATCGGGCCAGGCAGGGCCTGCTGGCCGGCGGCGTGGTCGGCACGGTGATGTCCAATCTCGGCCTCGAGCAGGCCTTCGCCCGGCTGGGCATCCCGTTCTGCCGCGCCAAGGTGGGCGACCGCTACGTGCTGGAGCAGATGAAGGCCCAGGGCTGGGAGCTGGGCGGCGAGACTTCCGGCCACGTGCTGTGTCTCGACCTCACCACCACCGGAGACGCCATCGTCGCCGCGCTGCAGGCGATGGTGCCCATGGTCGAGCAGCAGCGCAGCCTGCACGACCTCAAGGGCGGCATGGTCAAGCTGCCCCAGACCATGATCAACGTCGAGGCGCCCGAGCCCCGGCGGCAGGCGGCGTCGGCGACGGTCACGGACGCCGTCGCCGCCGTGGACCGGCGGCTGGCGGGGCGCGGCCGGGTGCTGATCCGGCCGTCCGGCACGGAGCCGGTGGTGCGGGTGATGGTGGAGGGCGAGGATGCCGACGAGGTCGGCTGCATCGCCGCGGAGCTGGCCGAGGTGGTGCGGGGCGCCGCGCCGGCCTGATACGTCCGTCGTCCGGGGCGGGCCGGCAGGCCTCCTTTCAGCCGCACCTGGCGTCGCGCCGGCAGGCGCAGTTGCACCCGCCCTTGCAGACGCCCCCGATTGTGCGGCCCGCGCCGAGCCGGTACCATTGCGCGCCTTTTCGACCGCTCCGAGCGCATGCGCAAGCCTCTGATTGCCGGAAACTGGAAGATGCACGGCGATTCGCCGTTCGTCGCCCGCTATGCGGCGGCGCTGGCCGACGCCGGGCCGTCGGCCGGCGTGGAGGTGCTGCTGCTGCCGCCGGCGCCCTACGTTGCGCCGCTGGCGCAGGCGCTGGAAGCGGCCGGCGCCGGTCTGCAGGTCGCGCTCGGCGTGCAGAACGTCCACGGCGAAGCCAGCGGCGCGTTCACCGGCGAGCTGTCGGCGGAAATGGCCCGCGACCTGGGCGCCGCCTGGACGCTGGTCGGGCACTCCGAGCGGCGCGCCCTGTTCGGCGAGACCGACGAGGTGGTGGCCGGCAAGCTGGCAGCGGCGGCGCGGGCCGGGCTCGCGCCCATGCTCTGCGTCGGCGAGACCCTGGCGGAGCGCGAGGCCGGTTCGGCGGAAGCCGTGGTACGCCGGCAGCTCCGCGTGGTGGCCGGTGAGGCCGGCCCGGCGGTACTGGCGTCGGCCACGGTGGCCTACGAGCCGGTGTGGGCCATCGGCACCGGGCGCACGGCGACGCCCGGGCAGGCCCAGGCCATGCACGAGGTGGTCCGCTCGGAGATCGAAACGCTGTGCGGCGCCGACGCGGCTGGGCGGCTGCGTGTGCTCTACGGCGGCAGCGTCAAGCCGGACAACGCCGCGGCGCTGCTGGCGCAGCCGGACATCGACGGCGCCCTGGTGGGCGGGGCGTCCCTGGACGCCGACAGTTTTGCCGCGATCGTCGCGGCTGCCGGCGGCGCTGCCTGACGCGCCGCCGCTGCACTGATTGGGAGACGAGATGGATCTAGCGACATTGGAAACGGTTCTGCTGGTGCTGCTGGTCGCCGACGCCATTGCCCTCGGCGGGCTGGTGCTGATGCAGCACGGCAAGGGCGCGGACGTGGGCGCCGCGTTCGGCAGCGGCGGCGCCAACACCGTGTTCGGCAGCGCCGGATCAGCATCCTTTTTGACGAAGCTGACGGTCTGGCTGGCCATCGGCTTCTTCCTGATTTCCTTCGGGCTGGCCTACACGGCCAGCCACCGGGCCGAGGCGATGGACCAGCTCGGGATTCCCCAGGTGGACGCGCCGGCGCCCGCGAGCGAGACCGCGCCGGCGGCCGCCGCCGACGGCGTGGAGGAAATGAGCAGCGACGTGCCCAGCGGGGAGTTGACTCCTCAGTCTGAGCGTGTAGATTCCGACATCCCCGAGGGATGACCCGGGAGCGTCCGTGACGAGTACGGCGCCAGATACTGCCGAAGTGGTGAAATTGGTAGACACGCTACCTTGAGGGGGTAGTGGGCTTACGCCCGTGGAGGTTCGAGTCCTCTCTTCGGCACCAATTCCCGGCCCCGGTCTCCGGGGCCGCCAGGCGGCCGGCCAGTTGGCCGGCGCTTCGTTCCGATCGGCCAGCCCGGTCCTGTCAGGTCGCTCGCCGACGCGCCGAACCCCGCCTGAACGTTCCTGAACGCCCCTGGTGAATACCTGGCTGAATTGCGAAGGAACACCTGACCGAATTCCGAGAGAACACCTGACTGAGTTCCGAAAGAGTTCCGAAAGAGTTCCGCATAGAGTTCCGAAAAAAGACGGCTGCATAACTTCCTTGCAGAACCCGGCCACAAGTCCCTATAATTCGCGCTCGCTGATGCGGGGTGGAGCAGTCTGGTAGCTCGTCGGGCTCATAACCCGAAGGTCGTAGGTTCAAATCCTGCCCCCGC
>DLCH01000040.1 GCA_002480525.1 Gammaproteobacteria bacterium UBA7803 | reverse complement strand
GAGATCGGCTCCTTGGCGATCTTGAGCACCCGGCGGACCTTGTCCTCGGGCATCTCCATGCGCGCGCCGAGCTCTTCCGGCGTCGGCTCCCGGCCCATCTCCTGCAGCATCTGCCGGGAAACCCGGTTCAGCTTGTTGATGGTCTCGATCATGTGCACCGGAATCCGGATCGTCCGGGCCTGGTCGGCGATGGACCGGGTGATGGCCTGCCGAATCCACCAGGTCGCGTAGGTCGAGAACTTGTAGCCGCGGCGGTACTCGAACTTGTCCACCGCCTTCATCAGGCCGATGTTGCCTTCCTGGATCAGATCCAGGAACTGCAGCCCGCGGTTGGTGTACTTCTTGGCGATGGAGATCACCAGACGCAGGTTGGCCTCGACCATGTCCTTCTTGGCGCGGCGGGCCTTGGCCTCGCCCAGGGAGATGCGACGGTTGATCTCCTTGATGTCGGTCACCGTCAGGCCGGTGTCGCCGACCACGGCCTTCAGCTTCTTCTGGGAGCGGACGATGTCGTCCTTCTGGGCTTCCAGCGCCGCCGAGTAGTCCTTCTTGGCCTTGATGTGCTTGTTCACCCAGGCGACCGAGGTCTCGGAACCGAGGTATTCCTTGCGGAACACGTCCCGCGGCATGCGGGCGCGGCGGACCGCGGACACCATGATGGCCCGCTCGTGCTTGCGCACGCGGTCCAGACCTTCCCGGGGCAGGTCCATGATCTCGTCGAAGTGACGGGGCACCAGCTTGAACGGCGAGAACGCCTCGCCGAGCTTCTCGAGCTGGGCCTGGGCGTCCTTGCTGTGGCGGCCCTTGTCCTTGATGACCTTCTGGGTCTTGTTGAACTGGCGCTTCAGCGCCGTGAACCGGCGCTTCGCCTCGGCCGGGTCCGGCCCCTTGTTCTCTTCCTCGCCGTCGTCGTCATCGTCGTCCGCGTTCGCCTTGGCGCCCGGCTGCACCTGGGCCGCCTCCGGCACGTCGTCCGTCGGATCGAGATAACCCACCAGCACGTCGGACAGCTTGTCTTCCTTGGCGGCCTCGGCGTACGCGTCGAGCAGGTACTCCACCGTGCCCGGGTAGTAGGCGGCCGCGTGCAGCATGTCGCGGATGCCTTCCTCGATGCGCTTGGCGATGGCGATCTCGCCTTCCCGCGTCAGCAGTTCCACGGTGCCCATCTCGCGCATGTACATCCGCACCGGGTCGGTGGTGCGGCCGGCCTCGGTCTCCACCGCCGCCAGCGCCGCGGCCGCTTCCTCGGCAGCCAGCTCGTCGGCCGTGTTCTCTTCCGAGGACAGCAGCTCGTCGGCATCGGGCGCGGTCTCGTAGACCGTGATGCCCATGTCGTTGATCATGCGGATGATGTCTTCGATCTGATCGGGATCGGAAATATCGTCAGGCAGGTGGTCATTCACCTCCGCGTAGGTGATGAAGCCCTGCTCCTTCCCTTTGGCAATGAGCTCTTTCAGTCGCGATTGCTGCTGTTCAATTTGAGTACTCATGTCACCTCGATCGTGATATGCATTAGCGACGGGCCGGCGCACTTCTACCAATTTGCGCGCCAGCCAGTCTTACCCCCAGCCGAACACGCCATTATAGCCTCATAACGTGGGGCTAACCATATGCTTTACAACCGTTGGACAGCGGCGGGCCAGTTTGGTTTGCCGCCACCGGGGCTCAGGACTCCCCGTCGCCCCCGCCGTGCTTCAGCGCCGACCAGTAGCGCTCGAAGTTCTCCCGGGAGGGGGCCTGGTGGACCTCGGCCAGGGCGCGCCGGCGCTCGGCCCGCCGCCCGAGGGCCAGAAACCGGGTGACGCCGTCGGTGAACTCGCCCTGGATCGCCGCGGCGTCGGCCAGCGCCGAGGGCTGGCGCAGCAGTTCGACCAGCACCCGGTGGGCCTCCGTGCCGGCCCAGCGGCCGAGGATCTCCGCCGTGTCCGCCTCGGGATTGTCATCAAGATATTTGACTACCTGGATGAACAGGTCCTCGTTGGGCCAGCTCGACAGCGCCGCCCGGTCGGCCGTGGGCACGCACAGCAGCGCCTCCGGATGACGCAGCAGCAGCCCCAGCAGCCGGCGGGACAGCGCCGAGACCCGGGCCTCTCCGGCATTCTGGGGCGGCGCCGGCGGCCCCGCCGGGGTACGGGCGGCGGGGCCGTCGAGGGTCAGGCCGGTGAGCTGCTCGAGGCGCCCCGCCATCAGCGCCCGCAGCACGCCTTCGGGGACCTGCCGGACATAGGGGGCGGCGAGGCTGGCGAGCCGGGCCCGGTGATCGAGATTGCGCAGGTCGAGCCCGTCGGACAGGCGGTGGAACAGGTACTCCACCGCCGGCTCCGCCCCGGCGACCATGCGCTCGAAGGCCTCCCGCCCGCGGGCGCGCACCAGGCTGTCCGGGTCCTCGCCCTCCGGCAGGAACATGAAGCGGAGCTGGCGGCCTTCCTCCAGCACCGGCAGCGCCGACTCCAGCGCCCGCCAGGCGGCCTGACGGCCCGCGTTGTCGCCGTCGAAGCAGCAGACCACCTCTTCGGTGTAGCGGTAGAGCTTGCGGAAATGATCGGGCGTCGCCGACGTGCCGAGGGTGGCGACCGCGTTGGCGATGCCCGCCTGGGCGAGGGCCACCACGTCCATGTAGCCTTCCACTACCAGCAGCCGGTCGAGCCGGCGCAGGGCCCGGCGGGCTTCGTAGAGCCCGTAGAGTTCGCGGCCCTTGTGGAACACCTCGGTCTCGGGCGAGTTGAGGTACTTGGGTCCGTTGCCGTCGCTGCCGAACACCCGCCCTCCGAAGCCGATGAACCGGCCACGGGTGTCCCGGATGGGGAACATGATGCGGCCCCGGAACCGGTCGTAGACCCGCCCCGAGTCGTTGCGGATCAGCAGCCCGGCCTCCAGCAGCTTGCCTTCGGGATGGCGGGACAGCGCCTTACGCAGGCCGTCCCAGGCATCCGGCGCGAAGCCGATGCCGAAATCCCGGGCCACCTCGCCGGACAGGCCGCGTCCGCGCAGGTACTCGATCGCCTCCGGACTCGCCTTCAGGCACTTGCGGAAGTGCCGGGACGCCTCGCCCAGCACCTCGAACAGGTCGGTGTGATCCCGCTGGGGCCGGCCGCCGCCCTCCCGGGGTACCTCGACGCCGACCAGCCGCGCCAGCGTCTCCACGGCCTCGACGAACTCCAGCCGGTCGAACTCCATCAGAAACGTCAGCGCTGTGCCGCTCGCCCCGCAGCCGAAGCAGTGATAGAACTGCTTGTCCGGCGCCACGGAGAACGACGGCGTCTTCTCGTTGTGGAACGGGCACAGCGCCTGGTAGTTCTTGCCGGCCTTCTTCAGCGTCAGCCGCGCGTCGATCACGTCGACGATGTCGACGCGGCCGAGCAGATCGTTGATGAAGGATTGGGGGATGCGGCCCATGGGCGCAATCTACCATGGCGGCGTCAGCCGCGCCCCGGCACGACTCGGCAACACACCGTAGGAGCGGCCTCCCGGCCGCGATGTCGATGACACCGGGGCAAACTCGCGGTTTGCCGCAGGCAAACCGCCAAGCCGCCGCGAAGCGGCGGCCGATCGCGGCCGGGAGGCCGCTCCTACGGGGGAGCAGGCGGATTCAGCGGCCGTACTGGTCTTCGAAGCGGACGATGTCGTCCTCGCCCAGGTAGGCGCCGACCTGCACCTCGATCAGCTCCAGCGTCAGCTTGCCGGGGTTGGCCAGCCGGTGGGTCACGCCGAGCGGGATGTAGGTGCTCTCGTTCTCGGCCAGGGTGAACACCTCGTCGCCCCGGGTGACCTCCGCGGTGCCGCGCACGACGATCCAGTGCTCGCTGCGGTGGTGGTGCATCTGCAGCGACAGCTTCTCGCCGGGTTTCACCTTGATGCGCTTCACCTGGTAGCGCTCGCCGGTGTCGACGCCCTCGTAGCTGCCCCAGGGACGGAACACCTCGGTGTGGTTGAGATGCTCCGAGCGCTGGCAGCCCTTGAGGTTCTCCACCAGCTTCTTCACGTCCTGCACACGGCCCTTGTCCGCGACCAGCACGGCGTCGGCGGTCTCGACGACGATGAGGTTGTCGAGGCCGATCGCCCCGACCAGCCGGTCCTGGGCGAGCACATAGGAGTCGTTCGAGTCGATGTCGAGCACGTCGCCGACGAAGTGGTTGCCGCGCTCGTCCCGGGGCGACACCTCCCAGATGGCGGACCAGGAGCCGACGTCACTCCAGCCGAAGGCCACCGGCACCACCATGGCGCGGCTGGTCTTCTCCATGACCGCGTAGTCGACGGAGATCGACGGGCTGTCGAGAAAGGCCTCGCCGGGGCGGAAGAAGTCGAGGTCGGTGGCGCCGTGGGCGTGGGCCTCGGACACGCTGGCGAAGACCGCCGGCTGCAGCCGCTCGAGTTCGTCGAGGAAGGCTCTCGCGCCGAACACGAACATGCCCGAGTTCCAGAAGTATTCGCCCGAGCTCAGGTACTGCTCGGCGGTGGCCGCGTCCGGCTTCTCGACGAAGGCCTGGACGTCGCCCGGCGGATCACCGGCGGCGATGCCGGGAGCCCGGATGTAGCCGTAGCCCGTTTCCGCGGACGTCGGCTGCACGCCGAACGTCACCAGACTGCCCCCGGCGGCCGCCTCAGCCGCGGCCTCCACCGCCTGGACGAAAGCCTGCTCGTCCGCCACCAGGTGATCGGAGGGCAGCACCAGCAGAATGCCGTCGCCCTGAGCCTTACACACTTCCAGGGCCGCCAGGGCGATCGCGGGCGCGGTATTGCGTCCCTCCGGTTCCAGCATGATCTGCTGCCAGGGCGTGCAGATCTCGCGACACTGCTCGGCGACCAGGAACCGATGCTCGTCGTTGCACACCACGATCGGCGCCGCCGAAGTTGCCCGGGCGGCACGGCGCAGCGTGCTCTGCAGCAGCGACTGCTCGCCGAACAGGGCGTGAAACTGCTTCGGGTAGAGCTCACGGGACAGGGGCCAGAGCCGGCTGCCGGTGCCACCGGCGAGGATCACGGGAACGAGAGTGGTCATCGATACAGGGTTTCCGCGGCGGATGGAAGCTCATCCATTGTGCAGGGTTTACTGGAGCCTTGCCTCCCGAATGGCCACCGGACCTTCAGCCCAGCCGGGCTTTGACCTTGCCGCTCACGGCACCCATGTCGGCGCGGCCTTCGATCCTGGGCTTGAGAACGCCCATGACCTTGCCCATGTCCTTCATGGATTCGGCGCCCGCCTCGGCGATGGCCGAGTCGATCAGGGCGTCGAGCTCCGCTTCGTCGAGGGGATCCGGCAGGAACTCCTGCACGATGCCGATCTCGAAGCGCTCCTGGGCGGCCAGATCGTCGCGGCCGGCGGACTCGTACTGGGACAGCGAATCCTGCCGCTGTTTGAGCATCTTCGTGAGGATGGTGACCACGTCCTGATCGGACAGGTCGCGACGCTCGTCGACCTCGACGCGCTGGATGTCGGCGTTGATCAGCCGCAGGGTCGCCAGGCGCTCTTTGTCGCGCGCCTTCATGGCCGCCTTGGTGGCGTCGCTGATGCGATTCTTGAGATCCGACTCGGACATGGCCGGCTCCGGAAGGTATGCGACTCACTCTACCCCTGTAGGAGCGGCCTCCCGGCCGCGATTGCCGGCGGCTGCCGCGATCGCGGCCGGGAGGCCGCTCCTACAAAGGCCAGGTCGGCCGCTGACTCAGTAGTTCTTCTCGAAGCGGCGCGCCTCGCGCTGCAGCTTCTTGGCGTGACGCTTCACCGCGGCGGCGGCCTTGCGCTTGCGCACGGCGGTGGGCTTCTCGTAGAACTCGCGGCGGCGCACTTCGGACAGCACGCCGGCCTTCTCGCAGGAGCGCTTGAAGCGCCGCAGGGCCACGTCGAAAGGCTCGTTCTCTTTGACTTTTACACTCGGCATTCGTTGACTCGTGATTGGTTGATCTGGCGTTCCTGCGATCGCGGCCGGGAGGCCGCTCCTACAGATCGTCTGAGGGTGCGGGACCGGTCGCGGGAGCATTGAACGCCGTCGACCCCAAACGGGGCCGCCAAAGCCGGCGAATTCTAATGGCATCCGCCGGCGTTTGCAAAACGCTAAAACAACGGCCCGGAGCGGGTTACCATGGCGCCATCATG
>DLCH01000008.1 GCA_002480525.1 Gammaproteobacteria bacterium UBA7803 | reverse complement strand
TAGTTGTAGTAGCCGCCGCACATGAACAGGAAGTTGCAGGAGAAGCTCACCGGCTCGCCGTCGTGCTCGGCACGCACCGTCCAGGCGGCGTCGTCGGTGGACCACTCGGCGGAGATCACCCGGTGGCCGAAGCGGATCTGCCCGCGCAGCCCGTACTCGTCCACCGTCTCCTCGAGATAACGCTTGATGGACGGGCCGTCGGCGATGGCCTTGGCCTCCCGCCAGGGTTTGAAGTCGAAACCGAGGGTGTGCATGTCGCTGTCCGAGCGGATGCCCGGGTAGCGGAACAGGTCCCAGGTGCCGCCGATGTCTCCGCGGCCCTCGAGAATCGTGTAGCTGCGGTCCGGACAGGACTGCTGCAGATGCACGGCGGCGCCGATTCCGGAAATGCCGGCGCCGACGATGACGACGTCATGATGATTCACGGTTCTCCACCCCTCTGATCGGAACCTGACAACCTCCGGATCATGTCATGTTTGTGGATGTGGTGCACGTTTGTGGCATTCGTGCACGTTTGCGCCCCACAAACGTTACTTCAGGTAACGATTTCGCTGGACAATTGGTGCGGTGCAACTAGAATTCGTTTCAACGACCAAAATGGTCTGACCAATTCGGTCAGAGCAGATTCGCTTCCGGAGACCCGCGCCGATGAGCCTGCGCAGACACGAAGAGATCGCCGACAGCCTGACCCGGGACATCCTCCTGGGCCGCTACCGCTGCGGCGAGCGACTGCCCTCGGAGCGCGATCTCGCCAGCCGCTTCGACGCCAACCGCGGCGCGGCCCGGGAGGCGATGAAGAAGCTCGAGCAGCTCGGCCTGGCCACCATCGCCCCCGGCGGTGCCCGGGTGGCGCCCCTGCACGAAGCAAGCCTCGACGTGATCGGCCACATGATGGCCCTGGGCGACGTGCCGGACCCGGATCTGGTCGACCAGGTCATGGAGGTCATGGCCAGCCTGGTCACCGTGGCTGCCGAGAATGCCGTCCGCCGCAGCAGCGACAGCGCCCTCGCCGCGATCCGGGCGAAGGTGAAACCGCTGATGCAGCCCGCCGCGGACCGGACCGCCCATGCCGAGGCCCGGCTGGAGCTGGTCACCGCCATCATGGAAGCCAGCGGCAACCTGATCTGCCGGCTCATCGCCCGGGCCCTGCTCGTCCAGTTCCGCCCCCGCATGATCCCCTTGGAGCAGCACGTGGTGGTGGACCAGCAGGCCCACCGTGATCTGGCCCGGCGTCTGGACGCCGCGCTGGCCGAGCGGGACGTCGCCGCGGTGCGGGAGACCTTCCGCGCCATGTCCGCGGTCAACCGCGAATCCGCCCAGCGGGCCTTCGCCGCCCTGGGCCTGAACGGGAGCCGCGGGCTCCATGCCGCAGTAGAGGTCAACGCATCATGATCCGTAAATTCGTCGTGCCGGGCGCCATCCTGCTCGCCTGCGTGTTCGGTGCCGTGACGCTGATGGCCACGAGCCCCCAGCTCGAGCCCAGCGTGCCCGAGCCCGTCGCCACCACGGTGCGGGTGATCGAGGTTCAGCCCAGGTCGGTGCAGCTCGCCGTCCATTCCCAGGGCACCGTGGCGCCGAACACGGAATCCGAGCTGATCCCCGAGGTCTCGGGCCGCGTGAGCTGGATCTCGCCGTCCCTGGTCAACGGCGGCGTCTTCGACCACGGCGACGTGCTGCTCCGGCTGGAAGACCAGGACTACCGCTCCGCTCTGCAGCGCGCCGAAGCCGCCCTCACCCGCGCCGAGGCGGAGTACGAGCACGCCCGCTTCGAAGCCGAGCGACTGGAGAGTCTGGAAGCCCGTCAGCTCGCCAGCCGTTCCGCCTACGAGGCCGCGCTGCGGACCCACCGGGTCGCCGAGGCCGCCCTGCAGGAAGCCCGCGCCACGCTCACCCAGGCCCAGCGCGATCTGGCGCGCACCGAAATCCGCGCGCCGTTCACCGGCCTGGTGCGGCGGGAGTCCGTGGACATCGGCCAGTTCGTCAGCCGCGGCGCCTCCGTCGCCACCCTCTATGCCGGGGATCAGGCGGAAGTGCGCCTGCCCATCGCCGACCGCCAGCTCGCGTTCCTGAATCTGCCGGTGGGCATCCGCGGCGAGCTGCCTCCGGAGCTGCAGCCGGCGGTCACGCTGACCGCCGAGTTCGCCGGCCAGGCACTCGCCTGGCGCGGGCGCATCGTCCGCACCGAAGCGCAGATCGACACCATGAGCCGCATGGTCCACGTGGTCGCCCGGGTCGACAACGACGATCAGGACGCGCCCCTGGCAGTCGGTCTGTTCGTCAACGCCGAGATCGAAGGCCTCATCGCCGAGAACGTGGTGGTGCTGCCCCGTTCCGCCCTGCGCTCGGGCAACCGGGTGCTGGTGGTCGATGCCGAGGACCGGCTCCACTACCGCGACATCGAGCCGCTGCGCCTGTACCAGGACGACGTGCTGATCAGCGCGGGACTCGCCGCCGGCGAGCGGGTCTGCGTGTCCCCGATTCAGACCGTGGTCGAAGGCATGCCGGTGAAGCCGGTGCTTCAGGCCGACGGCCACGCCGGCATCATCGGCGCCGCACGCCCAGCCGCAGCCGCCACGGCGGGCTGAGTCCATGCATTCCGCCATCGCCTGGTTCACCCGCAACCCCGTCGCCGCCAATCTGCTGATGGCGGTGCTGCTGGTCGGCGGCCTGCTGGCCATGCTGACCGTGCACCAGGAGGAATTCCCCAACATCAACACCCAGGTGGTGAGCATCACCGTGCCCTACCTGGGCGCCGCGCCCGAGGAATCGGAACAGGGCGTGTGCCTGCGCATCGAGGACGCCATCGAGGGCGTCGAGGGCATCGACAAGATCCACGCCACCGCCGCCGAGGGCGCCTGCAACGTCATGGCCGAGCTGGACCTCGAGGCGGATGCCAACGAGGCGCTGAACGAGATCAAGAGCCGGGTCGACGGCATCAACAGCTTCCCGGCGGAAACCGAGAAGCCCATCGTCTCCAAGCTGGTGATCACCCGCGGCGTGGCCCAGATCGCCATCTCCGGCGACGTCGACGAGCGCACCCTCAAGGAGATCGGCAAGGAGGTCCGGGACGACATCGCCGCCATGAGCGGCATCTCCCAGGTGAGCCTCACCTACGTGCGGCCCTACGAGATCGCCATCGAGGTCTCCGAGTACGTGCTGCGGCGCTACGGGCTGACTCTGGACGCCGTGGCCCAGGCGGTGCGGACCGCGTCCCTGGACATGCCCGGCGGCACCATCCGCACCGAGGGCGGCGAGATCCTGATCCGCACCAAGGGCCAGGCCTACTGGGGGGCCGAGTTCGAGGACATCGTCGTGCTGACCCGGGCCGACGGCACCAAGGTCACCCTGTCCGAGGTCGCCACCATCCGCGACGCCTTCGAGGAGGGCGACCTGCGGGCCCGCTTCAACGGCAAGCCGGCGGTGGTCGTGAAGGTCTTCCAGGTGGGCCAGGAAGACACCATTCAGATGGCCCGGGACGTGCGCGCCTACGTCAACGAGTACCAGACCCTGCTGCCGCCCGGCATCGACCTCACGGTGTGGACCGACGAGTCCAAGCAGCTCACCGAGCGCCTCGACACGCTGACCAACACCGCCCTCTCGGGACTGGTGCTGGTGGTGATCATCCTGGCCCTGTTTCTGCGCTTCCGGCTGGCCATGTGGGTGGCCGCCGGCATCCCCATCGCCCTGTTCGGCACCCTGGCGGTGTTCCCCTACGCGGACATCTCCATCAGCACCATCACGGTGATGGCGTTCATCCTCGTCCTCGGCATTCTGGTGGACGACGCCATCGTCGTCGGCGAGCGGGTGTACGGTCACGAGCAGATGGGCAAGCCGCCCGTGCAGGCCGCCATCGACGGCGCCTGGGAGGTGTCGATCCCGGTGATCTTCGGCGTGCTCACCACCATGGCCGCGTTTCTGCCGCTGATCATCGTGCCCGGGCGCATGGCCGAGTTCTTCGGCGTCATCGGCTACGTGGTGATCATCGCCCTGGTGTTCAGCATCATCGAGTCCCAGCTCATCCTGCCGGCCCACCTCGCCCACCGGAACCACTCGGAGCCGAGCCACGGCCTGTCGCGGCGCTGGAACACCCTGCAGGGCCGGCTGTCCGGCTGGCTGGAGGGTGTCGCCCGGGACCACTACCGGCCATGGCTGGAGCGGGCGGTGACCTGGCGCTACGCCACCGCCGCCACCGGCCTCGGCGTACTGATCCTGGCGGTCGCGCTGATCGCCAGCGGACGGGTCATCTTCGGCTTCTTCCCGGCGGTGGAGGGCGACCGCATCTACGCCCAGCTCGAGATGCCCGACGGCACCGCCGTCGACGTCACCGCCCGGGCCGCCGAACGGCTCGAGGTGGCGGCGGACGCGCTGCGCGAGGAGCTCGACGAGCGGGTCGCGCCGGAGGGCGGCTCGGTGATCGTCAACATGCTCTCCAGCATCGGCACGCTGGTCGAGCGGGACGGGCCCGGCCGGGGCGACACCACCGGCAAGAGCCATCTCGCCGAGGTGGTGATCGAGCTGCGGCCGCTGGCCGAGCGGGACAACCTGTCCGCCAAGGAAGTGGCCGCCCGCTGGCGGGCCCTGACCGGCGACATCCCCGACGCCGTGAAGCTCACCTTCAACGCCGACGCCTTCTCCGCAGGCGAGCCGATCAACTACCAGATCTCGGGCAAGAACGTGGACCGGATGAGCGCCGCGGCCGCCGAGCTGCGCGCGGAGCTGAGCCGCTACGAGGGCGTGTTCGACATCGCCGACTCGTTCCGCCCCGGCAAGCAGGAGATCAAGCTGTCGCTGCTGCCGGAAGCCCGCAACCTGGGGCTGACGCTGAACGACCTCGCCCGCCAGGTGCGCAACGCGTTCTACGGCGCCGAGGCCCAGCGCATCCAGCGCGGCCAGGACGAGGTGCGGGTGATGGTGCGCTTCCCGGAGTCCGAGCGCACCTCCATCGGCAACCTGGAGGACATGTACATCCGCACCCCGGACGGCTCGGAAGTGCCGTTCTACAGCGTCGCCAGCTTCGAGATCGGCCGCGGCTTCGCCAGCATCCGCCGCACCGACGGCCGCCGGGTGGTCAACGTCACCGCCGACGTGGACCGCGCCCGGGTCAGCCCCGAGGAGGTCAACGCCAGCATCCAGCGCGAGGTGCTGCCCAAGCTGATGGACAAGTACCGCGGCATCGACATCAGCCTGTCCGGCGAGCAGGAGGAGCGCGTCAAGGCCATGACCGGCCTGGCGTTCGCGGCGCTGCTGGCCCTGGTGATCATCTATGCGCTGCTCGCCATTCCGCTGCGCAGCTACGTGCAGCCGCTGGTGATCATGAGCGTGATTCCCTTCGGCGCCGTCGGCGCCATCGTCGGCCACTGGGTGATGGGCGAGCTGCTGGTGTTCTTCTCGGCGCTGGGCATCGTCGCCCTTTCGGGCGTGGTGGTGAACTCGAGCCTGGTGCTGGTCGACTACGTGAACCGCCGCCGCCGGGAAGGCGTCGACATCGTCGATGCGCTGCTCGAGGCGGGCGTGGTCCGGTTCCGGCCCATTCTGCTGACCTCGGTGACCACCTTCGTCGGGCTCATCCCGCTGATGGCGTCGGCGACGCCGGCCACCGCGTTCGTCATCCCGATGGCCGTGTCCCTCGCCTTCGGCGTGCTGTTCGCCACGTTCATCACCCTGTTCCTGGTGCCCGCGCTCTACCACATCGCGGAAGACGTGTTCGGCTGGGACGCCGTCGCCCAGGGCATGGCGGCGGAACAGGGCTGATCGCGCCGTGTTCCAGCTCACCGTCTGGTCGCTGCCGTCCCTCGCCGCCATGCTGCTCACCGCGGCGGTGGCGCGGGAGGTGCGGCGCAACGCGTCGGTGGCCGGCGCTCCGGCGCTGCTGGCCCTCGCCGGCTGCGTGTTCCTGTGGTCGCTCGGCCAGTTCCTGGGCACCCTGACCACGGATCTCGACGCCAAGCTGCTGGCATCGAAACTCCAGTATCCGGGGATCGCCGGGCTCGCGGTGACCTGGATCGCCTTCGCCCTGACCTACGCGCGCCGCCCGGTGCGGCTGGGGCGCGGCCTCCTGGCCCTGCTGTGCGCGGTGCCGGCGGCCACGGTGGCGCTCGCCTGGAGCAACGGGCTGCACGGCGCCATGTGGGCGGACGCGCGCCTGGTCGAGGCCGACGGCTTCGTCGGCCTCGGGCTGACCTACGGCTGGTGGTTCCCCGTCCACGTGGCCTACTCCTACGGACTGATCGCCGCCGGCACGCTGCTGCTGGTCTACGAGCTCGCCGCATCGCCGCGGCACCGGCGGGCCCTGACCGCCGTCATCGCGGCGCCGGGCATCGTCGCCCTGCTCAACGTCGCCTATCTCACCGGCTGGAGTCCGCTGACCTTCATCGACCCCACGCCCCTCGGTTTCGCGGTGGGGACGTTCCTGCTGAACCGTGGCCTCCTGCACAGCGGTCTGCTGGACCTGTCGCCGGCACTGCACCGGGAGGTGCTCGAGCAGCTCGACGACGGCGTGGTGGTGCTCGACGACGCCGGCCGCATCATCGACCTGAACGCGGCGGCGGCGAGCATGCTGCTGCCGGACGACCGGGCCGACGCGGCGCTGGGCGTGCCCATCGACACGCTGCTGCCCCATCAGTCCCTGGCGGCGCTGGCGGAGCGGCCGGGCCGGTCGGCCGAGGCCGACATCGACCTGCGCACCTACGAGGTCCGAGCCACGCGCCTGCGCCAGCACACCGGCCGGGCCACCGTGCTGGTGTTTCGCGACGTGACGGTGCGGCTCGAGGCGGAAAACGAGCTGCTGCGCGCCCGCCACGAGATGGAGCGGCTCGCCTACACCGACGCGCTGACCGGGCTGCACAACCGGCGCTCGTTCATGTCCCGGCTGCTCGAGGAGTGCGACCGGGTGCGCCGCTTCGATCAGGATCTGTCCCTGGTGCTGGTGGACATCGACCATTTCCGCAGCATCAACGACCGGCTCGGACCGGAAGCCGGCGACATCCTGCTGCGCCACGTGGCGGAGGACGTCCAGGGCTGCAGCCGGGTGTGCGACATTCCCGGGCGCATCGGCGGCGAGGAGTTCGCCCTGCTGCTGCCGGGAACGGACGCCGACGGCGCGATGCGGGTGGCCGAGCGGCTGCTCGCGCTCATCGGCCGGCACCGCGCCGCCGCCGGCGAGCCGCCCGTCACCGCCAGCATCGGCGTGGCCGCCATCGACCGGGCCGACCCGGACTGGCAGGCCCTGCTGCGCCAGGCCGGACACGCCCTCGACCGGGCGAAGGCCGCCGGACGCAACAACGTGCAGGGCACCGCGCCGCGCCCCTGACCCCTCCCGGAAGCGTCACGCCACGCCGGCGTCCCGCAGCGGCGGCCGACCGCGGATCAGGTCCGCCGCCCGCTCGGCGAGCATCAGGGTCGGCGCGTTCAGATTGCCGTTGGTGACCGTCGGCATCACCGAGGAATCCACCACCCGCAGCCGCTCCACGCCGATCACCCGGCAGGCCGGATCGACCACGGCGAACTCGTCCCCCGCGTCCCCCATCCGGCAGGAACCGCACGGGTGGTAGGCGCTCTCGGCTTCCCGGGCCACGAACGCATCGAGCTCCGCCGGCGACCGGCAGTCCGGTCCCGGCGCCAGCTCGCCGTCGGCGAACTCCGCGAAGGCCGGCTGGGCGAACAGCGCCCGGGTCAGCTCCAGACAGCGCCGGAACGCCGCCCGATCATCGGGATGCGACAGATAGCCGAAAGCGATCCGCGGCGGATCGGCGGGATCGGCCGAGCGTAGCCGCACCCGGCCGCGGGATCGCGGCAGCATCGGGCCGACGTGGGCCTGGAAGCCGTGGGCGCGCGCCGGCTGCGTGCCGTCGTAGCGGACCGCCGCCGGCAGAAAGTGATACTGCACGTCCGGATAAGGGCTCGCCGGGCCGCTGCGCAGGAAGCCGGCGGACTCGAAGTGGTTGCTGGCGCCGGGACCGCCACGGGTCAGCAGCCAGCGGGCGCCGACCCGGGCCTTGCCGAGCAGATTCAGATGGGCATTGAGGGTGACCGGCCGGCGGCAGGCCATCTGCACGTAGACCTCGAGGTGGTCCTGCAGGTTCTCGCCCACGCCCGGGCGGTCCGCGGCGACGGCGATCCCCAGGGCAGCCAGATCGTCGGCGGGACCGATGCCGGACAGCAGCAGCAGCTTCGGCGAGTTGAACGCCGAGGCGCTGAGGATCACTTCCCGGCGCGCCCGGATCAGCCCGACGCGGCGCCCCCGGCGCACCACCACGCCCACGGCGCGACCGGCCTCGACAACGACACGCTCGACGAATCCGCGGCGCAGCCGCAGGTTGTTCCGGCGCAGTGCCGGCCGCAGGTAGGCGCTGGCCGCCGACCACCGCCGCCCCCGCCAGGTGGTGCGCTCCATGGCGCCGAAGCCTTCCTGGCTGGCGCCGTTGTAGTCCGGCGTGACCAGGTGGCCCGCCTCCGCCGCGGCCGCCATGAACGCCTGGTCCAGCACGTGCTGCTGACCACCGCGCGTCACGTGCATCGGGCCGTCGTGGCCACGCCAGCGGGGGTCGCCGTGGGGCGCGTTCTCCAGCCGCTTGAAATAGGGCAGCACCCCGGCGTAGTCCCAGCCCTCCGCGCCGGCCCGGTGCCAGCGCTCGAAGTCCCCGGGGTGGCCACGCACGTAGACCATGCCGTTGATCGAGGACGAGCCGCCGATCACCTTGCCCCGCGGCGCCGCGAGACGACGCCCGGCGAGCGCGGGCTCGGGCTCGGTGCGATAGCCCCAGTCGTAGCGGCCCATGTTCATCGGATAGGACAGCGCCGCCGGCATCTGGATGAACGGCCCCGCATCGCTGCCGCCGTGCTCGATCACCAGCGTCTCGAGGCCGCCCTCCTCGCTCAGCCGGCCGGCCAGCACGCAGCCCGCCGAGCCGGCGCCGACCACCACGAAATCCGCTTCGTCCAGTACCCGCACAGAGCCTCCTCGTGTACCGCGGGAGATGTAACACAGCCGCGCCGCGATCGCGCAGAATGCCGTCATGACGGACGCCGTACCAGCCGAAGGACACTGGAACCGGCGGGTCTGGTCGCTGACCTGGCCCGTGGTGCTCGCCAACGTCACGACCCCGCTCGTGGGCGCGGTGGACACGGCGGTCATGGGCCGTCAGCCGGATGCCGCCTTCATCGGCGCCGTGGCCATCGGCGCCACCGTGTTCAACGCCCTGTACTGGATGGTCGGCTTTCTGCGTATGGGCACCACCGGGCTGGTCGCCCAGGCCTACGGGGCGCGTCAGGTCCAGGAGATGGCGGCAGTCACCGCGCGCGCCGTCGCCGTGGCCCTGGTGCTCGGCACGCTGCTGCTGGCGCTGCTCGCCGGGCCGCTGGCGTCACTGCTGCTGGGCCTGTTCCAGGCCAGCGACCACACCGGGTCCCTCGCCGCCACCTACCTGACGCTGCGGGTCTGGGGGGCGCCGGCGCTGCTCACCCACTTCGTCGTGCTCGGCACGCTGTTCGGCCTGCAGCGCATGGGCGACGCCCTGCTGGTGAGCGTGCTGCTGAACGTCACCAACGTGATCCTCGACCTGGCCTTCGTCATCGGCCTCGGCTGGGGCGTGGAAGGCGTCGCCGCCGGCACGGTGATCAGCGAGTGGCTGGCGGCCGTCGTCGGCGCGGCGCTGGTGGTGCGTGCCCTGCGCCAGCGCGGCGCGCGCCGTCCCTCCCGGCACGAGCTGCTGCGCCGCGACCGGCTGACGGCCCTGTTCGGCGTCAGCGCCAACCTGATCGTGCGCTCGCTGTTCGTGCAGCTTCCGTTCTTCGCTTTCACGGTGCTGGGCGCCGG
The DNA here is from genome assembly GCA_002480525.1 of Gammaproteobacteria bacterium UBA7803. Taxonomy (GTDB): domain Bacteria; phylum Pseudomonadota; class Gammaproteobacteria; order Pseudomonadales; family Azotimanducaceae; genus UBA7803. The sequence continues at coordinate 6,836 of DLCH01000008.1, read as the reverse complement.
CCTCGGCGACCGGATTCTGGCGGCGAACGCGGTGCTGATTCAGCTCTTCTTCCTGATGTCCTACGGGCTGGACGCCCTGGCCCACACCGCCGAAACGCTGACCGGCCACGCCTTCGGGGCCCGGGACCGGGCGACGCTGCGCCGGGCGGCCGGCTACACCCTGGGCTGGTCGGTGGTGGTGGCGGCCGCGGTGAGCGTCGGCTTCGCCCTGGCCGGCGGGCTGCTGATCGATCTCATGACCACGCTCCCGGCGGTCCGCGACACCGCCCGCGACTACCTGCCCTGGCTGGTAGCCGCTCCGCTGGCGGCGGTGGGCGCATTTCACCTCGACGGGGTGTTCATCGGCACCACCCGGACCGTGGAGCTGCGCAACAGCATGTTCGGCGCGTTCCTGTGCTACCTGGCGGCCCTGTGGCTGACCCTGGACCGCCTCGGGAACCACGGCGTGTGGTTCGCCATGACGGTGTTCATGGTGGCCCGCACGGTGCTGCTCGGGCTGCGCTACCCGGCGCTGGAACGGCGCGCCGCCGCCTGACGGTTCAGCCGCCGTTCAGCGGGCGGAGCTAGACTGCTGGTGGACAGCCCCGGGGGCATCATCATCGGCAGGAGACTCTGGATGCGCATTCTCGCCATCGTTCTGGCCACCGTGGCGCTGACGGCCTGCGCAGGGCGCGACGCCCGCGGCGGACCGATCGTCGACATGAAGGGTGTGGACCCGCTGCAGTACCGGACCGACCTGGCCGAGTGCCAGGCCTATGCCGACCAGGTGGGCGTGGGCGGCCGGGCGGCGGGCGGAGCAGCCGCCGGCGCCGTGGTCGGCGGCCTGATCGGCGCTGCCGTGGGCGACAGCGACACCGCCAAGCGATCGGCCGGGGCCGGCGCCGTCGTCGGCGGCGCCCGGGGCACCGGCAGCGCCCTGCGGGAGAAGCAGACCGTGGTCCGCAACTGCCTGCGGAACCGGGGCTACGCGGTACTCAACTGACCGCTCAGGGTCCCGGCGCGGCTCAGCCGCGGCGCGCCTTCGCGGACGCCAGCATGGCCTGGTAGCGGTCGCTGGGATACAGGTCCGCGAGCCGCTCCAGCACGCCGACCGCCTCGCCCCAGCGCTGCTGCTCGACGTACAGATGATGCAGCAGCGTCAGCCAGTCCTCCCGGACCACGGCGCCCTCGGCCCGGGCCAGCGCCACGCCGGCCTCCAGGCTGCGGATGGCGTCCGCGTAGTCCCGAACCTTGAAGTACGCCTGCCCCATCAGGATGTAGGGCCCGAACCCGGCATCCGGGCTGCCCAGCGCCTGCCAGGCCTCGAGCTGATCCAGCGCCGCCTCGAACCGGCCCAGCGCGAATTCGAGCTGGGCGACCGTGTAGCGCAGTCGGCCCTCCAGGCCGGCGGGCAGCAGCTCGGGATGCTCCAGCGACCAGGCGTAGTTCGCCAGCGCCGTGGCGTAGTCGCCCCGCCGGGCATGGAGAAAGCCGATCATCTGGTGCGCCCGCGCCCGATCCGGGCCTTCCAGCGCGGCCGGCTGCAGAGCTTCGGCCGTCGCCATGGCCTCGTCGAACCGGCCGGCGGCCATGTCCGTTTCCAGGCGCTCGAGCAGCCGCGCGGCGGCGTCCTCGCCCCCCGGCAGTCCCCAGGCCGGCGCGGCCAGGGCCAGCCAGCAGCCGAGCATGGCCAGTACCGCCCGGCGGCGGGCGGCAATGCTCCGTGTGTGAATCCGGATGTGATGCATGTCACGTTACCCCCGTGCGCATGTTCACGCCCTGGGCGTTCCGAGACCATCATGCAGATGTGAGGGTTTTTGCCCGTCCTGTGGGAAGCCCGGCGCCCCCTGCCCCGGAACCGGGAACCCGGTTACGCCGTGACGTCCACCTCGGCCACGGCGTCGCCGGGACGGACGATGCCGCCCACCAGGATGCGGGCCCGCAGGCCGCCACGATGGGTGAGCGCGCGCACCACGTCGGCCGCGGAGCGGTCGGCGGTGGCCAGCGACGCGCCGAGGCCGGCGCAGGGCTCACACAGCTCCACGCCCTCGAGCACCGCATTCCCGACCCGGAAGCGGCGGTGCACCCACTGATTCAGGTCCACGCCCCGGGTGACGACGTTGCGGCGCGTGTCCCGCGGCGTCAGCGACCAGCCGGTCCGGGCGTTGACGTCGTCGAGCACGTCGGCGTCCACCAGGGTGATCTGGGCATCCGGATCGACGCCTTCGTAGCGGTCGCCGACGATTCCGCGACCGGCTTCGAGCACGGCTTCCGGGCGGGCCGTCACGGCAGCCCCGCCCGCCGGCGCGGTGAAGATCTCGACCACCCGTCCGCTCACGGCCCCACCTCCCCGGACCCGACCGGCCGCGGTCCCGGGTCCTGCCACCAGAACGCCGGCCGGGCCTGCTCCGTCGGGTAGAGCCGGTCCAGGGTGTCGGCCTCGTAGAGGGCGCCGTTGCTGATCACGTAGCGCAGGTTCGCGGTCTGCCGGATGTCCGCCAGGGGGTCGCCGGCGAGCACCACCAGGTCCGCCAGCTTGCCCGCCTCGACGGTGCCGATGTCCGCGCCGACGCCGATGATCTCGGCGCCGTGCCGGGTCGCGGCGGTAAGCACCTCCCACGGCTCCAGCCCCCGGGCGAGCGCCCACATTTCCCAGTGGTAGCCGAGCCCCTGAAGCTGTCCGTGAGCGCCGACGCCGACCCGCCCGCCGGCCCTGACGATCTTCGCCGCCTGGGCCGCCAGCTCCGGGAACACGTACTCGTCGTCGTGAAACCAGGGGCCCCGCCGGGTGCGCGAGGCGAGCACGGCCGACGGCGTGAAGCGCCGCAGCTTCGCGTCGCCGCCCGGGTTCTCCCGGGTATAGAACCAGCTCTCGGCGAACGGGCCGCCGTAGCTGACCAGCAGGGTCGGCGTATAGGACATGCCGGATCGTCCCACCAGCGTCACCACGTCCCGATGCAGGGCCGTGAGCGGAAAGTTGTGCTCGTTGCCGCTGAAGCCGTCCACCACGTGGGTCAGGTCGAGCTTCATGTCCAGCGCCCCCTCGGTGGTAGGCATCAGCTCGAGCTCCGCCGCCGCCTGGACGATCCACTGGCGCTGGCGCCGGTTGCCCGCCAGGTAGGCCTTCAGGTTGTGGACCCGGTAGCTGTCCTTGTAACGGCGCAGCACCGCCCGGGCATGGTCCAGGGAGCGGAAGGCGTTGTTGCTGAAAATGCCCGGACCCGTGGACAGCGCCCGCGGTCCCAGCATCATCCCCGCGTCGATCAGATCCTGGTAGGCCAGGATGTCGATGGTGCTGGGCTGCACGTCGAGGCCGGTCGTGACGCCGTAGGCCAGGTTCGCCAGGAATGCCCAGTTGTCCGGGTCCAGCACGCGGCGCATCGGGCGGAAGTGCGCGTGGGTGTCGACGAACCCCGGCATGACCACGTGGCCGCTGACGTCCACCCGTTCGGCGTCCTCCGGAATCGCCACCGCGTCCCGGGGACCCACGGCGACGATACGGTCGTCCTCGATCAGCACGACGCCGTCGTCGATCACCGTGCGCTCGCCGGTCATCGGCAGTACCCGCGCGCCGATCAGCGCCAGGCGCCCCCGGGGGACGGCCCGGGGCCGGTAGACGTCCACGGTGAGCGACGTGACGGCCTCGTGGGCCTCGCGCAGGTCCTGGCCGTCGCCGCCGGTGTCATCCGCGGCCGGCGGGGCTTCCGCCGCAGACCCCGAGCCGGCTGGGGCCGCAGCGCCATCGCCGGGCCGGCCGCCGTCCGGCTCGGCCGCCCCGTCGTCGGCTTCGTCCTCGTCCGCCTCCGCCTCGAAGGTCACGGAGGCCAGCGCGCGACGATGGAAACGATCGCCCGTGGACCAGAACACCGTGGCGTCCGGCCCCCAGCCGATGAAGTCCGCGCCGACGTCGGTGAGGCGGGCCAGCGGCACCGGCGGTTTGTCGATGCCGATCGCCACGTTCTCGAAATGGGGATTCAGCAGCGCGGCGAGGTAGAGCTGGTTGGCATGCTGAATCAGCGCATGGCGGCCGTCGGGCGACAGCCGGACGTCGTCGGCGGCGACGTCGTCCTCGTCGAACAGCGTGCCCGGACCTTTGGCCGTGAGCGTGGTCCGCCGGTCGCTGCCGTCGTAGCGCACCGACGACAGCGCGCCGCTCTGGCCCTGGTACAGGTAGACGCGATCCGGCTCGGGCCCGAAGTGCGGCCGGCCGAACCCGCGGCTCGGCACGATCAGCGACACGGCGCCGCCCCGCGCCGGCAGCCACACCACGTCCGAACCCGCCGGCGCGCCGAAGTCCCACTCCCGGTACAGCCGTTCGTGGCTGGGCGCCCGCAGCGCGACGATCCGCTCGCCGTCGGGCGCGTACACCGGATCCGTGTAGTAGGCGCGCGTGGCGGTCAGGCGCTCGGGTGCGCCGCGGCCGTCCGCGCGGATCCGCCAGACGTGCCCGCCGGACGCCGACCAGTCGACGAAGGTCAGCCAACGCCCGTCCGGCGACCAGGACGGATGGAAGGCGGTCATGCCCTCCGGCGTCACGGCCCGCTGGCCGTCGCCATCGAGATCCCGCACGTGGATGCGCATGAAGGCGGAGAAGGCGAGTCGCCGGCCGTCGGGAGACATCACGGGATCGCGCAGCAGCCGCGCCTTCACAGGGCCCAGGCCGAGGCGCCGGGGAAACTGGAGCTGGGGCCCGAGCCCACGGCTCACCCGCACCGAGAAGGGAATCCGGGTCGTCTGTCCCGACGCCAGGTCGAGGCGCTCGATCCCACCGTCCCGGGCGAACACCAGCGCGGTGCCGTCGGGCGTGAAGGCATAGCCGGGGAGCAGATCCCGGGTGAATCGGGATTCCTGCTCGTCCCGGGTCACCGGATGGACCAGCCAGCGATCCTCGCCGGTCTGCAGGTCGCGCAGCCGCAGGCCGGTCTGCCCCTCGAAGCGCGAGCCGTAGACCAGGTGCCGGCCGTCCGGCGACAGCAGCGGCCGGAAGGCGCTGCCCTGGGCCTGGGTCAGCGGGTCCTCGGCGCCGGTGCGCAGATCGCGTCTGACGATCTGCCAGAGGGGAAGCTGCACGTTGTAGGCGAATCCGCCGGTCTTGTACGCGTAGTACAGGTAGCGGCCGTCCGGGCCGTAGACGGCGCCGAGGCTGTTGCCGCGCCGGTCCGCGGGCGTGTCCGCCTCGGGCTTCGCCCGGGTGAGCCGGATGCCCCGGCCGCCCTCGAGGTGATAGGCCCAGACCTCGAAGGTCCGCAGCCCCCAGGTGGTTCGCGAAGCCACCACGTGGGAGCCGTCCGGCGCCCACGCGGGCGAGGCGAACTGCGCCGCCCCGTCGTTGTCCGAGAGCTTCTTCGCGCCCGTGCCGTCCACCTCGACGACCCAGACGTTCTCGGCGCCGTCACGATCGCTGACGAATGCGACCCGGGCGCCGTCCGGCGAGAACCGCGGCTGACTGTCGAAGGCCATGCCGTCGGTGAGCGGCCGGGCGGTTCCGCCGGTGATGGGCAGCAGATACAGGTCGCCGAGCACGTCGATCACCAGCGACTGCCCGTCGGGCGACACGTCCAGGGACACCCAGGTGGCCTCGTCGGTGTCGAACTCGACGACCCGTTCCGCCGTCAGCGGCAGCCCCTCGTCGTCCGGCGCGGCGGCGAACACCGGCAGCGCGAGCGACAGCATCAGCAGACAGGCGGTACGACTCACGGCATCTCCTCGTGTGGACCGTGGTTGGCACGGTGGACGAACGGGCCGGTACACTATATCCGCTCATTCACGCCAGGGCGTCCGCGACCCCACCCAGCATGCCGACAGACAACCTCAGAATCACCCGGACCCACCCGCTGATCTCGCCGGCGGTGCTGGAGGAGGAACTGCCGCTGACGGCGGCCGCGTCGGCGCGGGTCGCCGACTGGCGATCCACCATCCAGTCGATTCTCGCCGGCGAGGATCAGCGTCTGCTGGTGATCGTCGGGCCCTGCTCGGTCCACGACCCGGAAGCGGCGCGGGAGTACGCCGAGCGGCTGGCGACGGTGTCCGCCGAGGTCGCCGAACGGGTGTTCTGCGTGATGCGCGTCTACTTCGAGAAGCCGCGCACCGTGGTGGGCTGGAAGGGGCTCATCAACGACCCGGGGCTGGACGGCACCTATCAGATCAACCGCGGCCTGCGCCTCGCCCGCGGCCTGCTCGCCGACGTGGCCGAGATCGGCCTGCCGGCGGCCACGGAGTTCCTCGACACCACCTTCGGCCAGTACTACACCGACCTGGTGAGCTGGGGCGCCATCGGCGCCCGAACCGTGGAGAGCCAGATACACCGGGAACTCGCGTCTGGCCTGTCGATGCCCGTCGGCATCAAGAACCGCACCGACGGCGACGTGCAGGTGGCCATCGACGCCATCCGCGCCGCCGCCCACCGGCACCTGTTTCCGTCCCTCACCAAGGAGGGCGCACCGGCCATTCTCGAGACCAGCGGCAACCCGGACTGCCACCTGGTGCTGCGCGGCGGGCGGTCCCCGAACTACCAGGCCGAGGCCGTCGGCGCGGCCCAGGCGCTGCTCCGGGACGCCGGCCTGGCCGACACCGTGATGGTGGACTGCAGCCACGCCAACAGCGCCAAGGACCCGGAACGCCAGCCGGAAACCGCCCGGGACGTGGTCGACCAGCGCCGCGCGGGCAACCGGGGGCTCAAGGGGCTGATGATCGAGAGCCACCTGGTGGGCGGACGCCAGGACATCGGCGGCGAGCTGCGCTACGGCCAGAGCATCACCGACCCGTGCCTCGACTTCGAGACCACCCGGGCGCTGCTGCTGGAGCTGGCAGACCGAATCACCTGACACCACCCGCCCCCCGTAGGAGCGGCCTCCCGG
>DLCH01000035.1:86051-86246 GCA_002480525.1 Gammaproteobacteria bacterium UBA7803 | reverse complement strand
TTGATGGACTCGGTGGTGCCGCGGGTGAACACGATCTCGCCGCGCGCGCCGGCGTTGATCAGCGCCCGCACCTTGTCGCGGCTGGCCTCGAAGCTGCGCGTCGCCTGCTCGGCCAGCGCATGGGCGGCGCGATGCACGTTGGCGTTGTGATGCTCGTAGTAGTCGACGATGGCGTCGATCACCGCGCGCGGCTTC
>DLCH01000035.1:85452-85751 GCA_002480525.1 Gammaproteobacteria bacterium UBA7803 | reverse complement strand
GTCGATCACCGCGCGCGGCTTCTGGGTGGTGGCGGCGCTGTCCAGGTAGACCGGCGCGGGGCTGCCGTCCGGGCCCGGCCCGAGGATCGGAAAGTCGCCGCTGATGTCCAGCAGCGCGCTCACGACAGCGCCTCCCGGAACCGCTGGACCGCGGCATCCGCCAGAGGGCCGTCGAGGCACTCGCCGACGAAGCCGTAGGCGAGCAGGCGGCGAGCCTCGGGCTCGGGAATGCCCCGGGCCGTCAGGTAGAACAGCGCGTCGTCGGAGAGCCGACCGACGGTGGCGCCGTGGGCGCAGCG
>DLCH01000035.1:36471-85148 GCA_002480525.1 Gammaproteobacteria bacterium UBA7803 | reverse complement strand
GGTGGCGCCGTGGGCGCAGCGCACGTCGTCGGTGTAGATCTCGAGCTCCGGCTTGGTGTTCATCTCGGCCTCCGGATGGAGGGCCAGGTTGCGGTTGCTGAGCTGGGCGTCGCTGGCCGGCGCATGGCGGTGGATGTGGATGCGGCCGTTGAACACGCTGCGGCCCTTGCCGGCGCCGATGCCGTGAAATTTCTGGTGGCTGCGGGTGTGGCCCTGGCGGTGCTCGATGACGAGCTGCTGGTCGAGGTGCTGGCCGTCCTCGACGAGATAGGCGCCGGACAGCTCCGCCGTGGCCCCGCCGCCGTCCAGGGTCACGTGGGTCTCCAGGCGGCGGCGCCGGCCGCCGGTCGCGCTCTGGGTCAGCCGGTACGCGGCGTCCCGCTCCAGGTGGACGTTCAGCAGGGCATAGTGGCCGACGTCGGGTTCCAGCGCCGCGCGGTGGTGCTCGACGCGCGCGCCGGCGGCCAGGTCGACGTGGGTGACCTGAGCCAGGAAATCCCGGGTGCACAGGTGCTCGACCAGGGTGGCCGAGGCGTTGGCATGCACGAGAACCACGACGGGCACCACGCCGGCTTCCGGGTAGCGGATCTCCAGCGGCGCATCCGTCTCCGCCGCGACTTCCACCAGCCAGCCGCCGCGGGCCCGCAGCAGCGCCAGGTCGGCGAGGGCGTGCCGCTCCGGCGCGATGGCGTCCTCGATGGCGCGGCGGAGCTGGTCCTGCCGCTCCGCGGACAGCGCGTCGAAGGCGGTCACGGTGACCCCGGGCTGGTCCGCGCCGGACAGCTCGATGGCGGCTGCGCCGGGCTCGGATTCGGCGAAGCGTTCGAGGAAAGGCACCAGCGGGGTGTACTTCCAGGTCTCCCGGGTCACCACGCCGGGCAGGGCGTCGGCGGCCCGCTGGCGCAGCGCCGCGTCGTCGAGCCAGCGCCGGGTCGCGTCGGTGGTGCCGACCACGTCCGCGACGGCGGGCAGCCTGGCAGCGTTCACGAGGCCAGCCATGCGTACCCCTGTTCCTCGAGCTTGAGCGCCAGCGTGCGGTCGCCGGATTCGACGATGCGGCCGCCGGTCAGCACGTGCACGAAGTCCGGAACGATGTGGTCGAGCAGGCGCTGGTAGTGGGTGATCAGCAGGACGGCGCGCTCCACCTGGCCCGGATCCAGCATCTCGCCGGCGGCGGTCAGGCCGTCGCGGTAGTCGTTCACACCCCGGGCCACCACCTGCAGGGCGTCGATGTCCAGGCCGGAGTCGGTCTCGTCGAGGACGGCCAGGCGGGGCTCGAGCAGCAGCATCTGCAGGATCTCGTTGCGCTTCTTCTCGCCGCCGGAAAATCCTTCGTTGACGCCGCGCTTGAGGAATTCCGGGTTCAGGTCGAGCCGGGCGGCCAGCGCCCGGACACGCTTCATGAATTCCACGGTGGACAGCGGCGGCTCCTCCCGGGCGGCGCGCAGGCTGTCCAGGGCGCCCTTGAGGAATTCCATGTTGCTGACGCCGGGAATCTCCACGGGATACTGGAAGGCCAGGAACAGGCCGGACTGAGCGCGCTCCTCGGGCTCCATGGCCGCGACATCCTGGCCCAGGAAGACGAGCTCGCCGTCGACGATCTCGTAGCCGGGGCGCCCCGCGAGCACGTTGGCCAGGGTGCTCTTGCCGGACCCGTTGGGCCCCATGATGGCGTGGACCTCGCCGGGCGCAATGCCCAGGTTCACCCCGCGAAGAATGGGTTTCCCCTCAACATTGACGTGCAAGTTGTTGATTTCAATGATTTTCATCCGACGGATCCTTCCAGGCTGACTTCCAGCAGCTTGCCGGCCTCCACGGCGAACTCCATGGGCAGCTCGCGGAACACCTCCTTGCAGAAACCGTTGACGATCATGCTCACCGCCTTCTCCGGATCGATTCCGCGCTGCTGGCACAGGAACAGCTGCTCGTCGCTGACCTTCGAGGTGGTGGCCTCGTGCTCGATGGTCGCGGTGGCGCACCGGTTCTCGATGTAGGGGAAGGTATGGGCGCCGCACTCGGTGCCGATCAGCAGGGAATCGCACTGGGTGTAGTTGCGCGCGCCGTGGGCCGTCGGGGTGGTGCGGACCAGGCCCCGGTAGCTGTTGTTGCTGCGCCCGGCGCTGATGCCCTTGGAAATGATCGTGCTGCGGGTGTTGCGGCCGAGGTGGATCATCTTGGTGCCGGTGTCGGCCTGCTGGCGGTTGTTGGTCAGCGCCACCGAGTAGAACTCGCCGATGCTGTCGTTGCCGCGCAGCACCACGCTCGGATACTTCCAGGTGATGGCCGAGCCCGTTTCCACCTGGGTCCAGGAGATCTTCGCCCGATCGCCGAGGCAGGCGCCGCGCTTGGTCACGAAGTTGTAGATGCCGCCGCGCCCTTCGGCGTCGCCGGGGTACCAGTTCTGCACCGTCGAGTACTTGATCTCGGCGTCCTCGTGGGCGATCAGCTCCACCACCGCGGCGTGAAGCTGATTCTCGTCGCGCATGGGGGCCGTGCAGCCCTCCAGGTAGCTCACGTACGCGCCTTTCTCGGCGATGATCAGCGTACGCTCGAACTGCCCGGTGTTCTGGGCGTTGATCCGGAAGTAGGTGGACAGCTCCATCGGGCAGCGCACGCCTTCCGGGACGTAGACGAAGGAGCCGTCGCTGTAGACCGCGGAGTTGAGCGCCGCGAAGAAGTTGTCGCCGGCGGGCACCACGCTGCCCAGGTACTGGCGCACCAGCTCCGGGTGCTCCTGCACGGCCTCGGAGATGGAACAGAAGATCACGCCCGCGTCCCGCAGCTTGTCCTTGAACGTCGTGGCGATGGACACGCTGTCGAACACGGCGTCCACCGCCACGTTGGGGCTTCGCCCCTCTGCACCGGCGTCCTCTGCCGCCTCTCCCGTGGGAGCGCTCTCCAGAGCGCGATCGCCGCCGGCGCTCCCGTCACCGGCAATGATCCCGGCCGCGTCGCCGGGCGCCCGGTCCTTCACCACCCCGGCCAGCACCTCCTGCTCGTGCAGCGGAATGCCGAGCTTCTCGTAGGTGCGCAGCAGTTCCGGGTCCACCTCGTCCAGGGACTTCGGGCCGTCGCCGCTGCTGCGGGGGGCCGAGTAGTAGGAGATCGCCTGGAAGTCGATGTCCGGGAAGTCGACGTGGGCCCAGCGCGGGTGGGGCATGTCCAGCCAGCGGCGGTAGGCTTCCAGGCGCCAGTCGGTGAGCCATTCAGGCTCGTGTTTCTTCTGGGAAATGAAGCGGATGACGGACTCGTCCAGCCCGGGGGGCAGGGTGTCCGACTCGATGTCCGTCACGAACCCCGCCTGGTATTCGCGTTTGACCAGCGCTTCTACGGAAGTGTCTGCCACGGTTCCTCTGCTCATTGCTCCGGCTGCGCCGGAATGTTGCGGACGCACATTGTACCCGGCGGTCCGGGACGAATACCAGAGTAAAACGGTCGGGTATTTGGCGCCAGGTCCCCGGACACGGGGCGCGGCCGGGCGCGGCGGGGCGGATGCACGAGGCGGAAGGACCCGCTAACATGCGCGGTTTCTTGACATCAGGACGGTCTCGAGACACCCATGCCCAAACTGGAGAGACTGCCGGAGCCGAACATCTACCAGGCCTACGGCATATATTTTCTCGAGTCCAAACACCGTCTGATCCGACGCCTGAAGAAGGCGTATCAGCCGTCGGTGCACGGCCACAAGGCCTGGAACGCGAGCTTTCTGCTGATGGACTACCTGCAGCACGAACCGCTGGCGAAGCGGTCCCGGGTGCTGGAGGTGGGCTGCGGCTGGGGCCCCGGCGCGGTGTTCTGCGCCAGCCGGTTCAAGGCCCGGGTGACGGCCCTGGACATCGACAAGGACGTGTTTCCCTTCCTCGACGTCATGGCGGCGCTCAACGACGTCGACATCGCCCACATGACCTCCCGGTTCGAGAAGCTCACCGCCGAGGATCTGTCCGCCTTCGACGTGGTGGTGGGATCCGACGTGTGCTTCTGGGACAAGATGATCAAGCCCCTCAACCGGCTCGTGTCCCGGGCCTTCGACGGCGGCGTGAAGCGCTTCATCGTCACCGACCCCGGTCGGCCGCCGTTCTACGAGTTCTGCGATCTGGCGCGCAAGAAGCACGACGTGGAGCTGATGGAGTGGTACGCCACCGAGCCCGAGTATTTCGCCGGCGAAGTGGTCGAGATCCGGCCCAAGCGCAAGCGCAAACGCAAGCGCAAGGCGGGGAAAGCGGCGGCGGAGAAGCGCTGAAGCCGGCGTCCGCCGGCGAAGCCGGGCTCAGCTCTCGGTGGTGAGGAAGCGCTTGAGCTGATCGGCCATGCTGTTGCAGGCGGACGACCGCACCCGGGCGATGAACGGCAGCGGCACCACCACCGCGGGCATGTAGCTCGTGCCCACGGCGTCGGAGCTGATGCGGCCCACCGAGTTGCCGGTCCGGATGTCCCACACCGACGCCTCGTAGGAGGAATCGTTCTCCCAGGTGAGGAAGCCGAAGCAGCCGGCCCCTGCGGTGGTGACGCTGCAGGTGAGGGAACCGCCGGCATCGGTGCGGTCGGTGTCGCCCTCGATCCACACCAGATAGCGCAGACCCAGTTCCTCGAGGCGCGCGGCGAGCTCGGGCTGGTTGATGATCTCCGGCAGGTCGGAGGTGTTGGCCGGCGCGGTGCGGGGTTCGAACCAGGGGAACATGGCGTCGCGGAAGCGCTGCTCGTCGATGACCTGGATGCCGTCGCCGCCGCCGCGCATGTTCTTGCTGACGCAGGACACGAAGCCGAATTCGGTCTCCCGGTTGGAGGGCAGGGTGCGCCGGCCCAGCACCACGACGGACTCGTGGGACTCCATGCCGGTATCGGCCTCACGGACTTCCTGTACCGTGGCGGTCACGCAGCCGCCCAGCAGCGGCAGCAGCAGTGCGGCGAAGACCAGTGCGGGCAGTCGGGCGGACGGAATCATGGCGAAGCGCCTCCTGTGGGCGCGGCTGCGGGCGCCGCGAGCTCGGCCTGGAGCCAGGTCTGGACCGGGGGTACGGTCCGGAACTGCACGGTGAAGAATGCCATGGCGTCCCGCATCGCCGCCAGTGCGGCGGCCTGCAGGGCCGGCTCGCGGCTGTTCATGCCGTAGTTGCGGGCGTTGGCCTTGCCGTAGGCCGTCAGCGGCCACTCGCCGACCAGGGCGCCGTCCCGCCCGTGCAGGCGCATCCGGTAGCGGACCCACACCTCGAAGTAGTCGCTGCGGGTCTGCTCTGGGGTGGAGAACTGGACCTCCTCGATGTTCGGAACCAGCACGCCGTCGACGTCGGGCCCGGCCGCCTCCGGACCGGCCACGGGCACCGCCGCCTCGAACATGCCGTTCAGCAGATTGTCGAACATGGTGGTCTGGGCGCTGCCGAACGCGATGGTCCAGTCGCCGCTGTCTTCCAGACTCTCCTCGTGGACGTAGCCCAGCAGCTCGTCGGACAGGTGATAGCCCATGGTCAGCGGAATCTTTTCGACCAGCGGCACGGGCAGCACCGGGGGCACGGAAACGCTCGCGCCGCCGCAGCCGACGACCAGCGCCAGCGTGAATGCCGACAGCAGGCGCGACGCGGCCCGGCGGGCGGGAAGGATGGGTGTCGTCAGAGCCGGCTCCAGCAATGGACTTTGACCTCTCAAAGCCTACTCGAATTCGGACAGGCCGACAAAAGTGCCGTCGTTGCGGTAGGCGAGCTCCCGCATCAGGGCGGCGAACCGGTAGACCCGGCCCGACGGGCGGTCCAGATAGACCGGGAAGCCCACCGCGTGAATGCGCACCAGGCGCCGTCCGGATTCGTCGGCCCGGTTGATCCGGTCCACCGCGTCGACCACTTCCTCGATCGACCGGCCGGTGAAGTCGTCGCCGAACACGTAGATGCTGATCCGCTTGTCGGGCGAGTAGTAGGTGCCGATGGCCGCTTCGATGCCCTCCACCGGGCTCGAGTTGGAGAACGGATTCCACGACTGCAGCCGCTGCATGATGGCGTCGCGGCGGGCGGGCGAATCCTCGATCCACTCGCCGGCGAAGCGGGGAAACATGTAATCGCCCATGTCGTTCATCACCTGGATGCCCTTCACCTGGGGGTAGATCGCCAGGGTTTCCTGGACCTTCCGCAGCACCTGGCTCCAGGCGGCGTTGAACATGCTGCCGGAGGTGTCGATGACGAAGATGATGTACTCGCTGTCGACGGCGATGCCGCCGACCAGATCGGTCTTGCGCCGGAAGTCGACGCCGAGCAGCCGCTGCATCTCGTCGGTCAGGCTCTGCCGGGCGGCCGCGAGCTGCTGGGTCGCCTCCAGCGCCTCGTCCTGGCGGTCCACGGTGGTGGCGTAGCGGCCGAGGATCCGGGTGAGCTCGCGTTCCAGCGCCGCGACCTGCAGCAGGTTGTCCTCGAGCTGGGCCTCGGCGTCGGTGACCTGGCGGCGCAGCTCCGAGATGCGGCCGCGGATCTCGTAGAGCGCCTGCTCGCGCTGGGCGATCTGCCCCTCGAGGTTGATCTGGCTCTCCTCCAGCAGCCTCGGCTCGACGGTCTTAGTGATGATCAGCAGCAGGATGATCGCGCCGAAGCCGCAGGAGATGACGTCCAGGAACGACAGCCCGAACTCGGCGATGCCGCGGCGGCCGCGACGCCGGCTCATGGCCAGTCCCTCGACGGTGACAGGAACGAGCCGCCGGTGGTGCGGGCCAGGTTCCAGAACGCGGCGGACGCCATGGGGTCGCCCTCCATGGGGAACATGATGACGTTGACCGGCACCTCCTTGGGCAGGCGCGCCACCGCTTCGCTGTACAGCTCCAGGCGCTCGCGCCCGGTCACGGTGGCGCCCCGGGGCGGCCGCGCGCCCTGGGTCGGCAGCGAGTCGGTGATCAGGTAGACGTTGTCTGGACGCGGGCTCATGGCGTTGATGGCGTCCACCAGGTTGGCGAGGCTGGTGCCGTTGGCGGGCACCACCTCGTCGCGCAGCGCCCGCAGGGCGGCATCGAGCTCCCGTCCTTCGCCGAGCGGTACCCAGTCGATGGCGTCGCCGCCGCCGGGCACCAGGGTGCGGGTCTCGGTGTCGAAGCCGAGGATCTGGAAGCTCGCGTCGAGGGGGAGCTGGGCGCCGATCCACTCGACGGTGCGCACCGCGCGCTGCCACTTGGGCGCCGCGCGCTTGCGGGCGTCGTCCATGTTGCGGCGGCGGATCACGTTGACGATGCTGTCGTCGAGCATGCTCGCCGAGGTGTCCAGCGCGACGACGATGTGCCGGCCGCCGACCTTGAGGCCGGTGAGGTACTGGCGGTCGCCTTCGCCGGTGAAGCTGCGAATCCTGCCGCCCTGATTGGCGGCCTCCAGCGCGCGCAGCCGTTCGAGCTCCTCCTCCCGGGTCTCCACGTCGGACTTGAGCCGCTCCAGGCTCTCCTCCTGGGCCAGGGACTCGCGTTCGAGCTCCTCGAAGTCCTCCCGCCGGCGCTCGATGGCGCTGCGGGTGCTGACCAGCTTGGCGTCGGACTCGTCCAGGCGCTGGTCGAGGGTGTCCATGCGTTCGAGCAGGTCGAACAGCTCCTTCTCGCCGTTCTGCACCTGGTAGTCGAGCATCCGCACCTCGGCCAGCAGATCCCGGTTGACCGTCTCCGCCTGCTCCTCGGTGGCGTGGTTGATGATCAGGAAGATGAGCACCACCGCGCCGAAGCCGCAGGACATGACGTCCAGGAACGACAGCGAGAAGACGTTGAGCTGGCGGCGCGCCATGGCCTGTCAGCCTCCCGCCGGCGTCCCGGCTTCGAGTACCCGGATCATCACGAAGGTGCGATCGCCGACGGTCACCCGGTCGCCGGGCGTGACCGGCGCCGGCGCCGCCAGCGGTTCGCCGTTGAGCCGGACGTCCGGGCCCGGCGACAGCATCACGCCGGCGCTCTCCGTGCGGAGCGGCGCCGGTGACGCCGACACGGGCCACGCATCGGCGCCCTCCAGGACGTGGGTCGGCGGCGCGGCGGCGGCGCGGGGAGGTTCCCCGGCCGGGCGGCCGCCGGCGGGCAGGCGCGTCACCAGACGCAGCTCGCCGTCCCGCGGGACGATGCGGTCGAGATTGTCCATGCAGCCCCGGGCCAGCGCGCCGGTTTCGAGGGCATCGGCCTGGGCCCCGAGCTCGTCCAGGCTGCGTTGCAGCCCGGGCAGCCGGGCGGCGCGGCCGCTGACCAGCAGGGCCGCGCCCCTCGGCACGACGTCGGCCAGCAGGCGGAAACGCTGGCCGGCCTTGTCCTCCAGCACGCTGCGGCCGAGGTCGACCCGGCGCTGCTGATCGCCGTGGTCGATCTCGATGGCCAGCTCGGCGGTGCCGGGCCGCTCCAGCCAGGCGTGCACCTGGTCGAAGAGCTGCTGCTCGGTCGCGGCGGCGTGGAGCGGGTCGAAGCGGGTCTCCCGCACGAACCGGTCGGCGATGACGTCGATCCAGCTTTCCATCAGACGGCTGAGGCCGCACTCCAGCACTTCCTGCGCGCCGGCCTTGCGCACCTCTCCGGCGCCGGTGGTTTCGAGCTCGGTGACCACGGCGCGCTGCATCATCACCTCCAGGTGAAACGCGCGCTCGGGCAGCGCCCGGCCGGCCGCCGCGGCGACGGCCGCATCGACGAAACCGGATACCCGGATGCCGAGCTCCTGGAGCACGCCGAGCAGCACGCCGAGCTGGTCGGCGGACAGGATGCCCGGCACGGCCAGCAGCACGTCGCCGCCCTCGGCCTCGATCAGCGGCTTGAACGTCTGCAGGTGCAGATAGACCAGATCCGCGTGGTTGCGGGCGCGGCGCCCGGGGGCGGTGAGCGGGTCGGCGTTGAGGCGGGTGAAGTACTGCTGGTTGGTCTGCCGGGGGTGGATCCGGGACAGCCGCAGGGCTTCGTCGCCGAAGTGCACGGCGTCGTCCAGCACCACCGCGACTCCGGGCGAGCGGTGCAGCACCGTGGCGTCCCGGTACAGGGTGAGATCGGCGTCGTTCAGCTCGAGGATGCAGGTCATGATCCGCGCACCTGCATGTGCCGCAGCAGCCGCTGGTCGCAGTAGGTGTGGACGTCGAGCACCAGCCGCTCCTGAATGAGCTGGAGCTGGTGCATCAGGAACATGATGACGATGCTGATCACCAGCGCGGTGAAGGTCGAGTTGAACGCCACGCCGAGACTCGCCGTGACCCCGGCGATGTCCCCCTCCACGGCGCGGTAGGCCTGGCCCAGGGCTTCCCCGATGCCGCGCACCGTGCCGATGAAGCCGATGGACGGAATGGCCCAGGCGATGTAGCGGACCATGGAGAGCTCGCTGTCGAGGCGGTCGGTCTCGGCCTCGCAGTTGGATTTCACGGCCTCGGACACGTCCTGGACGTTGCGGGTCGAGGCGAAGCGGTGCAGGGCGGCCTGCAGCGTTCGCGGCAGCAGGAAGTTCTGGGTGTCCTCGGGCAATGCCTGAATGGTCCGCGAGTACTCCCGGGTGTCCTCGGGCAGAACACTCATGCCGTCACTGACGCGGACGATGTCCTGCTGCAGCAGGCTGCGTTCCCGCAGGGCCTGCCGGCCCTTGTAGCCCATGATGGCCATGGCCCAGAACATCAGCACGAAGCAGGCCTCCTGCTCGTAGTCCTTGAGGACGACGTACAGCGAACGGTCCTGGATGTACGGTTCGCCCTGGGCCGCCAGCTCGGCCTGCTCCGCCATGATGGCCTCGGCGTTGGGCCGGATCACCGTGATGTAGACCAGGTGCACGAGCACCACGGAGACGACCAGGGCGGTCACCTGATAGATCAGCTCGAAGGGAATCTGGCGCTTCATCGCTCCGGTGTGTCCTCCTGTCTGTGTCAGTCGGCCGGCGGTCGCTCAGATGTCCACCGGAAATGAGACCGCGAAATCCTCGGAGATTTCCTCGCTCGGTACGAATACCCCGTCGTCGCCCGGACCGCCGCCGGAGGGCGGCTCGGGCGTTTCCGCGGTATCCGTCCCCGCTTCGGCGTCCGCTGCGGCTTCCGCCCGGGGTGACGGCTCCTGGTCCGGCTCGGCCGCGCCGACGCCAGCGGCGCCCGCCGCGCCGGCCAGCGCCAGCAGCAGCCACGGCAGCAGGGCGGTGCGCGCGCTCACGGCGCCTCCGCGTAACGCGCCACCCGGAAGCCGACGTCCTGCCGGCCGGCGCTGCCGTAGTCCCGGAACGACGTGCGCAGCTCGGTGATGGTGCCGTGCATCCAGCTCGAACCGCGGATCACGTGATAGTCGCCGGCGGCCGGGCCGAGGGGATCGGTGACCGCCTCGTCGCCGGGAATCTCGTAGAAGTCGTGGGTCCATTCGGCGACGTTGCCGGCCAGGTCGAACAGGTCGATGGCGTTCGGCGGAAAGGTCCCTACGGGCGCGGCGACGATGTGGTTGTCGTTGTAGCCGAAGATGATCCGGCCCACCAGATGCGCGGCGGAACGATCCGCGTAGTTGCCGTGACGGTCCGGCGGCGGCAGGTTGGGTCCCCACGGAAAGGCCGTCCGGGTGATGCCGTCCGGACCCTGCCGGGCGGCCCACGCCCACTCCGCCTCGGTGGGCAGACGATAGCCGGTCGACGCCGGGTTGAAGCCGGTGACGGTGTCCCCGTCGATAGCGTAGAAGCGCGGCAGCCCATCCAGGTCGGACAGCCAGTTGCAGTAGGCGGCGGCCTCCTGCCAGCTCACGCCGACCACCGGCAGCTCCGGCTCGTTGAGATCGTGATCCTGGAACTCTTCCGCCGCATGGTCGCCGACGAACTTCCGGTACTGCGCGTTGGTGACCTCGTGGCGGCCCAGGTAGAACAGCCGGGTCAGGTCGACGTCCCGCAGGGTCTCGTTGGCGCGCCGGCCGGGTTCCCGCCGGGACGCGCCCATGGTGAAGGGGCCGGGGTCCAGCAGCACCAGCTCCTGGCCGGCGGCGGTGGTGATCCTGGGCTTGAGCGCCGCGAGCCGCGCCTCCTCCACGGTCAGCAGGCGGACCTTGAGCTCCTGGGTGATGCCCTCGCGGGGCGTGATCTCGGTGCTGTAGCCGGCGTAGCCGGGCAGGCGGATCTCGATGCGCTGGGTGTCCACCGGCAGCTCCAGGGTCTGGTTCGCCGGCCCGCGGGAGCGGCCGTTGACGAACAGCTCCGCCTCCTCCGGCCGGGCCTGAACCACCACGGTGCCGGTGAGACGCTCGAGCTCGAGGGCGACGCTGCGCTCCGCGCCGGCGGGCAGCTCCACGGTGCGTTCGGCGGGCGCGTAGCCGGAGCGGAACGCCTGGAGCCGGTAACGCACTCCGGAGCGCACCGCCAGCTCCAGCGGGGTCTCGCCCTGGAAGCGGCCGTCCAGGGTGATGCCGGCCCCGGGCGGGTTCGTGGTCACGGTCAGCAGGCTGTCGGCCCGGGTCAGGGTCACCGGGTCCAGGGTCCGGGTTTCCCGGGCGGCCACCAGGATGCGCTGCCGGTGGCTCCGGTGTCCGGGCGCCTTCAGGCGGATCTCGTGCTCGCCGGCGAGAATCTCCACCACCGCCGGGGTGGTCTGGCCGGTGCTCTCGTCGTCGACGAAGATCTCCGCGCCCGGCGGGTCGGTGGTGATGGTGACGTCGGCCCAGTCGGGCTCGAGGACCGCGGTCACCGTCTGGGGGCGCGCCATGCCTTCGATCTCGGCTTCGAGCCGGGCGGTCTGGTAGCGCGCCTTGTCGAAGGTCAGCGTCAGGGGCCCGGCGGGCAACGGCACCGGGGCCGTCGGCGTGACGCCCACGGTGCGCTCGCCGAAGCGGACCTCGGCGCCCGGGGGATCGCTCACCAGGGTCACCTGACCGGGCAGCTTGTCGAGCTGGAAGCTGTGGGTCTGGTTGCGGGCGGCGCCGACGGTCAGCTCGGTGTCCAGGTCGTGATAGCCGGGCGCGCTCGCCCGCAGACGGTACTGGCCGGCGCGCAGCAGCCAGACGTCGCCGAGCTGGAAGCGCAGGCCGCCGCTGATCTCGGAGTCGGCGACGGCGGGATCGAAGCTCAGCCGTACCGACTTGGCCGTGAACAGGAACCACAGCACGGCGGCGACGACGGCGACGCCGATCAGCAGCGCGATCTGCAGCGGCGTCAGGGGGAACGAGCGGCGGGGCCCGTCGTCGGCGGGACGGTAGCTGACGGGGCGGATGACCTCGCCGTCGCGGCTGCTGTCCCGTGGATCGGTACCGGTCATGGGTCAGAGGGTTTCGGTGCAGCGGATGTCGACCGGGCCCATGTTGGGACGTACCACGATCTGCTCGCGCACGTCCCGGCAGCCGTCGCGGCTGCCGACCACGGTGTAGGCGCCGGGGCGCAGTTCCAGGCGTTTCTCCTCGAAGCTGCCGAGCGCGCCGACGGTGGACAGGGTGATCTCGGTGCGGTTGTCGGAGCGCAGCACCACGGGCACCGGATTGGCGTAGACCTCCAGGGTCTCCCGCACATCCGCGATCTGCCGGGCCAGCGCCTCGCCACGGGGACGAAGCTGCTCGGCGCGGTCGAGAATCTCCCGGGCCTCCCGGTACAGCTTGTCCGACGACAGGCGGTCCGGTCGTTCCAGGATGCGCGCCAGGGCGGCCTGGGTGCGTGCCTGGGCCTCGGCCTCGGCGCGGCCCGCCTGGGCGAACTGGATGGTCGGGTCGAGGCCGAGGACCTGGCCGTACAGGTCCGCGGCGTCGCCCCAGCGGCCGGCCGCGGCAGCGGCTTCGGCCCGGTCCCGCAGCGCGTTGATGCGGGCCACGTCCGCCTGCTTCGCGACCTGCTCGAGTCCGCCTTCGGCCACGGCATTGCCAGGCTCCAGGTCGAGGACCTGACGGAACGCGGCCCGGGCCGCGTCGAAGCGGCCGTCGTCGAGCTCGGCGAAGGCCCGGGACAGCAGCGTCTGGATCCGGGTCTGGCGGCGGCCGGCCTCGACCCGGGCGAGGGCCTCGTCGAGGCCGACGCTGGCCGGGTCGAGCTGGCGCACCCGTTCGTAGGTGTCGTAGGCGGCGGACCAGTCCTCCGCCAGCTCCTGATTGCGGGCCCGGCGCATCAGCTCGATGATCTCCGGCAGCAGCTCCAGCCGGGCCTGGCCGGCCGCGACCCGCGGATCCTCCGGGGCGATGGTGGCCGCCAGGTCGAAGGCGGCTCGGGCGTCGTCACGGCGCCGCTCGGCCAGTGCCGCCGCGCCGCGGGTCAGCGCGTCCTCGAGGGTCTGGCGGCCCCGGTCGATGAGCTGCTCGAGGGCGTCCGCGGCCTGCCGATAGCTGGCCACCGCCTCGGCGAACCGTTCCCGCACGAATTCCTCGTCGCCGGCGGCGGCCAGGGACGTGGCCCGCTCGTAGGCGTCCGCGCCCCAGTCGCCGACCTGCATCTGGTCCTCGAGCTGTATCTGCAGCTCGACGAAGCGGGCGAGCTGTTCCTGGGCCTGTTCCCGGGCCTGCTCGCGCTGAAGCTGCTGAAACGGCGGCAGCGCGTCGTCCGCGGCGGCGGACGGTCTGCCGGCCTGGGGCTGCGCCGCGGCGGCGGGAGCGGCAGTCCGGGTCACGTCGGGCCGGGGCGCCGGCCGCGACTCCAGCCAGGCGGGCACGAGGAAGAACACCGCGCCGAGCAGGCCGGCGGCCAGCAGCAGGGCGAGGCCCCAGGTCAGCAGGCTCGCGCCGCGGCCGGACTCGGCCACCGGCGTCTCGACGCCGTGGGAGAGCGGAACGGACTTGGGTCGGATCGGGCTGAAATCGTCGGCCATGTCGTCGGTCACGGCGCCAGGTCGTCGTCGATCACGTCCTCGAGCTGCGCATCGGCCGCCTCGTCGGCGGGCGCGCCGGCGGCTTCCTCGCCGGGCACCGGCAGATCGAGGTCGGCGAAGTACAGGTCCCGGAGGATGCCGCGCAGCTTCTCGTACTGCTCGTCGACGGTGCCTTCGAGG
The DNA here is from genome assembly GCA_002480525.1 of Gammaproteobacteria bacterium UBA7803. GTDB lineage: Bacteria > Pseudomonadota > Gammaproteobacteria > Pseudomonadales > Azotimanducaceae > UBA7803. The sequence goes on along the minus strand of DLCH01000035.1, from coordinate 71,279 downwards.
CGCACGACCTGATTCTCCAGCTCCAGGGTATAGGGCATCACCTCGGCCTCGGCCGCCACCCCGACCTCGCGCAGCGCCTCGGCGTGCATCTCCGCTTCCTGGCGCTTGGCGATGGCGCTCTTGAGGGTCAGGGCGCCGCCGATCACGCTCACCAGGCCGCTGGTCTCGACCACCGCGTCGTTGCTCTCCGCCATGGCGGCGACGCCGCCGACGATGGCGGCCGCGCCGCCGATGGTGCGGCGCCGGGCCTCCGCGCGCAGCAGCTTGTAGGTGATGGCTTCGTCGTAGGTGGCCTCCCGCCAGTTCTGGTACGGGCCGTACATGCTGCGGTGGTAGTTCTCGAAGTACTCGTCCAGCGTGTCGATGAACAGGTATTCGCGCTCCCGGACGCGCTCGACCCGGGCCAGCATCGGGTCGTCCGCCGCGGGCAGGCGTTCGAGCACGTATTCGCCGTCGTCGGTCCGGGTGACGTGGTCGCCGAAGGCGTCCGGCGCGAAGTCCCGGGCGAACTTCATCTTGGCGGTGGCGCGGATGGTCTCCACCTGCTGCGGCGTCAGCGCCTGGCGGTAGGCCAGCATGTCGTCGGCGAGGTTCTTGTAGACCGCCTGAAAGGGATCGATGCTCGGCGGCACACTGTCCTCGTAGGCGTACTTGCTCGCCAGCGCCTCGTAGCGCCGCACGAACCAGGTCTCGCCGGTGGCGTCCTCCACCGTGACCTCGACCTCCAGGCTCTCACCGTCGGAATGCAGGATCCTGCCGGACACGATGACGTCCACCGCGTGGGTGGGCCGGGGGATGACCCGTACCGCCCCCCAGTTGCCGGTGCTCTGCAGCAGATTCTTGGTGAAATAGGGAATGTAGTTGGCCTCGGCCCGGCGGATGTCCGGCTGGATGATCTGCTCGATCCGCTCGTCGTAGCCCTCGGGGACGTTGGCGTCGAACACGGTGACGCCGACGTCGAGCAGTTGGGACTCCGGCAGGGGCTCGTCGAGCCGTTCCGGCGGGGTCATGTCCACGGTCCGGACCTCGTGACTCACGCAGCCGGCGAGCAGCACGAGGGCTGTCAGCAGTCCGGCGGACACGTTGACGGACCTGGCGGCGCGGCTTGGGCGGGCGTCGGGCATGGGCATCACAGTCCCTTGTAGCGCCGGTACTCGTCCCAGAGCTTCTCCTTCAGCTCGGGGTCCGTTTCCGCCACCGCCGCTTCCCGGAGCTGGCGGGCGATGATGTCGTCGTCCTTGGCGTCGGGGATGTCGTCGGGCACGCCGGCGGAGGCTACCGGCGACGGTGGCGGCGGCGCGTTGCGGTTGCTCGGCACGCCCAGCGGGCCGTTGGCATCCGGCATGTCCGCGTTGCCGCTGCCACCCGGCACGCCCGCGCTCGCCTCGGGCAGGCTAGCGCCGCCGCTGCCGGCGGTCTCGTTGGACCGCTGGCGGATCACTTCGCGTTCGGACAGGATTTCCCCGTCGAAGTCCTCGAGGGCGCCGTCCAGCGCGCCGTCGCCGCCGTCGCTGCCGTCACCGGGCGGCTTGCCGCGCTCCGAAGGCATGGGCGGGATGTCGCCTTTGCCGCCCGGGATCTGATTGCTGGTCTGCCAGCCGTCCTCGTCGCCGCCGGGCAGGCCGTCCTCCCAGCCATTCTCGTCGCCACCCTGGCCCTGGCCGCCCGTGCCGGCTCCGGAGCCCGAGCCCTGCGGCAGCCCGCCACCCGAGCCGCTGCCGGGCAGGCCGCTGCCACCGCCGGGCAGGCCCGACGGCCCGGATCCTCCCGCGGTGCCGCCGGGCATGCCCGGCGGCCCGGCGCCCCCGCCGGCACTGCCGCTGCCCGTGGAACCGCCGCTGCTGCCGCCCGGCATGCCGCCACTCGACCCGCTCTGTCCGCCGCTCTGTCCACCGCTCTGGCCGCCACTCTGGCCGGCGCCGCCGCTGCTGCCGCCGCCGGAGGGCGATGGCCGGCTGGACGGACTCGATCCGGGCATCGGCGAGGAGCCGCCGGGCAGACCGCCCGGCAGACCGGACGGGCCGGGCATCTGGCTGCGGTTGCTGTTGCAGCCGCCGGCGATCAGCGCCAGCGCCAGCACCGCGCCGGCGGCAAGCGCCGCGCCGGCGGCGCCGCGGTGCGGGGTCGGCCGGCGGCCGGCGCGGCCTGTGCGGGTCTGGGTCGTTTGCTCGGTCATGCTGTGCATCGTCTGAGATTCTTGGCGCCGTCCCCGGCGCATCGTACTGCCCGGAACCTGAACGCGGACTGAAGGCGGCCGCCGATACCCGTCACGAGCCGGGTGAGCCGGCCGGGGTGACCGCCGTGGCGGTCGCGTCCGTCTCGGCGCTGCGCTCGGGATAGTAGGGAAACTCGTGCCGGTAGGTATAGGCGCCGCGGAACACCGGAACGCCGTCGACCAGCATCGGCCGGTAGCGCGCGAGCCGCAGGCTCTTGCGCACCCGGAAATCCATCAGGCCGTCGGGTTTGGAGGCGACGGTGTCGAGGTCGCGGACCTGTCCCTCGTCGGTCACGTCGAAGGCCACCTCGACGTAGCCGGTTTCCCTCGGGCCGCGCTGCTCGGGCGGCGGCGGCGTCGGATCGCCGGGCTCGGGGAAGTAGAGCAGGGTCGGCTCGGCGAAGTAGCCGACCACGTCGAAGCCGTCGACCTCGGCCATCAGCTCCCAGGCATGGGCGTACAGGGTCTCCGCGCGCTGGGACTTCTCGAACAGGGTGTACCAGTCGGCGAGCTCGAGGACCGACTCGGCGAGGGCGATGGGGTCGACCGGATCCGCGTTCTGCTGGATGCGCACCACCCGCTGCAGCGCGGCCTCGCCGGCTGGAAAGTTGTTGATGGTGACGGGGTGGCGCAGCTCCTGGGCGGCCGGGATACTGTTGGCGTCGCGTTCCAGGTCTGCCATGTCGTAGCGGGGAAAGCGCTCCAGGCGATAGCTTTCCGCGATGCCGCGCAGCGCGGGCACCGCTTCGAGGGTCTCGAGCTTGTCGTGGTGGTCGATGATGGTGACCGCCTGCTCGTAGAGGGCGCGCGCGGCGAACACGTTGTTGGTCCGTTCGTACCACTCCGCCAGGTGATAGATGCCCGGCAGCAGGGCTTCGTCGAGGGGGCCGTGGGCGCGGCTCAGGACGTGGTAGGCGTACTCCTCCCGGTCGTTGGCGTCGCGGTACCGGCCCAGGGCTTTGAGGGCCTCGGCCTCCCGGTAGACGATGCCGACCTGCTCGGGGCTGTTCAGCCCGCTGCTCACCCGGATCAGGTGCAGGGCGCGCCGGTAGCTTTCCAGCGCCTCGTCATGGCTGCCCTGGCCCGCCAGGGCGTCGCCGAGCAGCGTCAGAGGCCGGACCAGGGCCGGGTCGAAACGGTGGCTGACGGCCTCGATGGTGTCGATATGCGATTCCAGCCAGTTCACCGACTCACGAAATTCCCGGGCCTCGATCTGTCTGGCCACCCGGTCGAGGGGGTCGATGTCCTCGGGGAGCGCGTCGTCGATGGCCAGCATGGCGTCCGCAGGAGCGTCCGCGGTGCCGCCTTCGGGCGCTTGGCCCGGGCCGTCGACGGGCAGCCCCGCCGCAGCGGCTTCCGGGGCGCCTGCAGGGGCGCCTGCAAGGGCCCCTGCAGGGGTGTCCGCAGGGGCGTCCGCAGAGGCTTCGGTGGGCACCACCGCGCCGGTGTCCGCCGGGCTGTCGGGCGCCGCGGTTTCGGCTGCGGCCATGCCGTCGGCCATGCCGGCGGTCGGCTCCTCCGCTGCCGGGGCCTGCCCGGGGAGGGCGAGGATCAGGCAGGCGAACACCGCCGGGGCGCCGGCCCGGCGGACGATCCTGGCCGTGAAGGGCTTTGACTGGTTCGGGCTCATGGTCGTTTCGCGAACCTCTGCTCCAGACCGCTCGGGAGGTTGGATCGGCTGTTTTGACCACAAAGCGGCGGGTCCGTTCGAGTGTCGTGGGGCGCCAGAATCAAGTCAAGGCGAAGGCGCTCCGACCGGCCGGCCGGGTCGGGCACGGACAGGAACGCCCGCGCTGTGGATAATATCGCCCGGTCCGGGCGCGCGGCGTCCGGCCTGCGGTCACTACGGAGAATCCAAGGTCACCTATGCCCGATGCCGACGCACAGCTCGATGCCACCGGACTGGTCTGCCCGGAGCCCCTGATGCTGGTCCGCAACCGGGTCCGCGAGATGGCCAGCGGCGCGGTGCTGCACGTGCTCGCCACCGATCCGTCCACGGGTCGGGACTTTCAGAACTTCTGCCGATTCATGGGCCACGAACTGCTGGCGGAGGAGCGTGACGGCGACCGCTTCGAATACTGGATCCGCAAGGGATGACATGACGGCACGCTCCGCCGACCACGGCACCCGCTACTTCGCCTACGGCTCGAACATGAATCCCGAACGGGTACGGGAACGGGGCCTGCGTGTGCTGCACGCCGAGGGCGCCGTGCTCGACGGCTTCCGGCTGACCTTCGACAAGCACGCCCGGGCGCATGAGGGCATGGGCCACGCCAGCGTCGCGGTGGATCGCGGCAGCCGGGTCGAAGGCGTGCTGTACTGGCTGGAGGGCCCCGAGGAGATCGTCAAGATGGACCGGTTCGAGAGCGCGCCGATCAACTACAGCCGGGAAATGACCTGGGTGGCGACCGCCGCGGGCGCCGTGTCGACCTGGACCTATTTCGCCAATCCGGCCGTGCTGCGCCCGGGTCTGCGGCCGCCGCGGGCCTACCTGGACCACCTGCTCGCCGGCGCGCCGTATCTGTCTGCGGCCTATCACGCCATGCTGGCCGCCTGGCCCTGCGCCGAGGACCTCTGATGCCGTCCGCCTTGGTCGATCACCGTAGTCTCGCCGGTTGTTTCAATGCCCGCGGCGGGCGTGACCTCGGGGTGCAGCTCGTCGGCGGCGCCGACGAGCCGCTGTATCTGCCGCCCCGGCCCGGCCGCCCGGCCTGGATCCGCTATGCGCGGGACCATGCGTCCAGCGTGCTGCACGAGCTGGCCCACTGGTGTCTGGCGACGCCTGCGGCGCGCGGCCAGGTTGACTACGGCCTGGTCTACCGGCCGCCGCCGAGGAGCCCCCGGGCTCAGCAGCGGTTCTACCAGGCGGAGCTGCCGGTCCAGGCGCTCGAGAAGCTGTTGTGCGAGGCCTGCGGCCTGGTGTTCGAGGTCAGCGACGACAACCCGGGCCGGGACGATCCGGCCGCCCGGTCGGCCTTCGCCCGGCGCGTCGACGAGGCCTGCGAGGCGTTGCGCCTGCACGGCCCGGGCGGCGATGCGGTGCGGGTGCTGGATGCGCTGGCGCCGGACTGGCGCCGGCGCGTCGGCGCCGGCCGGGTGCTGGAGCGATGCGCATGACCGAGACGGTGGACGCGGTGGTGATCGGCGCGGGCGTGGTGGGCCTGGCCTGCGGACGGGCTCTGGCGGGCGCCGGGCTCGACGTGGTCGTGCTCGAGCGTCACGCCCAGATCGGCACCGAGACCAGCTCGCGCAACTCGGAGGTGATCCACGCCGGCATCTACTATCCCTCCGGCAGCCTGAAGGCGGCGCTGTGCGTCCGTGGCAAGGCGTTGCTGTACCGGTATTGCGAGAGTCACGGCGTGCCGTTCCGCCGCTGCGGCAAGATCATCGTCGCGAGCAGCGAGGATCAGATCCCCGTGCTGGAGGGCTATCGCGCCCAGGCGTCGCGCAACGGCGTCGATCCGCTGCCCTGGCTGGATGCGCAGGCGGTGGCGGCCCTCGAGCCCCGGGTCCGGGCGGTGGCCGGGGTGCGCTCGGACTCCACCGGCATCATCGATTCCCACGCCTACATGCTGGCCCTGCAGGGTGACCTGGAGGCGTCGGGCGGCATGATCGCGCTGGGCACGCCGGTGACCGGGCTGGCGCCGGCGGACGGGCGGCTGCGGGTGACGACCGACGCGCTGGAGCTGGACGCCCGGTGGGTGGTCAACGCTGCCGGCCTCAGCGCGCCGGCGGTGGCGGCCTGGCTCACGCCCGATACGCCCCGCGCCTACTATGCCCGCGGTCACTACTACGTCTACGACGGACCCTCGCCGTTCTCCCGCCTGGTCTACCCGGTGGCCGAGGCGGGCGGGCTCGGCGTGCACGTCACCCTGGATCTCAGCGGCCAGATCCGCTTCGGCCCGGACGTGCTGTGGATCGACGACGTCGACTACGCCTTCGACGACTCCCGCCGGGGCGACTTCGAGGCCGCCATCCGCCGCTACTTCCCGGACCTCGAGGCGGATCGGCTGCGGCCCGGCTACACCGGCATCCGGCCGAAGATCTCTGGCCCCGGCGAAGCGGCCGCGGACTTCCGCATCGACGGGCCGGCGCAGCACGGCGTGGCCGGCCTGATCAATCTGCTGGGGATCGAGTCACCCGGCCTGACCGCCTCGCTGGCCATCGGGGAGACCGTGGCCCGCCTGGCCGGGCACGAGGACGCGTGCTGACCTTCGGACTGCTCGTCAATCCGGTGGCCGGGATCGGCGGCCGGGCCGCCCTCAAGGGCAGCGACGGCGCCGACATTCAGGCCGAGGCGCGCGGTCGCGGCGGCGCGGCCCGGGGCCGCGAGCGCGCACTGCGCGCGCTGAAGGCGGCGGGTCCGGCGGTCCGCCGGGTGCGCTGGCTGACCTGGGGGGGCGCCATGGGCGCCGACGCCCTCGGCGACGCCGGCCTGACGGGCGAGGTGCTCGGCGAGCCCGGCGCGGTGCCGGGACCGGAGGACACCCGCCGGGCGGCCACCGCCCTGCGCGACGCCGGCGCGGACCTGCTGGTGTTCTGCGGCGGCGACGGCACCGCCCGTGATCTGCTGGCGGCGCTGGGCGAGTCGCTGCCGGTGCTGGGCGTGCCTTCCGGGGTCAAGATGCATTCCGGCGTGTTCGCCACCACCCCCGAGGCTGCCGGCAGAATTCTCCAGGCGCTGGTCGAGGGCGGCCTGGTCCGGGCCGGCGTCGCGGAAGTGCGGGACCTCGACGAGGCCGCGCTTCGGGCCGGTGAGGTCAGGCCGCGTTTCTACGGCGAGATCGCGGTGCCCGAGGAAGGCGGCTTCCTGCAGCACACCAAGGAGGGCGGGCGCGAATCCGAGGCGCTGGCGCTGGAGGAGATCGTCGCCGAGGTGGTCGAGCGCATCGAGGCGGCGCCGGGCATCTACCTGCTCGGCCCGGGCAGCAGCCTCGCCGCGCTGAAATCGGCGCTGGGGATGACGCCCACGCTGATCGGCGTCGACGTGCTCGACGGCGACCGGCAGGTGGGGCGCGACGTCGACGCCGCCTGGCTCGAGTCCTATCTGGCCGCCACGGACCGCCCGGTGACGCTGGTGATGAGTTTCACCCGGGGGCAGGGCTTTCTGCTCGGCCGGGGCAATCAGCAGCTCACGCCGGCGGTGCTGCGGCGGGTCGGCCGGGAGCGCCTGTGGGTGCTGGGAACCCGCACCAAGCTTCTGTCCCTGGAAGGGCGGCCGCTGCTGGTGGACACCGACGATCCGGCACTGGACGAGGAACTCGCCGGCCTGGTGGAGGTGGTCACCGGCTATCAGGACAGCCTGTACTACCGGATCGACGGCGGCGGCTGACGGCGCTCGCGCGCTAGCCGAGCATGTCGTCCATGAACGCCAGCACCGCAGTCTTCACCCGGGTCGACGAACGGGAGTCCAGCGCCAGGTCGAGCCGGTGGGCGTGGGTCTGCTGCTCGAGGCGCACCGCGGGCGGCAGCGATTCGGCCCCCGGGGGTTCGAAGTCCGCCAGCGGGCGCGACAGCAGGGTGAACGCGCGGCCGGTGAGCACCGCCTGATCCACGGCTTCCTGCCGGATGGTGTCCGTGTAGCGCAGGTAGCCCTCTGCGGCCAGCCACAGCAGGGCGCTGAAGCAGGCCAGATGGCGGTCGCTGTGCATGCCGAACTCGTCCACCTGGTCCGGCCCGCACAGATCCTCCACGAACAGGGTGTGGGGCCTGGGGAAGGTCCGGTAGAGGATCACCAGCGCCCGGGCTGCATCCTTGCAGAAATCCTCGACGTTGATCCCGCCGCTCATGGGGTGGTGCCGGCCCCGGGTCGCTACTGCCGATAGCCGTGGAGAAAGTGGCCGAGCCGCTCGATGGCTTCCGCCAGTTCCTCCACCCGCGGCAGGAACACCAGCCGGAAGTGGTCGGGCTCCGGCCAGTTGAAGCCCGTGCCCTGGACGATGAGGATCTTTTCCTGGCGCAGCAGGTCGAGGGCGAACCGGTCGTCGCTGGCGATGTTGAAGCGCGCCGTGTCGAGCCGGGGAAACAGGTACAGCGCGCCGCGGGGCTTGACGCAGGAGACGCCGGGAATGTCGTTCAGCATGCGCCAGGCCAGCTCCCGCTGCTCGTACAGCCTGCCGCCGGGCACCACGTACTCGCGGATGCTCTGGTAGCCGCCCAGGGCGGTCTGCACCGCATGCTGGCTCGGCACGTTGGCGCACAGCCGCATCGAGGCGAGGATGTCGAGCCCCTCGATGTAGTCCCGGGCCCGGTGCTTGGCGCCGGACACCAGCATCCAGCCGGAGCGGAAGCCGGCGACGCGATAGGCCTTGGACAGGCCGTTCAGCGTGACGATCAGCAGGTCCTCGGCCAGGGACGCCATCGGCACGTGCACGGCGTCGTCGTAGAGGATCTTGTCGTAGATCTCGTCCGCGAACACCACCAGGTCGTTGCTGCGGGCGACTTCGATGATCTCCGTGAGCAGCTCGCGGCTGTACACGGCGCCGGTGGGGTTGTTCGGGTTGACGACGACGATGGCCTTGGTGCGCGGGGACACCTTGCGGCGGATGTCGTCGAGATCCGGGTTCCAGTCGGCCTGCTCGTCGCAGCGGTAGTGCACCGGCGTCCCGCCGGCGAGGCTGACCGCAGCGGTCCAGAGGGGGTAGTCCGGCGCCGGCACCAGCACCTCGTCGCCGTTGTCGAGCAGTCCCTGCAGGCCCATCACCACCAGCTCGGAAACGCCGTTGCCGATGTAGATGTCGTCGATCTCGACGTCGAGGATGCCCTGGCTCTGGTAGTGCTGCATGACGGCCTTGCGGGCCGGGTAGATGCCTTTGGAGTCGCAGTAGCCCTGGGCCGTCGGCAGGTTGTGGATCACGTCCCGGAGGATCTCCTCCGGCGCCTCGAAGCCGAAGGGCGCGGGATTGCCGATGTTCAGCTTGATGATCCGGTGGCCTTCCTCCTCCATGCGGTCCGCCTCCTTCATGGCGGGGCCGCGGATCTCGTAGCACACGTGATCGAGCTTGTGGGACTTGCGGATCTCACGGGCCGGCCGGGCCGGCAGGTCCGTGACGTTGCCGCGGTCCTGGGGGACCTCAGATTCCATTTGGATTCCTGGTTGCATTAACATCGACGCCGATCTGATCAGTGTAGCGAATGCGCCGATCCGGACATAGCGCCCGACGGGGGCGGCCGGCGGGCCGGCGCATCGATGGCAGGGAGTACGCAGGACCCATGGCGAAGGTAGACAAGCCGGACGAGCAGTGGCGCCGGGAGCTGACCCCGGAGCAGTACGAAGTGGCGCGGAAGGCCGGCACCGAGCGGGCGTTCACCGGCAAGTACTGGGACACCAAGACGCCGGGAACGTACCACTGCGTGTGCTGCGGCGAGCCGCTGTTCGATTCCAGCACCAAGTACGATTCCGGCAGCGGCTGGCCGAGCTTCTACGCCCCGCTGGAGGAATCGGCGGTGGCGACCCGCGACGACGACAGCCTGATGATGCGCCGCACGGAAGTGCTCTGCGCGAGCTGCGACGCGCACCTCGGGCACGTGTTTCCCGACGGGCCGGAGCCCACCGGGCTGCGCTACTGCATGAACTCCGCCGCGCTGGATCTCAAGGCCCGGGACGAGGAGTGACGCGCCCGGGCGGCGGGCCTCAGTAGCCCGCCGCCTGGCCTTCCTTGCGGTGGTCCGAGCCGGCGACGTAGCCGTCGGCGGTGCGCAGCACGAGCTGGGCCCCGCCGAACACGTGTTCCCGCGGCTCGTGCCGGACCCGGTGTCCGCGCCGGCGCAGACCCTCGGCGACGGCTTCCGGAAACCCCTGCTCCAGCCCGACCGCATAGTCCGGGTAGACGTGCCAGCGCGGCGCGTCGCTGGCGGCCTGGGGGTTCTGGCCGTGGTCGAACAGGCGCCGGACCATCTGCACGTGGCCCTGGTGCTGCATGTGCCCGCCCATCAGCCCGAAAGCCAGGCGAGGCCCCCCGGCGTCGGTGACGAACCCCGGGATGATGGTGTGGAACGGGCGCTTGCGGGGGCCGACGCGGTTGGGGTGATCCGGCTCCAGCGAGAAGCCGCTGCCCCGATTCTGCATGGCGATGCCCGTGCCCGGAACGACGACGCCGGCGCCGAATCCCTCGTAGTTCGACTGGATGAAGGACACCATCATGCCTCTGCTGTCCGCGGCGGCCAGGCAGACCGTGTCCCGCCCCACCGGCAGGGGCGCCGGGGGCACGGGGGCGGCGGCGTCGCCGATCCGCCCCGCCAGCGCGTCGAGGTGTCCGTCCGCCAGCAGCTCGGCGGGATCTACCCGCATCGACGCGGGATCGGCGATGTGGTCGAAGGCGGCCCGCACGGCCACCTTCATCGCTTCGATCTCCTGGTGAATGGCCGGCTCGCTGTCCAGGTCGTGGCGCGGCCGGCGGGCCAGGATGCCGAGGGCGATCTGCGCCGCCAGGCCCTGACCGTTGGGCGGAATCTCGTGCAGCGTGACGTCCCGGTAGGCCACCGCCAGCGGCGTCACCCAGTCGGCGCGGTGCTCGGCCAGATCCGCCAGCGACAGGGCGCCGCCGTCCTTCCCGGCGGCGGCGACCATGCGCCGCGCCAGCTCGCCCCGGTAGAACGCCTCACCCCGGCTGGCGGCGACGGCCTCCAGGGTCTCCGCCAGATCGGGCCGGCGCACCAGGGCGCCCGGCGCCGGCGGCGGCCAGAAGTGCGCGGCGAAGTCGGGAAACCGGTCGGCCAGCGGGCGGCCGGCGAGCGCCCAGTAGTAGGCCGACTTCGGACCGACCTGAAAGCCGTCCCGGGCATAGCCGACGGCCGCCTCGAACAGCGCCGCGAACGGCAGGCGGCCGTAGCGATCCGACAGCGCCACCCAGGCGCTGACCGCGCCCGGCACGGTCACCGAATCCCAGCCCCGGGCCGGCATCCGGTCCAGCCCGGCGAACCGCTCGGGCCGCCAGGCGGCGGGGCTCCGGCCCGAGGCGTTCAGCCCGGTCAGCTCGGCACCGTCGTGGAGGATGCAGAAGGCGTCACTCCCCAGGCCGTTGTTGTTGGGCTCCACCACCGTCAGGGTGATGGCGGCAGCCAGCGCGGCGTCGACGGCGTTGCCGCCGCGGCGCAGGGCGTCGATGCCGGCCTGGGTCGCCAGCGGCTGGGAGGTGGCCACCACGTTCGCGGCACAGATCGGCGACCGGTTCGAGGGATAGGGCTGCTCGAAATTCAACGGCACCATGGCGGGTCCTTCACGGCGGCTGTGCGGCGGAGCGTGCAGTGTACTGCGCCGGCGGGCCCGGCGCCGATTGCGCCGGCCGGCAAAACTGCCTAAGTTGCGCGTTCGACAGTCGACCGATGGGGAGTGAACGTGCATCCGGGAATCATCGCCGAGCAGAATCCTGACAAGATCGCCTACGTGATGGCGGAAAGCGGCCTGACCGTGACCTGCGGCGAGCTGGAAAAGGTGGCCAACCAGGGGGCGCACCTGTTCCGCCGGCTGGGCCTCGAGCGGGGGGATCACATCGCCATCCTGCTGGAGAACCATCCCCGCTTTCTGCAGATCTGCTGGGCGGCTCAGCGGGCCGGCCTGTACTACACGGCGATCAGCTACCGCCTGCAGCAGGCCGAGGTCGAGTACATCGTCGACAACTGCGAGGCCCGGGTGTTCATCACCTCGCCCGGGCGCCGGGAGGTCGTGGAGCCGCTGCTCGACCGTATGCCGGCGGTGGAAAGGCGTTTCATGGTGGACGACACGATCGCCGGGTTCGAATCCTGGGAGGAGGCGATCGCCGGCATGCCGGAGACGCCGATTCCGGACCAGTGCGAAGGCCAGTCGATGCTCTACTCCTCGGGTACGACCGGCTATCCGAAAGGCGTCAAGAAGCCGCTGCCCGAGGAACCGTATGGGGAGCTGCAGGCGCCCAACATGCTGGAGCTGATCTACGGCGCCGACCAGAGCTCGATCTACCTGTCGCCGGCGCCGCTGTACCATGCCGCGCCGCTGGCGTTCACGATGGGCTGCCTGCGCCACGGCATTCAGGTGGTGGTGATGGAGCACTTCGACGCCGAGCGCGCCCTCGAGTTCATCGAGCGCTACCGGGTCACCCACAGCCAGTGGGTGCCGACCATGTTCGTGCGCATGCTGAAACTGCCCGAAGAGGTCCGCGCGCGCTACGACGTCTCGTCGCTGCGCTGCGCGATTCACGCGGCGGCGCCGTGCCCGGTGCCAGTGAAGGAGCAGATGATCGACTGGTGGGGGCCCGTGCTCTACGAGTACTACGCGGGCACCGAAGGCAACGGATTCGTGCAGCTCAACTCCGAGGAGTGGCTGGCCCACAAGGGCTCGGTGGGGCGGCCGCTGAACTGCGAGATCCACGTCTGCGACGACGACGGCGCCGAGCTGCCGGCGGGGGAATCCGGCACCATCTACTTCGGCGGCGGCGGCCAGTTCGAGTACTACAAGGACCCGGACAAGACTGCCGGCTCGCGCCACCCGCAAGGCTGGACGACCCTCGGCGACGTCGGCTACCTCGACGAGGACGGCTATCTCTATCTCACCGACCGCAAGCACTTCATGATCATCTCCGGCGGCGTCAACATCTATCCCCAGGAGGCTGAGAACGTGCTGATCACCCATCCCAAGGTGATGGACGTGGCCGTGTTCGGCGTGCCGAACGAAGAGTTCGGCGAGGAAGTGAAGGCGGTGGTGCAGCCCCGGACAATGGCGGACGCGACGCCGGAGCTGGCCATGGAGCTCATGGAGTACTGCCGCGACCAGCTCTCCCACGTGAAGTGCCCGCGTTCGGTGGACTTCCGGGAGGAGCTGCCGCGTCACCCGACGGGCAAGCTCTACAAGCGGCTGCTGAAGGACGAGTACTGGGCGAAGGCCGGGGCCCGCTGATGTCCCGGCGGCTCAGCGCCCCTGCAGCAGATTGACGGGCGAGTACTGATCGGTCAGAACCGCGGCGTCCGGGTCCCAGTCGGGCGTGGTGTCCATCATGTCGAGCAGCGGCGCGAATTCGACGCCGTAGGGCGCGAGCAGATCCGCCAGGCCCTCCGCCCGCTCGGCCATGGCCGCTCGGTCCGGCAGCGGTCCGTTGGCCGCGAGGATCACCCGGTTGCCGCTGGCGTCCGTCCGCAGGTTGAAGAACGGCCCGAACACCGCCTGGTAAGTCACGGACTCGTGGTCGTACAGGTCCGAGATGGAGAAGGTGTTGGCCGCGACCACGCCGCCGGGGGCGAGCAGCGCCCGGACCTCCTCGAGGAACTCCCGGGTCATCAGGTGCTCCGGGATGTACTCGCCGTTGAAGGCGTCGAGCATGATCAGGTCGTAGGTCTCGCCCTGGGTCGCGGCGCGCTTGACGAACACCCGGCCGTCCTGGGCGAACACGTTCACCCGCTCGCTCGGCGCGAAGCGGAAGTACTCCCGGGCCACCCGGACCACGGCCGGGTCGATCTCGACCACGTCCTGGCGGACCTCCGGAAAGATCTCGTCGAGGGCCATGGGCAGGGTGCCGCCGCCGAGGCCGAGGGTGAGGATGCGCTTCGGCTCGGGCTCGATGAGCAGGCTGGCCATCATCATCCGCGCGTAGTCGAACACCATCTCCTTCGGCTTGCGCTCGTTCATGCAGGACTGGTTGCGCTGGTCGCGGCGCACGCTGAACTGCAGGCACAGCACCGGTCCTCGCTTGTCGATGACGATGTTGCTGTAGAGGGAGTTCTCCTGATGGATGATCCGCGCCTGGCTCGCCGCCGGCAGCGCGGTCAGGGCGAGTGCCAGCAGCAGACCCGTCAGGCCGGGCAGGGAGCGGTGGCGCATCACGCAGCCTCCTCAGCCGCGTCGGCCAGGGGAGCGGCATGCTGGCTGCGCGGCAGGGTCGGCCCGAACCGGCTGGCAATGCCGGCCAGGGCCGCCATGGCCAGCAGTCCGCAGGTGAGCAGCGTCAGGATGGTGTTGATCTCGAACCAGAGAATCAGATAGAAGGACGTCGCCAGCGTGCCGAGAGAACTGCCGAGGGTGGACACGAAGTAGAGTATGCCGGCGACGTGCCCGGACTGGTCCGTGGTCTTCACCAGCATCCGCACGGAGTAGGGCGAGATCATGCCCATGATCACCGTGGGCACGATGAACAGCACGCCCGACGCCAGCAGCGACCCGTAACGGGGGTCCACCACCCGCTCGAAGATCCACACCATGATGTCCTCGCTGAAGTAGACCAGCGGGTACAGGCAGATCGCCGCGCCGAGGAAGATCAGCGCGAACCGGCCGAGGGTCGGCTGGTGCAGCGACAGCCGGCCGCCGAGCAGATAGCCGACGGACAGGGACAGCATGAACACGGTGATGATGCTGCCCCAGACGTAGATGGAACTGCCGAAGTAGGGGGCCAGCACGCGCCCGCCGAGCAGTTCCAGGGACATGATCGAGAAGCCTCCGACGAAGGCGAGGATATAGATGATGGCGGCCATTCGACGTCCGGCGTCCCGCAGGTGAAAGGCCCGGAGTGTACAAACGGGCATATGCTTTGAACAACACGATTGTTGCGAGGGTTAGACGAGTTCAGTCTAATAGCGCCCGCGCTGAGTCAGGCCGGAGCCCGTTTTGCCCAGACCGATGACCCATCTCGAGCGGCTCGAGGCGGAAAGCATCCACATCATGCGGGAGGTGCTCGCCGAGTGCGAGAACCCGGTGATGCTGTACTCCATCGGCAAGGATTCGTCGGTGATGCTGCATCTCGCCCGCAAGGCGTTCTTCCCCTCGAAACCGCCGTTCCCGCTGCTCCATGTCGACACGACCTGGAAGTTCCGCGAGATGATCGAGTTCCGCGACCGTACCGCGGCCGACATCGGCATGGACCTCATCGTCCACATCAACCAGGACGGGGTGCGAGACGGCGTCGGGCCGTTCACCCACGGCTCCCAGGTGCACACCGACGTGATGAAGACCCAGTCCCTCAAGCAGGCGCTGGACAAATACCAGTTCGACGCTGCCTTCGGCGGCGCCCGCCGCGACGAGGAGAAGTCCCGGGCCAAGGAGCGGGTGTTCTCGTTCAGGAACGCCCAGCACCGCTGGGACCCGAAGAATCAGCGTCCCGAGCTGTGGCATCTCTACAACAGCCGGGTCCGCAAGGGGGAGAGCATCCGCGTGTTTCCCCTGTCCAACTGGACCGAGCTCGACATCTGGCAGTACATCCACCAGGAGAACATTCCGATCGTGCCGCTGTACTTCGCCCGGGAGCGGCCGGTGGTGGAGCGCAACGGCATGCTGATCATGGTCGACGACGACCGCATGCCGCTCGAGCCCGGTGAGCAGCCGGAGATGCGCATGGTGCGGTTCCGCACCCTGGGCTGCTATCCGCTGACCGGCGCCATCGAGAGCACGGCCACCGATCTCGCCGGCATCATCGAGGAGATGCTGGTGACGCGCACCTCCGAGCGCCAGGGGCGCGCCATCGACCACGACGCTTCGGCTTCCATGGAGAAGAAGAAGCAGGAGGGGTATTTCTGATGAGCGAGCAGGCCGCTCCCCAGACCATCGAATCCTATCTGGAGGCCCAGGCCGCCAAGACCACCCTGCGCTTTCTCACCTGCGGCAGCGTGGACGACGGCAAGAGCACCCTCATCGGCCGGCTGCTGTACGACTCGAAGCTGATCTTCGAAGACCAACTCGCCGCCCTGGAAGCCGACAGCCGCCGGTCCGGCACCCAGGGCGAGGACATCGACTTCGCGCTGCTCGTCGACGGCCTCGCCGCCGAGCGGGAGCAGGGCATCACCATCGACGTCGCCTATCGCTACTTCGCCACGGACCGTCGCAAGTTCGTGGTGGCCGACTGCCCCGGTCACGAGCAGTACACCCGCAACATGGCCACCGGCGCCTCGAACGCCGAGCTCGCGGTAATCCTGGTGGACGCCCGCAAGGGCATCCTCACCCAGACCAAGCGGCACAGCTACATCGCCTCCCTGTTCGGCATCCGCGACGTGGTGCTGGCGGTGAACAAGATGGACCTGGTCGGCTACGACCAGGCCGTGTTCGAGCGCATCGTCGACGAGTACCGTGCCTTCGCCGGGCAGCTCGGCGAATTGAACATCACGCCGATTCCCATGTCGGCGCTGAAGGGCGACAACGTCACCAGCGCCGGTGAGCACATGGGTTGGTACGGCGGACCCACGCTGCTCGAGCATCTGGAAGGCGTGCGGACCGGCAAGGATCTCGCAGCCCGGCCGTTCCGCCTGCCGGTCCAGTGGGTTAACCGGCCGGATCTGGATTTCCGCGGGTTCTGCGGCACCATCGTCAGCGGCACGGTGCGGCCGGGCGACGCCGTCCAGGTGCTGCCGTCCGGCCAGCGCTCGACGGTGGCGCGCATCGTCACCTTCGACGGCGACCTCGACGAGGCCCAGCCCGGGCAGGCGGTGACGCTCACCCTGACCGACGAGATCGACATCAGCCGCGGCGACGTCATCACCGCGGCCCAGACGCCGCCGCAGACATCGGATCAGCTCGCCGTGCACCTGCTGTGGATGAGCGATGCGCCGATGTATCCGGGCCGCCAGTACTACCTGAAGACCGGCACGCGAACCGTGTCCTGCGTGGTGACGGAGCTCAAGCACAGCGTCAACGTCAACACCCTGGAGACCCAGCCGGCCAAGAGCCTGGGGCTGAACGAGCTCGGCGTGGCCAACGTCAGCCTGAGCCAGCGGGTGGCGTTCGAGCCGTTTTCGGAGGACGGCGAGCTGGGCGCGTTCATTCTGATCGACCGGCAGAGCAACGCCACGGTCGGCGCGGGCCTGTTCGACTTCTCGCTGCGCCGCGCCGACAACATTCACTGGCAGGCGCTGACCATCGACAAGCAGCACCGGGCCGCCATCAAGCATCAGCGGCCGGTGGTGGTGTGGATGACCGGCCTGTCGGGCTCGGGCAAGTCGACCATCGCCAATCTGCTGGAAAGCCGGCTGCACGATCTCAACCGCCACACCTACGTGCTGGATGGCGACAACGTCCGGCACGGTCTGAACCGCGACCTGGGCTTCACCGCCGCCGACCGGGTGGAGAACATCCGCCGGGTCGGGGAAGCCGCGAAGCTGATGGTGGACGCCGGGCTCATCACCATCGTCTCCTTCATCTCGCCGTTCCGCAGCGAACGCCGCATGGTCCGCGACCTGCTCGACGAGGGCGAGTTCGTGGAGGTGTTCGTGGACACGCCGCTCGAGGTCTGCGAGCAGCGTGACCCCAAGGGACTGTACAAGCGCGCCCGTGCGGGAGAGATCACCAACTTCACCGGCATCGACTCGGAGTATCAGCCGCCGGAGGCGGCCGAGCTGCACATCCGCACCACCGAGACGTCGCCGGAGCAGGCGGTGGAGCAGGTGCTCGGCTATCTCGAGGCGCGCGGCGTGCTCGGGTAGCGCGCGGCGTGCTCGGCTAGCACGCCCTACGGCGCCAGCGTCCGGCGGGCGCTGGCTGCAGCGGCGCCGTCACCGGCGCGGCGGGCGCTCCTCCACCGGGGCGTCGAGCGCTTTCCACGCGTTGAATCCCCCGCCCACGTGGCAGACGTCCGGGAGCCCCATGCGCTGCAGGGTCTGGGTGGCCAGGGCGGATCGCCAGCCGCTCTGGCAGAACAGCACGAAGGTCTTCGCTTCGCCGAACACGGGTTTGTAGTAGGGGCTCTCCGGGTCGACCCAGAACTCCAGCATGCCCCGCGTGGCGTGAAACGCGCCGGGTATGGTGCCTTCGCGCTGCAGCTCCCGGACGTCCCGGATGTCGACGAACTGCACGTCGTCGCGACCGTGCAGCGCGAGAGCCTGCTCCGGCGTCAGGGTGGTGATTTCCCGCTCGGCTTCGGCGAGCAGCGCCTTGTATCCGGTACGCAGTGTCATGTGCTTTCCTCTGTGCCGTCCTCTGTGTCGTTGGCTTCGCCGGACCCCGCGGCTCGTCATCCCCGGGGCGGCTGGTGGCGCGGCTCCGGCACCAGCATGGTGACCATTAGACCACCCGCGATCAGGAACGCAACGGACACGACGAACAGCGCCGGGTAGCCGAGCATGTGGGCGATCACGCCGCCCGCCAGCGGACCGATCGTGCCGGCGAGCTCCGAGGCCGAGTTGGCGATGGCGATGCGGACCGGCAGGTCGTCGCGATGGCCGAACTCCAGGGTGAGGTTCATCGAGGCGTGCTGGAAACCCTGCACCGCCGCGCCGATGCCGACGAACACCAGCGCCGTCATGGCCAGCCCCGAGGAGACCACCAGCACCAGCGTGGCCAGAATCCACAGCCCGATGCTGGTGAGGAACACCAGCCGGAATCCGGACCGGTCCGCCATGGCGCCCCAGAGCAGGTTGGAGACCGTGCCCGCGAGCGTGAAGGCCACGGTCAGGACACCGAGGTTGGTGCCCGTGAGCGCGAGGCTCGAGCCGGCGAACAGGATGTAGAAGGGCAGGGCCATGCGCCCCATGGTCGCCAGCGAGCGGGCCACCACGTAGCGGGTGAAGGCCGGGTCGTCGCGCAGCAGCCCGGGTATCTCGCCGAGCCGCTGGCGCAGGCCGGAACGGGGCCGCAGGGTCGGCGGCTCCGGCTCCTTCATGAACGCCAGCGACAGCAGCCCGCACATGGTGAGGACGAAGGCCAGCACGAAGGTATACGAATAGCCCTGGATGCCCGGGTCGTCGCCGAGAAAGATCTCGCCGCCGGCGAGGGCGACGCCGGCCGAGGTGATGCCCGCGAGGAAGTTGCGCAGGCCCGTCAGGCGCCCCCGCTTGGACACCGGGATCACCTTCGACATGAGGTAGTTGAAGATCACGCCCTGCATGCCCTGGAACAGGCCGAACAGGGTCAGCCAGACGAAGATCGCCACCAGCGCCCAGTCGGGCGGGAGCACCAGGCCGGACAGGGCGATGCCCAGCACCGACAGCCGCATGGCGCCGCCGGTGACGAAGCCCATCGGCAGCACCCGGGGTCGGTGCTCGATGAGATTGGCGCCGATCAGCGGCGTCAGGGTCATGCCCAGGGCCTGGAGGGCCAGCGCGACGCCCACCGCCATGTCGGAGCCGGACAGGAACAGCACGTAGGCGGGCAGAAACGTCGGGGCGTTGAGCAGCCGGAAGCCGGTCTGGCCCAGCATGCCGTGCACCAGATGGACGACGAAGTTGCGCGTCAGGTTGCGCCGCACCTCGATCTGGTAGCGGCGTTCGGCCCGGCGGGCGCGGACCGGATCGCTCAACGCGTTCCGCTCCGGGTGGCGCTGGCCGTCAGATTGTCCCGCGAGGCCGGCCGGAGGTGCCGTATCTCGTCACTTCCGGCGCCGGCCGGCGGCGCCGGCAGTGGCTGCTTGGTTTGGCAAAAAAGCATAATAAACAACAGGTTACGTGTGGGTTCCGGGCCTGGCACGGATCCTGAATTGCTGGTGTCAGGAACGTTGCTCGGCAGTATTCAAGGCGGTATCGAATGAACCCAGCCGCGAAATCCTACCCGGACCAGTTCGCCACCACGCCGGACCTGCTGCATGTGGCCGTCCCGCGCATGGAGATCATCGCGGAGATGTCGGCCCGCGGCGAGCAGGAGGCGCTGGACGACATCTGTCTGGCGGTTGCCGTCGTCGCCGACGCCATCGGCATCGCTCAGCTGCTCGCGCAGACCTAGCGCACGGCGGCACCTGACGTCCGTCGGGTGCCGCCGGGACGCTGGCGGCCCGGCCCAACAGGCGGCTAGCGGCCCTTCCACTCGGGCTTGCGCTTCTCCGCGAACGCCCTGGGCCCTTCGACGAAGTCCTCGCTCTTGACCATCGCCTTGACGGAGTCGTACTGAGCCTGCATGGACGCCTCCAGGGACGGGTTGTCGAGACTCCGGTACACCACGTCCTTGCTGGCCCGCACCGACAGGGGGGCGCACTCGCAGATCTGCCCGGCCCAGCGTCGTGCGGCGTCCATCAGCGCGTCGTCGGCCACCACCTCGTTGACGAAGCCGAGTTCCATCCCTTCCCGGGCGGGCACGTGACGTCCCGTGAGAATCATGCCGAGGGCCCGCTTCACGCCGATCTGCCGTGGCAGTCGATTGAGGCCGCCCGCCAGCGCGGCCAGGCCGACCTTGGGCTCCGGCAGGGCGAAGGTCGCCGATTCCGCGGCGATGATCAGGTCGCAGGCCAGGGCGATCTCGAAGCCGCCGCCCATGGCGACGCCGTTGACCGCGGCGATCACCGGCTTGGTCAGGTCGAAACGTGAGGTGAGGCCGCCGAATCCGCGGGGCATGGCGAGGCGCTCGCCGCCTTCGGCCTGATACCGCAGGTCGTTGCCGGCGCTGAAGCCCCGTCCGCGGCCCGTGATGATGGCCACCCAGGCGTCGTCGTCCGCGGCGAACTCGTCGAACACCTCGCCGAGCTCGATGTTGGCCGGCGGATGCAGCGCGTTGAGGCGCTCCGGCCGCTCCATGGTGACGATGAAGACGTGCCCGTCCCGTTCGATGCTGCAGTATTCCGGCATGTGGTTCTCCCCCCGGGAAATGTCAAAGGTGTTGGGTCTGATTGAAGAAATTAACGTAGGGCGCCGGCGAAAGCACCAGCTCAGTGAGGCTGCAGTTGGCGAAGTGGTAGCGCGTCCAGCAGCCCGGATCGCCGTCGATGAGAGCGCCCAGCGCGACGGCGAGGGCGGCGCCGTGGCTGACGATCAGCACCCGCTCGTCCCCGGGGTGCCGCTCGTGAATCTGCTGAATCGCCGGAACGATCCGCGCGGCGACCTGGCGCAGCGACTCGCCGCCGCCGGGTGGCGTGAAGTCGTGATCCCGGGTGGCCGTCTGGATGAACTGATAGCGGCCGGCCAGGTCGTGGAAACGTTCGTTCTCCCAGTCGCCAAGGGCGTATTCCCGCAGGCCGTCGTGCACCTCGACTTCCAGCGACAGGGCCTGGGCGATCGCGCCCGCGGTATCCCGGCAACGCGACAACGGGCTCGAGTAGATGGCTTCGACGCGCGGTGCCGCGCCGGCCAGATGGCGTGCGGTGCGGCGTGCCTGGCGCCGGCCGCGCCAGGTCAGCGGACTGTCGGTGGAACCGTGCCAGCGGCCCTGGCGGTTGGCCCGGATCTGGCCGTGTCTGAGCAGCATGATGTTCGCCATGGGGCCGACATGATCCGGTCACGGACGGCGGAATGCCAGCCCCGCCGGGGGCCGCCGTCGGGTCGGTTCAGACCTCGATGTCCAGGAACTGCCCGCGCCACGGCCCCAGCGGGCGCGAGCGCGCCAGCGATTCCTCGACCGGGTAGCGGACCAGCCGGGTTGCGCGCTGATCGAAGGTGACCCGGGGTTCGGGCCGGACGGCCCCGGCGACGGGCGTGACGCTGCGCCGGTGCAGGGCCGGCAGGACCTCCGTGCGGTTGTCGAGCGTGAGGCGTTTCACACGTGACTCCTGAAGACGTGTTCGTTTCGGTATCTGTCGGCGCTTGTCGGTCTCGTCACACCAGCGGTCCCCCGACCGCTCTGATGCGCCGCCCGGCCCCCGGCCGCTGCGCCTTGTGTCGTTGCAGGGGATTGTGCGCCGCCGCGGGTGCGCGGTGGTATCGTGGGCCCGTCCGATTGTGTGGAAGATGTAAGACGTGCCGGGAATCCGACGGCGCATGCCGGCGCCAGCGTCAGAATGTCGTCAGCGGGCCCGGGTCCTGCTGCTCTGCGCCGCCCTGGCCGTCCTGGCGGGCTGTGGCGAGCAGCCCGGGTACCAGCGCCACGGTGGCGACACCATGGGCACCTACTACCAGGTGACCGCCCGTTGCCCCGTCGACGTGGGACCGGCCGTCGAGGCCACGCTGCGGCAGGTCAATGCCGAGATGTCGACCTATCTGCCCGACTCCGAGCTGTCGCGCTTCAACAGCGCGCCGCCGGGCGAGTGGTTTCCCGTGTCCGCCGCGCTGGCCGAGGTGCTGGCGGCGGCGGACACCCTGTCCCGGGAATCGGGCGGCGCCTTCGACGTGACGGTGGGGCCGCTGGTCAATCTCTGGGGGTTCGGCCCGGACGGTGCCACCGCCCCGCCCGCCGACGCCGTGGTCGCGGATACCCTGGCCGGGATCGGTCACCGCCACCTGGACGTGCGGCGCGAGCCGCCGGGGGTGCGCAAGGCGCGCCCGCTGTACGTCGACCTGTCGGCGATTGCCAAGGGGCACGGCGTGGATCGCGTGGTGGCGCGCCTCGACGAGGCCGGCTGCGACGCGCTGCTGGTGGACGTCGGCGGCGAGGTGCGCGGGCGGGGGCTCAGCCCTTCCGGGCGGCCGTGGCGGATCGGCATCGAAGTGCCCGACCCGGCGCAGATGGGCTCGGTGCAGCGGGTGATCACCCTGGAGGACGCGGCGGTGGCCACGTCGGGGGATTACCGCAACTTCCTCGAATCCGACGGCCACCGCTATTCCCACACCATCGACCCGCGCACCGGCCGGCCGGTGGATCACACCCTCGCGTCGGTGAGCGTGGTGCACGACTCGGCGATGTGGGCCGACGGCTACGCCACGCTGCTGAACGTGCTCGGCCCCGAGGACGGTCCGGCCTTCGCGGAGCGGGCCGGCCTCGCTGCCCTGTTCATCGAGCGGCGGGAAAACGGCTTCCGGGAACGCTATACTCCCGCCTTCGAGCGGCTGCTCGCGGATTGACGGGAACTCCCGGCCGCGGACGCTGCCGAATCCGTCAGCACCGGCCATTCACCCGACAACGAACCTGGAGGTTCCGTCGTGACCGTCGTCCTCGCATTCTTCTTCATGCTCGTCATCGTCGCCGGCATGTCGGTGGGCGTGATGATGGGCCGCAAGCCCATCGCCGGGAGCTGCGGCGGCATGAAGGCGCTTGGTCTCGACACGGGCTGCGAGGTCTGCGGCGGTGATCCCCGGGCCTGCGAGTCCGCCGACCGGCGGCCGATGCGCGTCACCGCCGCCCAGGCGGAAGCCACGACCCTCGGCGAGGATGCCACCCGCCGCGACCGGGACGACGTCCGCACCCTCTGAGGCCGCTCCGGGCCCGACACGGGCACCGATCACGCCGCGGACCCTGCGCGCTGCGGCACCCGTCCCGAATGCCGCCGTTCCCCTCGTCTATGCTTAACGCAGACCCGAAGGCGATGGAACGACGTGATCCGAGAATCCGCCCCCTGCATGGACGCCGCGGCGGCCCTGGACGCTTTGCGCGGCGAGCTCGACCGCGAGGCGCTGGCCATGCCGCTGCTGCCGGGTGTCGCTGCCGAGGTGATCGCCTCCTCGGTGGACGAGCACAGTGACGCGGCGCGGCTCGCGGAGCTGATTCGGCAGGATCAGAGCCTGGCCAGCCACGTCCTGCGCATCGTCAATTCCCCGGCGTTCCGCGGCGCCAGCGAGATCGTCGCCCTGCAGCAGGCCATCGCGCGGCTGGGCATGCCCCGGGTCCGTGAGATCGCCCTGTCCGCCTCGCTGAAGGGCGCGCTGCTCGCGGACGGTCCCTACCAGTCCCTCGCGGATGCGGCCTGGCGCCGGTCCCTGGCTGCGGCGCTGTGGTCCCGGGAGGTCGCCCGGAGCGCCCGCCGCAACGTCGAGATCGCCTACCTGTGCGGGCTGCTGCACGATCTGGGCACCCCGCTGCTGCTGCATGCCCTCGGGCGCATTGCCCCGGGGCTCGCGGAAGCCGACGTGGCGTCCATCACCGGCAGCCTCGGGCCCTGCGCCGGGGCGCGCCTGGCGCGCGCCTGGGCCCTGCCGGAAGCCGTGGTGGCGACGGTCGAGCATCTCGACGACCCCGACCGGGCCGGCGGCCACGCGTCCAGCGTGCTGGTGGCCTCGGCCGGCGTCGCCCTGGCGCGCCTCGCGGCGGAAGGCGAGATCGATCCCCAGGCCGCTTTCGATCTGCCGTGGCTGGTGCGGCTCAATCTCTATCCCGAGGACGTCGACGCGCTGGTGCAGCAGCAGCAGGCGATCCGGGACGTGCTCGACGCCATGGTGGTCTGACGCCGTGGCGTTTTCGCAGGCCTTCGATCTGGTGGTGATCGGCTCGGGACCGGCGGGCCTGCACGCGGCGACCCATGCCGCCCGTGGCGGCCTGCGGGTGGCGCTGTGCGAGCAGCGGCGCGAGGTCGGCGGCGCCTGCGTGCACCACGGCACCATACCCAGCAAGGCGCTGCGCGAGCGGGCCGTCCGCCGGGTGCTCGGCGGCGGTCTGTCCGCCGTGGAAGCCAGCGTGTCGGTGGCGGACCTGATCGGCGAGGTCGGCGACGTCGTCGCCGCCCACGACCGCTACATGTCGCGTCAGCTCGAACGCAGCGGGGTGACGGTGATTCACGGCCGCGCCCGCTTCCGGGACCCGCACACCCTGGAGGTCCGGTCGCCGGGCGGTGGAACCGGCTCGCTGACCGCGGCCCGGGTGGTCGTGGCGACGGGATCGGTGCCCCGCCGGCTGCCGCACATCGCCGTCGACCACGAGCACGTCTACGACAGCGACTCGGTGCTGTCGCTGGCGTACCTGCCCCGGTCCCTGGTGGTTCTCGGCGGTGGCGTGGTGGCCTGCGAGTACGCGTCCGTGTTCGCGCTGCTGGGTGTCCGGGTCACCCTCGTCGACCGCTCGGCGGCGCCGCTCGGCTTTCTCGAGCCGGCCCTGGTCGACCGCTTCGTCGAGCGGTTCGTCGCCATGGGCGGCGAATTCGTCGGCGGCGCCTCGGTCACCGGCACCCGCTTCGACGGCGTCAGCGGCGTCGTCACCGAGCTGGCGGACGGTCGGGCGCTGTGCAGCGACAAGGTGCTGTGCGCGCTGGGCCGGGTCGCCCAGGTGGCGGGTCTG
The DNA here is from genome assembly GCA_002480525.1 of Gammaproteobacteria bacterium UBA7803. Lineage (GTDB taxonomy): Bacteria > Pseudomonadota > Gammaproteobacteria > Pseudomonadales > Azotimanducaceae > UBA7803. The sequence continues at coordinate 46,341 of DLCH01000035.1, read as the reverse complement.
GACCTGGAGCACGCCGGCGTGACCCTGAACGACCGGGGACTCGTCGCCGTCAACGAGCACGGCCAGACCGCCGTTCCCCACGTCTACGCCGCAGGGGACGTGGTGGGACCGCCGGCGCTGGCGTCCGCCTCGATGGAGCAGGGCCGGCGCGCGGCGTGCCACATGCTCGGCACGGATCCCGGCAGCGGCAGCCGGTTTCTGCCCACCGGCATCTACGCCGTCCCGGAGCTCGCCAGCGTCGGCATGACCGAGGCCGAGGCCCGGCTCGCCGGTGACGGCGTGGTCACCGGGATGGCCTCGTTCGAGGAGGTGGCCCGGGCCCACATCGCCGACGCCCAGGACGGCTTTCTCAAGCTGATCGTCGGCGGGGACGGGCGTCTGCTCGGGGTGCATGCCTGTGGCGCCCAGGCGACGGAGCTGGTTCACATGGGCCAGATGGCCCTGATTCACGGCGCCGACGTGTCGGTGTTCATCGACAACGTCTTCAACTTTCCCACCTATGGCGAAGCCTTCCGCATCGCGGCGCTGGACGCGGTGGGCCGGATCGCTCAGGGCGCCGCAGTCAGCGCCGGCTGACGGGCTGTCGACCGTGCCGCCCGCCGGGGCCGGTCAGTCCGTGTCCCTGCGGATCGTGAAACGGGTCAGGGCCCGCGCGGTCGCGGCGTCGAGTCCGCGGAACGACGCACCGATCCGCCAGTGCGCGCCGGCCGCCTCGCAGCGGGTGACCTCGGCGGCGCAGACGACGTGCCGCCCGGGAGGCAGGATCAGATGGACGGCGATGGCGCTGCCTTCGTCGACGGGCTGATCGTCGACGAACCCCACCCCCTCGGCGGACAGCGCCAGCGGGCGCGGAGCCGGGACGGGCACCTCGGCCAGCACCGCGTCGGCCACCAGCGAGACCTTCGCCGCGACCGCCCGCAGCGCCTCGGCGACGGCGCGGTCGTCGACCGCTCCGAGGGCGCGCTCTATGCTGGCGTCCGCGTCGGCCAGGTCCGCCTGGAGCGCGATGCCGGGCGGCAGCGCCAGCGCGCGCACCGCGGCCGGAAGGTCCGGGTCGCCGGCCATGGGGCGCCAGTCGAAGGGCAGCTCGGCCTGACGCCGGACCGTGCTGCGGCGGTTGTCGTCGGTCATGGGTCGAGTGTACTCCGAATGCCCGGGAGGGGCTGCCCAGGCTGCCGTCGTCGGGCGGCGCCGCGGTACCCGCTCTGCGTCGGCGCGGTCCCCGCGCTGCACCCGCGCTGCACCCGCGCCCCATCCGGTGTGCGTGCTACCATCGCCGCTTTCGCGCCGAAGCAGGTTCCGTGAATCCCGCGCTGATAGTTGCCCTGGGGGCGCGCTACGCCTTCTCCCGCCGCAGTTCGCTGTCGTTCATCAGCCTGGTCGCCGTGAGTGGCCTGGTGCTGTCCGTGGCCGTGCTGGTCGTGGTGGTATCGGTGGTGAACGGCTTCGAGCGCGAGCTCGAGCGCCGGGTGTTCGGCGTGCTGCCGCACCTGACCGTGTACGGCCGCTCGCCGCTGGCCCGCAGCCCCGGCGACGTCGACGCCCTCGCCGGCATCCGCGGCGTGGTCGGCGTGGCGCCCATCGTGCAGGGCGCCGGGCTCGCGGCGGTGGCGGACCAGGTCGCCGGCATCACCATCCTCGGCATCGAGCCGGACAGCTATCCCGCGGTGTCCGACTATGAGCGCTACCTCACCGGCGGCCGGCTCGAGCCGGGGGCGTTCCAGGTAGTCCTCGGCGCCGGCGTTGCCCAGCGCCTCGACGTCGCCATCGGGGACGACGTGACCCTGGTGCTGCCGGCGGCGACGGTGACCCCGGCCGGACTGTTTCCCAGGCAGAAGCGCTTCCGGGTGAGCGGCATCCTGCGGTCCCGCTCGGAGGTCGACGGCCGGGCCGCGTACGTGCACCTCAGCGACGCCGCCAGGCTGTTCCGGCTCGGTGAGCGCATTCACGGTTATCAGCTCCGGCTCGACGATCTGTTCGCGGCCGACGCGGTGGCGGGCGCGGCGGTGAGCCGGCTCGGCCGGGAGCGCGTCACGGCGCGGAGCTGGATGCGCACTCACGGCAATCTCTACCGGGCGATCGGCGTGCAGAAGAGCACCATGTTCGTGCTGCTGTCGTTCCTGGTGGCCGTGGCCGCGTTCAACCTCGTGTCCACCCTGGTGATGGTGGTGAACCAGCGCAGCGGCGACGTCGCGATCCTGCGGACCCTGGGCGCGGGCTCGGCTACGGTGGTCGGTGCCTTCGTGCTGCTCGGTCTGCTGCTGGGCGGCACCGGTATCGCCCTGGGGGCGCTGCTCGGCACCCTGATCGCCCTGGGCCTGCCGGCACTCTACGCCTGGGTCTCCCGCAGTCTGGAGCTCGACCTCATGAACCAGTATTTCGTCACCTATCTGCCGGTGGAGGTGCGCCCCGACGACCTCACCGGCATCGTCGCCGTCGCGCTGCTGCTGGCGGTCGCCAGCACCCTGTACCCGGCGTGGCGGGCCGCGACCCTGGCGCCGTCGAGGATTCTCGCCCATGAGTGAGCCCGTCCTGATCGCCCGCGGACTGTGCAAGTCCTTCTCCCAGGGACCCGATCGGGTCGACGTCCTGCGGGGGGTGGACCTGACGGTGAACCCCGGTGAGCGGGTCGCCGTGATCGGCCGGTCCGGCTCCGGCAAGAGCACGCTGCTGCATCTGCTGGCCGGTCTTGACGACCCCGATTCCGGGGAGGTGCTGGTGGGCGGTGAGCGCATGACCGGGGCGAGCCCGGCGACGCGCGCGCGGCTGCGCAACCGGCTCATGGGTTTCGTCTACCAGATGCATCATCTGCTGCCGGAATTCAGCGCCCTGGAGAATGCGGCCATGCCCCTGCGGCTGCGGGGCGTGGACGCCGCCACGGCGCGCGAGCGGGCCCGGGCGGTGCTGGAGTCGGTGGGGCTCGGCGAGCGTCTCGCCCATCGCCCCATGGCGCTGTCCGGCGGTGAGCGTCAGCGGGTCGCCGTGGCGCGCGCGCTGGTCGGCGCGCCGCTGGTGGTGCTGGCGGACGAGCCCACCGGCAATCTGGACCGCGACAACGCCGAGCAGGTGTTCCGCCTGATGTGCGAGCTGAGCGACGCCGAGGGGGTGGGGTTCGTGATCGTCACCCATGACGAGGGGCTGCTCGATCAGGTGCACCGTGTGGTGAAGCTGGTGGACGGCCGGGTCCAGTGAGCAGGCCGCCGCAAGCCGTGCCGCCGGGGCGCTCCGGTTCGGTGGCCTGGTGGATCGCCTGGCGCTACGTGCGCACCCGGCGCCGCGAGTTCGCTGCCTTCATCACCCGGGTGTCCATGGCCGGGCTGACCCTGGGCGTGCTGGTGCTGACGGTGGTGGTGAGCGTCATGAACGGGTTCGACGCGGAGCTGCGCCAGCGGATACTCGGCACCGTGCCCCACGTGATGGTCGAGGGCCTGCGCGTCGACGACTCCGAGGTCGAAGCGCTGGCGGCACGGCCCCGGGTCCAGTCGGTGTACAACTTCTTCGTCGGCGCCGGCATGGCGACGGCCGGGGGGGCGGTGAACCCGGTGAGCGTCTACGGCGTCGACCGGAGCGCGCTCGGGGCCCTGACGACGATCGAATCGGGCATGCGCTTCGGCACCCTGGAAGGCATGCTCGACGCGCCCAGGGGCCTGCTGATGGGCGCGCCCCTGGCGACCCATCTCGGGCTGCTGCCCGGCGACAGCGTCACCCTGGTGCTGAGCCAGCCCGGCGAGGCCGGCGTCACGCCGCGGCTGCTGCGGTTTCAGCTCGCCGGCGTGTTCGAGGTGGGCGCCGAGCTGGATTACACCCTGGTGGTGGTGCCCATGGCGGAGCTGGCGGAACTCGGGCTCGACAGCCTGGGCCAGGTCGGCGTCCGGGTGACCCTCGACGACCCGCTCATCGCGGCCGGCGTCGCGGCTTCGCTGGCCCGCGAGCACCCGGGCTGGCAGGTGTCGAGCTGGGCGGACCAGTACGGCGACCTGTTCCAGGCGGTCCGGCTGGAGAAGCTGATGATGTTCCTGATCCTGCTGATGGTCGTCGCCGTCGCCGCATTCAACATCGTTTCCGGCCAGTCCATGGCGGTGAACGACAAGCGCGCCGACATCGCGATCCTGCGCACCATGGGTGCCCGCGACGGTACGATCCTGCGCATATTCCTGCTGCAGGGGGTGGTGATCTCGGCGGTGGGCATCGGCGTCGGCCTCGCGGCCGGCGTGGTGGTCGCCCGCCACATCGGCGCGCTGATCGCCTCGGTGGAGGGGTGGCTGGGGTTCCGTCTGCTGGAAGGCACGTACTTCGTCGAGGTGCCGTCGGTGGTTCAGACCGGGGACCTGGTGGTCATCGGCGCCGTTTCCGGTGTTCTGTGCCTGTTGTCCGCCTGGCTGCCGGCACGGCGCGCCGCCGCACTCAACCCCATCGCCGGTCTCCACGGCTGACCGGGCCGGGCGCTTGGCCCGGTTCTTCAGGCGGCGTCGGAGCGGGCCGCGCGCCGGGCTTCCCTGCGGGATTTCCAGCGCCGCAGCACGTGCAGCCGCCACGCCACCCGGACGATCACCATGCCCGTCACACCGGCGACCCAGCCGCAGACCAGTGATCCGAACAGCAGCGGCCAGCCGATCTCGCCGATGTGCGCGCCGAGCCATTCCCAGCTCATGCGGATGGTGCCGACCTCGATCTGCCGGTCCAGAAGCCATGCCCCGAGGCGATAGGCGAAGTAGAAGATGGGCGTCATGGTCAGCGGGTTGGTGATCCACACCAGCACCACGGCGATGGGCAGGTTGCAGCGTGACAGCACCGCCAGCACGGCAGCGACGAGCATCTGAAACGGCACCGGCAGAAAGGCGCAGAACAGGCCAATGAAGGTGGCGCCGGCCACGCTGCGGCGGTGCAGGTGCCACAGCTCGGGTTCGTTCAGCCAATGGCTCACGGGCCGCAGCGCCCTGTGCGCACGGACCGAAGCGGGCGTCGGCAGATGCCGTCGAAGAAAGTTTCTCGGCATAAACGGCATTATGCACGGTGACCCCGAATGCCGTATATCCAGCGCCTGCTGATCGGGTTCTGTGCCGGCGGTCTGTGCCTGGGGTTGCCGTGGCCCGGGGGGCCGGAACTGCCGGGTGTGGTGGCGCTGGCCGCGGCGTGGGGTCTGGGAGGCGTCGCGGTGGCAGGGTGCGCGGCCCGCTGCCGACGGGCCGTCCGACCGCCGGCGCTGCTGATCGGCGCGCTCGCCGGGCTGGCCTGGAGCGCCGCCGCTCACGACCGGGCGCTGGCCTCCCGCCTGGGGCCGGAACAGCGGGACGACGTCGTGCTGGTCGGCCTGGTGACGGGCCGCCCCCAGCCCATCGAGGGGTTCGGCGGCGAGCCTGGCGTGCGTTTCGAGGTGCGCGTGCTGGCGGGACCGGGGCCGGTCGGCGGCCGCCGCCTGCGCCTCGGCTGGATAGCCGGACCGCCCCTCGCCGAGGGTGAGGTCTGGCGCCTGCGGGCGTCGCTGCGGGGCCCCTGGGGTTTCGCCAATCCCGCCGGCTTCGACGTCGAGCGGTGGCAGCTCGGGCGGCGCCTCGACGGCAGCGGCTGGGTGCGCGCCGGTGAACGCCGGCGGGCTGCGGCGGCGGGTCCGCTGGCGCGGCTGCGGTCGGCGGCCGCCGGCGTGCTCGAGGGTGCCGGGCTGAACCACCCGGGCGTCGCCCGGGCACTGCTGCTCGGGCATGGTGACGCCGTCGGCGACGGGCTCTGGGAGTCGCTGCGCCGCACCGGCACCGTGCATCTGCTGGTGATCTCCGGACTGCACGTGTCCCTCGCGGCGTCCCTGGGTTTCCTGGTCGGGGGCGCCGTGGTCCGGCTGTGGCCGCCGCTGCTGCTGCGGCTGGATGCCCGCCGGGCCGGCTGCGCCGGCGGCACGGCGCTCGCTTCGGCCTACCTGCTGCTCGCCGAGGGCGAACTGCCGGCGCTGCGGGCGGCGCTCATGAGCGCCGCCGTGCTGTGGCTGCTGGCCGGCGGGCGGCGCAGCTCGGCGGGGCCGCTGCTGCTGGCGGCGCTGGCGGTCCTGCTGCTGCTCGAGCCGCTGGCCGTGCACCGGCTCGGGTTCTGGCTGTCCTTCGCGGCGGTGGGCATGCTGCTGCTGGTGCTCGGTTCCGGCGGCGGCCCCCTGCGCCGTCTGGCGCAGGTGCAGCTCGGTCTCAGCGTCGGTCTGCTGCCGGCGGTGGCGGCGCTCACCGGGACCGTGCCCTGGCTGTCCGTGCCGGCCAACCTGCTGGCCGTGCCGCTGGTGGGGCTGGTGGTCGTCCCGGGCCTGTTCCTGGGGCTGGCGCTGAGCCCGGTGTGGGAGGCCGGCGCCGGGGCCGTCCTGGCGGTCGCCGACGGAGCCGTGGCCCTGACCATCGGCTGGATCGACCGACTCGCCGCGGTCGAGCCGCCCCCGGTCGCGGCCGGAGGCGGCGCACTGGCCCTGGCTCAGGCCGGAACCGTTCTGTTGTGGCTGGGTGTGGCGCGCCGGCATCTGCCGGCCGTCGGGCTCGCCGTCCTGCTGTTTCTGGCCCCGGCCGGCACCGCCATCCCCTGGGGCGCGTTCCGGGTCACGGCTCTGGACGTGGGGCAGGGCAGCGCGGTGGTGGTGGAGACCCGCCGCCACCGGCTGCTGTTCGATGCGGGCCCCGCGCATCCCGCCGGGCTCGACACCGGCGCAGGAGTCGTCGTGCCCAGTCTGTCGAGGCTCGGGCGACGCCCCCTGGACCTGCTGATTCTGAGCCACGCCGACGTCGACCATGTCGGCGGTGCCGGTGCGGTCATCCGGGCGCTCGCTCCCCGTCGGATCTGGTCCGGCGGCGACGGCAGCCTGGTGGCGGACGGCGCCTGCCACGGCCGCCGCTGGCGCTGGGACGGGGTCGACTTCCGGCTGCTGCGTGTGCCGCGCCCCCGGCGCGCCAGTGACAACGACCGCTCCTGCGTGCTCCTGGTGGACGACGGACGGGCGCGGATGCTGATCGCCGGCGACGTCGGCGTTGCCGTGGAGGCCCGGCTGATCCGCACCCTGGCGCCGATGGCTCCGCTGGACCTGCTGTTCGCGCCGCATCATGGCAGCCGGTCGTCGTCGAGCCGGGCGTTCGTGCGCGTGCTGCGGCCGCAGCGGGTGTTCGTCAGCGTCGGGCGCAACAACCGCTTCGGCCATCCGCACGCGGCGGTGACGATGCGTTATCGGGCCGTCGGTGCAAGGCTGCATCGAACCGGATGGGATGGGGCGCTGGTCTGGAACAGCCGCTCACCGGATCGGGTGGTCCGGTGGCGGCGGGACCGGCTGCCCTACTGGCGGGCGGCCTGGACCCCGGCGCCGGGTGCCAGCTGATCGAGACGGTCGATCATGTCCTTGAGCACCGCGACGAGGTCGTCGCGCTCGTCCCCCGTCAGAAATCCGCCGATCTCGAGTTCCTCGCCGCGGCAGCGCAGCGCGATGCGTTTGCGATACCACGCATGCCGGGGCGGGCGCACGAAGAAGCGTGCGTAGAACCGTTCGAAGCGCCGCCGCTCCTCGGGCTGGCCGATGCCGCGCTCGAACAGCAGGTGCTCGGGGGAGAAGGTCAATACCTCCTGGAGGTGCGTGCGCCGGACGCAGTAGTACAGACAGGCGAGCAGAAACGACATCTCGATGAACGTGAACGGCAGGATCAGCCACATGCCGTGATAGGCGTACACCGTCGCGATGGAACCCGAGACCGCCATCAGGGTGCCCACCAGCAGGGTGTTGGCGCGCCAGGTCCAGGACTGGTTCGGGCGCAGCACGATGCGGCCTTCGGCGCGCTCCGGGTCGAACTCGCTGAGGATCACTCGCCGCCCTCGTCGCGGATCAGGCGCTTGAGGGTGGCATCGGCCAGGTCGCGGACCTGTTCGGTGGCGAAGGTCGACTCCTCGACGTCGCGCCGGCGGTCCGTCCAGCGCACGCTCCGGTAGCGGCTGTCCTTGGACGGCCGGGCCGCGCTGCCGGTGGCATGGACCTCCACGAAGACGTCCAGCACGGCGGCCTCGGGCAGCTCCGGCAGGCCGACGGAGTTCATGGCCAGGATGCCGCCGAAACCGCTCACCGCCACGCCGAGGCTGTCACCGAGATAGCGCCGGACGGCGTCCCGCCAGTCCTGGCCCACTTCCAGGAACGTCGCCGGAAAGGTCCACTTGCCGTGCTGCTGCGCGAGCAGCAGGGCGCCCGCGTCATTGACGACCAGGGCGTTCAGATGCACCTGGAAGTAGTCCTGTCCGATTGCGAGTTCCGTGCGCAGCCGCTCGACGCTCTGCCACAGGTGGCGGCCGGTGACGTTGGTGAACGCCAGGGCCAGTCCGTCTTCCTCGGTCCGTTTGACTTCCATGTCGACGGTCGGGGTGGGCTGGGACTCGACGGCCAGGGTGTTCTGCAGGGTGACCTTGACCATGGCGCCGGGCTTGATCTGCGGGTTCTCCGTATGGACGAACACGCCGCCCTCGGATATGTCTCTGGCGATGCAGCGACGGGCCCCCAGAGAAGGGTGCTTCAGCTCCACCAGCAGTGGCAGCTGGATGCGTGGAAAGCGTCGTTGCTCCATCGGGCCCCGCGGGTCGTGATGAGTCGTCGCGGCCGAGGCCGCGCGGAGGCGCCGGCATGCACGTCGACCGGCTTGAAATCGCTCGCGTCGGCCGCATTGTAGCAGCAGTCGGATAACGGAAAAGCGCCATGCGTCTGGACAAGATGACGAGCCGCCTGCAGAACGCGCTGAGCGATGCGCAGTCGCTGGCTCTGGGCAAGGATCACAGTGCCGTCGAAACCATCCACCTGCTGTCCGTGCTGGTGGAGCAGCGGGACGGCTCGGTGCTGCCCATGCTGATACGGGCGGGCGGCAAGGCCGAGGCACTGCGCGGCGCCATCGCCGAAGCGCTGACGCGTCTGCCCACGCTGGGCAAGCCGACCGGCGAAATCAGCGTCGGACAGGGCCTCGCGCGGGTGCTGAACATGGCGGACCGGCTGGCACAGCAGGCCGGCGACAGCTATCTGTCCACGGAGCAGGTGCTGCTGGCGATGTTCGGCGATTCCACGGTAGCCGGTGTGCTCAAGCAGTCCGGTGTCGAAGAACAGGCTCTCAAACAGGTGGTGGACGTGACGCGGAGTGGCGAGACGGTGTCGGATCCCAATGCGGAGGAAGCGCGCGAGGCGCTGGACAAGTACACGGTGGATCTCACCGCCCGGGCCGAGGCAGGCAAGCTCGACCCGGTGATCGGCCGCGACGACGAGATCCGCCGGACCATTCAGGTGCTGCAGCGGCGCACCAAGAACAACCCCGTGCTGATCGGCGAGCCCGGGGTGGGCAAGACCGCCATCGTCGAGGGCCTGGCCCAGCGGATCCTCAACGGCGAGGTGCCCGAGGGACTGAAGAACAAGCGGATCCTGGCGCTCGACATGGGCGCGCTGATCGCGGGCGCGAAGTTCCGCGGCGAGTTCGAGGAGCGTCTCAAGGCGGTGCTGAACGAGCTGTCGAAGCAGGAAGGCAACATCATCCTGTTCATCGACGAGATCCACACCATGGTCGGCGCGGGCAAGGCCGAGGGCGCCATGGACGCGGGCAACATGCTCAAGCCCGCGCTCGCCCGCGGCGAGCTGCACTGCGTCGGCGCGACCACCCTGGACGAGTACCGCCAGCACATCGAGAAGGATGCCGCGCTGGAGCGGCGGTTCCAGAAGGTCATCGTCGACGAGCCCAGCGTCGAGGACACCATCGCCATTCTGCGGGGCCTGAAGGAACGCTACGAGCTCCACCACGGCGTGGACATCACGGACCCGGCGGTCGTCGCGGCGACCCGCCTGTCCCATCGCTACATCACCGACCGCCAGCTTCCCGACAAGGCCATCGACCTGATCGACGA
>DLCH01000035.1:0-36177 GCA_002480525.1 Gammaproteobacteria bacterium UBA7803 | reverse complement strand
CCCGACAAGGCCATCGACCTGATCGACGAGGCCGCCAGCCGCATCCGCATGGAGATGGACTCCAAGCCCGAGTCCATGGATCGCCTGGAGCGCCGGCTGATTCAGCTCAAGATGGAGGCCGAAGCGCTCAAGCACGAGAGCGACGACGCCAGCAGAAAGCGCCTGCAGATTCTCGAAGAGACCATCGAATCGGTGGAGAAGGAGTACGCCGATCTCGAGGAGATCTGGACCGCGGAGAAAGCGTCCCTGCGGGGCAACCAGGAGATCAAGGAAGAGCTCGACGCGGCCCGGCTCGAGTTCGAGGCAGCGCGCCGGGCCGGTGATCTGACCCGGATGTCGGAGCTGCAGTACGGCCGCATTCCCGAGCTGGAAAAGCAGCTCGCCGAGGCCGGCTCGGACGGTGGGGCGGAGCCGCGGCAGCTGTTGCGCAACAGCGTGACCGAGGAGGAGATCGCCGAGGTGGTCTCCAAGTGGACGGGCATTCCCATCGCCAAGCTGCTCGAGGGAGAGAAGGAGAAGCTGCTCCGGCTCGAAGACGAGCTGCACCGGCGGGTCGTCGGGCAGGAGGAGGCGGTCCGGGCCGTGGCCGAGGCCGTACGCCGGTCGCGGGCGGGGCTGTCGGATCCCAACCGCCCCAACGGCTCGTTCATGTTTCTCGGCCCGACCGGCGTCGGCAAGACCGAGCTGTGCAAGGCCCTCGCCGAGGTCCTGTTCGACAGCCAGGAAGCGATGATCCGGGTCGACATGTCCGAGTTCATGGAAAAGCACTCGGTGGCGCGGCTGATCGGTGCGCCGCCCGGCTACGTCGGCTACGAGGAGGGCGGCTACCTGACCGAGCGGGTTCGCCGCCGGCCCTACTCGCTGATCCTGCTCGACGAGATCGAGAAGGCTCATGCCGACGTCTTCAACATTCTGCTGCAGGTGCTCGACGACGGTCGGCTCACGGACGGCCACGGCCGCACCGTGGACTTCCGCAACACCGTGCTGGTGATGACCTCGAACCTCGGCTCGGAGGCGATTCAGAGCCTCACCGAGCAGGGGGCCACGGACAAGATCCGCAGTACCGTGATGGGCGTCGTCGCCCAGCACTTCCGGCCGGAGTTCGTCAATCGGATCGACGACATCGTGGTGTTCCAGCCGCTCACCCGCGAGGAGGTCCGGGAGATCGCCACGATCCAGTTCGACGTGCTCGAGCATCGGCTGGCCGATCAGGAGATCGAGCTGGTGCTGGCGCCGGAGGCGGCCGACGCGCTGGTGGAAGAGGGCTACGACCCGGTGTACGGCGCCCGGCCGCTGAAGCGGGTGATTCAGAAACGCATCGAGAATCCGCTGGCGTCGCGGCTGCTGGCCGGTGACTTCGGTCCGGGCGACCGGATTCACATCGGCTTCCACGACGGCGAGTTCACCTTCGGCCGGTGATCCGCGAGCTGGCAGGCGGGTATTGTATGTATATACAGTATCCGCTATGCTGGCTGCCGTATTCCAAGGCGACGTACGATCGAGAGATCGAGAGATCGAGAGATCGAGAGATCGAGAGATCGAGAGATCGAGAGATCGAGAGATCGAACGGAAGCGGGATAACGGGATAACGGGATAACGGGATAACGGGGTAAACAGTCTTCGGACGAGTCATCATGAGCGAGTCTGTCAACCGGACACTGCCTCTCTTCGCGGATCTCGACCCGGCGGCTGCCGGCCGGGCGGAGCCTCGGCAGGCCGCGCGGTCGATGGCCACGCCGGCGGCCGCGCGGGCGGCCGTGTCGAGTGACGGCGAGCGGCACCTGCGGGCGGCCTGGCGGCTGTCCCGGGGGATGTGGCGATATCCCGAGCGCTCCGCCGAGGAGACCCGGGCCGGCATCGCCATCTGTCGTCACCTGCGGGCCCTGCTCGCCGAGTCGGGCGACGCGCCGAAGTAACCCCACGACGCGCCAAAGCATCAGCACGAGGCGCCATTCGAGCTGCACGGGTCGCCGGAATAGCCGCCGGAGTAGGGTCAGAATAGAGAGCCGGCGCCCCAGCCGGTTTGGCGGACGTCGGCCCGACAGGCGGTCTCCGTTCCATTGCCAGGCAGCAGCCGCCAGCCAGCAGCCGTGCACCAGTGGAAAGTTTCTGGCCGATCTGTGAAGCTTTCACGGGTTTGCAGTCGCCGGGCCGCTACCATGGCCGGCTGATGGCACGCCTCGCAAGGACACGGACTTCATGATCAAGAAATGCCTCTTCCCGGTGGCCGGCTACGGCACCCGGTTTCTCCCGGCCACCAAGGCCATGCCCAAGGAAATCCTCCCCGTGCTCGACAAGCCGCTGGTGCAGTACGGCGTCGAGGAGGCCGTGGAAGCCGGGCTCACCGACATCGGCTTCGTCACCGGCCGGGGCAAGCGCGCCATCGAGGATCACTTCGACGTCAGCTACGAGCTGGAGCATCAGATCGCCGGCACCGGCAAGGAGAAGGCGCTCGACGGCATCCGCTCGCTGATCGAGACCTGCACCTTCTCCTACACCCGTCAGATCGAGATGAAAGGCCTCGGCGACGCGATCCTCAAGGGCCGCACGCTGATCGGCGACGAACCGTTCGGCGTCGTGCTCGCGGACGACCTGTGCTTCGGCAGCCGCCAGGGCGTGCTGCATCAGATGGTCAGCCTCTACAAGCAGTTCCGCTGCAGCATCGTCGCCATCGAGGAGGTGCCGAAGGACCAGACCCATGCCTACGGCGTCATCGCCGGCGAGGCGATCAGCGAACGCCTGTTCCGGGTCACGGACATGGTGGAGAAACCGGCGCCGGAAGACGCGCCGAGCAACCTGGCCATCATCGGGCGCTACATTCTGACGCCCGACATCTTCGAGATCCTCGAAGCCACCGAGCCCGGCAAGAACGGCGAGCTGCAGATCACCGACGCGCTCCTCAACCAGGCCAGGGCCGGTTGCGTCATGGCGTACAAGTTCGAGGGCCGCCGGTTCGACTGCGGCTCCGTGGCGGGATACGTCGCCGCCACCAACTACTGCTTCGAGCAACTCCGGGACCGGGAGGGCTGATGAGGGCGTCCGGCCCGCTCGCCGCTGCCCTCGAACGACTCCGGGCCCGGCCGGCGGCTCCCGAACCGCTCGACCGTCCCGTGCCGCTGGCGGAGCTGCCGACGCCGGCCCTGGTGCTCGATGCCGACGCTCTGGACCGCAATCTGGTGCGTATGGCCGACTTTCTCGGCAGTCACGGCAAGGGCTTCCGTCCCCATGCCAAGACCCACAAGTGCCCCGAGCTCGCCCGGCTGCAGATCGCGGCCGGCGCGGCCGGCATCTGCACGGCCAAGGTCTCCGAGGCCGCGGCCATGGTGTACGCGGGCATCCCGCGGGTGCTGGTCACCTCGCCGGTGGTGTCGGCGGACCGGGCCTCCCTGCTCGCAGCGCTGGCGGCGGAGGCCGGGCAGCTCGACGTGGTGGTGGACAGCGAGCTCGGGCTGGACGTGTTGAGCGCGGCCGCGGCGGGCGGCGCCGGCGAGCTCGGCGTGGTGGTGGACGTGGACGTCGCGATGGGCCGCACCGGCAACCGGGACGGGGACGCGATTCTGAGGCTGGCCGAGCGGGCGGCCGCCACCCCCGGCCTCGCGTATCGCGGGGTGCAGCACTACGCCGGTCACGTCATGCACGTCAAAGGCCACGGCGAGCGGCGCGACCGGAGCCTGAAGCTGTGGGAGCGCGTGACCGGCATCGTCGGCCGGCTCACTGACGCCGGGCTGGCGCCCGGCATCGTCACGGGCGGCGGAACCGGCACCTACGACATCGACTGCGCGGTGCCGGTGATCACCGACCTGCAGGTCGGCAGCTACGTGTTCATGGATCAGGAGTACCGCCTGATCGGCGGGCGCGAGGGAGAGTGGTTCGACGATTTCGAGGTGTCGCTGACGGTGCTGGCGACGGCCATCAGCCAGCCCACCGGCGCGGCCGTCACCGTCGACGCCGGATACAAGTCCTTCGCGTCGGACTCGGTGAACCCGGAACCCCTGGACGTTCCGGACACCGAGTTCCGGTTCGCCGGCGACGAGCACGGCGTGCTGCTGCTCCGGGCGCCCACCCAGGAGCCGCTGCTGGGACGCCGCGCCCGGTTCGTCACGCCGCATTGCGATCCCACCGTGAACCTCTACGATTGGTACTGGGTGTGCCGTGACGGGCTGGTGACCGAGGTCTGGCCGATCACCGCCCGGGGCTGCGCCTGGTAGCATGCGGCGCGCGCACCGCGTGGCCCCGGGGCCACCCCATCAGGAATTCGCAACGAGGTAGTCCGGAACATGTTGGAGATCGTTCAATCCGGCGGCTGGCTCATGGTGCCCATCCTGCTGTGCAGCATCGTCGCCGCGGCCATCAGCGTCGAGCGGCTGTGGACCCTGCAGCGGGCCCGCATCACGCCGAAGAATCTGCTGGCCCAGGTCTGGGGCGCCCTCAAGAACAACGAGATGGACTCCCAGCGTCTGCGTGACCTGCGGGCCTCCAGTCCGCTCGGCCAGGTGCTCGCCGCCGGCGTCGCCAACACGCGCCGGGGCCGGGAGGTCATGAAGGAAGCCATGGAGGAGGTCGCCGGTCAGGTGAGCCACGATCTCGAGCGCTATCTCACCTCGCTGGGCGTGATCGCGTCGATCTCGCCGCTGCTCGGCCTGCTGGGCACCGTGGTCGGCATGATCAAGGTGTTCACCGCCCTGATGCTCGAAGGGGCGGGCAACGCCAACGTGCTGGCCGGTGGCATCTCCCAGGCGTTGATCACCACGGCGGCGGGGCTGTCCGTGGCGATTCCGGCCATCATGTTCCACCGCTTCTTCCTGCGCCGCGTGGACGAACTCATGGTCATCATGGAGCAGGAGGCGGTGAAGCTGGTGGAGATGATCCAGGGCGGCCCGGAGGAAGAGCCCCGGCTATGAACTTCCGACGACAGCGGCGGGACGAGGTCGGCGTCGATCTGACGCCGCTGATCGACGTGGTGTTCCTGCTGCTCATCTTCTTCATGGTGTCCACCACGTTCATTCGTGAGACCCAGCTCAAGATCGATCTGCCTGAGGCGAGCGGCGAGCTGCAGGAGATCGAGGACGACGTCATCGAGATCACGGTGGACCGCCGCGGCGACTACGCCGTCAACGAGAGCCTGCTGGTGAACAACGAGATGGACACCCTGGTCCGTGCCCTGCGGGAGCGGCTGGCCGACCGGGATCCGGACTCCCGCGTGATCATCACCGCGGACGCCAACGCGGCCCACGCCGCCGTGGTCCGGGCCATGGACGCGGCGGGCCGGGTCGGGCTGTCGCGCATCAGCATCACCACCCGCCAGCCGGAAGCCGAAGAGTAGCCCGCCGGTGAGCGCGTCGCCGATGCCGCTGGAGACGCCCGAGGCTCCTGGCCGGCCGCGCCGGGGCGGGGACTGGCGCACCTACCGGCGCCTGCTCGGCTACGTGCGGCCCTACTGGCCGCTGTTTCTCCTGTCGGTGCTGGGCTTCCTGGTCGGCAGCGCCTCGGAGGCGTTTTTCGTCAAGCTGTTCGGCGATCTCATCGACTCCTGGGACCAGACCGCCGAGCGGGCCGTCTACGGCATCCCCATGCTGATGCTGGCCGCGGCCCTCGCCCGGGCGATCGGCGAGGTCTCCGGCGAGCTGCTGCTGAGTCAGATCTCCTTCGGCGTGGTGCACAACGTCCGCACTCAGCTATTCGATCAGCTTCTGCAGATGCCCAGCACCTACTTCGACGCGAGCTCCCAGGGGCATCTGGTGTCGCGCCTGACCTACAACGTGGCCCAGCTCCGCGACACCGGCACGGACGCGCTCAAGTCCATCATCCAGGACGGCGGGAAGGTGATCGTCTACCTCGGCTACATGCTGTTTCTGAGCTGGAAGCTGACGGTGATCTTCATCGCCACGGCGCCGCTGGTGGCGCTGGTCGTGGTGCATGCCAGCCGGCGGTTCCGGCGCATCAGCCGGCGCATCCAGAATTCCATGGGCGACGTCACCCACGTCGCCTCCGAGGCCGTGTCGGGCTACCGGGTGGTGCGGATCTTCGGCGGCGAGCGCTACGAGCAGGAGCGCTTCCATCGCTCCAGCCGGTACAACCGGCGGCAGAATCTCAAGATGGTGGCCACCAAGGTGACGAGCACCCAGGTAGTGCAGGTGTTCGTGGTCTGCGCGCTGGCGCTGCTGATCGCGCTGCTGTTCCAGCCGGATATCGGCGGCGGCCTCACCACCGGCCAGATCGTCACCTTCCTGGGGCTCGCGGCCATGCTGGCGAATCCCATCCGCAAGCTGTCCGAGGTCAATGCCCGCCTGCAGCGGGGCCTGGCGGCGGCCGAGGACATCTTCGGCCAGATGGATCAGCCGCTCGAGCCGGACGACGGCACCATCGACGTGGATCGGGTCGAAGGCCGGCTCGAGTTCCGCGGGCTGAGCTTCGCCTACGAATCGGCGCCGGGCGGCAACGGCCAGAGCGGCGCCGGCGGCAACCTGCCGGTGCTCAAGGACATCGACCTGACCATCGAGCCGGGCCAGACGGTGGCCCTGGTGGGGCGGTCCGGCAGCGGCAAGTCCACGCTGGCCAGCCTGATTCCGCGCTTCTACGAGCCCACGGCGGGGGAGATCCTGCTCGACGGTCAGCCGCTGCACGCCTACCGGCTGGCGTCGCTGCGCCGGCAGATCGCGCTGGTGACGCAGCAGGTGACCCTGTTCAACGACACGCTGGAGCGCAACATCGCCTACGGAGCGCTGGCGGACGCCAGCCCCCAGGCGATCCGCGATGCGGTGGTGCGGTCCCATGCCGACGCGTTCACCGACGAACTGCCCGAGGGCCTGCAGACCGTGGTGGGCGACAACGGCGTGCTGCTGTCCGGCGGCCAGCGCCAGCGGGTGGCGATCGCCCGGGCGCTGCTCAAGGACGCGCCGATCCTGATCCTCGACGAGGCCACGTCTGCGCTGGACAACGAATCCGAGCGGCACATCCAGGCGGCGCTGGAAGAAGTGATGCGTGGTCGCACCACCATCGTCATCGCGCACCGCCTGTCCACCATCGAGAACGCCGATCTGATCCTGGTGATGGAGGACGGGCGCATCGTCGAGTCCGGCACTCACGCGTCCCTGCTCGCCGGTGGGGGCGCCTACGCGGCGCTCTACGACGCCCAGTTCGAGGACGGCGCGAAGCGGGCCGAACCCCGCGTCCCCGCCGTACCGGCCACCCGCCAGGGGGCCGGCGCCGCAGGCACCCTGGTCGAGCGGCTCTCCCCGCTGACCGCGGGGTGGTACTCGGACGCCGGCTGGCTGCGCCTGCTGCGGCCGCTGTCCTGGCTCTATCGGCGCGCGGCGGTGCGCCGGCGCCATGCCTACCTCACCGGCAGACGGAAATCCTGGCGGGCGCCGGTGCCGGTCGTCGTGGTGGGGAACGTGGCCGTGGGCGGCACCGGCAAGACGCCGCTGGTGGTCTGGCTGAGCCGCTGGCTCGCGGATCAGGGCTTCCGGCCCGGCATCGTGTCCCGCGGCTACGGCGGGCGCGGCAACCGTCAGCCCGTGACGGTGACGGCCGACGCCGATCCGGAGCTGGTCGGCGACGAGGCGCCGCTGCTCGCGGCGCGCAGCGGCGCGCCGGTCGTGGTCTGCGCGGACCGGCCGGCCGCGGTCGCCCACCTGCTCGCGGAGTCGGACTGCGACATCGTCGTCAGCGACGACGGCCTGCAGCACTACGCGCTCGCCAGGGACGTGGAGATCGCCGTCGTCGACGGCGAGCGCGGGTTGGGCAACGGCCGTTGCCTGCCGGCGGGCCCGCTCCGGGAACCGCCGGACCGGCTGGCTCAGGTCGACGTGGTCGTGGTCAACGGCGGCCCTGCAGAAGGCTATCCCGAGGCCGTCCGCATGGACGTGCAGCCGGTGCGTTTTCACCCGCTCGGCGGCGGCGCGCCGCTGGAGCCGGCCGCTTTCGCCCGGCGGTTCCCGTCGGTGCACGCCGTGGCCGGTATCGGCAATCCGGCGCGGTTCGCGGCGACCCTCGCTCGAGCCGGCGTCCATGCGGAGGTGTACGCCTATCCGGATCACCATGGCTACGACGGCTCCGAGGTGGTGTTCGACGACGATCGCGCCGTCGTGGTCACCGAAAAGGATGCCGTGAAGCTGCGCCGGCTGTCCCTGGAAGCCGAGGTCTGGTGGCTGGAGGTCGACGTGTCGTTGCCCGCGGCCGCCGCCGACCGGATCATGGCGGTACTGCGCAAGCACGGAATTCTCCATCATGAGTGACTTCAAGGTCGTGGTCCCGGCGCGTTTCGGGTCGTCGCGCCTGCCCGGCAAGCCGCTGGCGGACATCGACGGGGTGCCGATGGTGGTGCACGTGGTGCGGCGGGCGCTGCGCTCCGGCGCGGCGGAGGTGGTCATCGCCACCGACGACGACCGGGTGCGCGCGGCGGCCGAGCAGGCGGGCTGCGACGTGCAGATGACCCGGGCGGATCACGCTTCCGGCTCGGACCGCGTCATGGAGGTTGCCACCGCCCGGGAATGGCCCCAGGACACGGTGGTCGTCAACGTGCAGGGCGACGAACCGCTGATTCCCCCGGAAGTGATCGCCCAGGTGGCGGGGCTTCTCGACGACGACCCGCTGGTCGCCGTGGCGACGCTGTGTGAACCCATCGTCGACAGGGCCGCGGTGTTCGATCCCAACGTGGTCAAGGTGGTCGCGGGCGCCGACGGCTTCGCGCGCTACTTTTCCAGGGCCCCGATCCCCTACGCCCGCGACGCGTTCGGCGACGGCATGCGCCAGGGACCGCTGCCCGCGGGTACGCCGTGGTGGCGTCACATCGGCATCTACGGCTATCGCCTCGCCGCGCTGGCGCGCTTCGTGGCGCTGCCGGTCGGCACCCTGGAACGCGCCGAATCCCTCGAGCAGCTCCGACTCGTCGAGGCCGGCATCGGCATCCGCATCGCTCCGGCAGCCGCCGCGGTGCCGGGCGGCGTGGATACCGCCGAGGATCTCGAGCGCGTCCGCCGCCTCGTCGCCGATGCCCGCTGAACCCTGCTGCTACCGGAGGGGGTTCCTGCCCCTCGACGTTTCCGAACGGCTGTGCCGCGAGCTGCTCGAGACCGTCTGCTGGCGGGAGGAGTGGCTGCATCTCTACGGGCGGCGGGTGCGTGTGCCCAGGCTGATCGCCTGGTATGGCGATCCCGGGCTGAACTACCGCTATGCGGGCCGGGATCATCACACCACGGGCTGGCCGGCGCGTCTCGCCGAGGTCCGTGATCGCCTGACGGCCGTTCTGGGCCCGACCTTCAACTTCGTGCTGCTGAACCGCTATCGCGACGGCGACGACCACATGGGCTGGCATACCGACGACGAGCGGGGCCATGGCCACCGGGTGGCGTCGGTCAGCCTGGGCGCCACCCGGCGGTTCCTCGTGCGGGCCGGCGGCGAAACCCGGTCCCGGCGGTACGATCTCGAGGCCGGCTCGCTGCTGGTGCTGGACGGGCGCTGTCCGCACCGTCTGCCCCCCACCCGCAGACCGGTCGGGGAGCGGATCAACCTGACCTTCCGCCAGGTCACGGGGACGTGATCGCGCCGCCCGTCGACCTGTCGGGGGCCAACACCCTGGGTCTGCCGTCCCGGGCCGACGTCGTGCGGGTGATCACCGACACGGCGGCGCTGGCGGCGGCGGCGGAGGCGGCCCGGGCGGCCGGCCAGCCGCTGACCGTGCTGGGCGGCGGCAGCAACGTGGTGCTGCGCGATCGCATCCCGGGGCTGGTCTGTCTGATGCGTACCCGGGGCGTCAGCGAAACCCCCAGCGGCGACTCGGTGCTGGTCACCGCGGCCGCCGGGGAGCGCTGGCACGATCTGGTCCGGCGCACTCTCGGACGGGGTTTGTACGGGCTCGAGAACCTGGCGCTCATTCCCGGAGCCGTGGGCGCGGCGCCGATCCAGAACATCGGTGCGTACGGCGTGGAGCTGTCGGACCGGTTCGTGTCGTTGCGGGCCATGGACGTCGACAGCGGCTCGCTGCGGACCTTCGACCGCGCCGACTGCCGGTTCGGCTACCGGGACAGCGTGTTCAAGTCCGGTGAGCAGGGGCGCTGGATCATCGTCGAGGTGACCCTGGCGCTGTCCCGCCGTCCTGCGCCGGTGATCGACTATCCGGACCTGCTGCTCGAGCTGGAACGCCTGGGCTGGCAGGCGCCGTCACCGGTGCAGGTCGCCGAGGCGGTGATCAGGGTCCGCCGGCGCAAGCTGCCGGACCCGCGGTGGACCGGCAATGCCGGCAGTTTCTTCAAGAATCCGGTGGTCCCGGCCGACGTGGGACGCCGGCTGGCGGCCGCCCATGACCTCACGGTCCGTGCCGGGGAGGGCGGCGCGGCCAAGCTGTCCGCGGCCCAGCTCATCGATCGATGTGGGTGGAAGGGACGCAGCGCCGGTCCGGCGGCCGTCTGGAGCAGGCAGCCGCTGGTACTCGTCAATACCGGGGCGGCGCGGGCGCGGGACATACTCGGACTGGCCGAGCAGGTCCGCGCCGACGTTCACCGGCGGTTCGGGGTCGAGCTGGAGCTCGAACCCCGGGTGATCGGTCAGGACTGATCGCCGCTGCCCGACACCACGCCTTCCGCCTTGAGCGCTGCCTCGCGCTGACGGCGACGCACCTCACGCGGATCGTTGTAGGCCCGCTTGGGCTCCGACGAGGCCGTGGCGGTCTCGTCCTCGGCCGGCTCCGGCTGCTCTTCCAGCCCGGAGTCCGCGGACCCCGTGTCGACAGCGGCAGCGCCGGGCGCCGGCTGGTCCTCGGCCGGCTCGGCGTCTGCGGCCGGCTCGGCCGCGGGCGCCTCCGCCTCCGCTGACGGCGCCGGCCGCACGGCCGGGGCGTCGGTGCCGGCTTCGGAAGCCTCCGTCGTGGGATCGGTCTCCGCGGTCGATTCGCCGGCGGCTCCGACGGCCGCATCGGTGGCTGCCGAAGTCATGCCGGTGTCGGATGCCCCGCGTGCCGTGGCCGCCGCGTCTGCCGCAGCCTCGCTCGCTGCCGGCGTGTCGCCGGCAGCGCCCGGCTGCGCCTCCGTTTCTGCCGTGGCGTCTGCCGCGGCGTCCGCGCGAGCTGCGGCGGGGGCCGGTCGGGGTCGAGCCGGTCCGCGGTCGTCCTGCAGGGTGCTGCGGTCGCGTTTCGGCATGCGCTTGCTCGCGGCCAGCGCCTCGGCCGATGGCCGGCGGTCCTCCAGCGGAATGATCTCCGCGTCGGATTTCGGCAGGTCGTCGGGCTTGCCGCCGGACTGCCGCTCGGCGTCGTCGCGCCGTTCGCCGCGGCTGTCGTCCTGGGTGTCGCTGCGTCCTTCGCTGCGCTTCTCGCCGGCGGCGGAGTCGCCGCCGCCGCCACCGCGCCCGCGCCGTCCGCGGCGTCGGCGGGAACGGCCCTGGGAGGAACGGTCACCGTCGTCACTCTGGTCGGCACGGCCGCCGGCGTCGGGGCGCCCGCCCGCGTCGTCGCGGTTGTCCGCGGACTCGCGCTCGGCCTCCGCCTCCTCGGGACGCCGGCGCCCGCGCCCGCGGCGGGCCTCGGTGGCGCCTTCGTCCTCCCGGGACTTCGCCGACCGCCGTCCGTCCTGACCGTTGCCGCGGCGTCCGCCGCGGCCGTCCCGGCCCGATTCCTCGCCGTTGCGCCGGCGATCCCGGCGCGCACCGTCGGCGTCGCCGCTCTCCTGGGCGCCCGCCGCGGGCCGCGCCTGGGCGGCGGCGGGCGTGGGGGATTCGGTCGTCGGCGCCGCCGCCGGGGCCGGTCCCGGCCCGAACAGCGTGGCGGAGATCCGCTTCAGCAGCGACGGCCGTGCCGGACCTGCCGGTGCCGGAGCCGCCGGTGCGGCCGCAGCGGCCGTGGCCTGCGACGGCGCCTCAGCGCTTTCCTCGCGCCGCGGCTGCGGTGCCGGCTGGCGCGGGGCGAGGGCCTGAACCGCCGCCTTGCGGACCGTCGGCGCCGGCTCCCTGGGCATTTCCAGGTCCACCGGCTGCGCGCCGACTTCGGTCAGCTCGTAGCTCGGGGCGTCCGCCTCTTCGGCGACCTGATCGTCGCGGATGCGTTGCACCTCGTACTGGGGGGTTTCGAGGTTGATGTTGGGCACGATGACCAGATGAGTGCCGGTGCGCTGCTCGATCTGATAGACGTCGCCCCGCTTCTCGTTGAGCAGGAACGCAGCGATGTTCAACGGCACCAGGGCGCGGATGATGGAGCTGCGTTCCTTGAGCGCTTCCTCCTCCATGACGCGCAGGATCGCCAGGGCCAGCGAACGGGTGTCCCGGATCCTGCCCTGGCCGCTGCACCGGGGGCAGACCTCGGTGGTGAGCTCGTCCAGGGACGGACGCAGGCGCTGACGCGACATCTCCAGCAGGCCGAACCGGGATATCCGGCCCACCTGCACCCGCGCGCGGTCGGCGTCGAGCGCCTCGCGCATCTTGTTCTCGACGGCGCGCTGATTCTTGTTGCTCGACATGTCGATGAAGTCGATGACGATCAGGCCGCCCACGTCGCGCAGCCGGAGCTGGCGGGCGATCTCCTCGGCGGCCTCGAGGTTGGTGTTGAGGGCGGTTTCCTCGATGTCGGCGCCCTTGGTGGCCCGCGCCGAGTTGATGTCGATGGACACCAGCGCTTCGGTGGGATCGATCACCAGGCTGCCGCCGGACGGCAGCCGGACGCTGTGGTGAAAGGCGGTCTCGATCTGGCTCTCGATCTGGTAGCGGCTGAACAGCGGAATCGGGTCGGCGTAGAACTTCACCTTGTCCGAGTAATGGGGCATCACCTGCTCGATGAAGGTGCGCGCTTCGGCGTAGGCCTCCTCACCGTCGATGAGCACCTCGCCGACGTCCTTGCGCAGGTTGTCGCGGATCGCCCGGACGATGACGTTGTTCTCCTGGTAGATGAGGCTCGGCGTCTTCTCCTCGGATTCCGCCTTCTGGATGGCTTCCCAGAGCTGCAGCAGCCAGTCGAGGTCCCACTGCAGCTCCTCGGCGCTGCGGCCCACCCCGGCGGTGCGGATGATCACGCCCATGCCCTCGGGGATCTCGAGCTTGGCCAGGGCTTCGCGGAGCTCGTCGCGGTCGTCCCCCTCGATGCGCCGGGAGATGCCGCCGGCCCGGGGATTGTTCGGCATCAGCACGAGGTAGCGGCCCGCCAGGCTGATGAAGGTGGTGAGGGCGGCGCCTTTGGTGCCGCGCTCCTCCTTGTCGACCTGGACCAGCACCTGCTGGCCTTCGGAGATCACGTCCTGAATCATGGTGCGGCCGCCTTCGGAAGACTTGTCCTTCGACTTGTCGAAGTACTGGCGGGCGATCTCCTTGAGGGGCAGAAAGCCGTGACGCTCGGAGCCGAAGTCGACGAAAGCCGCCTCCAGGCTGGGCTCGACGCGGGTGATGCGGGCCTTGTAGATGCTGGCTTTCTTCTGCTCGCGGTCCCGGTTTTCGATGTCGAGATCGTAGAGCTTCTGGCCGTCGACCAGAGCGACGCGCACTTCTTCGGGCTGCGTGGCGTTGATCAGCATTCGTTTCATGGTTATCGAATCCTTCAATGAGGACGCCCTCGGCGTCCGGTAAACGGCAAGGCTCGTGCGGGCAGGGGCGGATTCGATCACCGGCAGGGAAGGGATGGCGCGAGGTCCGGCGTCGGCAGCACCGGTGGCGGTCAGGAAGCGGCTGCAGGTCAGGGCGCTGGCGCCCCGACGTCAGCGGGCAGGTGTTCGTGTGCCCGCGCGCAGCTCCGGCCGTTGTGGCCGGCGGCTGCTCGAAGCGGGTTGCGTCGTCTGCCCGGAACTCATGTTCGCCGTTGCCTGAATGCCCGCTTCGCGACCGCCGCGTGGCGGACGGTCCCTTCGAAGCGGGTTGCCGTGGCGGGCGGCAGCCCGGCCCGGCCTTCGGCGGTGCCGGAGGGGCCGGGGGTCGAGCTGTCGTCGATCCGCCACTGTGCCATTGTCTCGCGTCTTCTATCGTCTAGCGCTGATGGTTCAGCGTTCGATGGTCGCGGCGCTCGCGCGCGTCTTCGGCGCACACGCCGTTGGTTCGCGCTGTGGCGGGGTGGTCTGTACCCATCGGCCGCTGCGGAACGCCGCGATATCCCTTCTCGTCCTGATGTCGATTCCGTCCGTGCCGGTCTCCGATGAGCGGAGCACCGGCGGCGACGGCTTGCGCCCGCCGAAAAAACCGCGGGCAGCAGCGTGCTTTGCGTCTGCCTCGTCGAGTGCGCTCGCCCGGGTCCGGCCCGGACCCGTCGGTCGGAACCGGCGGGGCCGCGTGTGGCGGTGCGATGGCAACTCGATGCAATTCGCCTTACCGTTGGCTCAACTGAAGCGCCCGCACATGTTTCGGGCGCGTCCCAGTCACAAAGTCGCGCAGTCGGTCCGACTGCGTGACGTTGGATTGCTTGTCCGGCCGCAAGTCCCTCGACCTGCGACCGGCAACGGACCTAACTCGGTCTGGAAGACTCAGAAAGGCGGGCGAATAGTAGCAGTGTCCAGTAAGTGCTTCAAACCTCTAAAAAGATCCGCTACGGCCAGGTCCGCGAGCGGTGCCCACCGCGCCGCCGGCGGGGTTTCCCGCCCTGGGGGCGCCCGTGGCCGGTGAGGAAGCCGTCCGCCATCTGACGGTCGCCGCGGACGACGCGCCCCAGCGCATCGACAACTTTCTGATGCGCGAGCTGAAAGGGCTGCCGCGGAGCCGCATCTACCGGATGCTGCGCAAGGGCGAGGTACGGGTGAACGGCGGACGCGTCAAACCCACTCACCGCCTCGAGCCCGGCGACACCATCCGGATTCCGCCGGTTCGTCGGGCCGGGGCGGACCCGGCAGCCGGCCCGCTGCCGGTGGGGCAGGGCGTGCTCGATGCCCTGGAACGGGCCATTCTGTTCGAGGACGAGGATCTGCTGGTGCTCGACAAGCCCTCGGGCCTGGCCGTGCACGGCGGCAGCGGCATCGGCTACGGGGTGATCGAGGCGCTGCGCCGGCTGCGTCCGGAGGGCACCCTGGAGCTCGCTCACCGGCTGGACCGGGACACCTCGGGCTGCCTGCTGGTGGCCAAGCGCCGCCGCACCCTGGCGGCGCTGCACCAGGCGCTGCGGGACCGGTCTGTGGGCAAGGTCTACACGGTGGTGGTGCACGGCGCCTGGCCCCGCCGGATCCGCACCGTGCAGCTGCCGCTGGCCCGATATCTGACGGCGGAGGGCGAACGCCGGGTGCGGGTCGCCGCGGACGGCAAGCCGAGCCGCACCGACATCGAAATCCAGGCGTCGGCGCCGGGCGCCAGCCTGCTGACGGCGCGGCTGCACACCGGCCGGACCCACCAGATCCGGGTGCACGCCGCGGCCAGCGGCCATCCGGTGGTCGGCGACGAGAAGTACAGCACGCCCGCCCAGCTCGCCGGCGCCCGGGAGGCGGGCGTGCACCGGCTGTGCCTGCACGCGGCGTCGATATCGCTGGTGCTGGACGGCCGGCGTCGGCGGTTCGAGGCGCCGCTGCCGGCGGCGCTGACGGCGGCGTTCGAGGCCCTCGGCGGCGGCTGAGGGGAATGGCCGGCGGCGGTCAGGCCAGAACCCGGATTCCGGCCCTGCCCAGCATGCCGCACAGGGCGATGAGCGGCAGCCCGATCAGAGCGGTGGGATCGTCGGAGCGCACGGCCTCGAACAGCGCGATGCCGAGGGCCTCGGACTTGAAGGAGCCGGCGCAGTCGAAGGGGCGCTCGCGGTCGACGTAGTCCTCGATCTCCCCGGCGGTCAGGGTGCGGAACACGACCTGGGTGGACACCTGCTCGAGCTGCTCGCCGCCGGCGGCATCGACCACGCAGAGTCCGGTGAGAAAGGTGACGGTCTGCCCGGACAGCCGGGTGAGCTGATCGACGGCCCGGGGCCGGTCGCCGGGCTTGCCGAGCACCTCGCCGCCGGCCACGGCAATCTGGTCGGAGCCGATCACGACGCGGCCCGGATGCCGTGCGGCGACGGCGCGGGCCTTGTCGGCCGCCAGCCGTCGCACCAGGTCCTCGGGCGACTCGCCGGCCCGGGGAGTTTCGTCGACGTCCGGCGACACCTGGTCGAAGTCCAGTCCGAGGCGCTGCAGCAGCCCGGCCCGGTAGCGCGACGACGAGGCCAGAATGAGTCCGCTCAACGGCTACCTCTCGATACCAGAAATTTCGAGGGATTCTAATCGTTTACGTGCCGTTTGCGGCACAGATTCCGCTTTACAGCCGCGGGGTCGGTACCTATGATGGCGCCGCGATGGATACCCACCCCGACGAGCGTCTGCCTTACCTGGAACTGGCGAGGCAGGAAGCCCGGGTCGTCCGTGAGTTGCCGGCGAGCGAATTGCGCCGCCTGACGGAGCTGGCGCCAGGCGTGGGCACCCTGTCCGTGGACATGGTGTTCTCCAAGGACGACACCGGCCGCCCCTGGGTTCAGGGAACGCTGACGTCGATCCTGCGGCCGACCTGCCAGCGCTGTCTGGCGGCCGGAGACTGGCCGGTCCGGCTGACGTTCCGGCTGTGCATCGTGCGGGATGGCACCGTGGCCAGCGAGCTGGCGGAACAGGCCGACGTGCTGGTGGCGGAATCGGAGTCCGTGTCGATTGCCGACGTGATCGAGGACGAGCTGCTGCTCGCCGTGCCCGAGCGACTGTGCTCGGAGGAACCGTGCCCGAATGCGCCGGCGCTGTCCTTCCCGGCCGGCGAGGCGCCGGTCGACGAGGCTCGTGACAACCCGTTCGACGTGTTGTCACAGCTCAAGCGGTAACCCGGCAGGGCGGCAGGGCCAGCGGCCGGTCGCAGCAGAACGGATGGAAGCAGAACAGAGGATTGTCGACGACGGTCGGCAGCGCAGCAGATTGATGGAGTTTCGACATGGCAGTTCAGCAGAACAAGAAATCCCGCTCGCGGCGCGACATGCGCCGTTCCCACGATGCGATCCGGGGCCCGGCCCTGTCCATCGAGCCGACCACCGGTGAGACCCACCGCCGGCACCACGTCAGCGCGGATGGCTACTACCGCGGCAAGAAAGTCGTCGAAAGCGCCGAGTGATGGCTCCGGCGCCCGTGCCGGCGCCTGACCGCTCCGGCGCAAGATAGTCCTGATGCCGCCGCTCCCCCGGATCGCCGTCGACGCGATGGGCGGAGACGGCGGCCCTTCCGTCACCGTTCCCGCCGCCGTCGCCCTCTCCCGGGAGGCTCAGTGCGCGCATCTGTTGCTCGTCGGCGACGAGTCCGCCATACGTCCGCTGCTGCCGGCCCATGCCCACGGCATCGAAGTCGTGCATGCGGCAGAGCGCCTGTCTCCCGACGATTCGCTGAGTGACGTGCTGCGACGCCGTCCGGACTCGTCGATGCGGCGCGCGCTGCTGCTGCTCGGCGAGGGCCGTGCCGACGCCGTGGTCAGCGCCGGGGACACCGCCGCGCTGATGGCCCTGTCGCGCCTCGTGCTCGACATGGTGCCCGGCGTCGAGCGGCCGGCGATCTGCAAGGCGCTGGCCGGGGTCGAGGGCCCGTTCTGGATGCTGGACCTCGGGGCGAATCTCGCCTGCACGCCGGTTCAGCTCCATCAGTTCGCACTGATGGGCACCCTGCTGGCGAGACATGCGGGCGGCGTGGCGGCGCCGCGGACCGGACTGCTCAACATCGGCACCGAGTCCGGCAAGGGGCCGGAGCTGCAGAACCAGGCCGCGGCGCTGATGTCGGCGGACCCGGCCGTCGACTACATCGGCTTCATCGAGGGCAACGTGCTGTTCGACGGCCGCGCGGACGTGGTGGTCGCCGACGGATTCGCCGGCAACATCGCGCTGAAGTCCATCGAAGGCGCCGCCCGCATGGCCGGGCACCTGCTGCGCGGCTGGTTCGACGCGCTCAACCCGCTGGAACGGGCCGGCATGTCGCTGGCCCGGGGCAAGCTGCAGCGGTTGCGCCACGATCTGAATCCGCAGCGTTATAATGGCGCGAGCTTCGTGGGCCTGTCCGGCGTCGTGGTCAAGAGCCACGGCTCGGCGGATCAGGAGGGCTTCGGCAGCGCCATTGCCCAGGCCGCGCTGGAGGTGACCGGACGGGTTCACGAGCGGCTCGAGGCCGCGCTGGCGTCGGGGGCGCCTGAAGAGTAGCCGCCTGCGGCACACCGGGTGCATCGGCCGCTCTGGGGGATCGGCGCCTGCCGCGTCACCCGCAGCAACTGCGCAGCGAACAGCACGCAAAGAATAGCGCGCAAAGAACAGCGCGCAAAGAACAGCACGCAAAGAACAGTACGCAACGAACAGGAGGTGCCGATGTCGCTCGGCTTCGTCTTCCCCGGCCAGGGGTCCCAGGCCGTCGGCATGCTCGCCGACGTGGCGGGGGAGTTTCCCCAGGTCCAGCAGCATTTCGAGGAGGCAGGCGAGGCGATATCGCGGCCGCTGTGGCGCATCGTCACGGAGGGCCCCGACGACGAGCTGATCCGTACCGAGATCACCCAGCCGGCGATCCTCACGGCGAGCGTTGCCCTGTGGGCGATCTGGCAGGCCGAAGGCGGCGCCACGCCGACGGCGGTAGCCGGACACAGCCTCGGCGAGTATTCGGCGCTGGTGTGCGCGGGCGCGCTGCCATTCGCTGACGCGGTGCGCCTCGTTCATCGGCGCGGCCAGCTCATGCAGGAGGCCGTGCCCCAGGGCGAAGGCGCCATGGCCGCCATCCTCGGCCTCGACGACGAGCAGGTCGAGGCCGCCTGCGCCGGTGTCGACGGCGTGGTCTCCGCCGCCAACTACAACGCCCCGGGGCAGGTGGCCATCGCCGGCACCGCGGCGGCCGTGGAAGCCGCCGCTGCGCGGTGTCGGGAACTCGGCGCGCGGCGCGCGGCCATGCTCCCGGTGAGCGGTCCGTTTCATTGCGCGCTGATGCGTCCGGCCCAGGAGGCGTTCGCCGCCGACCTCGACGGCGCGCCGCTGCAGCTGCCGTCGATTCCCGTGGTTCAGAACGTCGACGCGGCGGTCGCCGGCGACGTGGATGCGCTGCGCCGCAAGCTCCTCGAGCAGATCTCGAGTCCCGTGCTGTGGACCGCCTGCGTTCGCGCGATGGCCGATCAGGGCGTCACCCGCATGGTCGAATGCGGGCCCGGACGGGTACTCGGGGGGCTGATCAAGCGCATAGACAAGTCGCTCGACACGGCGGCGCTCGGTACCCTCGACGGGCTTCGTTCGGCGCTGCAGGGGGAGTGACGGTATGAGTGACGGCAGCACGCAGACCCGCCGGGTCGCCCTGGTCACCGGGGCCTCCCGCGGCATCGGCCGCGCCATCGCGGAACGCCTGGCCCGGGATGGATGCTACGTGGTCGGCACGGCCACGTCGGAGGCCGGCGCCGAGGCGATCGGCGGTCATCTCGGCGGCAACGGCCGGGGGCTGGTCATGCGGGTGGAGGACGAGTCGTCGGTCGAGGCCGCCTTCGCCGGGATGGCGGACGACGTCGGCCCGCCGCTGATCATCGTCAACAACGCCGGGGTGACCCGGGACAATCTGCTCATGCGCATGAAGGCCGAGGAGTGGCAGACCGTGGTCGACACGAACCTCGGCTCGCTCTATCGGGTGATCAAACCGGCGCTGCGTGCGATGATGAAGGCGCGGTGGGGGCGGATCATCAATCTGAGTTCGGTCGTGGCCCGCATGGGCAACCCCGGGCAGAGCAACTACGTCGCCAGCAAGGCCGGCATCGAAGGTTTCACCCGCTCGCTGGCCCACGAGGTCGCGAGCCGGGGTATCACGGTGAACGCAGTGGCGCCCGGGTTCATCGAGACGGACATGACAGCCGAGCTCACGGAGTCCCAGGTCGAGGCGATGCTGGAGCGGGTTCCGCTGGGGCGCATGGGTGCGCCGGACGACATCGCCAACGCCGTCGCGTTCCTGGCGGGCGAGGGCGCGGGATACATCACCGGGGAGACGATTCAGGTCAACGGCGGCCTGTACATGGGTTGACGCAGGGCTTTCGGAGGGCTGCAACGGACCCGTTCATTGCAGCAGAATTTCAACTAAAACAGCAGGTTAGTGCATGTTCCAAGGGTCCGGCGTTTGCTTGAATTGGGTATGAGCCCTCTATAGAATGCGCGACGCTCGGAGGGACTGACGCTCCACGAACCTGATTGGGAGAAAACCGCGGCATGAGCAGCGTAGAAGAACGAGTCAAGAAACTGATCTGTGAGCAGCTCGGGGTCAAGGAAGACGAAGTGAAGGACGACGCGTCCTTCGTCGAAGACCTCGGCGCCGACTCGCTGGACACGGTGGAACTGGTGATGGCCCTCGAGGAAGAATTCGAGACCGAGATTCCGGACGAAGAAGCCGAGAAGATCACCACGGTCAAAGAGGCGATCGACTACATCCTGGCTCACCAGTAAGAGACCAGCCTCGCTGATCATGCCGGAAGCCGCACGCGAAGGATCGGTGCGGCTTCCTGCTTTCTGGCCGCGTTTCGCTGAAACGCGCTCGAACAGGAGTCGACGATGACCAAGCGACGCGTTGTGGTGACCGGGATGGGGATGCTGTCCCCGATCGGTAACGACGTGGCGACGAGCTGGGAGAACGCGCTCGCCGGCAAGAGCGGCGCGGGTCCGATCGAGACCTTCGACACCAGCGGCCATTCCGTTCGCATCTCCGCGGCCCTCAAGGACTTCGATCCGACCGAATACCTGGATCGCAAGGAGCTGCGCCGCATCGACCCGTTCGTCCAGTACGGGATGGTGGCCGGCATGCAGGCCATCGCGGACGCCGGGCTGCCTGAACATCCCGACGACGCCGAGCGCTACGGGCTGGCCATCGGCTCCGGCATCGGCGGCATCAACACCATCGAGGAAACGCACAACGTCCTGCTGGGCAAGGGCCCCGGACGGGTGTCGCCGTTCTTCGTGCCGGCCAGCGTGATCAACATGATCTCGGGCAACCTGTCCATCCGGTACGGCTATCGCGGCCCGAACATCGCCGTGGTCACTGCGTGCACCACCGGCACCCACAACATCGGCTTCGGCGCCCGGATGATCCAGCACGGCGATGCCGACGTCATGGTCGTGGGCGGCGCCGAGATGGCGACCTCGCCGATCACCATGGCGGCGTTCGCCTCGATGAAGGCCCTGTCCACCCGCAACGACGAGCCGGAGAAGGCGAGCCGGCCGTGGGACGAGGATCGCGACGGCTTCCTGCTGGGCGACGGTGCCGGCGTGCTGGTGCTCGAGGAGTACGAGCGGGCGAAGGCCCGCGGCGCGCGGATCTACTGCGAGCTGGCGGGCTTCGGCATGAGCGGCGACGCGCATCACATCACCAGCCCGCTGGAGAACGGCGAAGGCGGCGCGGCGTCGACGCGCAATGCTCTGCGCGACGCCGGGATGAACCCGGACGAGATCGGCTACATCAATGCCCACGGTACGTCGACGCCGCTAGGCGACCTGTCCGAAACCAAGGGCATCAAGTCGGTGTTCGGCGCGGACACCCGGGTCGCGGTCAGCTCCACCAAGTCGATGATCGGCCATCTGCTCGGCGCCGCCGGCTCCGTCGAGGCGATCTTCACGGTGCTGGCGCTGCATCACCAGAAGCTGCCGCCGACCATCAACCTCGACAACCCCAGCGAGGGCTGCGATCTCGACTACGTGCCCCACACGGCACGGGACGTGAAGATCGACGCCGCGCTGTCGAATTCCTTCGGATTCGGCGGCACCAACGGCACGGTGATCTTCCGCAAGCTCTGACGCCGGTCGCCGGGCGCCTGCCCGGCGTCGGCCCGTGGCCGTCGTGTAGAATGCGAGCGGTGAGCCTTCCCCTCCGCAATCCCGACTCATGAGCTGGCGCGGCGTGCTGCTGGCGATCGTCGCCGTGGCCGTGGTCGCGGCGGTCGCCGTCACGTCCTACGTCGCCCGCTGGCAGCAGCAGCCGCTGTCCGTCGACGGTCGCGAGCTGATCGTCATCGAGCGCGGCGAAGCCTTCGGCCACTTGGCGCATCGCCTCCACGAGCGCGGCGTGGTCGACCACCCGCGGCTGTGGACCTGGCTCGCCAGGCTGTCCGGCGACGCCCGCCGGGTACAGGCCGGTGAGTACGAGATGCGCCAGGGGGACAGCCCGGTCAGGGTCCTGCAGCGGTTCGTCGACGGCGAGGTCGTGACCTATGACGTCAAGCTGCTGGAGGGGTGGACCGCGATGCAGGCGGTGGCCGAGCTGGCCCGGCACCCCGCGCTCGACGTGACCCTGGACGGCGTGACCGTACACACGCTGCTCGAGGTGCTCGGGCTGCCCGGCGGCCACGCGGAAGGCCTGTTCTTTCCCGACACCTATCACTTCGTCCGCGGTGACAGCGACGCGGACATCCTGCGCCGGGCCTACGTGCGGATGCAGAGCGTGCTCGACGCCGCCTGGGAGGACCGGGACGCCGGGCTGCCCTACGACTCCCCGTACCAGGCGCTGATCGCGGCCTCCCTGATCGAGAAGGAGACGGGTCGCGAGGACGACCGGCCACTGATCAGTCAGGTGTTCGCGCTGCGCCTCGAACGCGGCATGCGGCTGCAGACGGACCCGGCGGTGATCTACGGTCTCGGCGACCGCTTCGACGGCGATCTCCGGCGCGCCGACCTGCGCGCGCCGGGGCCCTACAACACCTACCGCAACCGGGGCCTGCCGCCGACCCCGATCGCGCTGCCCGGCCAGCGCTCGATCCACGCCGCGCTCCATCCCGCCGACGGTGAGTATCTGTATTTCGTCAGCCGTGGCGACGGCTCGAGCAAATTCTCCGTGAGTCTCGACGAGCACGAGGCCGCGGTGCGCCGCTATCAGATGCCATGAACGGGAGCTGCCGGCCATGACCGCCCGATCGGACCAGCGTCGTGGACGCTTCGTCACCCTGGAGGGTGGAGAAGGCGTCGGCAAGTCCACCAACCTGGCCTTCGTCGAGGCGCGGCTGCGGGCGGCCGGCGTCGAGGTGGTGACCACCCGCGAGCCCGGCGGCACGCCGCTGGCGGAGGAGATTCGCGACCTGCTGCTGGCCCTGCGCGACGAGCCCATGGCCCCGCTGACCGAGCTGCTGCTGGTGTTCGCGGCCCGGGCGCAGCACCTCGACCAGGTGATCCGGCCGGCTCTGGCGCGCGGGGCCTGGGTGTTGTGCGACCGGTTCACCGATGCCACCTACGCCTACCAGGGCGGCGGACGGGGGCTCGACCTGCAGACCATCACGGTGCTGGAGTCCCTGGTGCAGGACGAGCTGCAGCCGGACCTGACCCTGTACCTCGATCTGTCTCTGGAAGCGGCGGAGGCCCGCATGGCCGACCGGGAGCGCGACCGTTTCGAGCGCGAGGCGAGGCCGTTCTTCGAGCGGGTTCGAGAACGATATCTGGCCAGGGCCGCCGGAGCGCCGCGCTTCCGGATCATCGACGCGGGCGACCCGCTGCCGGTGGTGCAGGGGCGCATCGCCGAGGCGCTGGATGGCTTTCTGGCCGGGGAGGGCGCCCCGTGAGCCTGCTGCCCTGGCACGATGACCTGGCCCGGGACGTGGCGCGCCGGCTCGAGGCCGGCACCCTGCCGCATGCGCTGCTCGTCACCGGGCCCCCGGGCTGGGGCGAGAGGGACTTCGCGAACTGGATGGCGCTGCGGCTGATCGACGCCGACACCGACCGGGAGGCGGCCGCTCTGGCTCACCCGGATCTGCGCTGGGTCGTTCCCGACGGGGCCGTCATCAAGGTGGACGCGGTGCGTGAGATCGTCGCTTTCGCCCAGGGAACGCCCCAGTCCGGTCCGCGCAAGGTCGCCGTCCTCGCCGGGGCCGAGGCCCTCAACACCAGTGCCGCCAACGCCCTGCTGAAGACGCTGGAGGAGCCGCCGCCGGGTACCCACCTGCTGCTGGTCAGCAGCCAGCCCGGCCGTCTGCTGCCGACCATCCGCAGCCGCTGCCAGCGGCTGGAGATCCGGCCCGACCACCAGGCGGCCCGCGACTGGCTCGCCGACCGGGTTGCGGCGGATGTCCTGGATCTGCGGTTGTTCGAGCACGGCGGAGCGCCGGTGGCCGTCGCGGCTGCCGAGGCCGGCGGACAGCCTCTGCTCGCCGGGCTGCTGGAGCTCGCCCTGGACCCCGCGCGGGACGGCGAGGTGGTGGCCGGCCTGCTGGACAGCGGCCTGCCGGATGCCCTCGGGCGCTGGTATCGTTACGTCGCCGCGATGGCCGCCGGGCACCGGCCGCTGGCGCGGCCGGA
Organism: Gammaproteobacteria bacterium UBA7803; assembly: GCA_002480525.1. GTDB lineage: Bacteria > Pseudomonadota > Gammaproteobacteria > Pseudomonadales > Azotimanducaceae > UBA7803. The sequence goes on along the minus strand of DLCH01000035.1, from coordinate 12,032 downwards.
TCCCGCACCGGCGCGCGCGCTCATGGGGTTCGCGGACGAGCTCGTCTGGGTGCGCCGCCAGCTGCTCTCGTCCAATTCCGCCAACGACCGTCTGCTGGCGGAGCGTCTGCTGGTGTGCTGGCGCCGGGTGGAGAGCGCCAGGCCCTGACGGATCGGCTGGGCGCTGGTTCACGGCCGTTGCGCCGGGGATGCGCTATCCTATGACAAGACCTTGCAGCGGGCCGTCACGGCGGGCCGTGGGTCCGTGTTCAGCCCGTGACCGGCGTCTCGTGGATCGCGTTGACAGCCGGCGGGCGGCGTCGGATCATGACGATGCGCCGGGGATTGGCGGCAAAAGTTATTGTCTGACAAGCAGTTGCGCGCCATTGATGATGCTGTCGTCACCATGCGGTGCGCGCCCGGACACCCCCGGCGCCGAGGCGTCCGGCGGGGTCGGGAACGGTCGGCGGCGACCAACGGTCGGCAGTGACCGGACGAGCAAGACCTGGAACGAGCCTGAGCGCGACCTGCGCCGAATGGATTGGACATGAGTGCGAAACGCAGCGCCCGGAACGGAATCCTCTCGCTGGCCATCAAGGACAAGGCCGTGCTGTACGCCGCCTACATGCCCTTCGTGCGCAACGGCGGCCTGTTCATTCCGACCAAGAAGGAATACGAGCTCGGCGACGAGGTGTTCATGCTGCTGAATCTCATGGACGAAGCCGAGAAGATTCCGGTGGCCGGCCGGGTCGTCTGGGTCACGCCCAAAGGCGCCCAGAGCGCCCGGGCCGCCGGCATCGGCGTGCAGTTCAACGATCAGGACGACGTGGCGCGCAGCAAGATCGAGACCTACCTGGCCGGGGCGCTCCAGTCCGACCGCCACACCCACACCATGTGAGGCGCCGGCGCCGCCGTTTTGCTGGTCGACTCCCACTGCCATCTGAACTACCTGGATGATCCGGACGCGGCGTTGACGCGCGCGCGGGCCGCTGGCGTGGGCGCGTTTCTCTGCATCGGCGTCGACGCGGAGGGCATCGACGACGTGGTGTCCCTGGCTGACGCCCACGACGACGTCTGGGCGACGGCCGGTCAGCACCCGGAGGCGGCGGCCGGGTCGCGCGACTGGCTGGCCGGGCGGCTCGCCCACCCGCGGGTGGTGGCCGTCGGCGAAACCGGCCTGGATTACTTTCACGAATCGCAGCCGGAGGCGCAGCGCCGTCAGCGGACGGCGTTCGACGAGCAGCTCGCGCTGGCGTCGCAGCATGGCCTTCCGGTGGTCGTCCATACCCGCGCGGCGGAGACGGACACGCTGGACCTGCTGCGCGCCCATTCCGGCGTGCGCGGCGTGCTCCACTGCTTCACCGAGTCCTGGGAGCTGGCCAGCGCGGCGCTCGATCTGGGTTACTACGTGTCGATCTCGGGGATCGTCACCTTCCGCAACGCCGACAACGTGCGCGACGTGGCATTGAGGATTCCGGAAGATCGCCTGCTGGTCGAGACCGACTGCCCCTGGCTCGCGCCGGTGCCGCATCGCGGCCAGCGCAACGAACCGGGGTATCTGCCGGACACGGCGGCCTTCCTGGCGCGGCTGCGCGGCTGCTCGCCCGAGGCGCTGGCCGCGACCACCACGGCCAACTTCGAAAGCCTGTTCGGCGTGCGCGTCGGCTGAGACTCAGAACTCCTCTTCGTACAGCCGGTAGTGGGTCTCGGTCATGCCGAGCGCCCGGTAGGTGGCCATGGCGCCGGTGTTCTCGTGCTCCACGTACAGACGCAGCCCGCAGGCTTCCGGGTCCGCCGCCGCCCGCTCACGAACGTGGGCGTGCATGGCGCGGTAGACGCCGTGACGGCGGTGCTCCGGCAGCACGTAGACGCTCTGGATCCACCAGAACCGGCCGGCGCGCCAGTCGCTCCACTCGTAGGTGACCATCAGCGAGCCGGCGGTCGCACCGTCGCGCTCCGCCATCAGGTAGAAGCCATCCGCCGGGTGCGAGAGCAGGTAGTCGACGCCGCGTTTCAGCACGTCGAGGTCGAGCCCCTTGTCCTCGCTCTCCTCGGCCATGGCCCGGTTGAATTCGACGATCAGCGCCGCGTCCTCGGGGCGGGCGGGGCGTACGCGCACGGCATCGGTCATAGGTTGCGTCCAAAGAAGTCCAGCAGCAGGGTGAAGCGGTGGATCGACACGTCGCGCTCCTGCAGGGCGTGCTTCGAGCCGGGGTAGGCCATCATCTCGAAGGGCAGGTTGTGGGCCTGCAGTTCCCGGAACAGCCGGGTGCTGTGGGTGAACAGCACGTTGTCGTCCGCCATGCCATGCACCAGCAGCAGCTTGCCCGACAGCCCGGCCGCATGGGTGGTGACGGCGCTGGCCCGGTAGCCGTCGGGATTGGCCAGCGGCGTCTGCAGATAGCGCTCGGTGTAGTGGGTGTCGTAGAGGGTCCAGTCGGTCACCGGTGCGACCGACATGCCGGCCTTGAAGGTCTCGGGATGCTTGAGCAGGCACATCAGGGTCATGTAGCCGCCGTAGCTGTGCCCGAACACGCCGATGCGCCCGGCGTCGACCCAGGGCAGGCCCGCCAGATAACGGGCCCCGCGGACCTGGTCGGCGACCTCCGCCGATCCGAGCTGGCGGTAGATCGGCGCCTCGAAGCGCCGGTCCCGGTTGCTGCTGCCCCGGTTGTCCAGCTCGAGGACGCCGTAGCCGCGCCGGGCGAGCAGTTGCAGCACCATGGGGGGCCACTCGTTGCGCACCCGCTGGACGCCGGGGCCGCCGTAGACGTGGACGATGACCGGATAGCCGGCCTCCGGGGCCGGGCCGCTCGGGCGGGTCAGGCGGAAGTGCAGCCGCTGGCCGTCCTCGGCGGTCAGCACGCCGAGTTCCGGGGTGACGTGTTCGTCCCGGTAGGGCGCGTAGGGGTGATCCGCGTCGATCCGCTCTTCCACGAGAACCCGCGGCCGCGGCGCGGCGCCGGCGGCCAGCGTCAGCAGGTCGAGCCGGCCCGGCACGTCCAGGCTGGACAGCCGGTCCAGCACCCGCTGGCCGCCGCTGTCGACCACCGGCTCGTGCCACGCGGCCTCCCCGGTGAGCCGCTGCACGGGGCCGGGCTCGTCCACGGGGACCAGGAACAGGTGCTGTTCCGTCGGGCTGTCGATCCAGCCGGTGACCAGGGCGTTGCGGCCGTCCGTCCACAGGACGCGATTGACGCGTCCGGCGCCACTGGTCATCGGTTGCAGCGCGCCGTTCCGGTAGACGTAGAGGTGGCTGGCGCCGGTCCGCTCCGACGTCCACAGGAATCCCCGGTCGGGGTCCGGCAGCGGCATGAAGTTGTCGTGCAGGTTGATCCAGGTCGCCGAGGATTCCCGCAGCACGGTCTCGGCGTTGCCGCCATCGGCGTCGAACAGCGTGAGTTCGAGCGTCTGCTGGTCGCGGCTCTGGCGCTGCACCGCAAGCCGCGCACCGAGCCACGCGACCCTGGCCAGGTAGTCGTCCTGCTCCTGGCGGTACGCGATCTCGGTCATGTCGCCGCTGGTCACGTCCAGCACGATCAACCGCACGTCGGCGTTGTCGGCGCCGGCGTATGGGTAGCGCTGGGGAATGGTGGTCACCTCGTCGGCGTTCACCTCGAAGCGCTGGGACACGGCCACCGGTGATTCGTCCACACGGGTGAAGGCCAGGTAGCGGGCGTCCGGCGACCACCAGTAGCCCTCGAAGCGGTGCATCTCCTCCTGGGCGATGAAGTCCGCCAGGCCGTTGCTGACGATGCCGCCGCCATCGGCGGTCAGGCGGACCTCGCGGCCCTCGTCCAGGTCGTAGCGGTACAGGTCGCCGTCGCGCACGTAGCTGAGCTGGCGGCCGTCCGGCGAGAAGCGGATGTCGGTCTGCCGGGTGCCCGCCGGCGTGACGGCAGCGAGCTCGTCGCGCTCGATGTCCAGCACGAAAGCCGTGCCTTCCACGGGCAGCAGCAGACGCCGGCCGTCGGGACTGAAGGCGAAGGCGGTGATGCCGCCGGCGAACTGTCGCCGGCGTTCGCGCTCGGCCCGTTCCGCCTCGGTCCGCGGTCCGGCGTCGACGCCGCCGAGCCGGGTGGCGGGGACCCAGCAGTCGAGCGCGCCGGTCTCCAGGTCGACGCGCCACAGGTCGAGCCGCTCGCGATCGTCGGGCGCGAGCCGCAGAAAGGCGGCATAGCGGCCGTCCGGGGTGAATCGCGGGTTCTGTGGAACGCCGCCGAACAGCGGAGGGTCGCTGAACAGGCGTTCGACGGTGAGCTCAGGCATGCCGCGCGAACGCCTCTCGCGTCAGGTTGCGGACCCCGTCGCCGGTGACGACCACGTTGTCCTCGATGCGGATGCCGCCGAACGGCGCGAAGTGCTCGACCCGGTCCCAGTTCACGTCGCTGCCGGCAGGGCCGTCGCGCAGCTCGTCGAGCAGCATAGGAATGAAGTAGAGGCCCGGCTCGATGGTGAAGGCGTAGTCGGTGTCGATGGTGCGGGTGAGCCGCAGCGCCGGATAGGCGGGATCGGGCGGGCGCAAGCCGCCTTCCGGACTGGCCTGCTGACCGCCGACGTCGTGGACCTGAAGGCCGATCAGGTGGCCGAGCCCGTGGGGCAGAAAGGCCCGGGTGATGCCCGTCTCCAGGGCCGCGTCCGGAGTGCAGCGCACGATGCCGTGTGACGCCAGCAGCTCGGCGACGGCGCGGTGCGCGGCGGCGTGCAGGTCGGCGAAGCCGATGCCGGGCCGGATGCCGTCGATCAGCCGGCGCTGGGCGGTGTCCATGTCGCGGACCAGCGCCGCGAAATCGCCGTCGCCGTCCGCCGCATAGGTGCGGGTGACGTCGGCGGCATAGCCGCACTCGCTGGCGCCGGCGTCGATCAGGAAGCTCAGCAACGGCTCGGGCGGCTCGCGGTCGTAGTGCTGGTAGTGCAGCACGCCGGCATGGCGGTTCTGGGCGACGATGCTGTGATAGGGCAGCTGCTCCGGCGTCTGTCGCGCCGCCGCGAGGTAGCTCAGGTGCGTGTCGAACTCGCTCGCGCCGGATTCGAAGGCCGCCCGGGCGGCCGTGTGGCCGGCCACCGCGCGCTGGTTGGCGCGGGCCATGCAGTCGACCTCGAAGGCCGTCTTGGCGGCGCGATGGAAATGCAGGTGGTTCAGCAGCAGCGCCGGGTTGTGGTCGGCGGCGCCCAGGTTGCCCGGCGCCTCCTCGCCGACATAGGCGGGCCGGTTGCAGCCGCTCATGGCGGCCGCCACGGCGTCGCGCAGGTCGTCGACCTCGGCGAACACGGCGGCGTCCAGATTGGCGTCGGCCCAGGCCGGCAGCCGCGGCGGCTGGTGCCAGAAGTCCCGGGGCTGATGGAAGAACAGCCGCGGGCGGTGGCCCGGCCGGATCAGCAGCATCGACTCCGCGCAGTCCCCGTCGGGAAACCACTGGGCGAAGTGCGGGTTCGGCTGAAAGGGCGCCGCGCGGTCGTCCAGGAAGTAGTCCCGGGGCCTGCCGGCGGCGACGACGGCGGCCTCGAAGCCCGCGAAGTCGAGAGCGGCCTGCCACCGCTGCGCGACGGTGTCGAGGTGCTGGCTGTAGAGTTCTGGATTCACGGGCGCAGTGTACCTCCCGGGCGCGGTGCATTGGGAGTCCGGCCGGCGGCCCGGGGCAGGCGGGGACCCGCTCCCGCGTCCCGGGTCTTCGTGTTAGATTGGCTCGATCGACGACAGGATGAGGGAGATCACATGGGAGCGTTTGGGTACGTCGCGCCTGGCAGTCTCGACGAGGCGCTGACGGTGCTGTCCGAGCACGCCAGTCTCGGCAAGCGCGCGCAGGTGCTGGCCGGGGGCACGGATCTGCTGGTGCAGATGCGCGGCCTCGACCGGGAACCGCGTACGATCGTGGACATCAAGAAGCTGGCCGAGACCAACCGGGTGGACATCGGCGCGCAGGAGGTCTTCATCGGCGCCGCGGTGCCGAGCGCGGTGCTCAACGAGAACCAGGCGCTGGTGGATCTGTATCCGGGCCTGCTGGAAGCGGCGGACCTCATCGGCTCCACCCAGATCCAGGGCCGGGCCACGCTGGGCGGCAACCTGTGCAACGCCTCGCCGGCCGGGGACTCGATTCCCGCCATGATCGCCGCCGGCGCGGTCTGCGTGATCGCCGGCAGCGGCGGAACCCGCGAGCTGCCGGTGGAGGATTTCGTCACCGGCGTCGGCACCAACGCGCTGGGCGCGGACGAGTTCCTGGTCGGGCTGAAGCTGCCGGCGCCGGGTCCCGGCACGGCGGACGCCTACCTGCGGTTCATTCCCCGCACCGAGATGGACATCGCGGTGGCCGGCTGCGGCGTCAGCGTGACCCTGGACGGCTCCGGCAAATGCACCGCGGCCCGCGTCGGGATCGGCGCGGTGGCGCCCCGGGCGCTGCTGGTGCCGGCTGCCGCCGAGGCGCTGATCGGCTCCACGCTGGACGATGCCGCCCTGCAGGCGGCCGGAGAGGCGTGCTCCGCGGCCGCTTCGCCCATCACCGACAAACGCGGCACCGACGTCTACCGGCGCAAAGTCGTCGGCGTGCTGTGCCGCCGCGCCGCCGCCATTGCCCGCGACCGCGCCAGACAAGCCTGAGGAGAGAGCCGTTTCATGAGCAAGGTACAAGTCACGACGTCCATCAACGGCGAAGAAATGGAGTTCCTGTGCGAACCTCAGCAGACCCTGCTGGAGGTGCTGCGGGAGACCCTGTCCCGCACCGGCACCAAGGAAGGATGCGCCACCGGCGACTGCGGCGCCTGCAGCGTGCTGGTCGACGACCGGCTGGTCTGCGCCTGTCTGATGCTCGGGGTCGAGGCCGAGGGGCACGAGATCACCACCATCGAGGGCATCGCCACCGACGACGGGCTGCACCCGCTGCAGCAGAAGTTCCTGGAGCATGCCGCCCTGCAGTGCGGCATCTGCACGCCGGGGCTGATCGTCGCCGCCAAGTCGCTGCTGGAGAAGCATCCCGATCCGGACGAGACCACCATCCGCTACTGGCTGGCGGGCAATCTCTGCCGCTGCACCGGTTACGACAAGATCATCCGCGCCGTCCAGGATGCCGCCAAGGAACTGGCGCATCCCGCGTGACGGGCGCCGGCAGCCATCGTCGCAGCCGCAACAGAAATTACGAGAGGTTCTAGGAACATGGCAGAAGCTGTTGATTACAAAGTAATTGGTACTTCCCCGATTCGGCCGGACGGGGTCGACAAGGTCACCGGGCGGGCACAGTACGGCGCGGATCTGAATCTGCCGAACATGATTTACGGCCGGGTCCTGCGCAGCCCCCATGCCCACGCCCGCATCAAGCGCATCGACACCAGCCGCGCCGAAGCCATGAAGGGCGTCTACTCGGTGGTGTCGGGCAAGGACTTCCCCGAAGCCGAGCACGGCGAGATCGGCGGCGAGGGCGGCGGCGACATCTCCGATCTGGCCAAGAACATCATGGCCCGGGACAAGGTGCTCTATCACGGCCACCCGGTCGCCGCGGTGGCCGCCCGCTCCCAGCGGGTCGCCGAGGAAGCGCTGGCGGCCATCGAGGTGGAGTACGAGGTGCTCACCCCGGTGCTCGACCTGGACACTGCCATGGCGTCGGACGCGCCGCTGGTGGACGAGAACTGCTACACCAAGAACCTGCCGGAGAAGCCGGACAAACCGAGCAACATTGCCGCGGTGATGCAGCTCGGTCGGGGCGACGTGGATCAGGGCTTCGAGCAGGCGGACGTGATCGTCGAGGGCGAGTACCGCATCCCGGCGGCCCACCAGGGTTACATCGAGCCCCACGCCTGCATCGCCAACACCAACGAGAGCGGCCAGTCGACCGTCTGGTGCTGCACCCAGGGCCACTTCGAGTTCCGGGCCATGACGGCCAAGGTGCTCAACATGAACGTGGCGGACCTCAAGTTCGTCGCCTCGGAGATCGGCGGCGGGTTCGGCGGGAAGACGGTGGTCTACCTCGAACCGGTGGCGGTGCTGCTGTCCCGCAAGGCCCACCGGCCGGTGAAGATGATGATGACCCGGGAGGAGGTGTTCCGGGCCACCGGGCCGGCTTCCGGCACCCACATCAAGGTGAAGGTCGGCGCCAGGAAGGACGGCACCATCACCGCCGCCACCGCCTGGATGGCCTACGAGGCCGGCGCCTTCGCGGGCGCGCCCATGGGACCGGGCGCCATGTCGGTGTTCGCGCCCTACGACCTCGAGAACTTCAAGGTCGAAGCCTTCGACGTGCTGGTCAACAAGCCCAAGGTGGCCGCCTACCGCGCGCCCGGCGCGCCGCAGTCCATGCACGCCATGGAGTGCGCCCTGGACGAGCTGGCCCGCAAGCTCGGCATGGATCCCATCGATCTGCGGCTGAAGAACGCGGCGGACGAAGGGACCCAGGCGCCCTACGGGCCCAAGTTCCCCGCCATCGGTCTCAAGGCCTGCCTGAACGCGGCGAAGAACCATCCGAACTACACGAAACCGCTGCCGGAAGGCGCGGGACGCGGCATCGCCGTCGGCTTCTGGTTCAACGTGGGCATGCAGTCGAGCGCCGAGGTACACATCAACGAGAACGGCACGGTGACCGTGGTCGAGGGCAACCCCGACATCGGCGGCTCCCGCGCCAGCATGTGCCTGATGGCGGCGGAGACCCTGGGCGTCCCGTACGAGCAGGTACGCGCCATCATCGGCGACACCGAGAGCACGGGCTTCTCCAACGTGACCGGCGGCAGCCGCACCACCTTCGCCACCGGCATGGCCGTGGTACGGGCGTGCGAGGACATCATCGCCCAGTGCCGGGCCCGGGCGGCTGCCACCTGGGGCGTCGACGAGGACCAGGTGCTCTGGGAGGACGGCCAGGCGACACCGGCGCCGGGGGTGAACGCGGACGTGAAGCCGCTGTCGCTCGCCGACATCGCCGCCAATGCTGCGAAGACCGGCGGCCCGCTGCTCGGTCGCGCGTCTCTGAACGCGCAGGGCGCGGGCGCGTCGTTCTCGGTCAACATCGCCGACGTTCAGGTGGACCGGGAGACCGGTAAGGTGGACGTGCTCGGCTTCACCGCCATTCAGGACGCCGGGCGTGCCATTCACAAGGCCTACGTCGAAGGCCAGATGCAGGGCGGGGCGGCGCAGGGCCTGGGCTGGGCGCTGAACGAGGAGTACATCTACGACGCCAACGGCGTCATGCAGAACGCCGGCTTCCTCGACTACCGCATACCGGTGGCCTCGGACCTGCCGATGATCGACTGCGAGATCGTCGAGGTGCCCAACCCGTCGCACCCCTACGGCGTGCGCGGCGTCGGCGAGACGCCCATCGTCGCGCCGCTGGCCGCCACGGCCAACGCGGTGCGCGACGCCGTCGGCATCCGCATCCACGACCTGCCGCTGTCGCCGCCGCGGATCGTCGCGGCCATCGACGCCGCCGGGAGCTGAGGCCGCGGGGATGGTCCGCGTCGTGTTCCCCCAGCACCTGCTGAGCGTCACCGGCGGGGAGCGGGAGGTGGCGGTCGAGGCGGATAATTTCCGGGAGCTGCTGGAGGCGCTCGAAGCGCGCTTTCCGGGCTCCCGGGAGCCGCTGGCGAAGAGCGCCGCCGCCGTCGACGGGCAGATCTACCAGGACGCCTTTCTCGAGCCCCTCGAGCCGGGCAGCGAAGTGTTCTTCATGCAGCGGATAGAAGGCGGCTGATTGGGGCCGGCAAAGCCGGCCCCAATCAGCTTGGAAGTTCGCCAGAGGCGAACTTCGGCGGGTTGATCCGGCGGAGCCGGCCAGATTCAGCTTGGAAGTTCGCCTGCGGCGAACTTCGGCGGGTCGATCCGGCGGAGCCGGCCAGATTCAGCTTGGAAGTTCGCCTGCGGCGAACTTCGGCTGGTCGCGCAGGCAGGCGTGGCCGGCCCCGATCAGCCGATCAGCGTTCCCAATAGAACGGCGCCAGCCGGCGTTCCCCGGTGATCACTTCCTCCAGGCTGCCGCCTTTCAGAATGCGCCCGTTCAGCACCACGTAGGCGATGTCGTCGGTGGCGCGGATGTCCTCCAGCGGGTTGCCGTCCACCACCACGAGGTCGGCCAGCTTGCCGGGTTCGATGGAGCCGAGATCCCCGTCGAGGCCGAGGTAGCGGGCCGGGTTGATGGTGGCGGTCTTCAAGGCTTCCAGCGGTGACATGCCCCCCAGGACGAAGCCCCAGATTTCCCAGTGGGAGGCGAGACCCTCGCGCTGGCCGTGGGCGCCGATGTTGACCGGCACCCCACGCTCCATCAGCCGGTGCGCGTTGGCGGCGGCGTCGATGAAGGGCTCGTAGTCGGATTCCGGCGCCATCGGCCGGCGCACCGCTCTCGGCTCGAGCACGTGGGGCGGGACGAAGCGGGACAGCAGGGGGTGCTGCCACACGTCGGAGGCCTGATAGAACCAGTCCTCGGCGGTGAGCCCGCCGTAGGTCACCACCAGCGTCGGCGTGTAGCCGACCCCGGTCTGCGGCCAGAACTGCAGCATGTCGTCATAGAACCGCTCGGGCGGTACGTTGTGCTCGATGCCGGTGTTGCCGTCCGCCACCAGGTTCATGTCCATGTGGTACAGGGATGCCCCTTCGGCGACCACCATCAGGCCCGCTTCCCGAGCGGCGGCCACCACCATCTGCCGCTGCTCCCGGCGGGGCTGATTGTAGTTCTTCACCGCGATCGCCCCCTGGGCTTTCAACCGGCGGACGTGCTCCCGGGCGTCCTCGAGATTGTCGATCTCGGCGAACGACTCGGACTTCGCGCCGTAGATGATCTCCCCCGTGGAGAACAGCCGCGGGGCGGTGATCAGGCCGGCGCGCTGGTATTCGGCGGCAGCGAAGATCTCGCTGGCGGCGTTGGACGGGTCGTGGGTCGTCGTGACGCCGAGGGCGAGGTGGGCGAGCGCCAGCCAGTTCTGCTGGGGCACCAGGTCGTCGTCGGCCTGGGCGCCGTGGGCGTGAATGTCGATCAGCCCGGGCAGCACGGTCCGCCCGTCCAGGTCGAGGCGCCCGGCGTCTGCCGGAACGTTCACCTCGCCGGTCGGCCCGACCGCGACGATGCGGTTGTCGCGCAGCAGCACCGTGCCGGTCTGAATCACCCGGTCGGTGGCGTCCATGGTGACGATGCGGGCATTGGTCAGCGCCACGGTGCCGCTGGGCTTGTCCGCGGGCCGGCTGACGGACAGCGTGGCGACGGGGCGCCCCCGCGGCGGCTCGCCCGCGTCGCCGGCGTCCGGCGCTGCCGGCAGCGGGAACAGGTCGGCAGTCTCGGCCTGGTACAGTTCCGGCCCGAGGGTCCAGGCCAGGGTGTCGCCGTCGACCCAGCTCAGGAACTCGCCGCCGGCCGTGGTCGCCCGTGCCAGGGGAACCGATCCGGCATCCCGGGTCAGATCGAGTTTGCCGCCGGGCGGCATGGGCATCACGTAGACGTGGTAGTTCTCCCGGAACGCGATCCACCGGCCGCCCGGGGCGACCTCGATACGGCTGGCGTAATTCGACGTGGCATGCACGCGCCGGTCGGCGCCGTTCAGATCGATGCTGATCAGCTCGTGGGCGTGCTGCTCGCCCCCGGGACCATCGGCGGTGAGGTAGATTCGCTTGCCGTCGGCGGCCACGTGGGGGTTCCGGCCGCCGTCCGTGAGGCGCACCATGGCGCCGCCGCTCGCGGGCATGCGGTAGACGCCCGGCGCCAGTGACCATTCCAGCGCCGTCAGATAGCCGCCGCTGGCGCGCTCGAACACCAGCGTGTCGCCATCGGGGCTGAAGCGCGGCTGCCGGTAGTGGCCGGGCTGGTCGGTCACCCGGCGGCTGCGTCCGCCGTCCGCATCGACGACGTGGAGGTGGCCGAGTCCGGCATCGGTCCAGCGCACGAACACGATGCGGTCGCCGTCCTGGGAGAAGGCGGGAAACAGCTCGAAGGCATCCTCCCGGTCGCGGGTCAGCCGGCGCGGTTCTCCGTCCGGCAGGCCGCGGACCCAGAGCCGGCCGAACGCCTCGAAGACCACGGAGTCACCGTCCGGGGCGACCCGGGCGAAACGCGGCATGCGGGATGCCACCTGATCGGGGGCCACGTCGACGCTGA
>DLCH01000003.1 GCA_002480525.1 Gammaproteobacteria bacterium UBA7803 | reverse complement strand
TGGCTTGCCGTCCGACCGGAATGGGCGGGCCATGTACCCTGCGTAGGAGCGGCCTCCAGGCCGCGATTGGCTGGCCGGGCCAAATGGGTTGGCATCTGTGATCGCGGCCGGGAGGCCGCTCCTACGGGGGGCGGCCAGACGTCAGTCCGGGAGGCCGAGGACCCGCTTGGCGAGGATGTTGAGCTGCACCTCGGAGGTGCCGCCTTCGATGGAGTTGGCCTTGGAGCGCAGCCAGCCGCGGGTGATGTCGAGCTCCTCGGCGGTGAAGCCGCCCTCGGCCCAGCCGACGCCGCGGGTGCCGGTGATGCGTAGCATCAGCTCGAAGCGGCCCTTGTTCTGCTCGGTGCCGTAGTACTTGAACATGGACGACACCGCGCCCGGCGCCACGCCGGCGGAGGACTCCTCCTGGTTGCGCCGCACGGTCAGCGCGAAGGCGCGGTCGTTCATGCGGTGGCGCACGACGTCGGCGCGCAGGGTCGGGTCGGCGATGCGGCCCGCCTCCAGGCCGACGTAGTCCGCCGCCAGCTCCTCCAGGGTGGTGGTGCGCTGGCCGCCGCCGATGCCGCCGATGGAGGTGCGCTCGTACTGCAGCAGGCGCTTGGCCACGGTCCAGCCCTTGCCGGGCTCGCTGACCACGTTCTTCTTCGGCACGCGCACGTTCTCGAAGAAGGTTTCGCAGAACGGCGACAGGCCGCTGATCAGCCGGATCGGCCGCACCGACACGCCCGGCGTGGTCATGTCGAACAGGATGAAGGTGATGCCTTCGTGCTTGGGCGCCTTCGGGTCGGTGCGCACCAGGCAGAACATCCAGTCGGCGTTGTCCGCCCCGGACGTCCAGATCTTCTGGCCGTTGATGATGTAGTCGTCACCGTCCTCGACGGCGGAGGTGCGCAGGCTGGCCAGGTCCGAGCCGGCGTTGGGCTCGCTGTAGCCCTGGCACCACCAGATCTCGCCCCGGGCGATCTTCGGCAGATGCTCGGCCTTCTGCTCGTCGTTGCCGAACTCGAGCAGCGCCGGGCCGATCATGCTGATGCCCATGCCCACCAGCGGCGGACGCGCGTTCAGCCGGCGCAGTTCCTCCTGCAGCACCCGGGCCTCGTCACGGTCGAGGCCGGCGCCGCCGTACTGCTTCGGCCAGGTGGGCACGGTGAAGCCGCGCTCCGCCATGCGCTCCATCCACACCTTCGTCTCGGGGTTCTTGAACGAAGCCCGGCGGCCGCCGCCGGGGGTCTCGTCCGCCACCATCGGCGTGCGCATGGTCGGCGGGCAGGCGTCCTCGAGCCAGTCGCGGATTTCGGCTCGAAAGGCATTCAGATCAGCGGCCATGGTCGGGTCTCCGGGAACGGACAGAGCCGGTCATGATAGCGCACTCCATCCAGTTGTCCGAAGCATCGCCCCCGGTTATCTTCCGGTACGAGGAAGGGAGAGAGTCGCATGGCCGAACCCCGCGCCGCCGCCAACGACGGCGGCCACAAACCGCTGTCGTCCTGGGTGCTGGCCTCCTACGGAGCGCCGGCCATGCCGCTGGCCATGGTCACCCTGCCGATGGCCGTCTATCTGCCGGCCGTCTACGCGGATTCGGAAGGCTTCGGCCTCGGTCTCGCCTTCGTCGGCCTGATGATGGTGCTGTCGCGGATCTTCGACGGCGTCACCGACCCCGTCATCGGCTTCCTGTCCGACCGCACCCGCAGCCGCTGGGGCCGCCGCAAGCCGTTCGTGCTGCTGGGCACGCCGATCTACATCTTCGGCATCTGCATGCTGTTCATCCCGCCCATCGAGTTCGGCGAGACCACCGTGCTCGGCATGACGTTCAACACCGGCTATCCGTGGATGCTGCTCATGCTGGTGGTGACCTACGTCGGCGCCACCATCAAGGACGTGCCCTACAGCGCCTGGGGCGCGGAGCTGTCGAGCAACTACAACGAGCGGACGCTGGTGACGAGCTGGCGCGAGGGCTTCAGCGTCACCGGCTCGCTGATCGGCGCGTTCACGCCGGCGATCATCTTCTTCTTCGGCTACGACAAGCCCACCGACGCCGTGTTCTTCCTGTCGCTGGCGATCGCCTTCGTCATGCCGGTGCTGATCGCCAACTGCCTGATCTCCACCCCCGAGCACCCGCCGGTGGAGACCCGCAAGACCCGCCTGCCGCTCCGGGAGAGCTTCGGCTACGTGTGGCAGAACGAGCCCTACCGCCGGCTGGTGATCATCTTTCTGTTCTCGACCATCGGCTCGGCGATGACCAACACCCTGTCGTTCTTCTTCGTCAAGCACGTGCTGCTGGCCGGCGATCTGTACGGCTTCTATCTGGCGCCCTACTTCGTGTCCCAGATCGTCGCCATCCCGCTGTGGTTCAAGCTGTCGCGGCGCATCGGCAAGCACCGCGCCACCATGGCGGCCATCGGCTGGTACGCCCTGTGGTCGTGCTTCATCCCGCTCATCGCCATCGCGCCCATGGTGTGGTTCGAGCCCTTCGAGATCGCCCGCCTGCTCACCTTCCTGCCCGACGAGGCCTATGCCGGCGCGGTGGCGTACTTCGAAGGCATTCCCACGGGCAAGTTCCTGTTCTTCATCGTCATCATGTGCCTGAAGGGGTCGTCCATCGGCGCCCTCACCGCCCTTCCCTACGCCATGGCGGCAGACGTGGTGGACGTGGACTCGGCGCGCACCGGCAAGAGCCAGGGCGGCGCCTACTTCTCCATCTGGCTGATGACCCGCAAGCTGGCCTACGCGCTGGGCCTGTTCGTCGGCACCAACCTGGTCGTGCTGTTCGGCTTCAACTCCCTGGCGGATCCGCTGAACACCACCAACACCCAGTTCGCGCTGCTGATGCTGGCGGTGACCTACTCGGTGATCCCGGCGATCTTCAAGTTCGTCGCGATGCCGCTGCTGTGGAACTACCCCCTCACCGAGGACCGGGTGCACGAGATCCAGCGGGAGATCCGCGACAACCGGGAACGGGAGGCGCCGGCCGTTCCGGTGCCGCCCGCGCCGGGCAGCCCCGGCGCGCTCAATCCACCGCCGGCCTGACCGGGTCCGGCGGCGGCCGGTTCACAGGTCGCGCACGATGCGGAAGCCCCGGTCCCGGCTGGGGCTCGACGCCAGGTTGCGCTTGGCCAGCCGGGCATCCGCCGCGCCGTCGTCCCAGCCGCCGCCGCGCACGCCGTGGGTCCGGCACTGGCGGGAGGCATCCACCGGCGCGCCGTCCTCGGGGGCGTCGGCATAGGCCGGCAGGCCGCACTCCATCACCCACTCGGCGACGTTGCCGTGGACGTCGTGCAGCCCGAAGGCGTTGGCCGGAAAGCTGCCCACGGGGGCGTGCTCGACGAAGCCGTCGTCACAGGCCGCCGCGCCGAACGCCTGATAGCGGCTGGCCAGGGAACGGTCGCCGACGTTGCCGAAGGCGCACAGCCGGGCCTCGTCGTCGCCGAAGAAATATTCGCCGGTGGCGCCCCCGCGCGCCAGATACTCCCACTCCGCCTCGGAAGGCAGCCGGTAGCGCGCGCCGGTCTGCTCGCTCAGCCAGTCGGCGTAGGCGGCCGCGTCCTCGAACGACACCTGGCTCACCGGCCAGGCCGGCTCGGCGTCGGCATCGCCCTCGGGCGTGCGCCCCGTCGCCGCCGCGAAGCGCCCGTACTCCGCCACCGTCACCTCGTAGACGCCGGCGGCGAACGGCTGGGTCAGGGTGACGCGGCGCGCCGGCCGCTCGCTGGGCGGGCCCGACGCGCTGCCCATGACGAAGTCCCCGGCCGGCAGGACGATCATCTCGGGACCCCGTCCGCCGGAGGCGAGGTCGTCCCGGAAGCGCTCGCCCGGCGTCACCTGCATCGGGGCGAGGGTCAACCGCACGGTGGCGCCGTCCGGACCGAGGTCGAGGCGCCGGGAGACGCTGCGCCGACCCATGGCGCTGGCGCGGATCTCCACCGGACCGACCGGCAGCGCCGCGCCCGGCTCGAAGGTCCGGCGCCGCACCGGGCCGCCGGGATCGTCGGCGTAGCTCACGGTCACGGCCGCATCCGCCGGGTCGGTGATCACCCGCAGCCCGGCGAAGGCGCGCTCCAGCTCGATGCGGTGGCGGTTGTCGCCGTAGCGGACCGGCAGGCGCGCGTCCGCGGTCCGGTAGCCGGGCAGACCGACCTGAACCCGGTACTCGCCCATGGGCAGACGCATGCCCGGCGCATAGCGCTCCGCCACGTCAGGCAGGGTCACCCGCGCGCCGTCGGGAAACGTGTCGATCACCAGGCTGCCGTGGGGGTCCATGTCGAGATCCAGGCGCAGCTCCAGGCGCTCGCCCGGCATCACGGTCACCTGCTGCTCCGCTTCACGGCGCTCCGCCATGCCCAGCGCGACCTCGTGCACGCCGGAAGGCAGGTCCAGCTCCACCGGCGTGGTGCCGGGCATGCGTTCGCCGTCGATCTCGACCCAGGCGCCGCGGGGGTTGGAGAACACGGCGAGTTCGCCCATGCCGGGCTGGAACGCCACGTGCAGGCGGGCGCGCTCGCCGGTGGTCACTTCGAGCCGCCGCTCCACAGGCTGGAAATGGGAATGACGCAGCGTCACCTGGTGCATGCCCGGCGGCAGGTTGCCGCTGGTGAACGGCGTGATGCCCGCCCGCCGTCCGTCGATCCAGACTTCGGCTCCGGCCGGCTCGCTGGTCACGTCGATGGCGGCGACGAAGAACCGCTGGTACCCCTCGTAGACCAGCCAGGCGGCCAGCACGAGCGGCAGGATCCACCAGGGACGGCGCATCAGACCCCGGCAGCGGCCCGGGCGGCCCGGCAGAACGCGGCCACCGCCTCGGTCAGATCACGCCGCCGCTGCTCGCCGGTGCTCTCGGTGAAGCAGAACGACAGCCGGAGCTGATCGAGCCCGGCATTGGGATCGCGCGCCCGGGCGTCCCGCGGATAGAAGTCGTACATGGGGATCGCCACCACGCCGTGGTCGGCGACCAGGCCGTTGCAGAACTCGTCGTCGGTGCGGATGCCCGGCGTGCGGAACGTGAACACCGAGAAGAAGCCTGCGTCGGGCTCGGTCCAGTGGAAGGCGTCGGGCCGGTCGCCGAGACCGGCCTGCAGCCCGTCCAGCAGGATCCGGCGGTTCTCCCGGTACACGCCGAGCTTGGTCTCCGCCACCGGCCACAGGCTGTCCCGCTCGCGGAACGACTCGTCGTGCAGCAGCGCCTCGAAGCCGCGCAGCGCGCCGGGATTCTGGAACAGGATGTCGCCGCTGGCCTCGGTCAGCGCCAGCTCCTTGAAGCTCACCTCGCTGCCGTCGGCGATCGTGACGGTGGCGTCGCTGTAGAGAAAGCCGACGCGGGGGCCGGGGAAGCCGATCTTCGACCCGGTGAACAGGTGCACGGTCTGCTCCGGCGCGATGGACAGGAACGGCCGGGGCCGGTCGGCGGCGTCCGCGTAGTTGATGTAGAGATAGGGCGCGTCCTCGACGATCAGCACGCCCTCCTCCCGGGCCACCGCCACCACGGCTTCCCGGCGCGCCTGGCTGAAGGAGAAGCCGGCCGGGTTGTGGCCGTCCGGCACCGTGTAATAGAACGGCACGTCGCAGCCGGCCTCGCGGGCGGCGCGGATCTGGGCCCGCAGGCGGTCCGGGATCGGCCCCTCGCCGTCCATCTCCACGCTGAAGATCCGGGCGTGCTGGCACAGCCCGGCCCGGGCCAGGAACCCGGCGTAGGTGGGCGCGTCCGTGATGTAGGCCACCGGCGTGCCGGGGCGCTCGAACAGGGAGCACATCAGGCTGATGCCGCCGGTGGCCCCGACGGTGGGGATCAGCCGGCCAGGATCGATGTCCACGCCCCAGTCCCGGCCGTACACCCGGGCGAACACCTCCCGGGTGGTCACCGGCCCCAGGGTGTCCGTGTAGGAGAACGATTCCCGCAGGTGCTCGGGCACCTGGTCGGGATCGTTGAGCCCTTCCGCGGCCTCCAGATGGGCGAAGTAGGCGGCCTGATGGGCGAGGAATCCCCGGGGATCGGTGACCTCGGGATGGGGATAGCCCGCCCCCAGGTGATGGATCTTCAGTCCCTTGCTGCGCGCCAGGTCCCGCAGACCCGGCAGGGAGGCCGCCATCTTGCGGGTCACGGAGACCGGCTGGCGGCGGATTCTGGGAGCATCGATACTGGCCATCTCTCAACCTTTGCGATCAACCTTTGCGTTCGTCCCGGTCTTTCTTGACCTGGCGGATCTTCTTTCCGAAGGCGCGAAACCGGGCGCGGCTCTGGGCGGTGGATTCGGACTGGCGCGCGTCGTCGCGCGCCAGCTTACGATAGCTGTCGAGGCGCCGCGGATCGAGGCGGCCGTCGGCGATGGCGGCCTGGACCGCGCAGCCCGGCTCCGCCTCGTGGCGGCAGTCCCTGAAGCGGCATTCGGCGGCCAGCGCCGCGACGTCGTCGAACAGGGCGCCGGCGTCGACGTCGGCCAGGCCCAGCTCGCGCATGCCGGGGTTGTCCACCAGCAGGCCGCCGCCGGGCAGAACGTGCAGGGACCGGCCGGTGGTGGTGTGCCGGCCCTTGGCGTCGTCCTCCCGGGCCTCGCGGGTGAGCTGCACGGTGTCGCCGGACAGGCTGTTCACCAGCGTCGACTTGCCGACCCCGGAGGAGCCGAGCAGGGCCACGGTCTGCCCCGCCCGGCACCAGGACCGCACGCCCTCCAGGGTGGCCGGGTCCCGGGCATCCACCACTTCCACCGGCACGTCGCGCTTCAGCGCCCGGACCGTGTCGACGAAGGGGTCGACGTCATCGGCCAGGTCGCTCTTGGTCAGCACCACCACCGGCTCGACGCCGGCGTCGACGGCCAGCGCGAGATAGCGTTCCAGCCGGGAGGCGTTGAACTCGTCGTTGCAGGCCGTCACCAGAAACACGGTGTCGACGTTGGCGGCGATGAGCTGGACCTCCCAGTCGCGGCCGGCGGCCACCCGCTTCAGCACGCTCTTGCGTTCCAGCAGCCGCTCGATGACGGTGCCCGCCCGGTCCAGCAGCACCCAGTCGCCGATGGTGGGCCGGTCCTCCGGCGGATACTGGAACCAGCGACCGCCCAGGGGCAGATCGACGCTGCCGGCGGCGGTGCGCACGGTGACGCCGCTGCGCGCCACGGCGAACACCCGGCCCGGAACCGTCTCGTCATGCTCGCGGGCATCGAGCTGGGCCTCGAAGAACGGGCTCCAGCCGAGCTGGCGGAGCGCGTCCGCGGCGCCTTCAGCGGGCGGCAACGGTCACTCCTGCAGCAGCACGGGCAGGTACTGGTCCAGCTCGCGGCGCCGGACCTCCCAGTCGGGCATGTGCCGGGCCATCAGCCCGTAGAACCCGCGGCCGTGGTCGTAGTGCTTGAGGTGGCACAGCTCGTGGAGCGCGACGTACTCGATGAGCCGCACCGGCGCCTTCACGAGATGGGTATTGAGGGAGATCCGGCCGCGCCGGCTGCAGCTCCCCCACTGGCTGCGCATGTAGCGGTGCCGCCATTCGACCGTCGGCCCGCGCACCCACGGCAGCCGCGGGCACCAGTCGTCGAGCACCCGGCCGAACACGTCGTCGGCCCGGGCGCGATACCAGTCGAGCACCACGCCGCGGATGCGCGGGTCCAGCGCCAGCGGCACACGCTCCGCCGCCGGCGGCAGGCACACCCGCAGCCGGCCACGCACCGCCGGCACGTCGAACAGGGCGAGCTGACTGCCCGCTTCCGGCCGGCGCGGCTCGAGCCGGACCCGGGCGGCGGCGCCCGGCTCCACGGTCAGCTCGTAGGCGCGGCCGAGATAGTGCATCACCTCGCCGGCGGCATAGCGCACGCAGGCCGTCAGCGCCGCGGAGTCCGTGACCTTCTCCAGCCGGTGACGCAGCCACCGCTGGTGCTCCAGGATCACCGCGCGCACCTCGCGCCGGGTGGCGTCCAGCGGCGCTTCCACCAGCACGATGCCGGCGGGGTCGAAGGCGAGACCGATGCGGGTACGGCGCCGGCGGGTGCGCCGGACCTCCACGGGAATGCCGGCGATGAAGGCGCGCTCGGGCTGCGGAACCTTCAGGCCGACCATGGGAACGCCAGGCATGCGTTGGCGGGCATGAGCGAATGACTCGATGGCATCGCGGAAAGCGGAGAGGCTACCCAGTTTTCGCGGGGCCGGCTAGAGGACCCCGCCCGTCCGGACCGGTGGCAGATGGGATTTCCAACCCAACGCCGATTTCGCTATGTTCTGCCCGCTGTCGAGGACGAGGAGGGAGCGCATGAAGCTGGCGGTGGAATTTCCCAGCGTGGCGTATCGGGAAGGCCCCGAGGCGGTGGGCCGGCTGGCCCGCGCCATCGAGGAGATCGGCTACGACCAGCTCGACATGTTCGACCATGTGGTGATGGGTTTCCCCACCGCGGACCGGCCCGGCGGCCCCTACCCGCCGCAGATGCCGATCCTCGAAGCGCTCATGGTGCTGGCGTTCGCCGCCGCCGAGACCCGCACCATCGGCCTCGGCACCGAGGTGCTGGTGCTGCCCCAGCGCCAGCCCGTGCTGGTGGCCAAGCAGGTGGCGACCCTGGACACCCTGTCGGGGGGCCGGGTCCGCCTCGGCGTGGGGGTCGGCTGGCAGGCCGCCGAGTACGACGCCCTGGAAACGAACTTCGCCGACCGGGGGCGGCGCATGGACGAGGCCATCGACCTGCTGCGGACCTACTGGCGGGACGAGCACGTCGACTTCGAGGGCGACTACTACACCTCCACCGCCATGGCCATGGAGCCGAAGCCGCCCCAGGGCGAGCATCTGCCGATCTGGGTCGGCGGCACGTCGCCCCGGGCGCTGCGCCGGGTCGGGGAGCTGGGTGACGGCTGGCTGGCCATGGCCTACACCGATCCGCAGAAGGCGGCCGCCGCCGTCGCGACCATCCGCCGCCACGCCGAGGCGGCCGGCCGGGATCCGGACGCCATCGGCCTGCAGCAGATGCTCGACGTGCCGCCCCGGGACGACTCCGGCCGCGCCTTCTACGCCGACCTCGACCAGGTCGCCGCCCGGGCCGAGGCCGTGCGCGACATGGGTTTCCAGTGGGGCGCCGTGAACGCCACGGCGATCTTCCAGTCCGGGGCGCGCTCGGTGGACGCCATCATCGACACGCTGGGCGCGGTGCACGAGCGTATCCGGGCCGCGGTGGGCTGACGGGCTACTCGCAACCGACCACCCTGTGGGAGCGCTCTCCAGAGCGCGATTCCGCCCGGTGAATCGATCGCGCTCTGGAGAGCGCTCCCACAAGACCGGCACGACGCACGACAACGAGGGGAGAGAACGATGAATTCGCAGGAGAAAGGCCGCGCCTACTGGCGCGCCAACCTGAAGCTGTCGGCGGTGCTGCTGGCCATCTGGTTCACGGTGTCGTTCGGCTTCGGCGTGCTGCTGGTGGAACCGCTGAACCGGATCGACTTCTTCGGCTTTCCGTTCGGGTTCTGGTGGGCCCAGCAGGGCTCGATCTACGTGTTCATCGTGCTGATCTTCGTCTACGCCTTCGCCATGCGGCGACTGGACCGCAAGTACGACGTCGACGAGCGGGAGGGCTGAGCGGTGGACGTGCAGACTCTCACCTATCTGTTCGTGGGCGCGTCCTTCGCCCTGTACATCGGCATCGCCATCGCCTCGCGGGCCGCCTCGACCAGCGACTTCTACGTCGCCGGCGGGCACGTGCACCCGGTGGCCAACGGCATGGCCACCGCCGCGGACTGGATGAGCGCGGCCTCGTTCATCTCCATGGCCGGCATCATCGCGTTCCTCGGCTACGACGGCAGCGTCTACCTGATGGGCTGGACCGGCGGCTACGTGCTGCTGGCCCTGCTGCTGGCCCCCTACCTGCGCAAGTTCGGCGAGTTCACCGTGCCGGACTTCATCGGCCGGCGCTATTACTCCGGCACCGCCCGGGTGGTGGCGGTGATCAGCCTGATCGTCGTGTCGTTCACCTACGTGGCCGGACAGATGCGCGGCGTCGGCATCGTGTTCTCCCAGTTCCTGGACGTGGAGATCACCTGGGGCGTGATCATCGGCATGGGCGTGGTGTTCTTCTACGCCGTGCTCGGCGGCATGAAGGGCATCACCTACACCCAGGTGGCCCAGTACTGCGTGCTGATCTTCGCCTACCTCGTTCCGGCGATCTTCATCTCCATGCTGGTCACCGGGGTGCCGGTCCCTCAGCTCGGCCTCGGCGCCACGGTGGCTGACGGCTCAGGACTGTCGGTGCTGGAGAAGCTCGACCGGGTGCTGGTGGACCTCGGCTTCGGCCCGTACACCGACGGCAGCAAGTCCACCATCGACGTGTTCGCCATCACCCTGGCGCTCATGGTCGGCACCGCCGGGCTGCCCCACGTGATCGTGCGGTTTTTCACCGTGCCCCACGTCGCCGACGCCCGGCGCAGCGCCGGCTACGCGCTGGTGTTCATCGCCCTGCTCTACACCACCGCGCCGGCGGTGGGCGCCTTCGCGCGGCTCAACTTCATCGACACCGTCCACGACCAGGCCTACGAGTCCATGCCGGGATGGTTCAAGAGCTGGGAGGACGTGGGCCTGATCGGCTGGCTCGACAAGAACGCGGACGGGGTGATCCAGTACGCACCCGGCGCGCCGTTCGAGGGCCTGCCGACCTACGACGACGCCCGCGGCAGCAACGGCGAGCGCACCCTGGTCAATCCGCCCACCGACAGTGCCAACGAGGTCTACGTCGACCGGGACATCATGGTGCTGGCCAATCCGGAGATCGCCCGGCTGCCGGCCTGGGTGGTGGCGCTGGTGGCCGCCGGCGGGGTGGCGGCGGCGCTGTCCACGGCGGCCGGGCTGCTGCTGGTGATCTCGTCGTCGGTCTCCCACGACCTGATCCGCAACACCTTCGCCCGCCAGCTCACCGACCGCCAGGAGCTGCGCTACGCGCGCATCGCCGCGGCGGTGGCCATCGGTGTCGCCGGCTACCTGGGCATCAACCCGCCCGGCTTCGTGGCTCAGGTGGTGGCGTTCGCCTTCGGACTGGCCGCCGCATCGCTGTTCCCGGCGATCCTGATGGGCATCTTCAGCTTCCGCATGAACAAGGAAGGCGCGGTCGCCGGCATGGTGACCGGCCTGGTGTTCACCTTCGCCTACATCGTTTACTTCAAGTTCGTCGCGCCGGAGCACAACCACGAAGGCTACTGGTGGTTCGGCATCTCGCCGGAGGGCATAGGCGCCGTGGGCGCGGCTCTGAACTTCGCGACCGCGGCCGTGGTGAGCCGCTTCACACCCGCGGTGCCCGCGGAGATCCGCACCCTGGTGGACAACATCCGCGTACCCCGGGGCGCCGAGGAGCCCCACATGCACTGAACTCCGCGCCCGCTCGCGGGCGCGCCGTCACGGCTCGGGCGGCAGGGTCAGGACGATGGGTGCCCCACGGGTGACGATCATGGTGTGTTCGAACTGGGCAGATCGGCTGCCCGGCTCGGCCAGCAGGGTCCAGCCGTCGGCGGCTTCCCGGACCATGGTCGAGCGGGTCGACAGGAACGGTTCCACGGCGATGACCATGCCCTCCCGGAGCACCCGCCGGTCGGCCGGATCCCACCAGCTCAGGATGCCGTCGGGCGCCTCGTGCAGGCTGCGGCCGACGCCGTGCCCGCCGAGATTGCGGATCACCCGGAAACGGTGCCGCCGCGCCACGCGCTCGACTGCGCGGCCCACGGCGTTGATCGGCTGACCGGCCCGGATCTGCCCCATCGCCGCGGCCAGCGCGTCCCGCGTGGCATGACACAGCCGGCGCTCCACGGGCCCCGCCGGCGGCGCCACCGTGGTACCGCCGGTGTCGGCGAAGTAGCCGTCGAGCTCCGCCGACACGTCCACGTTGACCACGTCGCCCGGAGCGATGCGCCGCCGGCCGGGAATGCCGTGGGCGGCCTCCTCGTTGATGCTGATGCAGGTGGCGCCGGGAAAATCGTAGCTGAGCCGCGGCGCGGAACGCGCGCCGCGTTCCGCCAGCCAGCGCTCGCCGAGGCCGTCGAGCTCCGCCGTGGTGATGCCCGGTTCCACCGCGGCCAGCATGCGCGCCAGCACGTCGGCGACGATGCGGCCCACGGCCCGCAGGCCGGCTTCGTCCTGCGGATGCTCCACGGTCACGTGCAATTCCTACAATGGCGGAAAGAAAGAAACGCCAGGATCACGCCGCGCGGCCTCCGGGGGAGGGGGAGGGAGGGGCTGACCGCGCAGACGCGCCCTGACGCTCCTTCGTTTGATGCAAATCCCGTTCCGCAGTTCCCAGGGCCACGCGATTTTTCCGCCGATTCCGGATGCGGACGCAGCCCAGGCGCCCTGCCCCCGCCGGTCACGCGCCGAATTTCGCCTTGGCTTCCCGGCGCCGGGCATGCAGCACCGGCTCGGTGTAGCCGCTCGGCTGCTCCCGGCCCTTGAACACCAGATCGCAGGCCGCCTGGAACGCGACGCTGGCGTCATAGTCCGGCGCCATCGGCCGGTAGGCCGGATCGCCGGCGTTCTGTTCGTCCACCACCTTCGCCATGCGCTCCAGAGTCTCGCGCACCTGCGCCTCGCTGCAGATACCGTGATGCAGCCAGTTGGCGATGTGCTGGCTGGAAATCCGCAGGGTCGCACGGTCCTCCATCAGGCCGACGTCGTTGATGTCCGGGACCTTCGAGCAGCCGACCCCCTGGTCGACCCAGCGCACCACGTAGCCGAGGATGCCCTGGGCATTGTTGTCCAGTTCCGACTGCACCTCGTCGGCGGACAGATTGCGGCCGCCGAGCAGCGGCACCTTGAGGATGTCGTCGACGCTGGCCGGCGCGCGGCTGCGGATCTCCTCCTGGCGCTCGAACACGTTCACCTGGTGGTAATGCAGGGCGTGGAGCGTCGCCGCGGTGGGCGACGGCACCCAGGCGGTGTTCGCGCCCGCCTTCGGGTGGCCGATCTTGGTCTCCAGCATCTCCTTCATCTCGTCGGGCTTCGGCCACATGCCCTTGCCGATCTGGGCACGGCCGCTGAAGCCGGTGGCCAGGCCGATGTCGACGTTGGCGTCCTCGTAGGCCTGGATCCACGGCTCGCCCTTGATGGCGTCCTTGGGCAGGAAGGCGCCCGCCTCCATGCTGGTGTGGATCTCGTCGCCGGTACGGTCGAGAAAGCCGGTGTTGATGAACACGATGCGCTCCCGGGCGGCGCGGATGCAGGCCTTGAGGTTCACCGTGGTGCGGCGCTCCTCGTCCATCACGCCCACCTTGAGCGTATTGCGCCGCAGGCCCAGCAGGTCTTCCACCCGGGAGAACAGCTCGCAGGTGAACTCGACCTCCTCGGGGCCGTGCATCTTCGGTTTGACGATGTACACGCTGCCGGTGCGGGAGTTGCGCAGCCCCCCGGTGCCCTCGAGATCGTGCATGGCGCACAGGCTGGTGACCGCCGCGTCCAGGATGCCCTCGGGGATCTCGCGGCCGGAGGCATCGAGCACGGCGTCGGTGGTCATGAGGTGGCCGACGTTGCGGACCAGCATGAGGCTGCGGCCGTGCAGGGTCAGCGGCTTGCCGTCGCGGCCGGTGTAGCTGCGGTCCGGGTTCAGGCGCCGGACGATCTCCCGGCCGCCCTTCTCCACCCGCTCTTCCAGGTCTCCTTTCATCAGCCCCAGCCAGTTGCCGTAGACCACGCACTTGTCCTCGGCGTCCACCGCCGCCACCGAGTCCTCGCAGTCCTGGATGGTGGTCAGGGCGGACTCCATCAGCACGTCCTTCACGCCGGCGGCATGGGCGCTGCCCACGGGGTCGTTCCGGTCGATCTGGATTTCCAGGTGCAGGCCGTTGTGCCGCAGCAGCACCGCACTCGGCTCGCCGTCGCCGACGAAGCCGGCGAACTGGTCCGGATCCTCCAGCCCCGTGTTGCCGCCGTCCTGGAGGATCGCGCGCAGTTCGTGGCGGCCGCTCGCCTCGCCGATGCCGTAGGCGGCGACGTCGGCATGGCTGGCGCCGGCCAGGGGCGCGATGCCGTCGAGAATCTCCGAGGCCCGCGCCATCACCAGCTCGCCGCGCTTCGGGTTGTAGCTCGTGCCTTTCTCCCGGCCCGGCTCTTCCGGCAGCACGTCGGTGCCGTAGAGCGCGTCGTAGAGGCTGCCCCAGCGGGCGTTGGCGGCGTTGAGCGCGTAGCGGGCGTTCATCACCGGCACCACGAGCTGGGGACCGGCGATGCGGGCGATCTCGTCGTCCACGTCGGTCGTGGCGATGGTGAAGTCTTCGGGCTCCGGCAGCAGGTAGCCGATGTCTTCCAGGAAGCTGCGGTACTCCGCCGGATCGATGGCCTTGCCCTTGCGTTCGACGTGCCAGGCGTCGATCTGCGCCTGGATGTCGTCACGGCGCGCCAGCAGCTCACGGTTGCGGGGCGTGAGATCCGCCAGGATTCCGGCGAAGCCGGCCCAGAACGCCTCGGGGTCGACGCCGGTGCCCGGCGCCGCGCGATCGCTGATCAATGCATCCAGTTCCGCCGCGACCTGCAACCCGCTGCGCTCGACCCGCTTCGTTCCGCTCATGCTCGACTCCCGTTCCGTTGTCAGTGAGATCCCCTGCCCGTCGGACCCTGCCGGCCGGCAGCGGCGGAGCCGGACGTGGCGCCGGCCCCGAAAAAAGGGGCGACAGTATACGCAGCCGGCCGTGCCAGCCCAATCGGCGGGCCGGAGAACGCGTTTCAGAAATTTCCCGGCCCGTCAGCGCGTTGCGTCGACGTCGACGCACACCCGGCCCTGGTCGATCACCACCCGATAGCGCTGCAGGTCCTCGTCGGACGGGCCCCGCAGGCAGCGGCCGTCGCGGACGTCGAACACCGCAGCATGGAGCGGACAGCGCAGCTCGCAGCCCTGCAGGCGGCCGCCGGCCAGGGACTGGCCCGCATGGGGACAGCGCGCGGAGGTCGCGTAGTAGCGGCCGTCCACCCGGCTGACCAGCACCTCGACGGTGCCGATGCGGCAGACGGTGGTCTCACCGTCGCCGAGCGCGGACACGGGAAATACCGGGGTCATGGGCAACTCCGCTGCAGTTCGTCACGATCCGGCCACCGCGCGCCGGCGGGGGCGGATCGGTGGCGATCTTGTAACATCAGCCGCCATCGAATGCATCGCCGGAGCCCGCCTCCATGCCGTCAACGCCGCCCACCCCGAGCGACACCGCGGACCAGGACGCCGCCAAGGACGCCCTGCTCGAGACCGTCGCCCGCGCCCGCCCGGACCAGCTCGCCGACGCGATCGCCGACGTGCATCCGGCCCAGCTCGCGGACCTGCTGGAAGCCATGCCGCCCGATCGCCGCGTGCACGTGTGGAGCGCCGCCGACGCGGAGGTCCGCGGCGAGACGCTGACGGAACTGCACGACGAGGTGCTGGCCGGCCTGGCCGGCGCCGCCGACCCCGAACACCTGGCGGAAGCCGTGGCGCCGCTGCAGCCCGACGAGCTCGCCGACCTCGAGCCGCACCTGCCGCCGGCGGCGCTGGACGCGGCGCTGGCCCGGCTGGACCCGCAGAAGCGGCGCCGGTTGGAACACGTGCGGCGGCATCCCGAGGACGTGGCCGGCGGCCTCATGGACGTGGACGCGGTCACGGCCCATCCCCGGGACACCCTGGCCGGGACCATCGAGCGGCTGCGCGAACAGCGTCGGCGCGGCGAGGGGCCGTCCGAGCACCTGAACAGCCTGTTCGTGGTCGACGACGACCACCGGCTGCTCGGCGTGGTCGCCCTGGCCGACGTGGTGTCCTACCCGCCGGACGCCCGGGTCGAATCCGTCATGAGCCCGGCCACCGGCCTGCCCGTCGACCTGCCCGTGCGCGAGGTGATCGCCACCTTCCGCGACCGGGACCTGCTGTCCGCGCCGGTGGTGAGCGACGACGGCCTGGTCCTCGGCCGGATCACCGTGGACGACGTCATGGACGCCATCAGCGAAGAGGCGGAGCGGTCGATCCTCGCGCCCGCCGGCCTGGACGAGGACAAGGACCTGTTCGCACCGCTGCGCACCACCCTGGCTCACCGGGGCCCGTGGCTGCTGACCAACCTGGCCGGCGCGTTCCTGGCAGCCTGGGTGATCGGTCACTTCGAGGACACCATCGAACGTCTGGTGGCGCTCGCGGTGCTCATGCCGGTGGTGGCCAGCATGGGCGGCGTCGCCGGCCAGCAGAGCCTGGCGCTGATCATCCGCGGGCTGGCGCTCAACCAGGTGGGCCGCAGCAACCGCTGGCGGCTGCTGCGCCACGAGATGGCCAACGGCGCGGCGCTGGGGCTGCTGTTCGCCGTCCTGGTCGCCGGGGTGGCCCACGCCTGGTACGGGATGGCGGATCTGACGCTGATCATCGGCGCCGCGCTGACCGCCAACGTGTTCATCGGCATCAGCCTGGGCACCCTCTATCCCATCGTGCTGAAGCGTCTCAACATCGATCCGGCGCTGGCCGGCGGCATGGCGCTGACGGTGACCACCGACGTGCTCGGCTTCTTCTCGCTGCTCGGCCTGGGAACCCTGCTGCTGCTGTGACGCCTGCGCCGCCGCGCGGGCCGGCTTTGTCTACGGGCCGCGCTGCGTTACCGTGGCCCGGCGTTCACCACCAGGAGGAATGCTCATGGTCAACCGACGCCACTTCGTGCAGCTCGGCACCGCCGCCGCGGCGGTGACGCTCACCGGCCGGGCCGGCGGCGCGGCGCCGCTGGAGCCGCTGCCCGCGGACAATCCCCAGGCCATCGCCCTCAAGTACGTGGAGGATGTCGCGGCCAACCCGCCGGACGGGTTCCCCGCAGGCTCCGGCCAGGACTGCAGCAACTGCCTCCACTACAAGTCGCTGGACGACACCTGGGGGTCCTGCGCCCTGTTCCCGACCTTCAAGGTCCGCGGCGCGGGCTGGTGCGCGGGGTGGGTCAAGCAGAGCTGACGCCACCCCGACCTCTCACCGGCGCATCGCTTCGCGGATGAGCTGCGCCTGGGGTTCGGTGAGCTCGTGGAACTCGCCGAGCCCGCAGGTCGGACCGATGGTCTGCCACATGAAGAAGGTGCGGTCGACGACGCTGACCATGTCCAGGGAGCACACGCGGTTGTCGCGCAGCTCGAAGGACAGGGTGTCGTTGGGCCGCATGCCCGGACACCGCTGGCGCAGCCTGTTCAGCCAGTAGGTGTCGCCCTGCCGGCTCTTGAACAGCAGGTGCTGCTCGTCGAGCACCTCGACGCTGTCGTAGCGGAAGGTCGGCAGGCACCGCTCCGTCGCCGCGTACTCCGTGTCCGTGTCGAACTGGGCCAGCACCGAGTCGAGCTGCTCGTTGCGGGCCGGGTTGCCGGCGCAGCCGGCCAGCAGCGCCAGCGCCAGCGCGCCGGCCAGGCTCGAACTGAAACTCCTCATGGCTACCTCCTGTGCTCATGGCAGTGGGTGGTTAGATGCCGATTCGCCGGAAACGTTGCAATGGCCATGCCGACCCGCCCACTG
This sequence comes from Gammaproteobacteria bacterium UBA7803, assembly GCA_002480525.1. Taxonomy (GTDB): domain Bacteria; phylum Pseudomonadota; class Gammaproteobacteria; order Pseudomonadales; family Azotimanducaceae; genus UBA7803. The sequence goes on along the minus strand of DLCH01000003.1, from coordinate 44,259 downwards.
CGCGGGGTGTCCCGGAGCGTCCCCCGGCCACCGAACCGTCCGCACACCACGGAAAGACGGCGCCACGGCGGCCGCCTTAGAATACGCCCATGTCCAGTCTCCTCGCTTCCCACATCGTCGGCCTCGGTCTGGCCCTCGGGCTCGGCCTGCTCGTCGGCCTGGAGCGCGAATGGGCGGCCCACAAGCTCATCGGGCTGCGCTCCTTCGCGCTGATCGGGCTCGCCGGCGGCATGGCCGCCCTGCTCACCGAGCTGTGGGGCGGCTGGCTGGTGGCCGCCGGCCTCCTGGTCACCGGCGGCATCGTGGTGGTCCGCTATCTGCGCCATCGCCATCCCTCCGGGGCGCACAGCCGGGACGAGCCGGAGGAGGTCGAGCACGGCGTGACCACCCTGCTGGCCGCGGTCGCCGTGTATCTGGTCGGCGCAGCATGCGTGGCCGGATACCAGACCCAGGCCGTCGTGATGGGCGGAGTGATCACCATGCTGCTGCACTGGAAGCGCCCCCTGCACGGCTTCGTGGAGCGGATCGGCCGGGACGAGTTCAGCGCCATCATGCGTTTCGTGGTCATCACCCTGGTGGTGCTGCCGGTCCTGCCGAACGAGACCTTCGGCCCCTACGACGTATTCAATCCGTTCCAGGCCTGGCTGCTCGCCGTGCTCATCGTCGGCCTCAATCTGGTGGGCTACGTCGCGTTCCGGCTGCTGCCCGCCGACCGGGGCGCGGTCATCGCCGGCGTGCTGGGCGGGCTGATCTCCAGCACCGCCGCCACGGTGAGCTTCGCCGGCATGACCCGGCGCAACCCCGGGCTGGCTGCCGGCGCGGCCCTGATCGTGCTGATCGCGTCGACCGTGGTGTACGGCCGTGTCGGGGTGGAGCTGGCGCTGGTCGCCCCCGGCCTGCTCGGCCAGGCGGCGGCGCCGCTGGCCGCGTTCGCCCTGGTGATGCTCGTCGCCGCGGCGCTGATCTACCCGAGGGTCCGCCGGCAGACCGTCGAGATGCCCGAGCAGCGCAACCCGGCGCGGCTGGACGTCGCCCTGACGTTCACCGCCCTGTACGTGGTCATCATCTTCGCCGTGGCAGCGGCCAAGACCCACGTCGGCACCGACGCGGTGTACGTGGTGGCCCTGATCTCCGGCCTGACCGACGTCGACGCCCTGACCCTGTCGGTAGCCCAGCTCTTCGAGCGCGGCCAGCTCCCGGGAGACGTCGCCTGGCGGGCCATCTTCCTGGCCACCCTGGCCAACCTGCTGTTCAAGATCGGCGCCGCCTGCGTGCTCGGCACGGCGGCTCTGCGCACCTACCTGCTGTCGCTCGGCGGCACCTCGCTGATCATCGGCCTGGTGCTGCTGGCGCTCTGGCCATGACGCAGCGCCCGTGAGTCGGCCCCGCTTCCTCGGCTGGCGCATGGTCGCCGTGGCCTTCTTCGTCGACTTCGTCGCCGTGGGATTCTTCTTCTATTCCTACGGCGTGTTCTTCAAGGCCATCGAGCAGGAGTTCGGCGGCAGCCGCCTGGGCGTGTCCCTCGGCCTCACCATCACCACCACCGTCGGCGCCATAGCCGCGCCCTTCATCGGCTCGGCGCTGGACCGGTTTCCGCTGAAGCGGGTGATCGCCGCCGGCTCGATCTCCATGGCGCTGGGGTTCCTGGCGCTGTCCCAGGTGCGCACCCAGCTCGAGTTCTACCTGGCCCTGGGGGCGTTCATCGGCTTCGGCGCCAGCGCCATGGGCGGGCTCGCCACCGCCAAGCTGGTGACCAACTGGTTCTCGCGGCGCCGGGGCACGGCGCTGGGCATCGCGGCCACCGGCATCTCCGCCTCGGGCGTGGTGATGCCCTTCGTCAGCGCCACGCTGATCGAGAGCTACGGCTGGCGGGAGGGCTTTCTGGTCTACGGCGCGTTCACCGCCCTGGTGGTGGTGCCGCTGGTGCTGCGGCTGGTGATCTCGAAGCCCGAGGACGTCGGCCTGCGCCCGGACGGCCAGCTTCCCGATCCGCCGCGGCCGGCCGGCGAAGTACCGGCGCCGCCGCCCGCCGCGCCGGCGCCGATACTCGGAGATCGCAACTTCTGGGTGCTGGTGTCGGTGATCGGGCTGCTGTTCTGCTGCCAGAGCGCCACCCTGACCCACATGGTGCCCCGGGTCACGGACTCCGGCGTGTCGCTGCAGGTGGCGTCCCTGGTGATGTCGCTCACCGCCGGACTCGGCATCGCCGGCAAGCTGTCCTTCGGCTGGCTGGTGGACCGCTGGACGGCCAGGCGCGCGATCTGGTTTACCATCGGCTGCCAGCTCCTCGGCCAGGGCGCCATGCTCCAGCAGGACAGCCTGGCGCTGTTCGCGCTCGGCGCGGCCCTGTTCGGCTTCGGCATGGGCGGCGTGGTGCCCATGCAGGGCGCGCTGATCGCCAAGGTGTTCGGCCGCGCCCGCTTCGGCAAGGCCCTCGGACTGCTGCGGCCGGGCATGTTTCCGCTGCAGATCATCGGCGTGCCCCTGGCCGGCTGGATGTTCGACGCCACCGGCAGCTACAACCTGGCCTTCATGGTGTTCATCGTGCTGTACGTGGTCGCCGGGCTCATCGCCCTCGCCTTCCGTGACCCGCAGCGCGCCTTCGACGACTGACCCTACAGCGGAATGCGGACGCCCACCTGACCGCCGTGGCTGCTGTAGCCTTCCGAGAAGGTGCCGTCGTAGCCCACGAACAGGCGCACCCGATTGTCCAGGGTCCACGTCAGCGAACCGGACACGTACCCCATGCCCCGTGGCAGCCGGGAACCCGTCGCCACGAACCCGTCGCCCCCCAGGCCGGACAGGCTCGCGGTGGCGCGCTGGCGCTCGTGGTCCGCGTCGAACCGCCATCCCGCCAGCAGCTGCGGCCGCAGGCCCGGACCGTCGCCGCCGCCGAACAGCGTGACGCCGACGTCGGCGAACAGCGCCTGCGCGTCCCCGGACGTGACGTCCAGCGCGAACGCGCCGCCCCGCTCCCGCAGGCCCTGCCGGTCCACGTCGACGAACGTCAGGCCGGTGACCGGGCGGATCTGGTACGCCCCCCGTTGCCACAGGGCCGGCCACACCCCGGCGACATGGACCGCCAGGGTGTCCAGATCGAACTCGCCGCCGACCGTCTGAGCCAGCGACGGCCCCGCGATGCGGCGCTCGCTGTCGCTCTCCCCGTCCTGATAGGACAGGTAGCCGGACACGCTCAGTGAGTCGGTGGAGAAACCGCCGTACAGCCCGTAGACGTTGCCGTCGTAGCGCAGATCGCCGGGCAGGTCCTTGAACTGCTGATCCTGGCGTTCGTGGCCGACGAAGGCGCCGACCCAGGCCGCCGAGCCCAGCGCCAGGTCGCCGCCGAACAGGACGCCGGCATGGTCGCCATCGAAGCCGGACGTCCGCGGGTCGGCGGAGCCGTCGGCATCCGACGCCCCGCCGAGGCCGGTCAGCCAGACGCCGCGGCGTGCCGGCCCGGCGACGCCACGGGTCTGCCGCGCCAGCGCATCGGTGACCGCCCAGACCCGCTCGAACGCCCCCAGGGTCGGCGCCGAGGCATAGGCTTCGGCGTGGAGCTGATCCGCCACGGCGGCGAACGTCACGCCGTCCAGCACCGCCAGGTCGCCGACCGCATCGAGCCGCGGATCGTCGTCCAGCGCTCCGGACTTCAGCAGCCCGTCCACGTAGCCGGCCACCGCCAGGGGATTGCCGGTCAGCGTGCCGAGCAGGGCCTGATCGATGCCGAACTGGGCATTCAGCAGCAGACCGAACAGGCCGTCCTGCTCCAGCACGTCGACGTCGAAACGCAGGCCGCCGGGGGCATTGGTGAACGTCACCAGCGCATCGGCGTCGACTCCGGCGGCCAGCACCAGCTCGTCGGTGACGATGATCTCGAACACGTCGCCGGTTCGCGGCGTGAACAGCTCGGACACGCCGTCGCCCTCGTCCGGGTCCAGCAGGGTGATGCTGATCTGCCCGCCCGGCTGGAACGTCGTCGTGCCGTTCACGACGAGCTGGTCGTAGTCGATGCCCGGCCGGGTGCCCGCCAGCTCGATCTCGAGCACCCCGGCGTGCTCGAAGTCTCCGTCGATGGTGGCCGTTCCCGGCGAGGCGCCGATCTCCACCGTGCCATTGTTGATGACCCGGAACGCCTCGATCGTCGCGCCGTCCAGCCGGAGCGTGCCGTTGTTGAAGAAGGATCCGCCGCTGTCGACCTCGAAGGCGAGATCCTCGAGTTCCAGCGTGCCGTTCTGGAAGAAGTCGTGACTGACCCGCGGCAGGCCCTGGAAGTAGGCGTCTCCCGACAGCCTCAGGCGGACACCCTCCGATATCGAGAGCACGTCGGCGAAGAAGTTCGGTCCGAAGACGCTGGCGTTCTCCACCTCCCATGCCCCTTCCTCGAGCACCGTGCTGGGGTCTCCCGATTCCTCGCCGAGCGTGAGCACCGTGGCATCGTCCCACTGGATGACCCGCAGCGTGCCATCGGAGACGAGCACCGTGCCCCGGTTGGCGAACCCGCCGGCGCTGTCGCCCACCACGGCTTCGCCGCCGTCGACGATGAGGGTTCCAGTGCTGCCGTTCACCAGCGCCCCCTGCACCTGGGAACCGCCCGCGAGCATCAGCTCGCCGTTGTTCGTCAGCACCGAAGCGGACCGATCGTCGACGGGCGCCGCTTCGACCAGCACGCTGCCGCGCAGCGCCATGGTGCCGCGATTGAAGATCTGGACGTCGGTGGGCGAGGCGCCGTCGCGAACGACGATGTCGCCGTCGACCACGACGCTGCTGTCCACCGTGTTCGTCAGCTCGGCCGCTCCGCTCATCGCCAGCGTGGCGCCGGCGGGCACCAGGAACGTGCCCGCCGCCGGCTCCCGGCCGAGACTGATGCCCGGGCTCTCGCCGTTGATGAAGGTGACCGTGTCCAGCGTGGCCGTCGCGCCGGGTTCGACACGGGCGGAACGCCGGTTCCGGACGGCGAGGGAGGGTTGGGTGATTCCGGGATCGCCCAGCACGGTGTCCGACTCGCCCTGCCAGGTCACGCCGTTCCACACGCTGTCCAGGTCGAGGATCAGCAGGTCGTCGTCGGATGCCGGGTCGTCGCGGATCGACGCGTCGTCGAATCGCGCCAGGCCGTCGCCGGTCAGCGTCACCTCGGCGCCGACCGACGTCGGCTCGCCCTCGAACACCAGCTCCGCGCCGGCGTCGACGGTGACCTCGCTGCCCAGCAGGTCCGAGCGGGCGATCGACAACACGCCCGCTTCGACACGGGCCGATCCCCGCAGCACGGCGCCGGAAACCGCGGAGCCGGCCGAGCCGATCTTTCGCACCGTGGTGTCCGCACCGACGTCCAGCGCGGTATCCGCGACGATGCCGGCACCACCGTCGAGCACCAGCTCGCCGCCGGCCGAAAAGTCGATCGACACGTTGCCGCGCACGTCGAGCGCCGCGCCGTCCAGCCGCAGCACCCCGGCGCCGGTGAAGGCGGCCTCCTCCCAGATGGCGCCGTCCGCGGCGCCGAACGTCAGCGTGGCGCCCTCGAGTATCTCCGTGGCCATCCCCAGCAGCACGTCACCCGCGAACACCAGCTCGCCGCCGCCGATCAGGCCGACGCCGTCGAGCTGCCGGTATCCGGCCTCGACGGTCGCGGCGCCCGGGCCGGACTTGACGAGCTGGCCCGTGCTGACGACGGCGTAGCGTTCCGGATTGGCCGCGGACTGGGCGATGCGCCCGCCGGTGAGGGTCAGGGCCGCCTCCAGGCCGTCGACCAGCAGGCTGCCCGTCTCACCGATCTGCAGCACGCCGCCGTCGACGGCCAGATTGCCGATGCTGCCCACGGTCGCCGCCGTATCCAGGGTCACCGTGCCGGGGGAATCGACGACCAGCCGTCCGGACTCCGATGCCGAACCGGCCAGCACCAGGCCGCCGGCACCAGCGATCGTGCCGGAGCGCCAGACGCCGTTGGCACCGCTCAGGGTCAAGGTATCGCCGATCGACAGGTCCGCCGCCAGATCGAGATCCTCGATGCCGGAGGCCTGCGCGAGGGTCAGGGCGCTGCGCACGGTCAGCGAGCCCGTGGCGTCGATGGAGAACAGCTCGACGGCCCGATCCTCGAGCACCACGTCGGCGCCGACCACGAACACCCGGTCCGCCGGGTCCGTGCCCGGCAGCCGGGGCGCATCGGCGCCGGTGTTGCGGTTGTCCCAGTTGCTGGCGCCGCAGCCGTCGTGCCAGTCGGTCGAGCCACAGTCGCCGCTCCACAGGAAGTCCTCCACGACGACGGGTTCGAAGGTATCGAGAAAGACGCCGCTGGCGCCGTCCGCGAACACCAGCCCGAAGGCCGTGGCGCCACTGTCGCCGAGGCCGGACGGGCGGCCGGAGCTGCTGCTGCCGCCGAGGAACTCGATGACCGAGATGGTCCGCCGGCCGCCGCCGGTGACGTCGATCTCGCCACCCTCGAGGGCGAGGGTCTGCAGTCCGCCGGCGCCCGCGAAGAACAGCCCGCGCAGGACCGGCGAGCCGACCTCGGCGAACACGTCCGCCGTGAAGACCACGTCGCCCGCGTCGTTGACCGCCAGCTCGTGGAAGAACGCCTCGGTGGTGGGCGAGAAGGTCAGGCCGTCGACGCTGTCGCCGAGCGTGAAGATGTCCTCGAAGTCGCTGCCGGACGTCTGGAAGATGCGGTTGTAGACGTCGCCCTCGACGTCGTAGACGAACAGGCCGAGGGAGTCCGTGCCGAGCGGGTCCGGGCCGGCATTGGCGAAGAACGCCAGCTCCCCGGCGTTGTTCAGCCGGCCGGGGCCGATCCGCGTGATGAACTGGTCACCGGCATAGCGCAGATCGTCGAACATCGCCGAGGCGTCGCTGCCGCGGACCGCCACGTCGCGGAGGCCGTCGGCCGCGCTCGCGACGTACAGCGCGTCATAGTCCGTGGCGCCGCCGATGCCGCCGGTGAGGAACGGATTAGCGGCGACCCCCTCCGTCAGGCGCGCCAGAAACGCGGTCTCGCCCGCGGTGTTGTGCTCGACCCAGCCGAATGCGTTGGCGGCCGTGCCGCCGAAGGCCAGATTGGGGGTCTCCGCCACCGCCGCGCCGCCCTCCCGCGCCAGCGTCGTGAAGCCGACGCCGTCGAACACCAGGAGGCGCTCGTCGCTGGCGGCGTCGATGCCCGTGCCGGACACCAGGGCGCTGAATGCCACCCCGCCCAGATCGTTGAGCGCCAGCGTGCGGGCGTTCAGGCCGCCGAAGAAGCCGAGAAAGGACTCGCCGGCATCCGCCGCCGCGTCCCCGGTCTGGACCAGCACCTCCAGGCCGGAGCCCGCGTCTGCGAGGAACAGTCCCTCCCCGAGCACGGTCGCGCCGGCGTCGGCCCTGATCTCCGCCCGGAACGCCAGGGTGCCGAGGTCGTTGACCAGGATCTCCGTGGTGCTGGCGAAATTGACGAAGGTGCCGCTGGCGAAGCTCGCCGGTGCTTCGTATCGCCGGTACCCGGCTGGTCCGCCCCGGACCAGTCCGAGCACCGGGCCGCCGAACTCGTCGAGCACGTTGGCCATGCCGTAGACGTTGCCGGCGGCGTCCGTGGCGAACATTGGGAACTGGTCCAGGGTGGAGACCGGGATCCCCGCGAAGCTGCCCTCGGAGGAGCCGCCGGACACCAGGGCGTCCGTCAGGGCCCCGCCCGGAGCGCGCACGAACACGGCGTAGTCGAAGGTGGACTCGTTGCCGGCGATGTAGCCGACGTCGTCGCTGCCGTTGACCGCGGGCGGCTGAAATCCCCGCAGGGTGCCGTCGACGAACTGCTCGGTGAACGCCACCGTTTCGCCATCGCAGACCGTCCCGTCCGGTTCTTCCACCTCGCAGTCGGCCCGGGCCGTCGACGACCAGGCAGCGGTCAGCACCACGCCGGCCAGCGCCATCAGCAACGTGCGAATGTCCATTCCCGTCATGATCGCCACCCCGCCTCCCAGCACGATGGGCGCGACTCTAGCCCAGCGATCGCGGCCGCTCGCCCCCCGCTTTGGGGGGGACGGCCGCCGGCGGACGGATTTGACACCGCCCACCCGGCGGGCTAGACACAGCGTTCCCGGAGGGCACCGTCGCCATGCGCCGAGCACGTTCGCTGCTGCCGATGCTGATCCTGTGGTGTGCCTGCGGCGCCGCGGCGGACGACCGTGAATTCCTGCCGGGCCGGGAGTCTCCCTGGCTGCGTTTCCAGGCGGACTTCGTGCACTCGGACTCGGCCGTACCCCCGATCGATGTCGCGTGGCGGCCGGTCGAACTGCCGGACTCGTGGCGCGACGAGGCACACTGGAAACCGGGCGTGTCCGGCTGGTACCGGTTCCGGCTGGCGGATCGGGCGCCCGAGCAGCCCTACGCGATCTATCTTTACCGGTTCAGCATGAACGCCGCCGTCTACCTCAACGACGAATTCGTCGGCAGCGGCGGCAGCTTCGACGAACCCATCGCGCGCAACTGGAACCGCCCCCTGATGTTTCACCTGCCGCGCTCCGCCTGGAAGGAGAACGGCAACCATCTGTACCTGCGCCTCAGGGTGTATCCGGGCTTCGGCCATCTGGCGCCGCCCGCCATTGGTCCCGCGGAGCTGTTCACGGAGGCGTACCGGTCGAGATTCACCGTGCAGATCAGCTTCGCCCAGATCGCGTTCCTGATCGCCGCGCTGAGCGCCGGATTCGGCATCGCGTTCTGGCTGGTCGACCGGGCGAGCACGATGTATCTCTACTTCGCCCTGTGCGGCGCGACCTGGAGCGTCTACAGCCTGAACCTGTTCGTCCAGAATCTGCCGTTCCCCGCCGGGCTCTGGTGGTGGCTGGTGCACACGTGCATCGATCTGTTCGCGGTGTCGCTCGTGCTGTTCTCGCACCGCCTCCTGGGCATCCGGCGACCCCGGGTGGAGCGCGCCTTCCTGGCGTTCGCGGCCGCAGCGGCGATCGTCTACGGGGTCGCCGGTATTCCCGGTATCGCCCGGGTGAACCCGATCGTGCACCTCGGCGACCTGGTCTGCGGCGTGTACCTGCTGGCAGTTCTGATCACCGAATCCGTCCGGCGCCGCAGCATCGACGCCTACGTGCTGACCGGGGCGATTCTGGTGATGCTGGCGCTGGCGGTGCACGATCAGCTGCTCAACGCGCTGATCGTGCCGGACGCCTGGGCTACCCGGTACTACCTGTTGCAGTTCGCATCACCGCTCATGCTCCTGACGATGATGATTCACCTGACCCGGCGTTTCCGGATCGCGCTGGTGGAATCCCGGCGCACGACCCAGGACCTGCAGCGACGGGTGTCGGAGGCGACCAGCGCCCTGCAGTCCAGCTACGCACGGCAGCGGGCGATGGACCTGGAGCAGGCCGCCGCCCGTGAGCGGGAGCGCATCTACCAGGACCTGCACGACGAGATCGGCGGCACGCTGCTGTCACTGGTCTACGCGGCCAAGGACGACGGCGCCCGCCAGCTCGCGCGCGACGCCATCGGCGAGCTCCGCAGCATCGTCGCCACGGATCCCGCCCAGAGCTGCGACCTCGACGCCTTCAGCGCGGACCTGCGCCGGGAATCCGAGGAACGGCTGAACGCCGCCGGCATCTCGCTGGCCTGGGAGTGCGAGGGACCGGCGCCCCGGGCCGTCCTCACCGGACCGCAACGCTACGAGCTGCACCGCATCCTGCGCGAGATCGTCACCAACACCATCCGCCACTCGGCGGCGAGACGGATGTCCGTGTCGATTCGCAGCGCGCCGTCGGAGGTGGTCGTCGTGGCCGTCAACGACGGCCGCCCCATGCCCCCGGAACCGGGCACCGGCAGAGGGCTCGCGGGCATCCGCAAACGGACCGCCCGGCTCCAGGGCTCGAGCACCTGGGACGACGCGCCCGGGGGCGGCGTGCGTTTCACGCTGCGCTTTCCCGCCACCCCGGAACGGGGGGTGGCCGCCGAACCGGCGCCGCCGTAGCCTGCCTCGATGGCGCGCCGATCCCCAGCCAGCGACCGCATCGACCGCATCCTCGTCGTCGAGGACCTCCCGGATGCCCGGACCTGGCTGCAGGACGCCGCCATCGAGGCATTTCCCGACGCCACCGTCACCGGCGTCGCCACCCTGGCGGAAGCGCTCGAAGCGCTCGAACGGACGCCCCCGGATCTCGCGCTGGTGGACCTGGGCCTGCCGGACGGGTCCGGCCAGGACTTCATACTCGCGGCCACGGCGTCGAGTCCCGGAACCATCAGCGTGGTCACGTCGATCTTCGGTGACGACGGCCACCTGTTCTCCGCGCTGCGTGCCGGCGCCCAGGGCTACGTGCTGAAGGACCGCTCCCGGGAAAGCCTGGCGGACATGCTGCGCGGCATCGTCGAGGGCCAGCCGCCGTTGTCTCCGACCATCGCCCGGCGGCTGCTGGGCCACTTCCACGAGCCGGATTCCGCCGACGCCGGGCTGACGGCGCGGGAACGGGACGTGCTGACGCTGCTGGCCAAGGGGCTGACGGTGGCCGCGGTGGCGGACATGCTCGGCATCACCGCGAACACGGCTTCCGGCTACGTCAAGAACGTGTATCGCAAGCTCAACGTGTCCTGCCGGGCCGAAGCGACCCTGGAAGCCGCACGCCGGGGGCTGATCCGGCTCCATTGAGCAGCGCCTCGGGACGGCCGCCCATCGGACACCTCCCGGTGATATCCTCGGCGGCGTCAGCGACGGGCTCCAGCATGAACGAGGACGGATTCTTCGACGACCGGGTGGCCGCGACCTACGATGCGGAGGTGGGCGCCGCGCGGGTCGACGCGGAGGATCCCATGGTCCGATTCCTGGCCGGCCTCGCGGGCGGTGATCCGGCGCTGGAATTCGCCGTCGGCACGGGACGGGTCGCGTTGCCCCTGGCCCGGCACGGGATTCCGGTCCACGGCATCGAGCTGTCCCGCGCCATGGTCGAGCGCCTGCGCGCCAAACCCGGCGGCAGCGACCTCCCGGTGAGCATCGGCGACATGGCTACCACCCGCGTCGACGGCCGGTTCGGCCTGGTCTATCTGGTGTTCAACACCATCATGAACCTCACCAGCCAGGACGCCCAGGTCGCCTGCTTCCGCAACGCCGCCGCCCATCTGCGGCCCGGCGGCGCCTTCGTCGTCGAGGTGATGGTGCCGCGCCTGACCTGCCTGTCACCGGGCAATCCGCGCCACGTGTTCGCGGCCTCCGAGGGTCATGTCGGGGTCGACGTGTACGATCTGGTGAACCAGGGCCTGGTCTCCCATCACTACGTCGGCCGGGGCGCGGCGGTGGAACACCGCGCGCTGCCCTGCCGCTACGTCTGGCCCGCCGAGCTCGACCTGATGGCCGAGCTCGCCGGCATGACCCTCGCCGAACGCTGGGGCGGCTGGCGCCGGGAGCCGTTCACGGCGGCATCCGACAGCCACGTCTCGGTCTGGCGCTCACCCGGCTGACGCGCGCAGCCGACGCCGCACCACCCGACACCGACCCCAGGAGCCCGACTTTGAAGATCCTCGCTGCCGTCATCGTCGCCGTCATCGCCGTGCTGGCCGGACTGCTCACCCTGGCCGGCGTATCGCCGCTGAGCCTGCCCGCCAGCATCGAGACCGGCACGGGCATGAGCGCCAAGCTGGCCTGCTCGGCCCGCCATCTGTCCGGCCTGGACGCCGAGCAGATCCGCGAGGACCTGGCGTCCTACGGCCCCGCGCTGGAAGCCGTGAGCATCGACTACGACGATCGCCGCGGCGAAGCCCGGGCCTCCCTGCCGGGGTTCTCTGCGACCGCCCGCCACCGCCCGGGCCTGGGCTGCGCCCTGGACATCGGCGACACCGGGGCCCTCGACGCGCTGCGCGTCCCCGAGCTCGCGCCGGCCGAGGGACCCTGGCCGCGCGGCGACGAGGTCACGACGCTGCGCGAGCCGCTGCAGAGCCGCGCCGCCGCCATGCTGGCCGAAGACAATGCCGCCGGGCTCGAGACCCGTGCCCTGCTGGTGGTGATGGACGGCGCCGTCGCCGCCGAGGCCTACGCGCCCGGCTTCGCACCGGACACACCGCTGCTGGGCTGGTCCATGGGCAAGACCCTGACCTCGGTGCTGATCGGCCACCTGGCCTACACCGGCCGGCTCGATCCGGAGGAGCGCGCTCTGTTCGACGCGTGGTCCGCCGACGACCGCCGCGACATCCGCGTCGAGGATCTGCTGCAGATGAGCAGCGGCCTGGACTTCGACGAGACCTACGCGCCCGGCAGCGATGCGACCCACATGCTGTTCGCCGCCCACAGCGCCTCGGAGGTCGCACTCGGGTCCGTCCCGGCGTATCCCCCGGGCACCCACTTCGCCTACTCGTCCGGCACCACCAATCTGCTGATGCGGCTGTTCGCCGAGCGCCTCGGCGGCCCCCAGGCCGCCCTCGACACCCTGTACCGGGACGTGCTCGGCCCCCTCGGCATGCGTCACACCATCGTCGAGCCGGACCCGAGCGGCATCTTCGTCGGCAGCTCCTACGTCTACGCCACGGCCCGGGACTGGGCGCGGCTGGGCCTGCTGCTGGTGAACGGCGGCGAGCTCGACGGTCGGCGCATCGTCAGCGAGGACTGGGTGCGCCGGGCACGCCAGCCCAACCGCAGCGCCAACGACCCGCGCTACGGCTATCAGCTCTGGCTCAACGGCGGCGGCAGCGAGCGCCGCTGGGCCGGGCTGCCCGACGACGCCTTCGCCATGCTGGGCAACCGTCAGCAGATCGTCATGATGGTGCCGTCCCGGGATGCCGTCATCGTCCGCCTCGGCTGGAGTGACGGCAGCTATCCGGTTTCCGACAACTTCGCCGCGCTGCTCGACGCCCGCTGAGCGCGGCGCGGGCTTGCGCGTCGACGGACGACTGCCGATGATCGGCTGATCCGACGACGCCGCACCGGGGGACATGATGGGGCTCTACGAGAAGTACGTGCTGCCGAAGCTGATCGACTCCGCCTGCGGGCAGAAGCCGATGCGCGAGCTGCGCGCCCGCTACGTGCCCCAGGCCACCGGCGACGTGCTGGAGATCGGCATCGGCAGCGGCCACAACCTGCGCCACTACGGCGCCGGCGTGCGCTCCCTGACCGGCCTCGACCCCGCCGCCGAGCTCACCGGCAAGGCCCGCGAGCGGGCCGCCGCGCTGGGCCTCGCGGTGGAGATGCTCGGGGTGTCCGGCGAGGAGATTCCCGCCGACGACGCCCGCTTCGACACCCTGGTCTGCACCTGGACCCTGTGCACCATCCCCAACGTCTACGCCGCCCTGCGGGAGATGCGCCGGGTGCTGAAACCCGGCGGCCGGCTGATCTTCATCGAGCACGGCCGCGCGCCGGAGCCCCAGGTGGTGCGCTGGCAGCGGCGCATCGAGCCGGTGTGGAAGAAGATCGGCGGCGGCTGCCACCTGACCCGCAAGGCGGACGAGCTGATCGGCGATGCGGGCTTCGAGCTGCGGACGCTGGACAGCGGCTACCAGCCCGGGCCCAGGTTCGCCGCCTTCATGACCCACGGCATCGCCGAACGGCCGCGCTGACGATGCCACGCTGGCGCAACTGGTCCGGACGCCTGGAGGCCAGACCGGCGGAGCTGCGCTTTCCGCGCAGCGAGGAGGACGTGGCCGCCCTGGTGCGGGCAGCGGCCGCCGACGGGCGCACCGTGCGGGCCGTGGGCGCCGGCCACAGCCACGCGCCGCTGGTGCCCACCGACGGCGTCGTGGTCGACCTGTCCGGGCTGTCGGGCGTGGTCGCCACCGACCCGTCCCGGCGAACCGCCCGGGTCCGGGCCGGCACGCCGATCCACGCCCTCGGCCGGCCGCTCCACGATGCCGGCCTGGCGCTGCGCAACCAGGGCGACATCGACCGCCAGACCATCGCCGGCGCCTGCGCCACCGGCACCCACGGCACCGGGGCCGGGCTCACCTGCCTGTCCGACGCCGTGGTCGGCGCGCGGCTGATACTCGCCAGCGGCGAGATCGTCGAGTGCGGCCCCGAGCAGAACGTCGACCTGTGGCAGGCGGCGCGGCTCAACCTCGGCGCCGTCGGCATCGTCACCGAGCTCACCCTCGCCCTGCGCGACGCCTACCGGCTCGCCGAACGCGGCTGGCGGGAATCCTGGGACACCCTGGAGCCCCGGCTGCCGGCGCTGGCCTCCGGCAGCCGGCACTTCGAGTTCTTCTGGTATCCGGGGGAAGACGAAGCGGTGGTCAAGACCATCGACGAGACCAACGAGCCGCCCCGCTATCCGCTGGCCGGGGAAGGCGACCGCCTGGCCTGGAGCTACGAGGTGCTGCCCAACCACCGGCCGCATCCGCACACCGAAATGGAGTACAGCGTGCCCGCGGCGCAGGGTGCGGCGTGCTTCGCCGAGCTGCGCGCCATGATCCGGCGCGACTTCCCGGCGGTGCGCTGGCCGGTGGAGTACCGGCTGCTGGCGGCGGACGACGTGTGGCTGTCCATGGCCAGCGGCCGCGCCACGGTGACGCTGTCCGTGCACCAGGACGTCCGCGAGGACGAGACCGCCTACTACCGGGCCTGCGAGCGGATCTTCCTCGAGTACGGCGGCCGCCCACACTGGGGCAAGGTGCACGGCCTCGACGGCGCGGCGCTGGCGGCAGCTCATCCTCACTGGCGGCAGTGGTGGGCGGTCCGGGACGGGGTCGATCCCGACGGCGTGTTCCTGAACGATTTTCTGCGGCAACGCCGGCCGGCGTGACGGGCCGGCGGCCCGCTCCGCCGGCACGGCGGCGTTCTGGTACCCTTCGTCCGGGGCACGGGGAGGAGCGACAATGCTGCGAGCCACAGCGCGCCCGACGGCGCTGACGATCCTGATCTGCGGCCTGGCCGCGGGCTGCACCGGCGTCGGCGTCGACCCGCTGGGCATGGAGATCGTCGAGGACGTCTCGCCGGTCCGCCCGATGCCGATCGAAGGACTCTGCGTACGCATCGACACCGCCGTCGAACCGGCGTTCACCGACGGCCTGTTCGAGACCCTGCGGGGCCTGGGCTTCGCCACCCAGTCCATGCAGACCGCATTCGCCGGAGAGTGCCCCTACTGGCTTCGCTACGAGGCCGCCTGGAGCGGCTTCCCGCGCTATCTGACCTTCGCCCGCTTCGAGGTCTACGAGGGCAGCACCCGGCTCGGCTACGCGACCTACGACGCCCGCAGCGGCGGCGGCCGTCCGGACCGGTTCGGTCCGGCCACCGGCAAGGTGCGCCCCCTGCTCGAGGGGTTGTTCCATCACGTCGCCCGCGAGAACGCCGCCGCCGAATGACGCCGCCGCGGGCGGCCGGGTTCAGCTCTGCACCAGACGGAACCCGGTGCCGGGCTCGCCGACGACCTCGAGCAGGCAGTCGCCGACCCGGTCCGCGACTTCGTACTCCAGGTCCGGGCGGTAGCGGAACAGCACGTAGTCGCGGTCACAGCGGAGCTTGAGCTCGGTCACCGCGCCGTCGACCCGGTCGATGTGGAAACGGCGCTTCAGCAGATCGAAGAACCACGAGCCGTCGTCCTCGATGCGCCCGGCCACGGCGAATGCCCGATCGTCCTCGCGCAGCGCCTCGATCTCCGCGACCGCCCGTTCCAGCGCCGCCTGCGCCGACGGGTCCAGTTTCTGGAGCCGCAGCACGTCCCAGGTGTCCAGGGCGCCGCCGAAGTCCTGCAGCTCGGTCTCCAGGGCGAACTTCTGGCGCAGCGCCCAGACGAAGGCTTCCCGGGGCAGATAGCGCTGCTCGCGCTCGTGGGCCACCGCCCGGGTCAGCGCCGCGAGCTGCTCCTGCCGGGAGCCCCAGCGGGCGAGGTAGTGATAGCGCGCCAGGCTGGCGAAGGCGTCCTCGTAGAGGTTGCGCACGTCGAGCCCGGCCAGCCGGGCGGCCGCGGCATCCTGGTCGCCGGCGTCGATCGCGTCGAGCACGCCCTGATAGGCGGCGACGAAGCTGCGGCTGGCGCCCTGCTCCGTGTCCGCGTCGGCCTCGATGGCGAAGGAGTACTTGAGCGCATGGCCGGCATCCACGGGCTGGCCGTCCAGGGTCGCCGGCTCGAACACGGAGCGTTCCAGGGCACGCACCGCCGCCTGCTCGAACTGCTCGTCGCCGCTGGAGTCGGTGACCACGATCTCGTAGGGCGTGCCGTCCTGGGCCACCATGAAGTCGAGCTGCACCCAGCCTTCGCGTCCTTCCGCCTGACGGACCCGGGGATAGACCGGCGACTTCACGTCGACCCGCTCCGGCGGCCGGAACCCCCGGACCGGAACGCTCTCCATCACCGGCGGAGCCGCCGACGCAGCCGCAGGAGCGGCCGCCGCCTCCCCGTCGGACCCGGCCGCCCCGCCGACGCCGAGCAGCGCCGCCGCGCAGAGGGCCGGAAGGATTCGCCGGGTCATGGGGCGCCCCGTCCCGCGCCGCTCAGGCCGGAAACGGTTCGATGAACCGGATGTTGCCCCGCTCGAGCCCGGCGGACACCACGGACAGCCCGCCGGTCTTGATCATCCACTCCAGGCGATGATCGCGGTATTCGCGTTTGAACAGGCCCTGATTCATGGCCTCCCGCACGGCCTCCAGGCTCATCCCGCTGCCGGCCACGGCGGCGGCGTCCCGGGCGCAGCGGGCGACGCTGTCTCGCGCGTTGACCCGCACCAGCCAGTCCGCCAGCGCCGTGCCGTCCGGCGGCCGGTGGCCGAAGCCCACGGCGCCGTTGAGGAACGGCGCCACCGCCAGATCGCCGTAGCCGAACGCGGCGCCGTTGAACCAGGGACGGTCGCCCAGCCGGGTCTCCAGCCAGGCGAACCAGGCGGCGAGCTGCTCGCCGCCGCGGGCCAGCATCGACGCCGCCAGATCGCCTTCGGCGCGGCCGAAATTGACGATCTCGGACAGCCCCCAGGTGATCGCTTCGAAGTGGGTGTCGATCACGTTCTCCAGCATCCGCACCCGGGCGCGCTCCGCCGGCGACGCCGGCAGCAGCGCCGGCTCGGGCCAGGTGTCCTCGATGTAGTCGAGGATGACCGAGGACTCGAACACGGCCGTTTCGCCGTGCACCAGCGCCGGCACTTCCCCGCGGGGACTGACCCGCGCGAACTCGCCATCCGTGCTGCCGCTGCCGATGTTGGTCGGCAGCGGCGCGTCGAAGTCCACGCCCTTCTCGAGCAGGGCGATCTTCACCTTCTGTCCGTACGGGGACAGCGGATGATCGTAGACGACCACTTCAGCCATGAGGACACTCCTGAGACGATGCACGCTACCTTACGCCAATCCCGATGCCCGGAGTAACCGTATGACCGACAACGACACCGTCCATGGCCGGCTGGCCGGCAAGCGCGTGCTGGTGACCCAGGCCGACGACTACATGGGACCGGCCACCGTCGCGCTGTTCGGCGCGGCCGGCGCCGAGGTGGTGGCCGACGCCCGGGATCTCACCCGGCCGGGGGCCTGCGAGGCGGCGGTGGCCGACGCCGGCCGGGTCGACGTGCTGGTGGCCAATCTGGCCTCCCCCAACTACAGCGGGCTGACCGTCGGCGAGGTGGACGACGCCACCTGGGCCCACGCCTTCGACGTCATGGTGCACCCGCTGCACCGCCTCACCCGGGCCGTGCTGCCGCAGATGCGCGAGCGCCGGTCCGGCAAGATCGTGGTGTTCGGCAGCGCCGTGGCGCTGAAGGGCCTGAAGACCCTGTGCGCCTACAGCGCCGCCCGGGCCGCCCAGGTGGGCTACGTGCAGTCCGTCGGCGTCGAGGTGGCGCCCGACAACGTGCAGGTGAACCTGATCGCCCAGAACTACGTCGAGAACCCGGTCTACTACCCGCCGGAGCTGCGGGCCAACGAGCGCTTCCAGGCCTCCCTCAAGCGCCAGGTGCCCCTGGGCCGGCTGGCCACCGCCGAGGAAGACGCCCGGTTCGCCCTGTTCCTGGCGAGCGACGAGAGCGACTTCTTCGTCGGTCAGGCCATCCCCTTCAGCGGCGGTTGGGTTCAACGATAACGTGTTATAAAGTTTTCCGACCACAACGGGAGGGGATCGCAGACATGATGACCGGTGACGAATACCGCGCGTCGCTCGACGACGGCCGGGAGACCTACTTCGAGGGTGAGCGGATCGAGAACGTGGCCGCGCACCCGATGCTCGGTCAGACCGTGGATTCCGCCGCCGCCGGCTACGACCGCTTCTACGACCCCGCGCCGGATGCGGTTGGGGCGTTCATGAAGGTGCCCGGCTCCGCGACCGAGCTGCGCGAGCAGGTGGAGCTGCACGAGTCCGTGGACCTGCTCACCCACGTCACCTACGCCTCGATCATGACCCTGCTCACCGCCGCGGACCGCATCGAGGGCACCCTGCCGGAGAACGCCCGGCGCATCCGCGAGTACGTCAAGGACGCCCAGCGGCGGGACATCCGCATCACCCAGTGCATCACCGACGCCAAGGGCGACCGCAGCCGCCGCCCGGGCAATCAGGACGACCCGGATCAGTACGTGCGGGTGATCGAGCGGCGCGACGACGGCGTGGTGATCCGCGGCGCCAAGCTGCACATCTCGGCGGCGTCGATGGGCCACGAGCTGATGACCATTCCCACCAAGGGCATGAAGCCGGGCGAGGAGGACTACTCGATCGCCTGCATGGTGCCGGTCAACGCGCCGGGGGTGAAGATCATCAACACCACCTACGCTCCGCGCCACGAGGACACCAGGGATTTCCCCATCTCCGGCCGCCACCACACTCCGGAAGGGTTCGTGATCTTCGACGACGTGTTCGTGCCCACCGAGCGGGTGTTCCTCGACGGCACCCCGGAGCTCGCGGCGGTATTCGCCCACTCCCTGGGGCTGTGGGAGCGGCTCGGCGGGCTCGCCGCCATGACGCGCAGCTACGATGCCCTGGTGGGTTTCGCCCAGCTCATCTCCGAGGCCAACGGCCTGGACCGGGTGAGCCACATCCGCGAGAAGATCTCGGAGATGCTGATCAACGCCACCCTGATCCGGGCCTCGCTGGAGGCGGCCATCGAGAACTGCCAGGTCACCTCGGACGGCGCCGCCTTCCCCGACGAGCTCTACACCAACGCCGGCAAGTACCACGGCGCCGCCAACTGGTCGCTGATGGTGCGGCACCTGCACGACATCGGCGGCGGCAGCATCCTCACCGCGCCCGGCGTGGCGGACCTGGAGAACGGCCACGTCGGCGACCTGGCCCGCAAGTACATGGGCACCATGCAGTCCGTGGACGGGCTGTACCGGGCGAAGCTGTTCCACGCCATCCGGGACTACACGGCGGACTCGTTCGGCGGCTGGAACGCGGTGACCAACATCCAGGCCGGGGGCGGCCTGTACGCCCAGCGGCTGGTGTCCCGCCTGCACTACGACATGGACCGGGCCAAGCGCACGGCCCTGGAGACCGCCAACATGGCGGAATACGCCGACCGGGTCTGACGGCGGCGGTCAGCCCCGGCCGGCCAGCAGCGCCGGCTTCGGGGCGACGTCGCGGAAGCGCGCGTCGAGGGCGTCGACGCGCGACGCCCACGCCGCATCCAGGTCCGGGGTCCAGTCGCCGCCCACGGCGGCGCGGATCTCGTCGCGAACGGATTCGAACAGCGGACGGTACAGCCCAGGATCCACCCCGTAGGCGGCGTGGTTGCGGGTCTCGAACTCGAGATAGTGGTCCGGCAGATCCGCCTCCGGAGTCATCAGCAGGCCGAGCACCTCGTTCATCATGCGGCCCTGCATGTGCTGGTCGACGTGCTGCATCAGCCGCTGGGCCTCCGGCGACCGGTCGTAGTAGCGCCGGTACACGGCGTCGGTGATGTCGCCCGCCCGCTCGGCGGCGACCTCGAAGGACTCGATGATCGGATCGGTCACGCTCTACCCCTCCCTTGAAGGCCGAGTATCGCACCATTCGGGCCGGGGATTCCAAATGGCCGGGCGCCGGATTACTGTATGTTCATACAGTACTAGGCACCAGGAGAAACCCATTGACCCGGGACCGACTCATTCGCCCGCTCCACCGGCAGCGCGGCCGTCATCGCACCGCCCGCGTGCTCGACCAGGAGGAGCTCGCCGCGCGATTCGGCGTCCCGGCGGATGACCTGGCGGCTCATCTCGACGGGCTGGGATGGCGCTACCACCGGGACAGCAGCGGCAGGATCTGGGCGACGGACCAGAGCCCGCCGGGGCCGTGATCAGCTCCCGGCGCGCTCGATGCGATAGGCACAGCGGGCGCCGCCGTCGAGCAGATACTCGGTGCGCGCCACCGCCACGTCCGGCCCCAGCACGTCCCGGAACAGCGCCAGCTCGTTGCGGCAGAAGCCCTGGCAGGCGGTGGCCGCCGCGCAGATCGGACAGTGATGCTCCACCAGCGTCCAGGCACGGCCGTCCCGCCGGGCCTCGGCCATGTAGCCTTCCTCCCGCCGCAGATCCGCCAGCCGCCGCACCCGCTCTCCCAGGTTGCGCGCCGACGCGAGCCGCGCCCGGTAGCGGGTCTGCTGCTCCCGGTAGGACGCGGCCAGAACCGTGTCGAGGGCCTCCGGCCCCAGCCCTTCCTCGATGAAGCCGATCAGCCGCACCGTGAGCTCCGCATGGGTATCGGGAAAGCGCGCCTGGCCCCGGGACGACAGGCGCCAGATCTGCGCCGGCCGCCCCACGCCCTGACGCTGGCGCTCGCAGGTCACCTCGGCCGCCCGGGCCTTCAGATGCTGGCGCACCGCCGGCACGCTGATGCCCAGCGCCTCGGCCAGCGCCCGGGTGCTCATGCCGCCCCGGGTCTTGAGCAGCATCAGCAGACGGTCACCGGTGCGGGTCGAGTCGTCGCCGTCCTGTTGCAGGGTAGTCATCGGTACAGCCTAACCGGGAACGCATACACCGGGGAATAATAGAACAAAAAAGTTTAAAAAACCGCTGGCACGCCGGGCATTAAATAAATATAAATATTTCTATATTCGATCGGAGACCCGCCATGATCAGACTCGAGCACGCCAACCTGTCCGTCACCGACATTGAGGCCACGACCCGCTTCATCACCACCGCCTTTCCCGGGTTCGCGGTCCGGGGCGAAGGCCTCGACAGCGCCGGCCGCCCGTGGCGCCACGTCGGCACCGACCACACCTACGTGGCCCTCCAGGCCGTCGGCACGAATCCGGGCCGGCAGCCCTACGGCGACGAGGTGGGCATGAATCACCTCGGCTGGGAAATCGACGACGTCGACGGCCTGATCGGCCGGCTGCGGGACGCGGGCTTCGAGCCCAATCTGCAGGCCGACGGCCATCCGGCCCGGCGCCGCGTCTACTTCTACGACCCGGACGGCAACGACTGGGAGTTCGTGCAGTACCTCACCGACGATCCGGCGCGCCGGAACGACTATGACCGCGTTTGATCTCCGGCGTCACGGCGCGCGATTCGCGCCGGAATACCCGCCCCACGGCCACAGCGACCACCTGCCGATGACCTGGCTCGCGCTCGGGGCGCTTGGCGCCGGAGCCGACCGCCGGCAGCGTTTCGCCGCAGACTACCTGCCGAGGCTGGCGCCGCTTCCACCCGCGGACGCCCACCGCCGCCGGGTCGAGGTGCTGGGCGAGGCGATGACGCGGCGCGGTGTCGACACGGTCCTGGAGGAACGCCTGCCGGAGCTCATGTCGGGCTGGTGCCGGGCGGCCTACCACCCGGCCATCCGCCTGGCGTACGGCCGGGCGTTCGGCGTGGTCGAGGAAGCCGCCGCGGGACTGGCGTACCTGGAGAGCAACGGGCCGTGTCCACGCCTCGCGGACCTGGCGGCACGGGCCCGGCCCGGCGAGGCCGCCCCCGGCGCCGGCGCGCTGGACGGACTGGCCGGCACGGTACGCCGGGCCGGCCCCGCACGCCCGTTCCGCGACGGGGCCAGCCAGGCGCTGCGTCATCCCGCCCTGGTACGGGCCGCCGTGACGCTGGAGGACAATCTCGCGCGGTCGAGCCGGGACGCGCTGGCGGCGTTCGCCGCCAGCCACGATTTCTTCGCGCTCCATCTGGTGACCGGCAGCCATGCCTTCGGCCTCCTCGGGGAGCTGATCGGCCCCCGCGCCGACGCCCTGCTCAACCTGGGGCTGGCCGTGGGCTATCTGGCCATCGGCGCCCCGGCGCTGGACCGCAGCCGGGCCCAATCGCCGTCAGTGGACCGCGCCGCCCTGCTGGCCTCGTGCCGGGACGACGAGCACGACATCAAGCTCGCCTGGACCGCCTGGGACCAGTCCCGGCGGCTCGCCGACCCGACGTACCTGGCCGTGGCCCACGACTATCTGGCGCGCCGCGGCTAGCTGCCGCGCTGCGCCTAGTTCGCGACTCGAGCCGCCACCGGCACCGCGCGCGCGTCCAGCACCTCCGCCGCCCCCTCCGTGACCAGCACCAGCCGCGACGAGCCGGCGTCGAGTGCGGGCAGGGTGCGGCGGTAGGCCCGCCTGGCGCCGTCCTGGCCCACCGTCTCCACGGCCACCGTCACGTCGGCGAGATCCACCGGCGTCGGGTTCGAGACCTGCAGAATCAGGCGGGCGGCGGCGTCGCGGCTGAGCTGCGCCTCGAGGTAGCGTTCCGGCCGGCGCGGCAGGTCGAGGGTGAGCGCGCGGGTCCGGGCCGCCTGCCCGGTGGCCGACCCGGACTGACCCGCGGTGAGGTAGTAGCGCACGGCCCGGTCATGGTCACCGGCCGCCTCCGCGAGCCTGCCGAGCTCGGCGTAGGCGGCCGCCGACGGCAGCAGCGCCAGGGACCGGGTCAGGTCGGCCTCGGCCGCGTCGGCGGCGCCTAGCCGGGCCCGGGCGATGCCGCGCCCGAGAAAGTAGGCGAAGTAGCCGTCGTTGCGCTCGATCGCCCGGTCGTAGTTGATCCGGGCGTCGTCGTAGCGCGACTGGGCGAGCCGCAGATCGCCGCGCAGGCCGTGAAACGCCGCCTCCCGGTCCTGCAGCCGCAGCGCCTCCTCGATCCTGGCCTCGGCATCGCCCCGCCGATCCTCGGCGAGCGCGCGCCGGGCCCCGTCGTAGGCTGCGTAGGCGTCGGCGTCCGAGCGCAGCGGGCGCAGGGCATCCTGATAGGCCTGGGCGCCGAACTCGCCGCCCTGGAAACCTTCGGCGCGCAGGGTCTCCACCAGCGCGCGGTTGTTGGCGACCCGCTCGGCGGACGGCGGATGACTCGCGAACAGCCCCTCGATCCAGGACGTTTCGCCCCGCTCCGACAGGGCGAGCAGCTTCTGCTGGACGGTCACCGCGGCATGGGGATCGTAGCCCGCCCGGGCCATGAACCGGGTGCCGTAGTAGTCGGCCTCCCGTTCGGCGTCGCGGCCGTACTTCTGATTGATCAGGCCCGCCGCGGTCTGGGCCACGCCCAGCGCCGTGCCGGCATACTCCGAGTCCGCCGCGCCGACGGCGACGCCCACCAGCACGGCCTGGGACACCATGCCGCGCTCGATGGACTTGGCGCCGTGGCGGCCGGCGGCGTGGGCGATCTCGTGCCCCAGCACGGCCGCGAGCTCCGCCTCGTTCGACAGTTCCGTGAGCAGACCGCGATTGACCGCGAGCTTGCCGCCCGGCAGCGCCCAGGCGTTCGGCACCGAATTGTTCAGCACCACGAACTCGTAGGGCAGCTCGACGCCGCTGGCGGCCGCCACCCGCGCGCCGACGGCCTGGACGTACCCGGTCAGCGCTTCGTCGACCCGGTAGCGCCCGCCCTGCATCTGCTGCGCGGGCAGATACTGCTGCTCACCAATCGCGATCTGCTGCGCCATGGACACGAACCCGAGCTCGCGCTCGCCGGTGATCGGGTTCTCGACGCACCCGCCGACGAGCAGCGTCAGCGCGACCAGCGAGCGGCGAATCACGTCCATATTTGCTCCACGATTGCTCAGCGGAGTCTTCACCCTTGCACCGTAGTATGCAAATTCGAGACGTGAGCCGGACTTCGGGACCAGGACATCATGCAGGCAGCCACTTTCCATACCGCCGACAGACACACGGGCCGTGCACCGGCACGGGCGAACTCGGCGGCAGGCAGCCGTCCGCAGCGCGTGCGGGCCGCGGCCGCGACGCCGGGGCAGCTCGAGCAACGGCTGACCCGGAGTGAGAGCGCCCTTCTCCTCGGCGCCTTTCTCACGCTGGCCGCCAGCCTGGCGTCCTTCACCACGCTCTGACCACGACTCGGCAATCCACTCTCCATACCCTTGTACTGACCGACTCAGGCTGACCCCGCCACGCGCGGGGTCTCTTTTTTCCGGGGAACGGTCAGCGCGCCGTCGCGCCCCGCCCGCGGCGGGCGAACTTGAGGGACGCTGCCGGTTCCGGTCTCATAGCAGCCCATCGCGTCGACGCACCGGGAGCGCCTCATGAAATACCTGCACACCATGGTCCGGGTCAGCGACCTGGACCAGTCCCTCGATTTCTACTGCGACAAGCTCGGACTGGTGGAGCTGCGCCGCCACGAGGTGCCGGAGGGCCGCTTCACGCTGGTGTTCCTGGCCGCGCCCGGTGACGAGTCCGCCCAGGTCGAGCTGACCTACAACTGGGACCCGGAGGACTACGGCGGCGGCCGCAACTTCGGCCACCTCGCCTACCAGGTCGAGGACATCTACGCCGCCTGCCAGCGGCTCGCCGACGGCGGGGTGACCATCAACCGCCCGCCGCGGGACGGCAGAATGGCCTTCGTCCGGTCGCCGGACGGCATTTCCATCGAGCTGCTCCAGCGCGGCGAGGCGCTGCCGCCGCGGGCGCCGTGGCAGGACATGCCGAACGTCGGCGAGTGGTAGCGGACCGTGGTCGCCGGCGCCGGCGGGAATCCATACAATCCGAAGCAACTCAACGGGAGAGAGCCCACACCATGAAACTCTACAATTCCGTCGGCCCCAATCCGCAGGTGGTCCGCATGTTCGCCGCCGAGCGCGGCATCGATCTGCCCACCGAGGACATCGACCTGATGGGCGGCGAGAACCGTCAGGCCGAGTTCCTGAAGCGCAACCCGTCCGGGCAGTCGCCGTGCCTCGAGCTCGACGACGGCAGCCACCTCGCGGAAATCACCGCCATCTGCGAATACCTCGACGAAGTGAGCCCGGGCGACTCGCTGATCGGCAGCACCCCCGAGCAACGGGCGGAGACCCGCATGTGGACCCGGCGGGTGGACCTGAACATCTGCGAGCCGATGGCCAACGGCTTCCGCTTCTCCGAGGGCCTGCCGATCTTCAAGGACCGCATCGTCACCGTCCCGGAAGCCGCCGAAGGCCTGAAGCGCATCGCCCAGGACCGGCTCACCTGGCTCGACGGGCAGCTCGACGGCAAGACCTACCTGTGCGGCGACCGCCTGACCCTGGCGGACGTGCTGCTGTACTGCTTCCTCGCTTTCGGCGCCGCCGTCGGCCAGCCGCTCAACGAGGACAACCGCAACGTCAAAGCCTGGTTCGACCGCATGGCCGCCCGGCCCAGCGCCCAGGCCTGAACCGGCACCGCCCGGCAGCCCCGCGGCTGCCGGGCCAGCCCCCGCCCTGCCCCGGCGAACGCCCCGGGCCCACCGCGCCGCCTGCCCGCCCCGCCGCTGCCCCAGGTTCGCGGCGCGCCGTAATATTTCCCGTTCACATTCGTTATACAGGCAAAGGTCTACACTCCCTGGATTGGTATGACCAAACGTGTTACTTTTCGTAACCTAACCTGAGGCATAGCGTAACATTCATGCGCGGGACCTATATCACGGCGACCGTGATCGCCCTGCTCATCGGTGCGTGGCTGCTATCCGGCCAGTTCGGAGAAGACGGTCCCAGCGAGCATCCGACCCTGGCCGAGGAAAACCGCCAGCGCCAGGCCCAGACCGAGGACGACGCCCTGACACGGGTCCGTGCCCGGGTCATTCAGGCCGTGCCCCAGGTCCAGAACGTGGTGCTGCGCGGCCGTACCGAGAACAAGCGCACCGTGGCCGTGAAGGCCGAGACGGCCGGCCGCGTGGTCGAGCGGCCGGTGGACCGGGGCACCGCCGTGAGCCAGGGCGACGTGCTGTGCCGCATCAGCGTGGAGGACCGAGAAGCCGGCCTGGCCGAGGCCAGGGCCGCGCTGGAGCAGGCCCGCATCGAGCACCAGGCGAGCCTCAAGCTCAAGGAGCAGGGCTTCCAGTCGGAGACCGCCATCGCCCAGGCCCGGGCCCGGCTGGCCGCCGCCGAGGCCCAGGTGGAGCGCCGCGAGATCGACCTCGCCCGCACCGCGGTGCGCGCGCCCTTCGCCGGCGTGGTGGAGGACGTGCTGGCCGAGCGCGGCGACTACCTGACGCCGGGCGCCACCTGCGTCACCATCGTCGACATGGATCCCATGCTGCTGGTGGGCCGGGTGTCGGAACGGGAAGTGTCCCGCCTCGAGCCGGGACAGAACGCCGAGGGACACCTCACCGACGGCCGCATCGTCTCCGGGCCCATCACCTTCGTGGGTCAGCAGGCCGATCCCGCCACCCGCACCTACGCGGTGGAAGTCGAGGTGCCGAATCCCGAGCGGGCGCTGCGTTCGGGCATCACCACGGAAATCCGTATCCCCGTGGACCGCGTGATGGCCCACAAGGTGAGCCCCGCGCTGTTCTCCCTCGACGATGACGGCAACGTCGGCATCCGCACCGTCAACGACCAGGGCCGCGTGGAATACCATCCGATCCGGATCGTCCGCGACGACGTCGACGGCGTGTGGGTCACCGGGCTGCCGGAAGTGGCCACGCTCATCACCGTCGGCCAGGAGCTGGTGGTTCCCGGCCAGGAGGTCGAGCTGTCCTTCGAGCCCGCCGGCGAGATGCCGGCCAAGGCGACCGACGACGATCCCGCCCGGCCGTCCTCCTCCAAGGCCGTCGGCACCGCCGGGACCGAGGCCATGGTCCGCATCGCCGCCAAACCATGAAGCGCCTCATCGACGCGGCGATCAACCGCACGCGCACCACCCTGCTGATCATGTTCATGGTGGTGTTCGCCGGCCTGGCGGCCCGCAACGCCATTCCCATCGCCGCCGACCCCCACGTCGAGGTTCCGTTCTTCGTCGTCACCATCGTCAACGAGGGCATCTCCCCCGAGGACGCCGAGCGCCTGCTGGTGATGCCCACGGAAATCGAGATGCGCAAGGTGGAGGGCGTCGAGGAAATCACGGCCTACGCCGCCGAGGGCGTGGCCAACATCCTGGTGGAGTTCGACGCCGAATACGATCTCGACCAGGCGCTGCTCGACGTCCGCGAAGCCGTGGACCGCACCAAGCCCGAGCTGCCCTCCACCGCCGAGGAACCCATCGTCCAGGAGCAGAGCGCGGACGACTTCCCCATCGTCCAGGTCAACCTGGTCGGCGGCCGGGACGTGCCGGAGCGCATGCTCTACAACATCGCCATCGAGCTGCGCGACGACATCGAAGCCATTCCGGGCGTGCTCGAAGCGGAGATGCAGGGCAACCGCGAGGAACTGCTCGAGGCGGTCATCGACCCGACGGCGCTGGAGGCCTACCGCATCTCCAACGAGGAGCTGATCAACACGATCCTCCGCAACAACCGGCTGATTCCCGCCGGCAGCATCGACACCGGCCAGGGGCGGTTCTCGGTGAAGGTGCCGAGCATCATCGAGGAAGCCGAGGACATCTTCGACCTGCCGATCCGCAGCGACGGCGAGACGGTGGTGACCCTGAGCGACGTGGCCACCGTGCGCCGGACGTTCAAGGACCGCACCAGCTACGCCCGGGTGAACGGACGCGACACCATATCGCTGCGGGTCACCAAGCGCGCCAACGCCAACGTCATCGACACGGTCGACGCCGTCAAGGCGGTGGTCGAGCGCCACCGGCCCGACATCCCGTCGAAGATCGACGTGTTCTTCTCCCAGGATCAGGCGCCGTTCGCGGCCAATCAGGTCAACGAGCTCCAGGGCAACATCTTCACGGCGCTGGCGCTGGTGATGGTGCTGGTGGTCGCCGCGATGGGTTTCCGCAGCGGCATCATCGTCGGCATCGGCATTCCCGTGTCCTTCCTGTTCTCGCTGATCTTCATCTACCTGCTCGGCTACACGTTCAACTTCATGGTCATGTTCGGCATGCTGCTCGGCCTCGGCATGCTGATCGACGGCGCCATCGTCGTCACCGAGTACGCCGACCGGAAGATGACCGAGGGTTTCGACCGGCGCGCCGCCTACGCGCTCGCCGCCAAGCGCATGTTCTGGCCGGTGACCGCGTCGATCGCCACCACCCTGGCGGCGTTCCTGCCGCTGATGTTCTGGCCGGGCGTTTCCGGCAAGTTCATGCGCTACCTGCCGGTGACCGTGTTCACCGTGCTGACCGGCTCGCTGGTGTACGCCCTCATCTTCGGGCCCGTGCTCGGGTCCATGTTCGGCAAGGCCGGCACCCGGGACCGCAAGTCCATGGAAGCCCTGAAGCAGCTCGAGGAGGGCGACCCCACCCGACTGCGCAGCCTCACCGGCCTGTACGCGCGCCTGCTCGCCTATGCCAGCCGGTACGCCGTGGTCACCATCCTCGCCATCATGGGCGTGCTGTTCGCAAGCTTCTGGGCCTACGGCGAATACGGCCGGGGCATGGTGTTCTTCTCCGACACCGAGCCGAAGTTCGCCGAGGTGTCGGTGCGCGCCCGCGGCAATCTGTCGGCGGCGGAGATCAACACCCTGGTCCGGGAAGTCGAGCGGGAAGTGCTCGAGGTCAAAGGCATCAAGGGCATCAACTCCTACACCACCGTGAGCAGCGGCACACGGGGCAGCCTGGATCGCATCGGCGGCATGTTCGTCGAGCTCCACGACGAGAGCGAGCGGCAGCGCAAGGGTTCCGTCGTGCTGCAGGAGATTCGTGATCGCACGGCGCCCATGGCCGGCATCACCGTGGAGGTGCAGGCTTTCGAGCAGGGGCCGCCCGTGGGCAAGCCCGTGCAGATCCAGTTCTCCTCCTACGAGCGCCACCTGCTGGAACCGGCCGTGGCGAGGGTGCGGGCCTTCATCGACACCCTGCCCGGCGTCATCGACGTCGACGATACGCGTTCCCTGCCGGGCATCGAGTGGCGGCTCAGCGTCGACCGCGCCCAGGCCGCGCTCTACGACGCCGACGTGTCCCAGGTCGGCATCGCCGTCCAGCTCGTCACCAACGGGGTCAAGGTCGGCGAGTACCGGCCCGACAAGGCGGACGACGCGGTCGACATCCGGGTGCGCTACCCGACCGAGGCGAGGGGCATCTCGGCGCTGGACGAGATCCGCATCAGCACCCCGAAGGGGCTCGTGCCCATCTCGAACTTCGTCAGCCGGGAGCCCTCCCCCAACGTCGACACGCTGCAGCGCATCGACGGCATCGCCGTGGAGTTCATCCGCGCCAACGTGGCCGAGGGCGTGCTCGCGGACGACGTGGTGCAGGAGATCCAGGCCTGGCTCGACACGCAGACGTTCCCCGCGGCGCTGGAGATCGAGTTCCGCGGCGCCAACGAGGAGCAGAACGAGTCGATGGCGTTCATCGGCGTCGCCTTCCTGCTCTCCCTGCTGCTGATGTTCGTGCTGCTGGTGACCCAGTTCAACAGCCTCTACCAGGCGACGCTGATACTGCTGTCGGTGGTCATGTCGACCGCGGGCGTGCTGCTGGGCCTGCTCGTCACCGGCTCGCCGTTCAGCGCCATTCTGACCGGCGTGGGCGTGGTGGCGCTGGCCGGCATCGTGGTGAACAACAACATCGTGCTGATCGACACGTACAACCATCTCCGCAAGGAACACCCGGAGCTGGACTACGTGGCGCTCATCGTCCGGACCGGCGCGCAGCGGCTGCGACCGGTCATGCTGACGACCGTGACCACGGTGTTCGGCCTGCTGCCGCTGGCCAGCAACTTGTCCGTCGACCTGGTCAACCGCACGATCATCTACGGCGGGCAGCTCTCGATGTTCTGGGTGCCGCTGTCTCAGGCCATCGTGTCGGGCCTCACCTTCGCGACGCTGCTGACCCTGGTGGCGACGCCGGCGATGCTCGCCATCGCCCATCAGACCCGCGCGGTGTACGAACGGGCCAGGAGCACCGCGGCCAGACGCCTCGGGCCGCTCCGGTCGCGCTTCCGGGGGGCCAGCCCGCCCTCCACCAGCGGCGCCTGAGCCGGGCGGTGCTGGGCTGACGCTTGGCGCCCTGGGTCATACCGCTCGATCATGCCGCCGCCGCGGATCCCGGGCGGGTGGGCGGCAAGGCTGCCGCCCTGCACCGCCTGCTGGCCGCCGGACTGCCCGTTCCAGAGGCTCTGGTCGTCACCTGTGACGCGTTCGCGGCCCACTTCCCCGACCCCACCGCCGGGCAGGCACCGCAACCGCCGGTCGTCGACCGGCGGCTGACCGACGAGCTCGAGGCAGCGCTGACCGGCGACCTGGGGGCCGGATGCCCGCTGGCCGTGCGCAGCTCGGCGGTCGGCGAAGACGGGCGCGCGGCGAGCTTCGCCGGGCAGCACGCCACCTACTACTGGGTCACGGCCGACACCCTGGCCGACGCGGTCCGCCACTGCTGGCTGTCCCTGTGGTCTCCCGCCGCGCTCGCCTACCGCCAGGCCCATGGCAACGGCACACCGCCCGCCATGGCCGTGATCGTGCAGCGCCAGCTCGATGCCGACCGCTCGGGCGTGTGCTTCACCGTCGACCCGACGGACCGCGCTGCGGACCGCATGTGCGTCGAAGCCATCTGGGGACTCGGCGCCGCCCTGGTCGACGGTCGAACCTCGCCGGACCGGTGGATGCTGGACGGCAGCGGACGAATTCTCAGCCGCCGGATCGGCCGCAAGCGTCACCGGGTGCCGGCGGGCCCCCGCGAGCCCGGTGACGGGCGGCTCGAGTCGGTGCCTCTCACCCGGCAGAACGCATGCGTACTGGCGGACGAGCAGGTTGGTCAGGTCGCCGCCCTGGCGCGGGCCTGCCGGGACCACGGAGCCGGCCCGCAGGACGTCGAGTGGGCCTTCGAAGGTGAGCGGCTGTGGCTGCTGCAGAGCCGGCCCGTGACCGGCCTGGCGCCGGATGCGGCGGCGCCGCCGGGACGCTGGGTGCTGTTCAAACCCCTGGCGGAGAACTTCACCGAGCCGCTGACCCCGATGAGCGAGGACCTGTTCGGCCGGACGCTGCCCCCGCTGGGCCGCTTCATCGAGGGTCGCTTCTACCTGGACCTGAACGCCCTGGCGCGCCTCAACCCGTTCCGCCTGACCGCCGCGGAGCTGGTGGACGCCGCGCTGCTGCGCCGGCAGCCGGCGACCTGGCGGCCGGCCTGGTGGAAGCTGCCGGCGCTGGTCACGGGCTTCGCGCTGCTCTATCTGCTGGACGGCATCGCCTGGCACCGCTCCGCGCTGCTGCGCCGCGATGCGCTCGCCGCCTACGCGAATCGCTGTGCGGCGGTGGCCGCGGACCCGGACGTCACGCCGCCCGATGCGCTGCAGCGCCTGGTGCTCGGCCGCTATCCCCTGGAGCCGCTGGGCCGGCGCGCCTACTACGTCAACATTTCGTCGGGCCGGTACTTCCTGCTGCTCGGCGTGCTGCACCGGCTGCTGGCGCGCTGGGCGCCGGACTACGACCGCCAGGCCGTGAACCGGCTGTGCCGGGGGGACGGCGAGACCGCGTCCCGGCGGCTCGTCGACGGCCTCGCAGAGCTGGCCGCCGAGGCCCGGCGGGACCCGGCGCTGGCGGAGCGGCTGCAACGCGCCGGCCCCACGGCGCTGGCCGGCGTGGTCGAGGCGCTGCCGCCCGAACACGGCTTCGCCTCCGCGCTGGCCGGCCTGCTGGGACGCTTCGGCCACCGCGCCATCGGCGAGATGGAGCTCGCGGCGCCGCGCTGGCGGGAGGACCCGCTGCCCCTGCTGAGCATGCTGCAGGCCCATCTGGAGACCGCCCCCCGCGAGACCGGAACCGCCGCGAGGGGCGAGGAGCTGGCCACCCGGGACCGCCTGCACCAGGCGGCCGGGCTGTCCGGCCGCCGCTGGCGGCGCTGGGCCGTCGACCGGCTGCTCGACCGCATCCGCCACTATGCCTCGCTCCGGGAAGACTCCCGTCACTTCCACAGCATGGCCATGGACGTCACCCGCCAGAAGCTGCTCGCCGTCGAGCAGACGCTGCTCGCGGCGGGCCAGGCGCAGCTCCCCGGCGACGTCTTCTTCCTGCGCTGGCGCGAGGTGGTCGCACTGCAGAACGGCGCGCTGTCCGCAGCCCGGGCCGCGGCGCGCGTCCGCCGGCGCCGGCGCCGGCACAGCCGTCTGGCGCGGCGCCCGCCTCCGCCCACCTTCGGTGTCGACCCGGTCGAGGCGCAGGGCACGGACCGGACCGGGGACGGCGCCCGGGTGCTGCACGGCGCCTGCGCGAGCCCCGGCAGTGCCGAGGGCCGGGTACGGATCGTGTTCGACCCGGCCACCTGCGCCGCGCTGGAACCCGGGGACGTGCTGGTGGCGCCCTACACGGACCCGGGCTGGACGCCGCTGTTTCCCGCAGCCGCGGCGGTGGTCGTCGAGGTGGGCAGCTTCCTGTCCCACGCCGGCACGGTCGCGCGGGAGTACGACATTCCCTGCCTGGTGGACGTCGCGGACTGCACCGGCCGCCTGCGCGAAGGACAACGGGTCCGCGTGCTGGCCGACCAGGGCCGGCTCGAGATACTGGAACCATGACCGGCTTGGCGACCTTTCTGCTGCTGCTGCCCTTCGCCACCTGGTGGTGGGGCAACGCCCTCGGCCTGGTCGACGGCGCCCCGGTGGCGGCGACGCTGCGCCGCACCGCCTGGCGGACCGTGCCGTTCGTCGCGGTGGCCGCCTGGCAGGGACCGCCCGCCGCGCTGCCCATGGCGGCGGCACTGCTCGGCGCCCTGGCGGTGCACGGCCTGTGGCAATGGACGACGGTGGCGGCGGTCCGTGGCGGCTGGTCGAGCGCCGGACGGGAGGACGCCGCTGGGGAGGCGGAGACCCGGGAGGACGACGGACCGGAGCGGTGAGTCTGCTCCGACAATGGACGCCCCTTCCCTTAAGGACGGCCCCGATAGAGGACGGCCCCGATAGAGAACGGCCCGAAAAGAAGATCGCCCCGAAAAAAAAGAACCCCGGCGACGGGGGGATTGGGGAGGGAGGGGGTGTCGCCGGGGCCTTTAACCGCTATGTGGGGATCATGACCGGCCGGTTCAAGGCTTCCGAGGCTCGATCGCTGATCCGTTCGTGAGATTAGGCAGCAGACGCCCGTGAGAGTTCCGCCCTACTGCCCACCCCGGTATCCTTACCGCCCCGTTCGCGCCACCGGAGCCGACCATGACCGTGAGCCTGGGCGTCCACGCCGGCCAGCAGAATCTCGCCATGGACGAGCTGCGCGCGCTCTGGCGCAAGCTCGACGAGGCCCGGGTGGACTGGATCTCGGCCTGGGACCACTTCTACGAAGCGCCGCCCAAGGGCGGCACCCAGCCCCATTTCGAGGCGCTGGCGACCCTCGGGGCCCTGGCGGCGGAGACCCGGCACGCCCGCCTCGGCTGCCTGGTGTTCTACGTGGGCTACCGCAATCCGGCACTGCTCGCCAAGGCCGCCACCACCCTGGACCACATCAGCGGCGGTCGCTTCGAGCTGGGGCTCGGCGCCGGCTGGCACATCTGGGAAGCCACGGCCTACGGCTATCCCTTCCCGGACATCGGCACCCGCCTCGACATGCTCGAGGAGGCCGCACAGATCGTGCGGCGTCTGCTCACCGAGGAGCGCACCACGTTCTCCGGCAAGCACTTCCAGGTGGACGACGCGAGCTGCCTGCCCGCGCCGATCCAGCCGCGGCTGCCCATCTGGATCGGCGGCGTCGGCGAGAAGCGCACGCTGAAGATCGTCGCCGACCACGCCGACGGCTGGAACGCCGCATACCTGGACCCTGGCGAGTTCGCCCGGGTGAACGGCGTGCTCAGCCACTGGTGCGAGGATGCCGGGCGGGACCCGGCGAGCCTGCGCCGGGCCGTCAACGTGACGTTCAATCTGGCCCTGGACGACGCCGGCGTGGCGCGTCAGCGCCGCCAGCTCGCGGAGGACTGGGGTGACGCCGCCGACCGGGTCGCGGGCGGGGCGCTGCTGACGACGCCGGACGGCGCCGTCGAGCGGATCATGGCCTACGTGGAAGCCGGCGCGGACGAGGTCAACGTGGCACTGCGGGCGCCCTGGGACGAGGAAGCCCTCGATGCCTACCTGGAAACCGTGATGCCCGCCGTGCGCCGCGCCGCGGGCTGACTCAGGACCGGCTGGCCAGCGCGTCGTGGAAGGCCAGCACCCGCTCGGCCTCGGCGGCGTGCAGATTCTCCACCAGCTTGCCGTCCAGCACGGCCACGCCTTTGCCGGCCGCCGTCGCGGCTTCCCAGGCCTCGAGCACCCGGCGGGCATGGGCCACGGCCGCGTCGTCGTAGCCGAAGGTGGCATTGGCGACGTCGATCTGACTGGGATGAATCAGCGTCTTGCCGTCGAACCCCATGTCACGCGCCTGCCGGCAGGCCGCCTCGAACGCCGGCTGGTTGCGGAAGTCGAGGTGCACGCCGTCGAGCACGTCCAGACCCCGCTCCCGCGCCGCCAGCACGCAGAGCTGCAGCGCGAACGCGAGATTGCTGCGGGATTCGGTATGGCTGGCGCGCAGTTCCTTGACCAGATCGCTGGTGCCCATCACCAGCACCGCCAGACGCGCGGTGTGGGCGGCCAGGGCGCGCACGTCGAGCACTCCGGTGGGCGTCTCGATCATGATCCACACCGGCACGCCGGCGCCGCCGGCGGCGTCCAGGGCATCGACGATGGCGTCGAGCTGAGACACCGACTCGACTTTCGGGAACAGCACCCCGTTCACCGGCAGGGCAGCCACCGCCGCGACGTCGTCGGCGCCCCAGGGCGTGTCCAGACCGTTGACCCGGACGATCAGCTCGCGATGCCCGTATCCGCCCTCGGTCAGCGCCGCCACCACGTTGGCGCGAGCCTCGTCCTTGGCCTCGGCGGCCACGGCGTCCTCGAGGTCGAAGATCACGGCGTCACAGGCCAGGGAACGCGCCTTCTCCAGCGCGCGGGCGTTGGCGCCGGGCATGTACAGCACCGACCGGCGCGGCTGCAGGCGCTTGGCGGCGGAATCGGTCATCGGCGGGGGTCAGGAACTGCGGGGGCGGACGTGATCCGGAGCGGTGAAGAAACCGTGGCCGCGCATGCCGCCGGCGTGCCGGCCGGAACGGGCCTCCCGGCATTCGGCCTTGCACCGGCAGCTGTAGTCGGACAGCACGGGAATGAGCGTGAACGCGCCGAGCAGCCGCGCGACCGCGGACCAGCCCTCCTGGCTCTGATACCAGTCGGACGCCAGACGGGGCACCTCGGTGAAGAACCCGGCGAAGAAGAAGAACATCAGCGCGGTGGCGGCAATGGCGAGGATGCGGGAGGCGAAGATGCTGAGGTTGGGAACCAGCGTCAGGAAGGCGAGGACGGAACCGGCGGCGTAGGGTGCCCAGAGCCAGGGACTCGGATGCGGTACGTGGAGCAGTGCCAGCACCGCGAAGGTCGTCCCCACCAGACCGTGGAAGATCTGCAGGCCCCGGGTCAGTCGGATGCCGTTGCTCGCCATAGTGTCGCCTCGACCATCTGCCTAAAACGAACTGCCAAACAATCTGCCAGAACGTGTTTCAGTACAATGATTGCAGCCCAATAGTCTGCAATCGGCTGGTGCCAGTCAACCGTTTGTTACACACGGTGACACATGGCTACGGAAATACACAAGATTCAGTCATACAGCCTGCCCAGACGGGCATTAAGTCAAAAAACCTGACTGATGTCGCCGCTTCCATCGACGACAGCTCAACCGATCCGCGCCGACTGGCCGCCGTCCACGGGCAGGCACACGCCGGTGATGAAGCGGGCTTCGTCGGACGCCAGGAACAGGGCCGCATTGGCCACGTCCCAGGCGTCGCCCATGCGCCCGCCGAGCGGGACCTGGGCATCGCGGGAGGCGATCAGCGTGTCCCGGTCGTGGCCGGCGGCCACGTAGCCTTCGATGGCCATGGGCGTGTTCATCAGCCCCGGCATGATCACGTTGGCGCGAATCCCGTAGCGGGCGTTGCCGGTGGCCAGGCTGTGGGTGTAGGCGTTGAGCGCGGCCTTGGACGACTTGTAGGCGACGATGCCGACGGCGCAGACCGCGGCCACCGACGAGATGTTGGTGATCACCCCGGCGCCCTGCTCGCGCATCGGCGGCAGCGCGTGCTTGCACACCAGCATGATGCCCTTGAGGTTGGTGGCGAAGATCCGATCCCAGACGTCCTCGGTCATCTGGGTGGGACCGCGGTCGCCGGCGCCGATGCCGACGTTGTTGTGCAGCACGTCCAGCCGGCCGTAGCGCTCGAGACAGGTGGCGACGATGCGGGCGGCATCGGCCTCCCGGGTGATGTCCGCCTCGCAGACGCTGCCGTCGCCGCCCCGCTCACGGGCCAGTGCCAGGGTCTGCTCGGCGGAGGCGCCGTCCCGGTCCACCGCCAGCACCGTGGCGCCCTCCTCGGCGAAGCGCAGCGCAGTGGCCCTGCCGTTGCCCATGGTCGCGCCCGGCGTCTGCCCGGCGCCGACCACCACGGCGATCCGGCCCGCTAGACGTCCCATCCGGGAAGCCCCTCGTCCGGCTGCACGCCGAAGCTGTTGAGCGCCATGGAGACCAGGTTGTACTGGCCCACCGTGAACACCACGTCCATGAGCTGCTGGGTGGTGAGGTGGCCCGACAGCGCCTGCCAGGTGGCGTCGCTGACGTGGGCGTCGGCGTGCAGCTCGTCGGTGGCCTGCAGCAGCAGCCGGTCGAGCTCGCTGATGCCGGGCGTGTCCGGCCCGGTCTTCGCCGCCCGGATCTCGTCGTCGCTCATGCCGGCCTGACGGGCGATCAGCACGTGCTGCCCCCATTCGTAGCCGGACTGACACAGCCAGCCGATGCGCAGGATCACCAGTTCCCGCTCGCGCACCGCCAGCGTGGATTTGCCGAGCACGTGGTTGGCGAACACCAGCCAGCGCCGCATGAGGTCCGGATGATTGGCCAGCGTGCGGAAGATGTTGAACACCGGGCCGCGTGCCGCGAAGGGTGCCAGCACCTCCTTCGCCTGTTCGTTCCACTCGTCTTCGGAAAGCGCCGCAATGCGCGGCTCGTCGAGTCGCATCTCTCCCCCTCCTGATCGGTGCGCTGCGAAAGCCCTAATATACACGGCCAGCCGACAGCCGCAGGAGCGTCCCATGGCAGACCCGACCGACCAGCCCACCGTGCGGACCACCCGGGACGGGCCGGTTCTGGTGGTGACCATCGACCGCCCGGCGGTGCGCAACGCCGTCGACGGCCCCACCGCCGCGGCGCTGGCGGACGCGTTCCGGGCGTTCGACGCCGACGGCGAGGCGTCGGTGGCGATTCTCACCGGCGCCGGCGGCACCTTCTGCGCCGGCGCCGACCTGAAGGCGGTGGCCGCCGGGCGCGGCAACCGCGTCGAGGTCGACGGCGACGGACCCATGGGCCCGACCCACATGACCCTCGGCAAGCCGGTGATCGCCGCCGTGGAAGGCCACGCCGTGGCCGGCGGCCTGGAGCTCGCGCTGTGGTGCGATCTGCGGGTCGCCGCCCGGGACGCGGTGTTCGGCGTGTACTGCCGCCGCTGGGGCGTGCCTCTGGTGGACGGCGGCACGTTGCGCCTGCCCCGGCTGATCGGCCACAGCCACGCCATGGACCTCATTCTCACCGGCCGGGGCGTGAGCGGCGACGAGGCGGCGGCGATGGGGCTGGCCAACCGGCTCACGGATCCCAGCGGCGCGCTGGCGGGGGCCCTGAAGCTGGCACACCGGCTCGCCGCCTTTCCCCGGGGCTGCCTGCGCAGCGACCGGCAGGCGGCGCTGGCTCAGTGGGGCCTCGGCGAAGCCGACGCCCTGGCGGAAGAGACCCGGCTGGGCCTGGCGGTGATCCGCTCCGGCGAGACCCGCGCGGGCGCCAGCCGGTTCGCCGCGGGCGCCGGGCGCCACGGCGACTTTTCGGACCTGTGACCGGCAGGGCGCCGCCGCCGGGTCCGGATGGTCCACCGGCACGGGGAGGAAATTTCGTAAATTACGCCTTTTCCGAAATTCGGAACACAGGCCGCCTCAGTCGATCAGCCCTTCCAGCAGCCGCCGCAGCACCGCCGCCGGGTCCCGCTCGATGAGGGTGATGGAGGTCAGCGGCGAGCGGTCGCCCCGGTCCTGCACCCGGTCCCGGCCGAACAGCAACAGGGACGACACGCCGTGGACGGCGGCCCAGCACACCCCGCCGGCTTCGCTCACCGGCAGATCCGGCGCGCCGGGCCGCGCCAGCACGTCCTCGATGATGCCCAGAACCACCGCGTAGGCGGCCTCGGAGGCGGCCTGCAGGTCGGCGTACTCGGAGAAGTCCTCGATGACGGTGCTGAACATCAGGTGGTAGAGGGTGGGATTGGCCAGGGCGAACTCGACGTAGCCGACGCCGGCGGCCAGCAGCCGCTCCCCCGGGTCCGGCCCGGCGTCATCGCTGGCGCGGCGCACGCTCTGCTCCAGCCGCTGGAAGCCACGCGTGATCAACGCCGCCAGCAGGCAGCGCTTCGACGGAAAGTGGCGGTAGGGCGCCGTGGCGGAGACCCCGGCCGCCCGGGCCAGCGCCCGCAGGCTGAGCTGCTCCGTGCCGTGGGCCTCGATGCTGGCCAGCGCGGTCTGCATGAGGGTCTCGCGCAAATCGCCATGGTGGTAGCCCCGGCTGTCACGGGATGTTGATCGTGCGTTCACCATACTGAGCTTACCCAATCGATGTGAGCACCGCCAACATTGCACACCCTGGCTGCACCGGAACGCCCAGCCCTCCGGCGGACACGACCCGGGTCAACTCGGCAGGCTGGCCTCGTAGCCCTGGGCCGACAGCGCCGCCAGCACCTGGTCGACCTGCTCCTCGCCGCGCATCTGCAGCACCAGCTCGACCACCGTGGACCGCACCGACGAGCCGGCGAAGGCCCGCTGGTGCTCGATCTCCATGATGTTGCTGTCGAGCTCCGCCAGCACCCGGGTGATGTCGGCCAGCGCGCCCGGCACGTCGGGAATCTCGACCTTGAGGCGCACCAGGCGCCGGGTCCGCACCATGCCCCGCTGCAGCACCGAGGACAGCATCATCATGTCGATGTTGCCGCCGGACAGGATCAGCACGACGCGCTGCCCCTCGAACACCCGGCGATGGGCGTACAGGGCGGCCAGGGAGGCAGCGCCGGCGCCCTCGACCACGGTCTTCTCGATCTCGGTGAGCGAGAAGATGGCCTGCTCCACCTGCTCTTCGCTGACCAGCAGCATGTCGTCGACGTGGCGCTCGATGAGCGGCAGCGTGTTCGCCCCCGGGGATTTCACGGCGATGCCCTCGGCGACGGTGCCGGGCGCCCCGGGCGCGTCCGGCAGGCGGTGGTAGGCGTTGTAGGCGGCGGCGAAGCGCTCCACCTGCACGCCGACCACGCGCACCTCGGGCCGCAGCGCCTTGACCGCGCTCGACACGCCGCCGATCAGCCCGCCGCCCCCGACCGGGACCACCACCACGTCCATGTCCGGGCACTGCTCGAGCAGCTCGAGCCCGAGGGTGCCCTGCCCCGCGATCACTCGGGGATCGTCGTAGGGATGCACCAGGGTGAGATCCCGCTCCGCGGCGAGGTCGAAGGTGAACTGGCGCGCTTCGTCGAACACGTTGCCGTGCAGTATCACCTCGGCCTGGAACACCCGGGTCTGGGCCACCTTGGCGTTGGGCGTGAAGCGCGGCATGACGATGGTGGTGGGGACACCGAGCCGCTGGCCGTGATAGGCCAGGGCCTGGGCATGGTTGCCGGCCGACATGGCGATGACGCCCCGCGCCCGCTCCGCCTCGGTCAGGCACAGCAGGCAGTTGAGGGCGCCGCGCTCCTTGAAGGACGAGGTGAACTGCAGGTTCTCGAACTTGAGCGAAACCTCGGCGCCGGTGAGCCGGGACAGGGTGACGCTGTGCGCCACCGGGGTCACGGCTACCTGCCCGGCGATGCGCTCCCGGGCCGCTCGGATGTCGGCGATGTCCATGGCGGTCATTCTGTAGACTTTTGGCCGTTGTGTCCGCACATTGTCCCGAGCGACCAGGACCCGGGCCAGCGCCGTTTCCGTGAAGCACCTGCTCATCGTCTACCACACCAAGACCGGCAACACCGGCCGCCTCGCCGATGCCGCCCTCGCCGGGGCGACCTGCGAGGACGTGACCGGCGTGGACGTGCGCTTCCTGACCGCCGCCCGGGCGGGCCCGGCGGACCTGCTGTGGGCTCACGGCCTGCTGCTGGGCACGCCGGAGAACCTGGGCTACATGTCCGGCGCCATGAAGGACTTCCTGGACCGGACCTTCTACGAGGTCGAGGGCAAGCTGCAGCCGCTGCCCTGCGGCATCTTCGTCGCGGCGGGCAACGACGGCACCGGGGCGCTGCGCGCCCTGCGGCGCATCGTCAACGGCTATCCCTTCGAGGAGGTCCAGGAACCGGTCATCGCCCGGGGCCGCATCGACGACCACCATCTGCAACAGTGTCGCGAGCTCGGCATGGCGCTGGCCGCCGGGCTCGAGGCCGGAATCTACTGAACCCATGACCGACGACCACACCGCCGTCCTGCAGGCGCGCACCGTGCAGGGCATCGACGAGATCGACCCGGCAGTCTGGAACGCCTGCGCGAACCCGGCCGGGGCGCCGCGCAATCCGTTCCTGCGCCACGAGTTCCTGCTGGCGCTGGAGGCCAGCGGCAGCGCCGTCGCACGGACCGGCTGGCAGCCGTTCCACCTGGTGCTGGAGACCGCCGGCGGCGACGTGCGCGGCGTGGTGCCTCTGTACCTGAAGGGCCACTCCCAGGGCGAGTACGTGTTCGACTACGCCTGGGCCGACGCCTGGCATCGCGCCGGAGGCCAGTACTACCCGAAGCTGCAGGCCAGCGTGCCGTTCACGCCGGCCACCGGGCGGCGCCTGCTCGCCCGGGACCGCAGCCCCGACACGGAACGGGCGCTGCTCGCCGCCTGCGCCCGGGCGGCGGAGCAGATCGAGGTCTCCTCCCTGCACATCACCTTCATGCCGGAGGCCCAGTGGCGGCTCGCCGGCGAACTCGGCTACCTGCAGCGCATGGACCAGCAGTTCCACTGGTACAACCCGGGCTACGCCGGCTTCGACGAGTTTCTGGCGGATCTGTCGTCGAAGAAGCGCAAGAACCTGCGCCGGGAGCGGCGCGACGCGGTGGCGGACGGCATCGACATCGAGTGGGTCACCGGCGACGACCTCACCGAGGCGCACTGGGACGCGTTCTACCAGTTCTACATGGACACCGGCTCCCGCAAGTGGGGGTCACCCTATCTGACGCGCCGCTTCTTCAGCATGATCAGCGAGTCCATGGCCGAGGACGTGCTGCTGGTGCTGTGCCGCCGGGGCGGCCGCTACATCGCCGGCGCCCTGAACTTCATCGGCAGCGACACCCTGTTCGGCCGCAACTGGGGCTGCGTCGAGGACCACCGGTTCCTGCACTTCGAGACCTGCTACTACCAGGCCATCGAGTTCGCC
Source organism: Gammaproteobacteria bacterium UBA7803 (assembly GCA_002480525.1). Taxonomy (GTDB): domain Bacteria; phylum Pseudomonadota; class Gammaproteobacteria; order Pseudomonadales; family Azotimanducaceae; genus UBA7803. The sequence goes on along the minus strand of DLCH01000003.1, from coordinate 2,823 downwards.
ATCCATCGCGGCTTGAAGAAGGTGGAGGCCGGGGCCCAGGGCGGCCACAAGGTCGCCCGCGGCTACCTGCCGGAGGCCACCTACAGCGCCCACTGGATCGGCGACCCCGGCTTCCGCCGGGCCGTAGCCGACTTTCTGGAGCGGGAACGCCGCCACGTGGCGGAGGAGATCGACTACGTCGAGACCCGCACGCCCTTCAAGGCGACCCTGGACCTGGACGCGATCCGCAGAGGCCGGGAAGGCCCGGCGGACGTCGACGGCGAGTGACGGGGGCGCCGGCGCCGGTCAGGGCGCCAGCTCGAGGGCGCCGGCCACCTCGCGCAGGTGGTCCTGCAGGCGGCGCACGTTGTCGGGCCCCATCCGCAGCACCTGCTTCTGCAGCGGCGACAGGGCCTCGAGGTCCGGATCGGCGTAGTGGTACATGACGTTGGGCTGAACCAGCTCGACGTCGCCGGACAGCACCGGCACGGCCATGACCTCGGCTAGGGCCGTGTCGAAGACCTGATCCGCCGGCGCCTCCACGCCGAGCTCGCCCAGCGCCGCCGCCAGCAGCGGCTCGATGGTCTCGATCAGCCCGGCGAGCTCGCCGGGGTCGATGCCTTCCAGCACCTCGACGTAGCGGTCGTAGCGGTCGTAGCTCACCGGATCGACGTACAGGGCTTCGCCACGCTCGACCACTTTGAACGGACCTTCGGGGGCGAGGAATTCGAGCTGCCGGCGGGGATAGGTGCCCCGGGTGGCGTTCTCGGCGACCACGGCGAGGCGGCGGACGTAGTCGCCCTGCTCGAGCCAGGGCTCCGGCAGGCTCATCGGCTCGAGCCGTTCCCGCACGAACGGGTCGCTCTCGGCCAGGGGCGGCAGCGCCACCTCGGGCTCGACCGCAGGCGGCGGCTCGGCGACCGCTTCCGGCGCGTCGACCGGGGTCGGGTCGAGCGGCTCGGGGGCCTCGAGATCCGGCGTGGGAACCGCCTCCACCGGCGACACGTCCGGGGGCGGGGTCGACCCGGCGGGCCAGAGCGCCCAGCCGATGATGGCCACCGCAATCACCACCACAGCGATGAGGACCGCCTTCTGCATGCCCCCTGTGTACCACAGCGGCGATCTGCCGTCATCCGCCCCCGGGGACGGCCCCCGCCCCGGCACAGGCGGGGACGATTCCATTATCATGCCGCTTCTCCCGCCAACCAGCAGTCGATGCGAAGCAGATCATGAGCACACAGACCGTCAGAGCCGTTCTGGAACACCAGGTCGCCGTCGGCGACGCCGTCGCCCTCGAGGGCTGGGTGAGGTCGCGCCGCACCTCCAAGGGCGGCTTCTCCTTCCTGCACGTCAACGACGGGTCCAGCCTGGACTCCGTGCAGGTGGTGGCCGACGGCGCGCTGGACAACTACGAGTCCGAGATCGTCGAGCTGGGCACCGGCTGCTCGGTGCGCGTGCACGGCACCGTGGCCGAGTCCCAGGGCAAGGGCCAGGACCGGGAGGTTCAGGCCAGCAGCGTGGAAGTGCTCGGCTGGGTGGACGACCCGGAGACCTATCCCATCGCCAAGAAGCGGCACACCTTCGAGTATCTGCGCACCGTGGCCCACCTGCGGCCGCGCACCAACACCTTCGGCGCCATCGCCCGGGTGCGCCAGGCCATCACCAAGGCGGTGCACGACTATTTCGACGCCAACGGTTTCCTGTGGGTGAACACCCCCATCATCACCGCCAGCGACTGCGAGGGCGCCGGCGACCTGTTCCGGGTGTCGACCCTCGACCAGGTGAACCGGGCCGCGGAGGAGCCGTTCGCCGAGGATTTCTTCGGCACCGAGACCTTTCTCGCCGTGTCCGGCCAGCTCAACGTCGAGAGCTACTGCCTGGCGCTGTCGAAGGTCTACACCTTCGGGCCGACCTTCCGGGCCGAGAACTCCCACACCAGCCGACACCTGGCCGAGTTCTGGATGATCGAGCCGGAGATCGCCTTCGCCGACCTGAACGCCAACGCCGCGCTCGCCGAGGATTTCCTGAAGTCGGTGTGCCGCGCCGTGCTGGAGCGCTGCCCGAAGGACATGGCGTTCTTCGCCGAGCGGGTGGACGCGGAAGCCATCTCGCGGCTCGAGCACGTGATCGCCACGCCGTTCGAACGGATCCCCTACGGCGACGCCATCGACATCCTCGAGCGCTCCGGGGAGCGCTTCGAGTTTCCCGTCGAGTGGGGGCTCGACCTGCAGTCCGAGCACGAGCGCTACCTCACCGAGAAGCACGTGAAGGGGCCGGTGGTGGTGACGGACTACCCGAAGGACATCAAGGCGTTCTACATGCGCCGCAACGACGACGGCCGCACCGTTGCCGCCATGGACGTGCTGGTGCCCGGCGTCGGCGAGATCATCGGCGGCAGCCAGCGCGAGGAGCGCCTCGAGGTGCTCGACGAGGCGCTGGCGGCGAAGGGGCTGACCGAGGAGCTGTGGTGGTACCGGGACCTGCGTCGCTACGGCACCGTGCCCCACGCCGGCTTCGGCCTCGGGCTGGAGCGGCTGGTGCTCTACGTCACGGGCATGGAGAACATCCGCGACGCGATTCCGTTTCCGCGGGTGCCGAACAATGCGAGCTTCTGAGATCGTGGCGGCGGCCCCGGCATCGCGATCTGGAGATCGCTCCCACGGTGACGGGGGGATGGCCGGCGCGGCGGGGCGGGCATCGCGGCCGGGAGGCCGCTCCTACAGTGGCGTTGGGATGGCCGGCGCGGCGGGGCCGCGATCCCGCTCGGGCCACCCCACTCCCGTAGGAGCGGCCTCCCGGCCGCGATCCCGTTCGAACCGCCCCACCCCCGCAGGAGCGGCCCCC
>DLCH01000007.1:1463-42874 GCA_002480525.1 Gammaproteobacteria bacterium UBA7803 | reverse complement strand
TCAATTTTCAGTCGGCGTTGACACTATTGTTTAGTTCCCCGACCTCGAGGCCTGCCGCCTTCGCGCTGGAATAGGCGTCGACGAGTACTTCCGAGTGGCGTCTTACGGCTCTCGCCAGCGACCTTATGCTCGCTAACGGAGTGCGCAATTCGTGCGCGATGTTTCCTCCGATGGCGGAGGCCGCGCGGAGTTTTTCCGCATTGACATAGTCAACGTTTCGATTGGTCACAATTCCAAAGAACAATGCCGTGAGGTACCCGCTCACTGGATAAACTGCCACTCGCTTGAATTCCTCCCAATTGACGTCATCGAGTGCGAGAAGGGGTAGAAGGGCAAAGGCAGTGCTCAACGTCCACAAGATTGTGGCCAAAGGGCCGTGGTGGATTAGTTGAATGAAGAGGAACAGTGCTATCACGTATTGAAGCACCCATAGCATTTCGATCTGGGAGCCGTGCGGGGCGTTCGCGGCATTGAGGGTCAACATGAGCCCGAAGGAAAACGGCAGGACGTAAGCTACGAGCGCAACAAAGTAGGCGTGGAAGTACTTCTGATTTTTTAACGGTCCAGTGTTGTAGAAGATCAAAGGCAATGCCATCAGAAAGGCAACGACGCGGATCCCCAGGGTGTCGTAGTTAGGTTTTCCGACGTACAGATCGACTAGGTAGGCGAGTGGGACCACGAAGGTCAGCAGACCGAGAGAACGGAAGTGCCTCTGCGAGTATTCCGCGCTTGCTCTAGCCGCATCGTCTATATAGCGCAATGCCCGCGTTAGTGTGCCATCGCGCTGAATATCCGGCGAAACGCCCTGAGTCATCTCCTCGCCCCGTTCTTGCCCCGGCAACAGTGTGCCGTGGGTTGAAGTGACGAAAAACGGCAGATTTCCTACACGTATCTCCTCCGTGGCCCTGCGTAGCAAGGTTGAAAGGCTTTTGGATTCGAGGCGGATGAATGTGCCTGTACTAGTCTTAAGTTGCTGAGGTCGATTTCATTCGCCCGGACATCGCATGCGCCCAAGGAGTGGGCGGTCCGCTTGTTCGCGCAATCCCCATTAAATCGACATGAAAGCAAGTAAGTTGTTTATATTGCCATCTCGAATGCTGAGCTGTTGATGAAGTGGTTTGATTCAGCCATTGCCTGGTTGTTTCCGAGCGTTCTCGTCGAAGGGACGCCATGGAAGCAGTTGTGGCTGGCGAAAGACCGGGAAGGCTTCCTGTTCAGCTGTCGCGTGTTTTTCCCTCTACTCGCGGTTACCTATCTGGCGCACTACTTTTTCTACGACAAGGTAAATCACTTGGAGCCAATCGAATTCTGGCTCTATTTCAGGCTATCAATCGCCGGGTTGGCCCTCCTGACGTTCGCTTTCTATGTGTCACCCGCCGCGCGGTGGTGGTGGTACAAAGTTCCAGCGATTCTGACTTGTTGGGTGCTCTGCCAGGCGCAGGCATACGTGGCGTTGTGGCACGGGCTCGAGTCTTGGGTGTTTTGCTACATATTGATCGTCGTGTCCGTGTTCGTGCTGCGAATGTCTGCCCTTAGCAGTCTGATATTTGTGGGAATCACAGTAGCCACACAGACGCCGATCTTGGATGAGGCGGGGATATCCGGGACCTACATATTCACCGGTACCGTAGTCGCCGCAACGACTTCGGTGATTGTGCGTTCCAGTTATCTATCTGACGTGCGCGGATTCCTGTTGAATCAGGAAAACATCGCAGCACAGAAGAAAATCATCGAGTTGAACATGGAATTCGCGGATCGCATCCGCTCCTTTATTCCCAAAGTGATAGCTCAGCGCATCGACGATTGCATGGACAAGGATCGAATGAGCGTCCTAGAGGCCTCGATCGAGGTTCTTACGCCCCGAACCAAACAGGTTTCTTGTCTATTTAGCGACATCCGGGGTTTCACTCAGGAGTCTCGCGACATAAATGCCTTCGTCAGGGATAGCGTGGTCCCCGAGGTTAAGGCCTGCACGGACGCAATTGAGGGATATCGGGGCATTCCACGGAAGATTGGTGACCTGATCTTTGCCTACTTCGATGACGAACGCCAAGTTGAGAACGTATTGAGGTCGGTTGCTGCCGGGATGTCCGTGTCCCGACTCAATTACGACATGAACGCGACGGCAAACTCAAAGGCAATCAAGCGTTACGTCTTGATCTCCTGTGGCGAGGCGCTAGTCGGAAATCTCGGAGGCCTCGACTCCTCGATTGAGATCACGGCACTTGGCAGCCCTGTCAATTTTCTTAGTCGTCTAGACGAACTTACGAAGCACCCGAGGGTGTCGGCACTACTCTCTCCTGGCGACTTGGTACTGAGTATGGATGCATGGGGTGCTATCGAATCCTTTGCGCCCACAATGTCCAAAAAGAAGATCGATTTGGCACAGTTGGGGGTATCCATCAGAGATTTTGGGGATGTAAAGTACGTTCTCGCTCTGACCCCCTCAGACGATAACTTTGCCTCCATCCAGCGGGCCTTAAATGAGTACGGATCATCGTCCGACTACTACGGAAATTCAAAGACTGTCGCGGCGTGATGCTTACGGCCCAGATTTTCCCGAGATCCATGAGGGCATAAATCCCGCTGACGTTCGAGCTAACGAGCGTATTCTCGCGCGAATCCGGCGCCGTGACGAAAGCAGCCCATTTGAGGACATTCGGGTCTGGCGATTGAGTCCGCTTGGCGTTGAGTTGAGCGCTACCGAGCTAGCCTCCCAATATGAAAAAGGGTTATCCATCGATCTTGAGTTGACGCTCTCTGGTCAACGGACCCTTTTCGAAGGGTTGGTCGTTGACGTCGTCGAAGCACGGGACAATCTGAGAATCATAGGCGTGCGATTGTCGCGGAAGGTTTTGGCCGCGACGCCGGGACTTGACCGTCGCACTGCTGAGAGGTGGATTTGTAGCGACGAGTTTTTGCCGACATGCGTCGCCCCAACGCCTGGCCGTTTCGATGACTTTATGTATTTTCAGGTCAGGGACATCTCCGCCGAAGGGGTCCTACTGTCTTGCAGTCTGCGAAACAAGTTCCTGATCCCTGGAATGAAGCTGACTCTGACGACTGTCTTTCCCATGGCCCAGGTCGTTCAGCTTGATGTGGAACTAGTTCGAGTGGGAATCGCAGGATTCGCAGGTCGCGATCGTTTGGTGATTGGGACTCGATTCAGATCCATGAACGAGTATGCGAGAAGTATTCTTGGCCAATACCTGCTGCAGTTCGGAAACGCCGAAACGCTGGATGAGCTGCGCAAGGTTGGGTTGGCGCCCAAGAGCGTCTCAATTGGCGTTGACTTTTATAACCTAAAGACAGAGGACGACTACAGATCCGTGCTCGAACTCAGGCATCTGGCCCATTCGTTCGACGGCAACCTGAAGGAAGGATCGACACCGGAGGATTTAGCCGACATAAATGACGCTCGCTCTCGAATCGTCATTGGCAAGTACAAAGGGCGTACGGTTGCCACGGCGCGCGTTAGATTCAATGACCTGGATGAACCGATGGAGCACGAGGCCTACGTTGATTGGCCGAAGACGCTGCCAAGGCGAGATCAGATAGTCGAGGTTTCGAGAGTAGCGACACATCCCGCATTTAGGCGCAACGATCTGTTGGCAGCGCTTTTTCGTTACTCTTACATGAATCTGATCCAGAGCAACAGGCCATGGGTCGTCATATCCTGCCTTGATCATATGGTTGGGTTCTACGAAAAGGTTGGATTTACGCACACGGGACTTCGGCACACGGAACCGCTTTGGAAAGACGACCGTGTGCTGAACATTATGATTGTGAACACGCTTGAACTGATTCTGGGCAGGGGGGTGAATCCGTTCTACTGGAACCTGATGTGGCGCGAGGTCGCCGACTACCTTTCAGCGGAGAGCGTCGTACATCCAACAGGTATCGACAAGGTTAGGCTCACTGCTTACCGCACATTCGGTCCCCTGTCGGCGATGATTCTGCAAGCGATGAAGGCGCTAAGGCCGCGCGAGAGAAAGTTGGATAAATTCCGGTGATTGACAGGGTTTTGGCCAATCGGGCCTTAGTTCTGATCACGTTCTTCCTGATCCTGGTTCTTTCGCTAGTTGCCGCTAGTCGGCTCCAGATTGATCCAAACAATCGTGTTTTCTTTGGTGAGGGACACCCCCACTTCCGGATGCTCCAAGACCTGGAGGCCCAATTCAGTTCAAGCACCAGCCTGGTGTTTCTCATCCGGGGTGAGGACGACATTTTTCGAGAGCCAGATTTGGCCGATGCGGTTACCTGGCTCGAGGAGCGCGCTTGGAGCATCGATCGCGTAACGTCAGTGGACTCCGTCGTTCGCCACCCCTACCTCATTGCGTCAGACAATGATGTGATCGTTGTCGACACGCTCTCGTATGTCTGTACAGACGGCAAGTGCGATATCGACAAGGCTGCGGTAATGAGGCGGCCCACCGTCACCAATCGACTGGCGAACCCTGAGCTCGATTCTTTTTCCGTGATTGCGAAGGTGGACCTTCAGGAGCGAGACCCAGAGATAGTTCAATCGATCATGGGGGACGTGCGTCAGGTTGTTGATGATTTTAGGGAGCAGTTCCCGTCAAAGACGATCTATCTGACCGGAGGCGTACCAATGATGGATGCCTTCTTCACGGCTGCGCAGAAGGACTCGGCCAGGCTCCTGCCAATCGTCGTCGTGGTTCTTGGGTTGGGGCTCTACGTCTTCCTCGGTGGGCTCATTCCGACGGCGTTTTTGATCATGCTTGGACTGTCCGCAGTCATCGTTGCGATGGGGGCAGCTAGTGCAGTCGGACTAGTTATAAATACGGCAACAGCAACAGCTCCTCTCATCGTGTTCACTTTGGTGGTCGCCGCCGCCATGCATGTATTTCTTCACATTGTAAGAGAGGAGCGTCTGGACGACTCGCTGGCGGTCAGAGCAGCGGTCAAAGTTGCCGTCAATGCCAATTGGAAGCCTGTCGTCTTGACGGCCCTGACCACTGCCATCGGATTGTCGTCCATGGTGTTCGTGACAGCGCCTCCGTTGCGGGAACTTGGCTTGGTAAGTGCGTTTGGTGTGGTCATTGGCGCTGCGATGACGCTGCTGGTCGTCCCGTGCTGGTTTTCATACCTGTCGCGATTGCGCACATCGAATTATCTCGCGTTCGTGCAAAGGGGTATGAATCGATACGCGAGCTGGATTGAGCTGGCCAAGCCTAACCGTATCGTTGTTGCGGCTACTGTGTTTTTCGCTTTGGTGCTCGGCGGGCTGATCAAGGTCAGAATCGACGAAGACTTCGTCCGATACTTTTCTGCGGACACTGGCTTTAGAAAGGACACCGAAGAGATTACAAGGTATCTCGCGGGACCCTATCAGATCGATCTTGTATATGACTCCGGCCAGAGTGGGGGAGTGTTCGGAGACGAAGCGGTCCGCGACCTTTCGGATCTGAGGGGCTTTTTGGCGTCGCAAAGTAAAGTCGTAAGCGTGGTTTCGATATTGGATGTGCTTGACGAAGTCGCCTCGGCATTCTCCGGTGCTGAGATCAGCGAACTGTCCGATGAAGAACGCGCGCAGCTGTTTCTGACGTATGAGCTTTCGCTGGGGATTGGCCAAAGTTCTCGGGAAATGGTGGATGTTGGGCACCGCAACGCCCGAATTTCAGTTTCGCTTAGTGATGTTTCAATGGGTGGGATTCGTAAGTTGCGCGAAGCCGTTCAGCTACATGCCGACGAGATTGGTATTGGAGATCGCCTCATTGTTACGGGTGAGGGCGTGCCGACAGCGTTTCTGTCGAGTGAGAGCATTCGAGAAATGGCTGCTGGCATAGTCCTGAGTGTCATTTTTTCCGCTGTTCTCGTCGGGCTCTACTTCGGAGACATCAGGTCGGGAGCAACGATCTTCGTTGCAACCGTTGTTCCCATCCTGGCTGGATTTGGAGCCTGGGGATGGATTGACGCTGAGATTGGTATGGCGGCTACTCTCGTCGTTGCAATCACTATTGGCGTGGTGATCGATGACACGATTCACCTAACGTACCGATACATAGATGGCCTCAGAAACCTCGACCTCACACCATGGGGAGCTACTGCCTACAGTGTGCACAAGGCCGGCACAGCGATACTGATCACCTCGCTGGTTCTCGTCGGTGGCTTACTGGTCTTGACCATGTCAGACTTTCGCATGAACAGCACTTTCGGGCTGTGCGCGTCATTGGTGATCGGGTTAGCTTTGGTCTACAACCTAGTGATCGCTCCCCGGCTCCTTAGTCGCATTAGCTAATATCCTGCCAGCGGAGAAGTAGGCTTCAGATGGATACCAGCTCAGAATTGGCGACTCAAACTCGCGTAAGTTCCCAGTCGGCGAAGCATGAAATCGATTGGGATGCATATGCCTCCCAATATGATCTTCTGGCAACGAACAATCCGGCCTACAGGGAGAATATCGAGCTTCTGAGGGAAATGATTCCCTCATTCGATCTGCCGAGTAATCCGAGGATCCTGGATATTGGGGCCGGCACCGGAAACTTCATTTGCGCTCTAGCGCAAGACTTGGAGGGCGCGAGCTTCGTTCACCTAGATTTCGATGAGGAGATGAACGAAGTTGCCAAGAAAAAATACGAGCATGCCGGCATTGAGAAAGTTGAAGTCCACTGTTGCCCGGCAAGTGAAGCTGCATACCTCGCTGAGTCATTCGACCTCATAGTCTGCATAAACGCCCTCTATGCGATTCATCCGCGCGAGGATGTCTTGAAGCGGGTGCGTTCCTGGCTCAAACCCAATGCGACTTTCTTTGTGATTGATTTTGGCCGGCAGTACAAGAGTTTGGATTGGGGAAAGTACATTCTCGGCAACGTCCTCAGGGAGCGCGGTCTGGTGGAGTGTGTTCGGTTCTTTGTCAGCGTTTTTGAGACTGCGCGCCAGAATCGTAGGGGGGCGCAAGGGCAGGCGGATGGTCTCTATTGGACTCACTCCACATCGGAGTTCGGCCGTACATTGGAAGGTGCCGGGTTTGACGTGCGGCACCTTAGTACCTGCTATCGAGAGTACTGTGACCTGGCTGTTTGTCGCATCCGATAGGCTCTGAAATTCTGGGCAAGATCGGTGCTCGAGATATCGACAAGAACAGACGTCTCTGACGAAGAGCTGCAGAGATTCAAGACGTTTGCGATCTCGTTGGCGGGTCGTGCCGGCCAGGCAACCCTCGCCCACTTCCGCACAACCCTATCAGTCGACAATAAACGTGGTGACGGCGGATTCGACCCGGTGACCGAGGCGGATCGCGATGCGGAGCGCGTGATTCGGGAGGGGATTGCGGCGGCGTATCCGGAGCATGGAATTTTCGGCGAGGAGTTCGGCCTCACCCGTGGAAACGGTCTGACGTGGGTAATAGATCCCATTGACGGCACGCGGGCCTTCATGACCGGCATGCTGCACTGGGGGGTGCTGCTCGCGCTGTTCGACGGTCAGCAGCCCGTGCTCGGTGTGCTGCACCAGCCGTTCACCGGGGAGACGTTCTACGGGACGAACGATGCGGCGTTCTACCGTCGCGGCGATGAAGAGCGCCCGCTGAAGTGCCGGAGCTGCGCGTCGCTGGCGGACGCCGTGCTGACGACGACGAGTCCGAGTCTGTTCGAAGCGCCCGGGGAGCGCGCTGCCTTCGACCGGCTGGAGGGCGCGGTCAAGCTGTCCCGGTACGGGGGCGACTGCTACATCTACGCCATGCTGGCCATGGGGTTCGTTGACCTGGCTACGGATGCCGGGCTCAATGCCTATGACATTCAGGCCATCATGCCGATCGTCCGGGGGGCCGGTGGCGTGATCACCACGATTGACGGCGGCGACCCCAGCATGGGTGGTTTCGTCGTCGCGGCGGGAGATGCAGCCGTGCATGCTGCAGCGCTGCGGAGGATGAACGGCCAGGGGGATTGATCGGCGCAGACGAGGCGCGGAGGGGGAGAGATGGACTTCGGGATTGCGCTGGCGACGAGCACTGAGTCCTGGAAGGTCGTGCAGGAGGCGGAACGCCTCGGCTTCTCGCACGCTTGGTTCTACGATACGCAGCTCCTGAATCCCGACGTGTTCGTCGGGATGACCCTCGCGGCCGTTCACACCAGTCGCATCCGTCTCGGCACGGGTGTGCTCATTCCCTCCAATCGAATCGAGCCGGTGACCGCCAATGCGCTCGCGTCGCTGAATCGGCTCGCGCCGGATCGAATCGACTTCGGCGTCGGTACCGGTTTCACCGGCCGGCGCACTATGAACCAGCGCGCCATCTCCCTCGATCGGATGCGTGACTACGTGCAGCGGGTCCAGACGTTGCTGGCGGGGCGGCGCGCATCGTGGCCGCCAGGCGATCCCCGGGACGAGATCGGTTTTCTGAACCCGGAGCTCGAACTGATCAACCTCGACGATCCGATCGAGCTGCACGTGTCCGCGATGGGGCCGAAATCCCGGCGGCTCACCGCGGAGCTCGGGGCTGGATGGCTCAACTTCGCCGGCCAGGACGGCGTCGCGATCAAGACCCTGCAGGACATGGGCAGGGCCTGGGAGGAGGCCGGGCGGGCCCCGCAGGACCTCTACAGCACGCTGTTCTTTCTCGGCGCCGTGCTCAAGCCCGGGGAGGGTTTCGATTCCCCGCGAGTCATGGCGCAGGCCGGTCCGTGGGTCACCGTGTTCTTCCACAATCTGGTGGAGACGACGGAGCCTGGCTCCATGGAAGGCATCCTCGGGCGGGATCTAAGCGACCGGCTCGAGCAGTACCGCGAGGTCTACCGGAGCTATCCGGCGCGGGCTCGCCATCTGCACAACCATCGGGGGCACCTGATGTTCGTCCGGCCCGACGAACGGTTCCTGGTGACGCCGGATCTCATCGAGTCGATGACCTTCAGCGGGGATCTGGAGAGCCTGCAGGCCCGTGTTCGGGGGCTGGAGGAGGCCGGCTACCGGCAGCTCACGGTGCAGATCGTGGAAGGCCAGGAGGACGCGCTGCAGGACTGGGCCGAGGTGTTCCGGCTTTAGATGGTGCAAGGCAGCAAAGCGGCGCCCCGGTTTGGTGCGCCGGCGCGAGGCGCGTATTGCCGGCGGACAAGGGTCGGACTCTCAACACCATGATTTCGTTGAATAAATCCCGGAGCGGCCAACTTGGCACGGCGCCTGCAATGTACAAGGCAACGCCCGGTAGTCGACTCTCTCCCCTAAAGACCTAAGCCGGCGTTAGGGTCCTTCGGGATCCAAAGGGCACCCAGCCTTTCCTCTCCCCTCGGGCTGGGTGCCCTTCTTACTTTCCCGCCGTCCCTGTCTGACCACGCGCGGCTGCGGCGATCCGATCGGTCTTCCGGTCAGCGCGGTTCAGCGGCGTTGAGGGACCAGTCGTAGTGATAGTCGATGCCGCCACGGTAGTTGCGCAGGCGGTCGGCGAGATCCGGACGCTCGTCCGCCAGGTAGCTCAGCAGCGACTCCCGGCTGCCGCCGAAGTCCTCGACGTACCACTCGAAGATGCTCGACAGGCGCAGCTCGCCGTCCGGGTCGAAGTCCAGGCCCCGGGGATGGCGCAGGTAGCTGTGCTCGCCGGCATCCATCAGCCGTCGGGCGTTGTCGCGGGTATAGGCCTCCGCGGCCAGGTCCGGACAGCTGAAGCTGGCGCAGTTCACCGCGTAGTGGATGTGATGGTCCTGCCAGATCGGTCTGAGAATGCGGTGCTCGATGTCGTTGAGCGTCACCGGCTGGCCGGCGATCTCGACCAGGTCGTCGTTCCATGGGCCGCGGCTGAACCAGCCGCCGCCCATGGCGAGAATCGAGTCCGCCTGCGGATGGTCGAGCACCACCTGCACCGTCAGCGCGTTGTACAGGTTGATCCAGTAGGCGAGTTGCTCGGCGCGGGCCAGACGCCTCGGGTCGAGGGCGGCGAGGCCGTCCAGGTAGGCGGTCAGAGCCGCCCGGTCCGCCGGGCTGACCGCGTCGTAGCGGAACAGGTTGGGCCCGTCGTCCGCGACGGCCAGGTAGCGGTCCAGCAGGCGCTGCCACGTGCCGTGATCGATCCGCTCGTCGCTGGATTCGTCGCTGGCCTGCCAGATCGCCCAGAGATCGGCGTTCGGCGCGGCGGTCGCCGGCGCTGCCGTGACGCAGACCAGGGTGAAGACGGCCGCGAGCGCGGCGCTGTGGAGGCGGGAAGTGCCCATGGCTCAGGTGCCGCCCAGGATGACGGTTTCGCGGAACTCGTTGGAGGCGGCGGCCGGTCCGAGCCCCACCATCTCGTCGTAGGCGCTGGCGTGGATGAAGGTCGCCTGGTGCAGGCCGGCCTCCTTCAGCGCCGCCTGGGCGGCGTACCGGCTGGTGAAGCGCAGCGAGCCCTGTCCGTCCCGCAGGGGCGTGCGCTGCCCGTCCTGCACGTGAAACAGCACGTACATCATGGGAGTCAGCGCGTGGATCTCGACCGCGGGTGCGGCGCCGGATGCGCAGAGTTGACGCAGGTCGTCCAGGGTCATCGCGTCACCCCGCCGCCGCTCGCGGTTCCGCCAGCTCGCCCAGCGTCGCCACCACCAGCTTCCGCTCGGCGACCTTCACGCGTTCCTCCAGGGTCTCTGCCGTGTCGTCGCCGCGGACCGGCACGCGCACCTGAGCGAGGATCGGGCCGGAATCGTAGTCTTCGTCCACCAGATGCACCGTGGCGCCGCTCTCGGCGTCCCCGGATGCCAGCACCGCCTCGTGGACACGCCGGCCGAAGAAGCCTTCGCCGCCGAACTTCGGCAGCAGGGCCGGGTGGGTGTTCAGAATGCGGTTGCGGTACTCGCCGAGCACCCGGGGCCCCAGGCGCTTCATGTAGCCCGCGAGCAGCACCCAGTCCGCACGGGCGGCGTCGAGCGCGTGCAGCATGGCCGTGTCCAGCGCCTCCGCGCCGGGGTGGGTCGCGCCGCTCAGGTGTGCCGTCGGTATGCCGGCCTGCCGCGCGCGGGTCAGGGCGCCCGAGCGGCTGTTGTTCGAGATCACCAGCACCACCTCGCCGTCGAGCTCGCCGCTGCGGCAGGCGTCGATCACCGCTTGGAGAATGGTGCCGCCGTGGGAGGCGAGAACAGCAATGCGCATCATTCGGCTACCCGGAATATCGCCGTGTGGATGATTTCCGTGGTGACGGTCTCGCCACGCACGTAGGCCAGGTACAGTTTGACGAACTGATGGCCTTTGCGTTCCCACTTTTCCAGCGGCACCGCCCGGACCTCGACGGTGTCGCCCACTTTGAGCAGCTCACGGAACACGATCTCGGAACCGACGTGAATCCAGGCCGGCATCACGAACTCGCGGGTCAGGGCCCGGTTGGCGATGTGGAGCAGCCAGTGCGGATGGGCCGCCGTGCGGTACACGGCCAGGTCGTCGAACACCTGCTGGGCGTAGGTTCGATTGCCGTCTTCGGTGATCTGCCAGTGCCAGGGGGTGAACGGCTGACCTGCCACCACCGTGTCCCAGTTCATGTCCACCCGCTCGGGCGGCTTGGCGGCCCCGGCGAAGGCCGCCTGGTTACGCGCCGGGGGCACCTCGCCGGGACGGGTGGTCAGCTCCGCGAGCAGCGTGCCGTCGGCGTTGGTGCAGGTCGCCGTCCAGGCGTCGTCGCCGGCCTCCGCCAGCCGGACGCTGAGCTCGTCGCCTTCATAGGCCGGCTTGTGGAATCGGACCGCGCTGGCCGACGCGCCGAGCCAGTCGGCGCCGAACCGTTCGACCAGCGGCCGGGTGAGGTAGCCGTACACGGCCACGCCCGGCACCAGGGCTCCGCGGAAACCGTAGCGCCTGGCGATGTCGTCGCTGTGGATGCGGTTCTCGGAAGCTTCCGAGAAGTTCCGGGCGGTGACCCGATAGTCGCCCATGCGGTGCTCCCAGATGTCAGGCGCATTCTGCCCGATCCGGCCCGCCGCGGCATCCCGCGGGCGCTTCGCGGGACGGCGCATCTGGGGTAGGGTTCGTGTCGATGAAACCGTTCGGCGACTCCCACCGCCTGATCATCGTTTCCGGCAAGGGCGGCGTCGGCAAGTCCGTGCTGGCCGCCGCCGTCGCCCGGCGCTCGGCGGCAGCCGGGCGCCGCACCGTGCTGGTGACCCTCGACACCCGTGACGACCGGCACCCGCTGCTGGACGTGCCGCTGCGCTACGAGCCCCAGCCCACGCCGCTCGGCTTCGCCGTGAGCCGGGTCGACGCCTTTCAGGCCGCCGCCGAGTACGCCCGCCGCACGCTGCCGTTCGGCGGCGTCTACGAGTCGTTCTTCAAGGGCCGGGCGTTTCGCGACTTCGCCGCGGCGGCGCCGGGCTTCGAGGAGCTCATGTGCCTGGGCAAGCTGTACAACCTCGCCGTGCAGTCGGATTTCGACCGGGTGGTGTTCGACGCCCCGGCGACGGGCCATTTCCGGGATCTGCTCGCCGTGCCCAGATTGACCCAGCAGGCCGTTCGGGTCGGACCGCTCAACCACAACGCCCGCAAGATCGAGGATCTGCTGCTCGACCCGGACCGGACCCGGGTGCTGATCGCCACCCTCGCCGAGGAAATGCCCGTGCGGGAGGCGCTGGAGCTGGTCGCGCTGTGCCGGGACGAGCTGCGCATGGGCGTCGGCCCGGTGCTGGTGAACCGGCGCGTGGTGCCTCGCTGCACGGCCGCGGAGCTCGAGGCCGCCGGAAACGCGGCGGCCGGCTCGGCGGCGGCGGGCCATCTGCTCGACGAGGGCAGGCGCGCCCGGGACGCGGCGGAGATTCAGGCCGCGGCGCTCGCGCCTCTGGCCGCCGCACGGGTGGCGACCCTGGAGATTCCGCGGATCGCCCAGCCGCGGCACGATGCCGCCGCCCTGGTCGAGACGGTGGCGGGGTATCTGGCCGACTCGGCCGGGCTGCCGCCGCCGCCGGTGGCCGACGCCGGACCCGCAGCGTTCGACGTGGCGCCGGCGGCGGAGACCCTCGCGCTCGATGCCCTGGCCGCCGGGCGTCGGATCGTGGTGTGCTGCGGCAGCGGCGGTGTCGGCAAGACCACCAGCGCCGCGGCCCTGGGCGTGCTGGCGGCCCGCCGGGGCCTGAAGGTTCAGGTCATGACCATCGACCCGGCGCGGCGGCTCGCCCAGGCGATGGGCATGGACGCCCTCAGCCACGAGCCGCAGCGCGTGCCGCTGGAGGCGCCGGGCGAGCTCTGGGCGATGATGCTCGACAGCAAGCATGCCTTCGACGAGCTGGTGGAGACCTACGCGCCCAGCGAGCGCGTGAAGTCCACCATCTTCGCCAACCCTTACTATCAGCAGCTCTCCACCACTCTGGGCGGTTCCCGGGAGCTGATGGCCATGGAGCAGGTGCTGGAGACGGCGGAGTCCGGCGCCTACGACCTGCTGATCGTGGACACGCCGCCGTCCCAGCACGCCCTGGACTTCCTGGACGCCCCCGAGCGCATCGTCAACCTGCTCGATGGCTCGCTGACCGGCCTGCTGGTGCGGCCCTACGGGCTGGCGGCCCGGGCCCAGTTCAACCTGTTCCGCCAGTCGTCGGCGATGACGCTGAAGTTCTTCGAGCGCTTCACCGGCGTGCAGATGCTCGCCGATCTGTCGGACTTTCTGCTGGCCTTCTCGAGCATGTTCGACGGCTTCAAGGAGCGCTCCCACCGGGTTCGCGCGCTGATGCGCGAGGCCTCCACCAGCTTCCTGCTGATCTGCGCGCCGGAGCCGGCCAGCCTGCGGCAGGTCGAGCAGTTCGCCGCCAGGCTGCGGCGCGACGGCCTCGGTATCGCCGGCGTGCTGGCCAACCGGGTGCATCCGGCGCCGTCCGGCGGGCTCGACGAGCCGGCCCCCGACGCGGCGACGCTGGCAGCGCTCTCGGCTGCCGGCGACCGGGCGTTCTCCGACGATCCGCTGCCGGAGCGTCTGGCGGACGTCTGGCGCGAGGTGCGGAACCTGCACACGGCGGACCATCTCGCGCTGCGCGCGGGCCTGCCTCCGGACGTGCCGCTGAAGACCGTGCCGCGCCTGGCGGAGGACCTCCACTCCCTGGGACACCTGGAAGACTTCGCCAACCGCCTTGCCGAGGACCCCCGATGACCAGATCCGACGACACCGGCACGGGCTTCGTCCGCGTACTCGGCAACCGCGATGTGCTGGTGCTCGCCTTCGGCGCCATGATCGGCTGGAGCTGGGTGCTGGTCAGCGGGTTCTGGGTGCAGACGGCGGGCTCGCTCGGCACCCTGATCGCCTTCGGCGCCGCCGGCCTCGCCATCGCGCTGATCGGCCTCACCTACAGCGAGCTGGCCTCGGCCATGCCGAAAGCCGGCGGCGAGCACGTCTATACCCATCGGGGGCTCGGCCCCGGCTGGTCGTTCGTGTGTACGTGGGCGCTGCTCATGGCCTATCTCAACGTCTGCCTGTTCGAGGCCGTGGCACTGCCCACGGCGGTCGAGTATCTGGTTCCGCAGATCCGCATCGGCACCCTCTGGCACGTGCTCGGGGCGGACGTCGACCTCGGCTTCGTGCTGGTAGGCGCGGGCAGCGCCCTGGTGGTCACCGTGGTGAACGTGCTCGGCATCAAGACCGCGGCGCGGCTGCAGGCGGTGACCCTGCTGGCGATCCTGCTGTCCGGGGCCCTGCTGGTCAGCGGCGCCGTCGCCTTCGGCTCCCTGGACAACGCCCGGCCCTGGGTCGCCACGCCGGCCACCGGCATTCTCAGCGTGCTGATCATGGTGCCGGCGCTGCTGGTGGGGTTCGACGTCATCCCCCAGTCCGCCGAGGAAATCGACCTGCCGCCGCGGCGCATCGGCGTGCTGCTGGTGGTGTCGGTGTTCCTGGCCGTGGCCTGGTACGCCCTGGTGGCCTTCGCCGTGGCCATGGCCCTGGACGAAGCCGCCCTGTCGGCTAGCGATCTGGCGACCGGTGACGCCGCCACCGCCCTGTGGGGGCATCCCGCCGCCGGCGCCGCGCTGGTGCTGGGGGGCGTCGCCGGCATCCTCACGAGTTGGAACGCGTTCATGATCGGCGCCACCCGCGTGCTCTATGCCCTGGCGGAGTCGGGCTTCGTGCCGGCGGTGTTCGCCCGGCTGCATCCGCGCTTCCACACGCCCTGGGTCGGCGTGGTGACGATCGGCGCGCTGTGCTGCCTGGCGCCGCTGTTCGGGCGCACCGTGCTGGTGTGGATGATCAACGCCGGCAGCTTCGCCACCGTCATGGCCTATCTGTTCGTGCCCATCGCCTTTCTCGCGCTGCGCCGCCGGGAGCCGGACATGCCGCGCCCGTTCCGGGTGCGCCATCCGCGCCTGGTGGGCGGCGGCGCCGTGGTGCTCGCGGTGGCCCTGCTGACCGCCTACCTGCCGGGCAGTCCTTCGGCGCTGCTCTGGCCTTACGAGTGGGCGATGATCCTGGTGTGGTCCGTGCTGGGCGTGGTGCTGTTCGTGCGCTATCGCGTCAGGGCTGGCCGTAGGCCTGCGCCGGCAGCCACGTCACCAGCGCCTCCCAGTTGAACAGGATCACCAGGCCGACGAGCTGCAGGATGATGAACGGCACCACGCCGCGGTAGATCGTGGCGACGTCGACGCCGGGCGGCGCGACCCCCTTCAGGTAGAAGATCGCGAAGCCCACCGGCGGGGTGAGAAAGCTGGTCTGCAGGCACACGGCGAACATCACCGTGAACCACACCGGGTCGAAGCCCAGGCCGATCACCACCGGCGACACCAGCGGGAGGATGATCAGCGTCAGCTCGATCCAGTCGAGAAAGAACCCGAGCAGGAACGTCGCCACCAGGATGGTGATGACGATGCCGTTGGGGCTGAACGGCAGGCCGAGCAAAGCCTCCTCGATCAGCGCGTCGCCGCCGAGGCCGCGCAGCACCAGGGCGAAGGCGGTGGCGCCGAGCAGCACCGCGAAGATGAACGCGGTTGTGCGGGTGGTCTCGTAGAGCACCTCGCGCATCACGGCGCCGTCGAGCTGACGTTTCACCGCAGCCAGCACCAGGGCGCCGAAGGCGCCGACGCCGGCCGCTTCGGTCGGGGTCGCCACGCCCATGAAGATGCTGCCGAGCACCGCGAGGATGAGAAACGCGGGCGGCAGGATGGCGCGGAACAGGGCGCCTACCGCCGCCCAGTCCACGGGCTCGTGGTCGCCGGCGGGCGCCGCGTCGGGCCGCAGCCAGCCGTAGCCGAGCAGATAGACGATGTACAGGCCGCCGAGCAGCATCCCCGGGAACACGGCGCCGAGGAACAGGTCGCCGACGCTCATGGCCATGCGGTCCGCCATCAGCACCAGCATGATGCTCGGTGGAATGAGGATGCCGAGGGTGCCGACGGCGCACACCGTGCCGCTGGCCAGGGCCCGGTCGTATCCCTCCTTGAGCATCACCGGCAGGCCGAGCAGCGCCAGCAGCACCACGGCGGCGCCGATGATGCCGGTGGTGGCGGCGAGCAGCACGCCGATCAGCGTCACCGTCACCGCCAGGCCGCCGCGCACCCCGCCGAACAGACGGGCGAAGCTGGTCATCAGCTCCCGGGCGATGCCGGAGCGGTCGAGCAGCAGGCCCATGAAGATGAACAGCGGCAGCGCCACCATCACCCAGTTCTCCATCACGTTCCAGGTCCGCTCGACGGTGATGGAGGTGTAGTCCCAGCTCATGCCCACGGGCACGTTGAAGTCGACGTCGAGGACGATGGCGAAGGCGGTGAACAGCACGGCGAGTCCGCCCAGAATCCAGGCGACCGGGAAGCCGGTGAACACCAGGGCGATGAAGCTGGCGAACATCGCCAGCGCGAGGATCTCGTTGCCGCTCACCGGTCGTCGTGTCCGGACAGGAACAGAAACCTCCACACCCGGGTCAGGCGCGACAGCGCGGCGAGCAGCAGCAGCGCGAAACCGAGGGGCATCACCGCCTTGATGGCCCAGCGCAGCGGCAGGCCGCCCGGCGCCTGGGAGACCTCGCCCACCGCGTAGCTCTGCAGCACGAACGGCACGCTGAAGATCAGCACCAGGGCGATGAACGGCAGCAGCAGCAGGACGATGCCGTACAGCTCGATCCAGGCCTGGGCGCGGGGCGACAGGCGTTCGTGGATAACGTCCACGCGGATGTGGGTGTCCGCCTGAACGGCGTAGGACATGCCCAGCAGAAAGCCGATGGAATACAGATGCCACTGAATCTCTTCGAACTCGATGCGGCCTTCGCCGAAGGCGTAGCGCAGCAGCACGTTGAGCACGATGATCCCCAGCAGCACCAGCCAGACCCAGGAGACGGCCCGGCCGATGGCCACCAGCAGGGCGTCCACCCGTCTCGAGAAGGCCGTCTCGGGCAGCATCAGAAATCCCGGGGCAGATAGGCGCGGCGTTTCCAGTGGGCGTAGTCCGCCCGGAACGCCTGCTGGGACTCGAGTATCCGGGCGAAGTCCTCGTCTGCGGCCGCTTCCTCGGCGAGCACCTGTCCGGTGATCCGCTCCAGCTCCCGCAGCACGCTCTCCGGCAGGGTCTCGACCCGGACGCCGCGGCTCGCGAAGTCGCGGATGATGGGGCCCTGCAGGCCCTCGGAGCGGGCCAGGTTGCGGGTGACGCCGGCGGTGCAGACGGCTTCGAGCAGGGCCTGGGTGGACGGCGCCAGGGCGCGCCAGCGATCGAGGTTCACCACCAGGTGGGCGGCGGTGGCCGGCTGGTGCCAGCCGGGATAGTAGTTGTAGGAGGCGATGCGGCTGAAACCGAGCTTCTGGTCCACGACGGGCAGGGCGTACTCGGTGGCGTCGATGGCGCCCTTCTCCAGGGCCTGGAAGATCTCGCCGCCGGGCAGCATGGTCACGGACGCGCCGGCGCGCTCGATGACCTTGCCGCCGATGCCGGCGAAGCGGATCTTGAGGCCCCGCACGTCCTCCAGGGATTCCACGGGCTCGCGGAACCAGCCGGCGGTCTCGGGCCCGGTGATGCCGCAGAACAGCGGGTGCACGTTGTTCCGGTGGTACAGGGCTTCGCCGAGCTCCCGGCCGCCGGCCTCGAACCACCAGGCGGAGAATTCCCAGGGCTCCATGCCGAACGGCACGGCGCCGAGCAGCGCGGACGCGGGGATCTTGCCCTGGTCGTAGCCGAGCCAGGTATAGCCCGCCTCCACCTTGCCGTCGCGCACCGCGTCGGTGATGGAGAAGGGCGGCACGATCTCGGCGGGCTCGTAGAGATCCACCCGGACGCTGCCGGCGCTCACCGTGTCGAGGGTCTCGCTGACGTAGACGGCATTGTCGCCGAGGGCAGGCAGGTTGGTGGCGAACGCCACCGGCACCCGCCAGCGGATGCGCGTGTCGCTGCCGAAACCGGCGATTCCGCCCGGGTCTGCGGCCTGGGGGGCCGTCCCCGGCGGGCGCAGCGCCAGGCTGCCGACGATGCCCGTCAGCAGGGCAGTGACGACCGCCACGGCGGCGGCCCGATGGCTGATGCTCCCCCGGCTCATGCTCCCCCTTCACGCTGTCTTGCCGCCCGCTACGCGACGATTCGACGTTCGTCCGCGGTGGCCACGGGATTGTCTGGAGAGTGGCCGGTGGTTGCAAGAACGCTCACAATGCCGCAGTTGTCATCCATGCCGCGTTTGGCTAGTTTGTCCCGTTTTTGCGCGGTGCAGCATCGCGCGTCGATCTGACAGGGGGAATGCATGCTCATAGGGGTGCCTAAGGAGACCTGGCCCGGCGAACGCCGCGCGGCGCTCGTGCCGCTGACGGTCAAGAAGCTGAAGACCGCCGGATTCGACGTGAAGATCGAGACGGGCTGCGGCGAGGTGGCGGGCTTTCCGGACGCGGCCTACGAGGAGGCCGGCGCGACCATCGCCTCGGACCGGCGGGCGCTGCTCGGCGAAGCCGACATCGTGCTGCGGGTCCGCAAGCCCGGCGACGAGGACGTCGACGCCCTGAAGTCGGGCTGCCTGCACGTGAGCTTTCTCGATCCGTTCAACGAGAAGGCGCTGGTGGAGAAGCTGGCGTCCAAGGGGGTTACGGCCATCTCCATGGAGATGATCCCCCGCAGCACCCGGGCCCAGAAGATGGACGCGCTGTCGTCCCAGGCCAACCTCGCCGGCTACGTCACGGTGATCCAGGCGGCCTATCACTCGCCGAAGATCCTGCCGATGATGATGACCCCGGCCGGCACCATCGCGCCGGCCCGGGTGTTCGTCATCGGCGCCGGCGTGGCGGGGCTGCAGGCCATCGCCACGGCCAAGCGGCTGGGCGCCCGGGTCGAGGCCTTCGACACCCGTCCGGTCGTCGCCGAGCAGGTGCAGTCGCTGGGCGCCAAGTTCATCGAGATCGATCTCGGCGACACCGGCCAGACGGATCAGGGCTACGCCAAGGAGTTGACGCCCGAGCAGATCGAGAAGCAGAAGCAGGGCCAGAAGGAGGTGATCGCGCGCTCCGACGTGGTCATCACCACCGCCCAGGTGTTCGGCCGCAAGGCGCCGGTGATCGTCTCCGGCGACATGGTGCGCGCCATGCAGCCCGGCAGCGTCATCGTCGACATGGCGGTGGAGACCGGCGGCAACGTCGAGGGCTCGAAGGTCAACGAGATCGTCGACGTGAACGGCGTGAAGATCATCGGCCAGGGCAATCTGCCCTCCGAGGTCGCGCGCAACGCCAGCGACATGTACTCGGCGAACCTGTTCAACCTGATCGACGAGTTCTGGGACAGCGACGAGAAGAAGCTCGACCTCGACCCGGAGGACGACATCATCAAGAGCTGTGTCATCACCCGGGACGGCGCCATCGTCAACGAAACCATCAAGAATCTGTAAGCGGGGAGACGACTATGGAAGCGGTACTGTTGGGCCTGGTGTTGATGCTCTCCATCTTCCTCGGCTTCGAACTCATCTCCAAGGTGCCGGCGACGCTGCACACGCCGCTGATGTCCGGCGCCAACGCCATCTCCGGCATCACCATGGTGGGCGCCCTGGCCGCCGCCGGCACCGACGTGCACGGCCTCGCCACGGTGCTCGGCGTGGCTGCGGTGACCTTCGCCACCATCAACGTGGTGGGCGGATACATGGTCACCAACCGCATGCTGAGCATGTTCAAGAAGAAGGATCAGCCCCAGGCGGGAGGTCAGCGATGAGCCCGATTGCGATCAACGCGACCTACATCGTCGCGGCCGCGCTGTTCATCTTCGGCCTGAAGTACATGTCGTCGCCGGCGACCG
This sequence comes from Gammaproteobacteria bacterium UBA7803, assembly GCA_002480525.1. Taxonomy (GTDB): domain Bacteria; phylum Pseudomonadota; class Gammaproteobacteria; order Pseudomonadales; family Azotimanducaceae; genus UBA7803. Next base: position 22,761 of record DLCH01000007.1, on the reverse strand, counting down.
CCGTGCGCGGCAACCGGCTGTCGGCCATCGGCATGTTCATCGCCGTGGTGGTGACGCTGTTCTCCCAGGAGATCGTCCAGTTCCAGTGGATCGCCGTGGGCGTTGTGCTGGGGTCCATCATCGGCGCGTTCGCGGCCCAGAAGGTGGCCATGACCTCGATGCCCGAGATGGTGGCCCTGTTCAACGGCTCCGGCGGACTGTCGAGCCTGCTGCTCGGCTGGGCGGCGCTGTACGGCGGTGATCCGAGCACCTTCATCGTGGTGACCATTCTGCTGTCGATCCTGATCGGCGGCGTCACCTTCTCCGGCAGCATCATGGCCTGGGGCAAGCTGTCCGAGGTGATGACCAGCGCGGCCATCGTGTTCGGCGCCCAGCGCATCGTCAACGCGGCGATTCTGATCGCCCTGGTGGTGTGCAGCGTGCTGTTCGCCATGGACCCGTCGCTGACGTCGCCGTACCTGGTGGCGGTCATCGTGCTGTCCCTGGTGTTCGGCGTGATGGCGGTGCTGCCCATCGGCGGCGCCGACATGCCGGTGGTGATCTCGCTGCTGAACAGCTACTCCGGCCTGGCCGCCTGTGCCGCCGGCTTCGCCATCCACAACAACATCCTGATCGTGGCGGGCTCACTGGTGGGCGCCGCCGGCATCATCCTCACCAACATCATGTGCAAGGCCATGAACCGCTCGCTGGCGAACGTGCTGTTCTCCGGTTTCGGCGCGGCCAAGACCGCCACCAAGGTGGAGGGCGAGGTGAAGCCGATCGTCTCCGAGGACGCCTACCTGATCCTCGAGTCCGCCTCGTCGGTGACCTTCGTGCCCGGCTACGGCATGGCCGTGGCCCAGGCCCAGCACGTGGTGCGGGAGCTCGGCGAGCTGCTCGAAGCGAACGGCGCCGAAGTGACCTATGCGATCCATCCCGTCGCCGGTCGGATGCCGGGCCACATGAACGTGCTGCTCGCGGAAGCGAACGTGCCCTACGATCAGCTCGTCGAGATGGAGGACATCAACCCGCGCATGTCGAACGTCGACGTGGCCGTGGTGATCGGCGCCAACGACGTGGTGAATCCGGCGGCCCGGGAGGACGAGAACAGCCCGATCTACGGCATGCCGATCATCAACGTGGACGAGGCGCGCACCGTGTTCGTGCTGAAGCGTTCCATGTCGTCGGGCTTCTCCGGCGTGGACAACCCGCTGTTCTTCGGCGAGAACACCCGCATGCTGTTCGGCGACGCCAAGCAGTCCATCTCGGCGCTGGTGGCGGAGTTCAAGGGCTGAGCCGCGCGGACCCTGTGGGAGCGCTCTCCGGAGCGCGATAGCAGGGTCGCGTGCACAGCGGCCGGGCTTCGCCCGGCCGTTCGCGCTCAGGAGAGCGCTCCCACAGGTGGAATGTAGGGTCTCGCGCCCAGGAGAGCGCTCCCACTGGTGGCGTGTAGGGCCTGGCGCTCCAGCGCAGGATGACAGATCGCGCATCCGGCCCGTAGGAGCGGCCTCCCGGCCGCGATCGCGTACACGCCTGACCGCCGCCCCGAATAACCCGAGCGAACGGGGTCGGCCGCCGCGTCGCGGCGGCCGGTCGCGGCCGGGAGGCCGCTCCTACGGTGGGCGGGTTCAGGACTCGAACGTGACCTTCACGGCCACCCGCACGGGAATGGGCTGGCCGTTCTCGATCACCGGCTCGAAGCGCCAGTTGCGCACCGCCTGCACGGCGGCGCGTTCGAAGTATTCGCGCGGGGTGCCGAGCACCTCGACGTCGCGCACGTCGCCGGTCTCGGTGACGGTCATGTGCATTTCCACCGAGCCGCTGGCGTTGCGGGGGGCCGTGCGCGGGTAGCTCGGCGCCTGCTGGCGGATGGGCTTCAGGTCGGAGAGGGGATAGAGCTCCTCGAACCGGCCCGCCGCGGCGTCGAGCAGGCGCTGGCGGTATTCCGCTTCCTCGCGCAACCCGGCGATCAGCGTGGCGCTGGCGCCGGCGCGCTCGGCGGCGTCCAGGTTGGCGAAGGTCTCCGCCATGTCGTCGGCGGCGAGCAGCGTCCGGGCGCGGTCGATCAGGCCTTCCCGCACCAGCTCCAGGCCGCGCTTTGCGGCGGCGGAGTCCGGCTCCACCTCCAGCACGCGGCTGTAGAGGGTGAAGGCGTTGGGGTCGGCGGGCGGCATCAGCCGGTCGGACTGCAGGGCGTCCGCGGCGGCGAGCAGCTGCTCCTTCACCTGCTGGCTCTGCCTGAGCTGCCGCAGGTTCTGCTCGGTCTGCTCCAGGGTGGCGATGCCCGGCGCCTGGGGATTGAGGGATTTGGCCTGGCGCAGATAGGCCCGGCCCTGCTCCACGTTGCCGGCGTACATGGCCGATTCGGCGTTCGCGACCACCCGCTGCACCACCGACTCGATGCCCTGCCTGGCGGCTTCGTTGTCCGGGTCGAGGGCGAGCACCTGCTGGTACATCGCCGCGGCGTTCTCGCCCTCCGGCGCGGTCAGCCGGCCCTGGGCGTACAGGGCCACGGCGCGGTTGAGCAGGGACTCCACCCGCTTGAGCTGGGCGGCGCGCAGGTTGACGTCCAGGGCGTGCTCGTTGTCGGGGTCGATGCCGAGCACCTTGGCGGCGTTCTCCCGGGCCTGGTCGAAGTCGCTGTGGAAGATGGCGGATTCGGCTTCGTTCAGCAGGTACTCGAGCACCTGGGCGAGGCCCTGCTGTGCGGCCGCGTCGCCGGGCGTGGCGGCAAGCGCCTCCTGGTAGTAGTACAGCGCGTTGTCCCCGGCCGGGGTGACGAGGTCGCCGGCGGCGAAGGCGGTGTCGCCCCGCTCCGTCAGGCTCTGACCGGCCTGGTTGACCTGGGTGAGGGGCGTGCTCAGCACCTGGGTGGTGCCGAAGGTGCCCGCCTGGTCCAGGGGCGCGTCGGCCTTGATGAGCCACCAGGCGGCGAGCACACCGAAAACGGCCGCCCAGGCGGCGAGCCCGAAGCTGTCGCTGATCCGGCCCTGGCTGGCGGAGAGCTCCTCGAACGTGGTCGCGTCGCTCATCAGGCGTCACCTCCGGGTGCGGCCGCCGCGCCGCGGGTTCGCAGGAAGCGCGAGGCGAGGCTGCGGATCAGCTTGTCGCCGAGGCTCAACAGGGAGCTCGACGCCGGCGCCGCCACGGCGTGACGGGCCACCAGGCGCGGGTTCTTCACCAGTTCCAGATGCTTGCCGATGGCCGAGTCGATCCAGATGGCCGTCTGCTTCGGCTTGATCGGCTTGAGCAGGAAGCGGAACACCTGGCCGCCGTTGATCAGGTCGATGAGCCGGTGCGCGTCCGAGTGGTCGCTGGCGACGATGGTCACCAGCTCCGGGACGCAGTGCTTGAGCTGCGTGGTCAGGGCCTGCACCTCGTCGCCGTTGACGGCCATGTCGGTGATCAGCACGCCGATCGGGTTGTCTTCCAGGACGGCGATCGCATGCTCCACGTTCGCCACGCTGTGAATCCGGTAGCTCGTTCCCAGCGCCGCCTCCAGCGCCGTGGTGAACTCACCGTCGGTGGACAGCACGAGCAGCTCCGCCGAGCCGCGGGCGGGCGAGCTCTGAGCGGGCGCCGGCGCCCGTGTGGCAGCCGGCGACGGCATCGGAGCCGGCGCGTCGGCGCCCGGCGCAGTCGGCGCCTCCCGGGCTTCGCGGCCGACGGCGGTATCGGGTTCCAGGGTCGGCGGTGCCGCCTCGGGTATCCCCAGCCCTGCGGCATCGACGGCCATGGCTACGGTTTCCCGCAGCGTCTCCCGGGCGCAGGGCTTGGTCAGGTAGCGGAACACCTCGCCCTCGTTGATGCTCGCCGCGATCGCATCCTTGTCGGCGTAGCCGGTCAGCAGGATGCGCATGGCGCGCGGGGCGCGCTGCTTGCAGGCCTTCAGAACGTCCACGCCGGTCATGCCGGGCATGCGCTGGTCGGACACGATCACGTCCATGTCCTGGCGCTCCAGCAGCGCCAGCGCCTCGTCGCCGGAGTTGGCGAGGTGAACGTTGTAGTCGCGGCGGAACAGCGCGCGCATGGACGTCAGCACGCGCCGCTCGTCGTCCACGAACATGACGTTCGCCTTTCTCGCTGCTGCTTCCATTTATGCGGCCTCCGCTGCGTCCGTGTCGTGCGCCGTGCCGGCCCCGGGCGTGGTCTCGGGCGAGTCCTGCGTCGGTGCGGACTGCGGCACCTGGCCGTCCACCGGGAAACTGAGCGTGATCGACGTGCCCTCGCCGACCGTGGAGTCGATGTCCAGCCGGCCGCGGTGCTCGTCCATGATCTTGCGGACGATGGACAGGCCGAGGCCCGTGCCCTGGCCGACGGGCTTGGTCGTGAAGAACGGGTCGAGCACCTTGTCGAGGTTTTCCTGGGGAATGCCGCAGCCGGTGTCGCTGATGGAGACCCGCACCCAGTCGTCGTCCGCGTCGGTCCGGATCGTCAGGCGGCCCTCGCCGTCCATCGCCTGGGCGGCGTTGGTGATGAGGTTGATGAACACCTGATTGACCCGGGACGGCGCGCACAGGATCTCCGGCACGTCGCCGAACTCCCGCTCCACCTCGATGCCGTACTTGAGCAGGTTCTTGGTGATCAGCAGCGTCTTCTCCAGGCCGTCGCGCACGTCGAACCGGTCGAAGGTGGCGCGGTCGAGGCGGGAGAAGTCCTTCAGGCTCTTCACCAGGGCGTCGATGTCCTCGAGGCCCTCCTTGCTGTCGGCGGTGAGGGAGGAGATCTCGCCCAGGCTCTCGTCCAGGGCGTCGACGTCCAGGGTGTTGCGCAGGTCGTCCAGCAGCGTGCGCACCCTGGTCTTGTCCATCTCGGGCTCCTTCAGGCAGCGGACCAGCTCCCGCAGGGGCTCCAGGTCCCGCTCCACCTCGCCGATGGTCTCGTGGGTCATCTCGGTGTTGTTCATCACGTACAGCAGCGGCGTGTTGATCTCGTGGACCACGCCGGCCACGAGCTGACCGAGGGACGACATCTTCTCGGCCTGGACGAGCTGCACCTGGGATTCCTTCAGGTCGTCGTAGGCGGACTCGAGCTCCTGGGTCCGCTCCTTGACCCGCTCCTCGAGCAGCATGTGCGACCGGTTGAGCACCCGGTGGTTGAGCTGCAGCCGCACGCCGAAGTAAACGAGGATCAGCAGCATCATGAGCGTGTAGACGTTGAGCAGGACCCGGGCTTCGCTGACCGTGCGCAGGGTGAACAGATAGTCGCCGCCCACCGATTCGCGCAGGCCCTCGGCCAGCTCCGGCACCGAGCTGGCGGTGACCCGGTTCAGATGGCCGCTCGCGGCGATGCGCAGCGCCAGCAGCTCCGAAACGCGCCCGGCGAGGGCGTCGAGCTCGTCGCCCAGGGCGGCCACGGGCACGGCGATCTCGCGCAGCCGGGCCAGGGTGGTGTCCACCGGCGCGGTGTCGCTGGCGACGGTGCGGCGGATGCGGTCGAGGGCCTGCTGCAGGCCGGCGAAGGCGGCGTCGGCGGCGGTCTCGTAGCCGCGCTGACGCAGCCGGCGCACCAGGTCCCGGCCCTGTTCCTGAATGTCGTCCCGCAGGGTCAGGTAGGCCTGCTGATCCCGGGAAAAGGCGGCCACGTCGGCTTGCAGGACGGCGCTCTCGGCGGCGATTTCCTCCAGGCGCCGCACCACCTCGTCGGCGGGCACGCGTTCGCGCTGGGCCGCGTCGATGGCGTTGAACGCCTGGAAGGCGACGGCGCGGGCCTGGCGTACGGCGCTGTCCTGCTCGGCGCGGATCTCGCCGGCCAGGGTTTCGAGCTGATCGGTCACGGTGCTGTAGGCGAGCTCGAGGGCACGGAAGCGGTCGCTGACGTCCAGCTCGAGGCCGTCCGCAGTCACCACCTCGGACTGTATGGCGGTGCCGATCTCGCGCAGCTCCCGCAGGCCGTGGTCGAGCTGGCGCTGGCGCCGGTCGTCGCCGCCGCTGGAGGCCAGCAGCAGCACGGCCAGCAGGGCCAGGGCCAGGGCCACAGCGACCAGATTGGTGAACGGTCGGAGCATCGCAACCATGGGTTCGATCTTCCCGGTGTGAGAAACCAGACCCTTCGAGCGTATGCACCAGCGCGCGGCACGTCCGGTTGCAGTTCACAGAACGGTGCTGCGCGAGTTCACACTCTGGCGAGGCGGGCGCCCCCGGGACGCCGGATTCGGTGAAACCGGTGTGTGCGGCGCGTGGTCGCGGCGGACGCTGGCGCGGCGTGTCGGCGCCGGTCGGGCGGCCCCGGCGCCCGGCAGGCGCGGGGCATTCTGCCGGGCGTTGCCGGCGCGGCCGCCGCCGGCCCGGTCAGCTCCCGGTCGAGCGGTCGCCGGAGCTCTGGGGCGTCCCGTCGTCGTCCGTGTCCGCGGCGTAGCCGCCGCTCACGGGGGGCGCGGCGGCGTCCCGGCCGGGACGTTCGGTCAGCGACCGCTTGCGGCCGCGCGGATGGGTGCCGCCGATGACCTCGCCCCAGTCCGCCGTCAGCGCGTCGCGCAGGTGTCGGACATGGTCGTAGCCGAGGCGCATCGCCAGGGCCTGCTCCGCGTCACGCAGCGCGGTCAGAGCCGCGTTGATGAGCTGGGAGCCGCGCTCGCTGAACACGATCCGGTTGGCCCGGCGGTCGTCGGGGTCGGGAATCTGGGTCACCAGCTCGTCCCGCTCCAGCTCGTTGATCTGCTGCTGGATGGCCTGTCGGCTGACGCCCAGCACCCGGGCCAGCTCGGCCGCCCGGGTGATGCCGTTCGAGATGTTGATCAGGATCATCGTCTGGGTGCGGGTACGCGGCTCGAAGCCCGCTTCCACCAGGCCGTTCTGCAGGCTCTCGTCCATCCAGTAATAGGCCCGCAGCAGGCCGCGCATCAGCACTTCCGAGGGTTGGTCTTCCATAGTCGAACCTATAGTCAGCAGTTCGCGGAATTGCGAAGCCCGTCGGACGACGGCCGGTCGGAGAGTCACGCGCCTCGGCCGCCGATGACCGGTCACGTGCGATCTCATTCTTCCGTAAAGTCAAGTTACTGGCAACCCGGCATTGTCGGACGCGAATGAGACCCGGGTCACAGAGTTACACGGCAAATGACTTTACGGGCGAAACGGCCCCGGGAAGTCCGTCCGAGACCATCTATGCTTTCGTCCTAGGCGGATAAAACGCGGACACCAGGCTCATGCACGTCCGACATTCAGGTTTCACGCTCGTAGAGCTCCTCATGGCCGTCGCCATCGGCGCGCTGCTGCTCGCCATCGCGGTGCCGGCGTATCAGGAATACGTGGACCGCTCCCGCGCCGCCCAGGCGCTGTCCGACATCGGCCAGCTCGACATGCGCATCGAGCGCTTCGCGGCGGACAACTTCCGTCTCCCGGCGACCCTCGCGGAGTTGCCCGGCGATCTGCCGCTGGACCCATGGGGCAGGCAGTACGCCTATCTGCGGATCGAGGGTGAGCCGCCGGGAATACGGGGACAGGTCCGAAAGGATCGCAATCTGAACCCGATCAACAGCGATTTCGACCTATACAGCAGCGGCCCGGACGGAGAGAGCCGTCCGCCTCTCACGGCGCGGCCAAGTCGTGACGACATCGTTCGGGGAGGCAACGGCTCGTTCGTCGGCCCTGCGTCGGATTTCTGACGTTGTTGAGCTCTCGGCGCAGCTTTCGAACTCGGATCGAGCGGCAGGTCGTCATCCTGTTCCTGGCCTTCTGCATCCTGCCGTTGACCCTGCTCACCGTGTTCGCCTCGCGTCTGGTGGAGAGCGAGACACTGGATATGTCCCGCCGCCATCTCCATGAGTTTTCCAAGGACTACGCCCTGGACCTGATCACCCGGATCGACGTGGCGGCCTGGGAACTGGTCCTGCTCGGTGGTCGCTCGGGGGGCGCTCATCGGTGGGTCCAGCCGCGCGGCCAGATCGATGACATGGCGGCCGCCGCCGACCGCCCGACTCTGAATGCGGTGTCTGGCGGATTCGAGCTGCAGGTCGCCGTCGACGACGGCGTGGCGCTGGGCTTTCTGAGCGACGACGTGCTGTTCGCCGAGCTGGTGCACCTGCCCTACGGCGTGCGGACCTGCGTGCGAGTCGACGGCCGCGAGCGGCGCTGCGAGGGGCAGGTCCCGGAGGGCGACGTCATCGCCACGAGCTGGACCCTGCCGCTCGGCAGCCTCTACAACACCAGGGACGCCATCGAGGTGGCCAGCGTCCAGTCCCGGACGATGGCGCTCAGCCGCATGGGCATCGCCTTCGAGCTGCTGCCCTACGTGATGTTCGTCGTCATGGCCCTGTTCGGCTGGTACGTCATGCGGCAGATCCGCACCCGCCTGGCGCCGCTGGGAGACCTCTACCAGGCGACGCTGAGGATCAGCGGGGGCAGCTACGATCACGAGGTCGACATCCGCTCCGGTGACGAGCTGGAGCGTCTCGGCAGCTCGTTCAACTCCATGACGCGCCGGCTGCGGGAATCCTTCGCCACCATGGAGGCGCTGTCGGAGATCGACGGTGTCGCCCTGCGGGGCGGCGAGCCGCCGGAGATCGGCGAGAAGGCGCTGCTGCTGCTGCGAACGCTCGGTTTCCGGGACGCCCGGCTGTGGCTGTGGCGCGGCAGCGAGGGCTACTGCGGCCGGCTCGATGCCGACGGCCGCCTCACCATGCGCGCCGCGCCGGCGCCGGCCAGCAGCGTCGACAGCGACGCCGAAGCGCTCGCCCTGTACCGGGAGCGGCACGGCGAGGCGGTGCACGACGCGCGCGCCATCTACCGGGAGGGCATGCTCGTGGGTCTGCTGATGACCGGCCCCGGCGATCCCGTGGACCTCGGCGACGTGCTCACTGAGGTCGCCGACCGCCTGTCGGTGGGCGTGACCCTGTACTTCCGGGCCCAGGAGCTGTTCCGGCAGGCGAACTTCGACGGCCTCACCGGCCTGTTGAACCGGGAGTCCTTCCGGGAGCATCTGGAACAGGCGATCCGCATGGGCGCCCGGGACGGCGACCGCGGCGCCCTGCTTTATCTCGACCTCGACCGCTTCAAGCAGATCAACGACACGGAAGGCCACCATGCCGGCGACGAGCTGCTGCGCGCCGTGGCCAAGCGCGTCCGCAAGGTGCTCCGCGCCGCGGACGAGGCGGCCCGGCTCGGCGGCGACGAGTTCGCGGTGCTGATGTCCCGGGTCACCGAGCCCACGGACATCGAGGCCGTCTGCCGGCGGCTGGTCCAGGAGATCGGCCAGCCCGTGGAGGTGGGTGGCAGCAGCGTGGTGGTCGAGGTGTCCATCGGCGTGGTGGTGTTCCCGGACGACGGCAACGACGCGGCGAACCTGATGCGCAAGGCCGACGTGGCCATGTACAAGGCCAAGGAGCTCTCCGGCAGCGCCTTCACCTTCTTCGACGAGGCCATGAACCGGGACACCGAGCATCGCGCCCGGGTGGAGTCCCGGGCCCGGGAAGGGCTCGCCCGGCGCGATCTCGGGCTGTACTTCCAGCCCAAGATCCGGGTGTCGGACGGCATGGTGATCGGCGCCGAGGGGCTGATGCGCTGGCCGGCCGCGCCGGATCTGCATCCCGGCATCTACGTGCCGGTGCTGGAGCAGACCGGCCTGATCCACGAGCTCACCAGCCTGCTCGTGGAGAACGCCCACGAGTGCCTGGAACGGTGCCGGCGGCGCGGCTTCGCCCTGGAGCGGATCGGCATCAACATCTCGCCGCGCCAGTTCCAGCGCGAGGGTTTCTGCGAGGAGTTCCTGGCGGCCATCGACCGCGTTGGCGCCAAGCATTCGGATTTCGAGATCGAGGTGACCGAGTCCGTGCTCATGCACGACGTCCAGTCGGTGATGCGGGACCTCGAGAGCCTGCGGCAATCCGGGGTCACCATCGCCCTCGACGACTTCGGCACGGGCTACTCGTCACTGAACATGCTGCGGGACCTGCCGCTGGACGTGATCAAGATCGACCGCTCCTTCGTCGCGCCGATCGCCGAGTCGGCGCGGGCCAGAGACCTGCTCGGCCGGATCATCGAGATCATCCGCTCACTGGAGCTCAAGTCCGTGGCGGAAGGGGTCGAGACCGAGCGGGAGATGCAGATACTCACCGCCAAGCACTGCGACGCCGTGCAGGGGTTCCTGTTCAGCCCCGCCCTGCCGGTGGACGGCTTCATCGAGTTTCTCGAGCAGCGGGCCGCGCGCTCGGCCTGATCCGGCCCGCGCCGCGGCTGTGTTAGGCTGCGGCGACCCCGACGGGAGAAGGCCATGGAACTGTTCGACGTCATGCGGACGACCTTCGCGGCCCGGGACTTCACCAGCGACCCGGTGCCCGACGAGGTCCTCTACCGGATTCTCGACAACGCCCGGTTCGCCCCGAGCGGCGGCAACCGCCAGGGCTGGAAGGTGCTGGTGATCCGCGAGGACGCCACCCGCGAGGCCCTGTTCCGCCTGATGATGCCCACCTTCCGCCGCTACTACGCCCAGTCCCGCGCCGGCGAGGCGCCGCTCAACACGATCCATCCGACGGCCCTCACCGACGAGGAGATCGCCGCCACCGAGCCGCCCGAGGACTTCATCCGCCGCATCGCCGACGCGCCCGTGGTGCTGCTGGTGCTGGTGGATCTGTCGGTGGTGGCGTCGATGGACGCGGCGCTGCCCCGGGTGGGGGTGATCTCCGGCGCGTCGATCTACCCGTTCGTGCACAACATACTGCTGGCGGCCCGGCACGAGGGCCTCGGCGGCACGCCGACCACGTTCGTCGCGGCCCAGGAGGACGAGCTGAAGGCGCTGCTGGGCATTCCGGACCACCTGGCGGTGGCCTCGCTGATTCCCATGGGGCGGCCGGTCAAGCAGCTCACCCGGCTCAAGCGCCGGCCGGTGGAAGAGTTCGCGATGCTGGAGCGCTGGGGTGGACCGCCGCTGACCGGGGGCTGACGCCGGCGGGGGGCCGGCCACGATTCATCGAAGGGGAGGGGAGATGGCGTCGAAGGACGAAGTCGGCGGCCGCTATTCGAAGTACGTGCTCGGTGTGCTCATCATCGTGTACGTATTCAACTTCATCGATCGGCAGATCCTGTCGATCCTGGCGGAGGAGATCAAAGCCGACCTCGGCATCTCCGATGCCGACATCGGTTTCCTCTACGGCACCGCCTTCGCGGTGTTCTACGCCATCTTCGGTATTCCGCTGGGCCGCATGGCCGACGTCTGGGTCCGCAAGAACCTGATCTCCGTCGGCCTCGGTTTCTGGAGCCTGATGACGGCGCTGTCGGGCACCGCCCGCAGCTTCGTGTCCCTGGCGGCCTACCGCATCGGCGTCGGCGTCGGCGAAGCCAGCGCCACCCCGGCGGCCTTCTCCATGCTGTCCGACTACTTCCCGCCGAACCGGCGGGCGACGGTGCTGGCGATCTACTCGTCGGGCATCTACATCGGCGCCGGCATCGGCCTGTTCCTGGGCGGCGCCATCGTCGACGGCTGGAACGCCGCGTTCCCCGACCCGGCGGCGGCGCCGTTCGGGCTGAAGGCGTGGCAGGCCGCGTTCTTCGCGGTGGGCCTGCCGGGCCTGATCATGGCGGTCTGGGTCTGGACGCTGCGGGAGCCGCGCCGGGGCCAGAGCGAGGGCATCGTCACCCCGGAGCATCCGCATCCGTTCCGGGAGACCGGCCGCTCCCTGGCGGCGGTGCTGCCGCCGTTCACGCTGTTCGCGCTGTTCAATGCGGGCGGCGTACGCGCCGTGCTGGTCAACGTCGTCGCCGCCGGCCTGATCGCCGCGGCGGGCTACGGGGTCAACGCGCTGACCGACACCCCCACCCAGTGGATCGCGCTGGGCTTCGGGGTGTACGCCGCGGTCTCCTGGGTGCACAACCTGAAGCTCTCCGATCCGGCCACCTTCGGCATGATGTTCCGCTCCCGGGCCTTCGTGCTCACCACCATCGGCTTTCCGTCGATCAGCTTCGTCACCTACGGCATCGGCTTCTGGAGCCCGCCGTTCATGGTCCGCGTGCACGATGCCAGCCTGGCGGAAGCCGGCCTGCTGCTGGGCGGCGGCGCCGCGCTGGGCGGCTGGCTGGGCATCACCCTCGGCGGCTGGCTGGCCGATCATCTGCGCCGCTATACCCAGAACGCCCGAGTGTACATGGGCCTGGCGGTGCCGGTGCTGGCCACGCCCTTCGCCCTGGGGTTCCTGTTCGCCGCCAGTCCCTGGGTGGCGTATGCCTGCAGCTTCGCCTTCAGCGTGTTCTCGCCCATGTGGATCGGCGCGGCCACCAGCACGGTGAACGACCTGGTGATGCCGCGCATGCGGGCGCTGGCGTCGGCCTACTACGTGCTGATGAACACCTTCATCGGGCTGGCGCTGGGGCCCTACCTGATCGGTCAGGTGAGCGACTACTACATCAAGGGTGGATGGGCGGCCGGGGACGCGCTGCGGCAGGCGATGCTGCTCGGGCTGGGCATGCTGCTGGTCAGCCTGGTGTTCCTGATCGCCGCGCTGCGCTACCTGCGCCCGGACGAGGATTCCCGGCTCGACCGGGCCCGCGCGCTGGGCGAGCCGGTGTGAGGGCGGGCGCGTTGCCGACCACGGTCAATCGTGCGAGTCTGGCGGGCTTCTGGCAGGGAGCATGCGGACGTCGTGGAGCAGACCGGAGAGTATCGGGTCGCGGTCCGTCGCGAGGTGGTGTGGCAGGCGCTGAACGACCCGGAGGTGCTGGCGCGCTGTCTCGATGGCTGCGAATCGATGGAGAAGCACGGCGACGACCGCTTCGACGCCCGGGTGCGGGCGAAGGTCGGGCCGGTGCGGGCGACCTTCCAGGCCATCCTGACCCTGGAGGACGTGGCGCCGCCCGAGCGCTACACGATCCGCGCGGACGTCAAGGGCGGACCGGCGGGCTTCGCCCGGGGGCAGGCCGACGTGCGGCTCCAGGAGGCAGCGGACGGCACCCTGCTGAGCTACCGGGTCGAGGCCGCCGTCGGCGGCAAGCTCGCTCAGGTGGGCAACCGGCTGATCGACGGCACCGCCCGCAAGATGGCCGACGACTTCTTCGCGGCGCTGCGCCGCGAGCTGGACGGCGACACGGCGGACGCGGCGCCGGCGGCCGCCCCGGCGCCGGAACCCCGGGCCTACGAGCCCGGCGGGCGCTGGCCCATCTGGATCGTGGTGTTCGCGGCGCTGCTGCTCGGCCTGCTGTTCGCGTTCGGCTGAGGGGCGGGTAGGCGGATGGCCGTGGAGATCACGCTGACCGTCAACGGCGTCGCCCACGCCCTGGCGATTCCCGAGAACACGCTGCTGGTCGACGTGCTCCGGGAGCATCTGGGGCTGAAGGGCACCCACGTGGGCTGCGACACGAGTCAGTGCGGCGCGTGCACGGTCCACCTCGACGGCCGCGCGGTGAAGGCCTGCAGCGTGCTGGCCTGCCAGATCGACGGGTGCGAGGTGACGACCATCGAGGGCATCGGCAGCGTGGACGCGCTGCATCCCATGCAGGCCGCGTTCCGCGATCATCATGCGCTGCAGTGCGGCTTCTGCACGCCGGGCATGATCATGTCCGCCATCGACCTGGTCCGCCGGTCGGCGCCGCTCGACCGGGCGGGCGTACGCCAGGGGCTCGCGGGCAACCTCTGCCGGTGCACGGGATACCACAACATCGTCGATGCGGTGCTCGCCGCGGCGCCGCACATGACGGAACGGCAGGGCGGGGGCTGAGGCCCACGTCGCGCGGAGGCGGACATCTACCCCTTTCACTACCATCGACCGGACGACGCCGAGCAGGCCTACCAGCTCTTTCACGAGGCCGAGGACGGCATCTATCTGGCCGGCGGTCAGACCCTGATTCCCACCATGAAGCAGCGCCTGGCGGCGCCCTCGGACGTGATCGACCTGGCCGGCGTGGCGGGCATGGGCGGCATCGAGGCGGGGCAGGGCGTGGTCAGCATCGGCGCCGGAGTCCGGCACGCGGAGGTGGCCGGCAGCCCGGCCGTGCGCGGGGTGCTGCCGGCACTGTCGGCGCTGGCCGGCGGCATCGGCGATCGCCAGGTTCGTCACCTGGGCACCCTCGGCGGCTCCGTCGCCAACAGCGATCCGGCGGCGGACTATCCGGCGGCCGTGGTCGGCCTCGGCGCCACCATCGAGACCCACTGCCGCCGGATCGCCGCCGACGAGTACTTCGTCGACCTGTTCGAGACGGCGCTCAAGCCGGGCGAGATCGTCACCCGGGTGCACTTTCCGGTGCCCGACCGCGCGGCTTACCGCAAGTTCGCCCACCCGGCGTCGGGCTACGCCGTGGTCGGCGTGCTGGTGGCGGACTTCGGCGGCAACATCCGGGTCGGCATCACCGGCGCCGGACCCTGCGCGTTCCGCGGCACGGCCTTCGAGCAGGCGCTGGCCGACGATCTGCGCCCGGAGGCGGTGGACGGGGTGCCGGTGCCCGACGCCGGCTTCAACAGCGACCTGTTCGCCTCCGCCGAGTACCGGGCCCATCTGGTCCGGGTCATGGCCCGCCGGGCCGTCGCCGACCTGTTGGGGCGCTAGCGTGGTGCGCCAGGTCGCCGTGGCCGTCGCCGGTTTCGCGCTGCTGGCGGCAGCGTCCGTTCTGCCGGCCGCCGAGCTCGCCCTGAACGACGTGCAGATGCTCGGCAGCCACAACAGCTACAAGCAGGCCATGGCGCCGGAGCGGATGGACGCGCTGGCCGAGGCCGACCCGGCGCTGGCCCGGGCGCTCGACTACCAGCACCCGCCCCTGGCGGCCCAACTCGAGCTGGGCGTGAGGAAGCTCGAGCTGGACGTGTTCTACGACCCCGGCGGCCGGCTGTTCGGCCGGGCCCGGAGCGCGTCCGGGGGCGAATCGGCGTTCCCGGTGCTGCACGTGCAGAATCTGGACGACCGCAGCCACTGCGCCAACCTGCTCGACTGCCTGGCGGCCATCCGCGAGTGGTCCGACGCCAATGCCGGTCATCTGCCGTTGTTCCTGTCCTTCAATGCCAAGGACGCGGTGATCGACCGGCCGGGATTCCTGCGGCCGCTGCCGTTCGGCGAGGACGCCTGGCTGGCCCTGGACGCGGAGCTGCGGGCGGGACTGGGCGCCCGCCTGCTGACACCGGCCGCGGTGTTCAGCGACGGGGCGTTGACCTGGCCGGGGCTGGATGCGGCCCGCGGCAGGGTGATCGCGGTGCTGGACGAAGGCGGCGACAAGCGCCGCCAGTACGCCAGCCGCTGGCGCGAGCGGGCCATGTTCGCCACCGTGCCGCCCGGCGAGCCGGGTGCGGCCATCGTCATCGTCAACGACCCGGTGGCGGAGTTCGAGCGGATACGCGGGCTGGTGCGGTCCGGGTACATCGTCCGCACCCGGGCCGACGCGGACACCGCCGAGGCGCGCCGGGGCGACACGGCGCGCCGGGATGCGGCCTGGGCCAGCGGCGCCCAGCTCGTGAGCACGGACTACTATCTGCCCGGCGGTTATCCCGACACCGGGTATCGGGTGACGGTGCCGGGCGGCGGCGTGGCGCGCTGCAATCCGGTGCGGATTCCGCAGCCCTGCCGCCTGCCCCGCCAGCCTGCTCAGGACTGATCGGCGTCCAGGTACTGTTCCTGGAGGCGCTGCATGCCGCGGATCCAGCGGTCGTAGTCGCCGGTCTTGCGGCGCATGTACTCGGCCACGGTGGGGTGGGGCAGCACCAGGAACGTTTCGTCCCGCAGGGCCTGCACGACCGTCTCGGCGGCGTCCTCGGGCTCGATCATGCCGTCGACGCCGGCGACCCCCGGGCCACCGGCAGTCATCGCCGTGCGCACCGCCTGGGGGCACAGCACGGAGACCTTGATGCCGTCCCGGCCGTGGGTGATGGCGATCCATTCGGCCAGGGCCACCGCGGCATGCTTGGTCACCGCGTAGGTGACCGAGCCGATCTGGGACAGCAGCCCGGCGGCGGACGCGGTGTTGAGCAGGTAGCCGCCGCCGCGCGCCTTCATCCGCGGAATCAGGTTGCGGGCCGCGTAGACGTGGGACAGGGTGTTGACCTCCCAGATCTTCTGCCAGACGTCGTCGGGCTCGTCGAGGCCGCGGCCGACGCCGATGCCCGCGTTGGAGCAGAACAGGTCGATGGGTCCGAACCGGGTCTCCGTCTCCTCGATGAGCGTGACGATGTCGCTCTCGCGGCTGACGTCGACGCGCATGCTCCAGCCGCCGACACTCCGGGCGGTGGCGGCGGCGCCGGCTTCGTCGATGTCGGCGGCCACCACGGCGGCGGCGCCCTCCCGGTGAAACCGCTCCACCATCGCTTTGCCGATGCCGCTGGCGGCTCCGGTGACGACGACGACCTTGTTCTCGAGCTCCATGGTGCCTCCCCTGGGTTCCTGTGCGGGCGCCCGTCGACGCCGCCCCACCGGCGGCGCGCGCGCGTTGAGCGGGGGACATTAGACGTTTGCCGGTGCCGATTCTATAGTCGGCCTTCATTCGGGGACGGTGCGGTGATGGCACAGGCTGCGGAAACCCAGGCGCTGTTCGGCCTCGAGGATCTCGAGCGCGCCGCGGACACGGTCTACGGCGTGATGCCGCCGACGCCCCAGTACGCCTGGCCGCTGCTGGCCCACGAGCTGGGCTGCGAGGTCTGGGTCAAGCACGAGAACCACACGCCGGCGGGCGCCTTCAAGGTGCGCGGTGGCCTGGTGATGCTCGACCGGCTGGCGCGCCGGGGCGACCTGCCGGCGGGCATGGTCACGGCCACCCGGGGCAACCATGGACAGAGCGTGCCGTTTGCGGCCCGCCGCCACGGCGTGCCGGTCACGGTGGTGGTGCCGGAAGGCAACAGCCGCGAGAAGAACGCCAGCATGACGGGGTGGGGCGCCCGGGTGCTGGTTCACGGCGCCGACTTCGACGAGGCCCGCGAGGAAGCGGCCCGGCTCGCCCGGGCGCAGAACCTGCTGTTCGTGCCCTCCTTTCACCCGGACCTGGTGGTCGGCGTGGCCACCTACGCGCTGGAGCTGTTCCGCGCGGTCGCGGCGCTGGACACGGTGTACGTGCCCATCGGCCTCGGCTCGGGCATCTGCGGTCTGATCCGCACCCGGGACCTGCTCGGGCTGGAGACCGAGATCGTCGGCGTAGTGGCGGAGCGGGCGCCGGCCTACGCGCGCTCGTTCGAAGCCGGCCGCGTGGTGCGGACGGACTCGGCACTGACCTTCGCCGACGGCATGGCCTGCCGCGTACCGGACCCCCAGGCACTGGCCATGATCCGCGAGGGCGTGGCCCGGGTCGTGGAGGTGGGCGAAGACGAGATCGCCGCGGCGATGCGCCGTATTTACCGGGCGACACACAACGTCGCGGAGGGCGCCGGGGCGGCCGCCCTGGCGGCGCTCACCCGGGAGGCGGCCGCCCAGCGCGGCCGCCGGGTCGCGGTGGTGCTGACGGGCGGCAATGTCGATGCCGGTGTCTTCGCCACGGTTCTCGAGGGTCGGACGCCGGAGGTGGAGTCATGAACGAAGTCCGGATGCGCCGCCGGCATCTGCCGGCCCTGCTGGCACTGCTGGTCTGGACGCTGGGCGCAGTCGCCGCGGCCACCGCAGTCGCCGCAGGCGCCGCGCCGACCGCCCACGAGGTGAGCGTGGACGGCCACCCCATGCGGGTGTGGCAGAAATCGCCGGCGGACGCGGGCGACGTTGCGGTGCCGCGGGTGCTGCTGGTGCACGGCCGCACCTGGAGCACCCTGCCGGATTTCGACCTGCAGGTGCCGGGGGAGCCGGTGTCCCTGATGGACGGCCTGGTGGCCCGGGGCCTGTCGGCCTACGGCGTGGATCTGCGCGGCTACGGCGGCACCCCGCGGGACGAGACGGGCTGGCTGACGCCGGAACGGGCGGCGGCGGATGTGGCCGGGGTGCTGGAGTGGCTGGCGGCCCGGGATCCGGCGGCGCCGCGCCCGTATCTGTTCGGCTGGTCCTATGGCGCCATGGTGTCCCAGCTCGTCGCCCAGCAGCGGCCGGATCTGATCTCCGGCGTCATCCTGTTCGGCTACCCGGTGCGGCCGGGCATCGACCGGGATCCGGCGGAGGCGGACGGCCCGCCGCCGAGACAGCCGACCACAGCTCAGGCTGCCCGGTCGGATTTCATCGTGCCCGGCGCCATCAGCGAGCGGGCGATCGAGGCCTTCGTGGCGGCGGCGCTGGCGGCGGACCCGGTCCGCGCCGACTGGCGGCGGCTGGAGCAGTGGCGCGCCCTGGACGGGGCCGCCGTGCGGGTGCCGACCCTGCTGCTCGAGGCGGAGCACGATCCGCTGGCGCTGGACGACGTGCACGCCGAGCTGTTCGCGCGGCTCAACACCGCAGACAAGGCCTGGGTGGTGGTGCCGGGCGGTGATCACGCGGCCTTCATGGAGACGCCGCGAGACTATTTTCTCGACGTGATGGCCACGTTCATCCGGGGCGACCGCTGACCGCCGCCGGCCGGTCCCGGCGGATCCGGGCCTGTCACTGACAAGATCGACGCTTGGGTTTACCCTAAGGAAGACGCTTAGCAACGCTGCCGGTGTTCGCCGCTCCACCATGGAACGGGCCCGGCGCTGGGAGACGAAGGGATGAGTGAAGCAGAGCAGGGCGCAAGCTGGCGCGAGAACATGCGCCGCCGCAACGAAGAAATGATGGCCGAATGGGCCGTCGACGTGAACCAGGATCCGAACGAACTGCCGCTGAACCGGATGAATCCGGGGCATCCGGACCTGTTCGAGGCCAATGCGGTGCTGCCGTACTTCGAGCGGCTGCGCCGGGAAGACCCGGTCAACTACACCGAGGACAGCCAGTTCGGGCCGTACTGGTCCGTGACCAAGTTCCAGGACATCGTCCACGTCGACACCCACCACGACATCTTCTCCTCGGATTCCCGCCGCGGCGGCATCCAGCTCGGCGGCCGGGAGCAGGAGGAAGAGCCGGATCCCATGTTCCACCTGCCCATGTTCATCATGGAGGATCCGCCGAAGCACGACGAGCAGCGCAAGGTGGTGGCGCCGAAGTTCGCGCCGCGGGAGATCGCCAGGCTCGAGGAGCTGATCCGCGAGCGTGCCGGCCTGATCCTCGACGGCCTGCCGCGCAACGAGACCTTCAACTGGGTGCGCGAGGTGTCGGTGGAGCTGACCGGGCGCATGCTGGCGACCCTGTTCGCGGTGCCCCAGGAGGACCGCGACAAGCTGATCCACTGGTCCGACACGACCCAGAACATCGGCAACCCGGAGTTCTTCGACACGCCGGAGGAAGGGTTTCAGGAGCTGTGGAAGTGCTGGGAGTACTTCGACGCGGTGTGGAAGGAGCGCGCGGCCCAGAAGGAACCGGGCGACGACCTGATCTCCATGCTGGTGCACGGCGAGTCCACCAAGGACATGCCGCCGAACGAGTACCTGGGCAACATCCTGCTGCTGATCGTCGGCGGCAACGACACCACCCGCAACTCGATCTCCGGCGGCGTGCTGGCGCTGAACGAGAATCCCGGCGAGTACGACAAGCTGGTGAACAACCCCGCGCTGGTGGCCAACATGGTCCCGGAGATCATCCGCTGGCAGTCACCGGTGGCGCACATGGCGCGCACCGCGCTGGTGGACACCGAGCTCGGCGGCAAGCAGATCAAGGCCGGTGACAAGGTGGCCATGTGGTACGTTTCCGGCAACCGGGACGACACCGAGATCGAGGACGCGAACCGGTTCTGGATCGACCGGCCCAACGCCCGCAAGCATCTGTCCTTCGGGTTCGGCATCCACCGCTGCCTCGGCAACCGGCTCGGCGAGATGCAGCTCCGGGTGCTGTGGGAGGAGATCCTCAAGCGGTTCCCGAAGATCGAGGTGGTCGGCGACCCCGTCTACCTGAAGTCGAGCTTCATCCGCGGCATCCGCGAGCTGCCGGTCCGCATTCCCGGCTGACGCCAGCGCTGCGGCTCAGTGAGGCCCCGCTTCCCGGGGGCCTCACCCCGGCACCCGACCCCGCACCCGGCACCCGACCCCGCACCTCACCCGATCCCGCACCCGACACCCGTAGGAGCGGCCTCCCGGCCGCGATCCCCCCGTGCCTGTCCCAGCCAACCCAGACCGCGCGTCAATCCCCGCCCGTCAGGCACCGGTGCAGCGTCTCGCACAACGACTTGAGCGCCACGGCCTCCTCCACGCTCATGCCCGTGCTCTCCGCCAGGGCCGCTGGAACGCCCTCCGCCCGGCGGCGCAGCCGCCTGCCCTGGGCGGTGAGACTGATCCGCTTGCGCCGCTCGTCCTCGTCCGACGACTCCCGTGTCAGCAGACCCTTGGCCGCCATGCGTTTCAGCAGCGACGTCAGCGTCGCCTTGTCCAGCCGGGTGTGGCTGGCGAGCTCGGTCACGCTCACTCCGTCCCGCTCCCACAGCGACAGCATCACCAGATACTGCGGATAGGTCAGGCCCAGCGGCTCGAGCAGGGGCCGGTAGGCGCGCACCAGGGCGTTGGCCGTGGAATAGAGGCTGTGGCAGACCTGATTGTCGAGGCGAAGCTGCTCCGGCGTCATGGCGACATCTTACCCGGGTGTTGACCTTTGCAAAGCATGCATTATATTGGCGTGCAAATAGTATGTATACAAGCTAAATAGAGGAGATGCGGATGGGAATGAATGGGAGTGGCTGCATGAGACTCGCCACGATCGGACGGACCTTGGGCGCCGGCGCCCTGGCGACCCTGCTGGCTGCCGGTGCGGCGGCCGACGGGGCGTTGGACGTGGATGCCGACGACTTCGGCTGCATCAGCGAGATGACGCCGGTACGCGGCTTCTACGTGGGCAATCTGCTCGGCGACCTGGACGCCACCCTGGCCGTGGCCCGGTCCGAGGACGGCGGCACCTATCCGCCGGGCTCGGTGGTCCAGCTCGTGCCGACCGAGGCGATGGTCAAGCATCCCGAGGGCTACAACGCCGCCACCCGGGACTGGGAGTTCTTCGAGCTGGACCCGTCCCCGGAAGGCTCGGCCATTCGCGTGCGCGGCTTCGCCGACGTGGTGAACCGTTTCGGCGGCAACTGCTTCGCCTGCCACGTCAAGGCGGAGCCGAAGTGGGACATGATCTGCGAGACCGGCCATGGCTGCGATCCCATTCCGCTGACCGCCGACATGACCCGGGTGCTGCAGAAGGCGGACCCGCGCTGTGACACGTCTAAGGCGCTGACGCCGGAGGACATCGAGCTGCTGAAGGCGCTCGGCGCGGCCGGTTGAGGTCCGCCGAACGCGCCGCCGGCCGGAACGGTCGCGGGGCCTTGTCGGGCGGGTCGCAGGTGAGATAATGGCGCGCCCGGCCGGGGTGCACCGCGGGTATCGTTCCGCGGGTATCGTTCCGCGGGTATCGTTCCGCGGGTATCGTTCCGCGGGTATAGTTCAATGGTAGAACCTCAGCTTCCCAAGCTGATGA
>DLCH01000007.1:0-1177 GCA_002480525.1 Gammaproteobacteria bacterium UBA7803 | reverse complement strand
GTATAGTTCAATGGTAGAACCTTAGCTTCCCAAGCTAATGATGCGGGTTCGATTCCCGCTACCCGCTCCAGCCTTTTCCCGTCCCGCCCGCGCCAGCGTCCCGCCGCCGGTCAGTCGATGCTGTTGCTCGACCGGTGATAGCGCAGGACGATGTCCGGGTCCGGGCTCAGCGAGGTCACCGGGTCGTCCTTGCCGGCGTAGTCCAGGGTGGCGAGCACGTAGCGCATGCTCTCCAGGCGGGCGCGCTTCTTGTCGTTGGCCCGGACGATGATCCACGGGCTGTAGGAGGTGTGGGTCTTGCTGAACATGTCCTCCTTGTACTTCGTGTAGAGGTCCCAGTTCTCCTGGGCCTTGTCGTCCACCGGGCTGATCTTCCACTGCTTGAGCGGGTTCACCCGGCGCGACACGAAGCGATCCTCCTGAACGTCCTTGGAGATCGAGAACCAGAACTTGACCAGCTCCAGGCTGTCCTCGTAGAGCATGTGCTCGAACTCCGGGACCTGCTGCATGAACGTCCGGTACTGCTGGTCGGTGCAGAAGTTCATCACGGGCTCGACCACGGCGCGGTTGTACCAGCTCCGGTCGAAGAACACGATTTCCCCCGGGTTCGGGAGCTGCTCGGCGTAGCGCTGGAAGTACCACTGGCCCTTCTGCACCTCGGTGGGTTTGGGCAGGGCGACGATCCGCGCGCTGCGCGGGTTGAGGTGCTCGATGAAGCGCCGGATCGTGCCGCCCTTGCCGGCGGCGTCCCGGCCTTCGAAGATGATGGCCACGCGCCGGCCGTTGATCTGCACGTCGCGCTGCAGCTTCACCAGCTCGATCTGCAGCTTCTGCAGCTCCTGCTCGTAGCGCAGCTTGATCAGCGCCTTGTTGACGTCGACGTTCTTGGTGGAGAGAAGCTGCAGCAGCCCCTTCTTGGAGTTGACCGTGGCGAGTTCCGCCTCGGTCAGCGAGTAGGATTTCTTCAGCGTCTTGCCGACCATCTTCTCTTCCTCGGTCAGCGCGGTGGGTGCGCTGCCGCGGTCGGTCGAGCCGGCGTGCTGCCGGGCGGCGTCCTGCAGTCTCGGTCCGGGCATGAGGGTGGCTCCCTGTCCGCTTCGCTGAACAGACAAACCTAGCCCGCTGCCCCGGGCCGGGACACCCATGGAACTACCTAACGGACTATGGGTAGGTACCT
>DLCH01000013.1:30502-34226 GCA_002480525.1 Gammaproteobacteria bacterium UBA7803 | reverse complement strand
GACCAGGGCGCCAGGGTCAGCAGGACGGCGGCGGCGAGTCGGCGGGCGGGACGGATGACGGCCATGGCTTCCTCGGATTCGACGCAGGCGGCCGTTATTATGCGGGAACCGACAATCGAGGGGGGAAGGGCCATGAAGGTCAGCATCGGCATCGGCGGCGCCGCATCCGGCGGCCGGCGGGATTTCGACGATCAGGTCACCTACGTGCAGGAGGCGGAGAAGCTCGGGGTCGACACCGTGTGGACCGCCGAGGCCTGGGGCCAGGACGCGGTGACGCCGCTGGCCTACCTGGCGGCGAAGACCGACCGCATCCGCCTCGGCACCGGCATCATGCAGATCAGCGCCCGGGTGCCGGCCATGACCGCCATGACGGCCCTGACCCTGGCGGCCATCTCCAACGACCGCTTCATCCTCGGCCTCGGCGCCAGCGGGCCCCAGGTGGTCGAGGGCCTGCACGGCCGGCCGTTCAAGGCGCCGCTGACCCGGATGCGCGAGACCGTCGAGATCGTCCGGCTCGCCTTCGCCGGCGAGAAGCTCGCCTATCACGGCCGGTACCACGAACTGCCCCTGCCGGGCGGCGAGGGCAAGGCGCTGCGGCTGGCGCAGCCCGGCAACCCGAACATTCCGATCTACCTGGCGACCCTGGGGCCGAACAGCCTCGAGTACACCGGCGCCGCCGCCGACGGCTGGCTCGGCACGTCGTTCACCCCGGAGCACGCCGACGCCCATCTGGACCACATCCGCCGGGGCGCCGAGGCCGCCGGCCGCAGCCTGGCCGACGTGGACATCCAGGTCGGCGGCACGGTGGCTTTCGGCGACGACCTGGAAGCGCTGGTGGCGCCGCTGCGGCCCGCCATGGCCTTCACCCTCGGCGCCATGGGCTCGCCGAAGACCAACTTCTACAACGAGGCGTACCGCCGCGGCGGCTGGGACGACACCGCCGCGGAGGTGCAGAAGCTGTGGGTCGAGGGCCGGCGGGACGAGGCCGCCGCCCGGGTGCCGGCGGAGATGATCGAGCAGGCCAACCTGCTGGGCGACGAGGCCCGGGTGCGGGAGCGGCTGAAGACCTTCCGCGACGCCGGCGTCACCACCCTGCGGGTGCAGCCCGCCGGCGACGGCCTCGACGGCCGGCTGGAGACCCTGGGGCGGGTCATGGATCTGGTGCGAAACCTCGACTGAACGCCTGCCGGCATCCTGTGGGAGCGGTCTCCCGACCGCGATCGGCCGGGCCGAACCCCTTCTTGTAGGAGCGGCCTCCCGGCCGCGATTGCCGGGCCGAACCCAACACGCAGGAGCGGCCTCCCGGCCGCGATCGGCCTGGTCCGGAGATCGCGGCCGGGAGGCCGCTCCTACTGGTCGGGTCAGGTCGTCTGGCTGCGGCCCCGGGATTGGATGCCGGCGCGGCGGGCAGCGACCTTCTCCGGCGTCACCTCGCGCTCGCTGTGGGCGCGGCTGGCGTCGAGTTCGATCTGCATGCCCTCCGCCAGGGTGGTGTCCCAGCCGGCGTCGATGATGCGCTTGATCTCGTTGCGGGTGGCGGGGTCGGTCTCGAGGATGTCCCGGGCGAGCTGCTGGCAGGTGGGCAGCAGCGCGTCGGGCTCGACCACCCGGTTCACCAGGCCCCAGGCGCAGGCGGTCTCGGCATCGAGGAAGTTGCCGGTCAGGGACAGCTCCTTGGCGCGGTTGGCGCCGATCAGCCGCGGCAGCCGCTGGGACAGGCCCCAGCCGGGCACGACGCCGACCCGGGCATGGGTGTCGGCGAAGCGGGCCTGGGTGGAGGCGATCAGGAAGTCGCACATCAACGCCAGCTCGAAGCCGCCGGTGATGGCGAAGCCGTTCACCGCGCCGATGATGGGCTGGCGCAGGCCGGTCACGGCCCGGGACAGATCCTGGCTGGTGATGGAGGCCTTGGCGTCCACCTCGCCGCCGAGCTCCTTCAGGTCGAGGCCGACCGTGAAGGCGCGGCCGGCGCCGGTCAGGATCACCACCTGCACGTCGTCGTCCGCCGCCAGCTCGGTGAACACCTCGGCGATGCGGTTGCGCAGGGCGGCGGACAGGGCGTTCAGGGCGTCGGGCCGGTTCAGGGTGACGGTGGCAATGCCGTCCTCGCGGGCCACCAGCACCAGGTCACGGTCATCGGTCATGGGTCGTCCTCATCGTCTCAAGGGAATACTGTCGAGGTGGGCGACGATGGTGTCGCCGATGTCGTCGAGCAGCGGCTCCGGCAGGTCGTGGCCGAGCTCGTCGTAGACCACCAGGCGGCCCTGGGGCAGCACCTCGGCGGTGCGCTCGCCGGCGGCCAGCGGCACCATCGGGTCCACCCGGCCGTGAATCACCAGAGCCGGCAGGTCCGCCGCGCGCAGCGCCTCGCCCCGGGGGGCGGCGCGCAGAATGGCGAGGAGCTGGCGGGCGGTGCCGCCGGCGGTATGGCCGCGGTCCCAGGCCTCGGCGGCGAAGCGGCCGAGACCCACCCTGGCGGAGTCGTGATGGGGGCCGCCGAGCACGCGCCAGCCTTCGGTCAGATGGGCGACGGCGCCGGCCCGGTCCTCCGGCGGCGTCGACACGAAGGCTTCGAAGGCGGCGCGCTGGCCGCCCGGCAGGTCCGGGTCGCTGGTGCTCGAACCGATGGAGGTGAGGCTGAACACCCGGTCCGGGAAATCCAGGGCCATGCGCTGGGCGATCATTCCGCCCATGGAGAAGCCGACCAGATGGGCGCCGCTCTGGCCCAGATGATTCATCAGCGCCACCGCGTCCGTCGCCAGGTCCTCCAGGCCGTAGGGCGGCGTCAGGCTGCGCGCATTGCGCATGACCGTCTCGGGACTGCCGAGATCGTGCTGGTCCAGGTGGGAGGATCGGCCGGCGTCGCGATTGTCGAACACCACCACCCGGTAGCCCGCTGCGGTCAGCCGGTCGACCAGGCGCCGCGGCCAGTGAATGACCTGGCAGGTCAGCCCGTGGATCAGCACCACGGCCGGATCGGCCCGGGCGCCGAACTGGTCGTAGTACAGACAGACGTCTCCGGTCCGGAAGGTCGGCATGGCTCGCGCGCTCGGAAGGCTGTTGATCAGCGGGCAGTCTATCAAGGTGCCGCAGGCGGCCACATCCCGGGGCCGCCTTCGCCGGGTTGCATTACCCGGTACCATAGGGCGATGGAGCGATTCCTGACCCGCTACGTGCTGCCGCCGCTGGCGCGAACCATCCAGCTCGAGGCGCTGGCCGCCAACCAGCGCGCCCTGCTGCTGCTGCGGGACGGCGGCGACGGCCTGGATGCAGCTCTGGCCGCGGGCCGAGCCTGCTGGTGGCTGCTGCGGCCGGCATTGCCCGAGGGCCGCTGGCGGTCGGTGCGCGACAGCCTCGCCGGTCAGCGCGCGCTGGCACGACGTTCGCCGCTGCCGCGGCGCAGGCTGGCGCGCACCCTGGAGCGCCAGTCCGCCTGGCTGGGCGAGCTCACCGGCGCGCCGCCGGCCGCCGACGGACCGCTGCTCGACCGGCTGGCGCAGGCCTACCACAAGGCCCGCCGTCAGGCCCGCCGGGACCCGACCTCCGCCGGCCTGCGCCAGCGGCTGGCCCGGCTGGTGCTGTGCGAGGAACTATTGCTTCCGCTGCCGGGTCCGATGATGGACGGTCCGATGCCGGGGTTGGTGGACCGCCGCCGGCTGCTCGAGACATTGTGCGGCGTCGGCGGCGCGGCGCCGGCCCGCGGAGGCCGGGCCAGAGGCTCGAA
>DLCH01000013.1:0-30197 GCA_002480525.1 Gammaproteobacteria bacterium UBA7803 | reverse complement strand
ATCGAAGAGCCGCCGCCGCGCCAAGGCGGCCGCCCGACTCGCCGCCCGGGCGTTCGAGCAGCGGCCGGCGGACTATCGGGCCGAGCTGCCCCGGTGCCTTCAGGTCCTGGGCAGGCCGCAGCCGGTGGCGCTGACGCCGCCGGATGGCCGGGCCCCGGCGCCGGCGTGACAACGGTCCGCCGGGTACGACGTTCCGGACGGCAACAGCAACCCGTCGCAGAGAGGCTTCGAATGATCGGGATCGCGAGAATCTGGCTGCTGGGCGTCCTCATCGGCCTGGCGGGGGGCGCCCACGGCGCAGCGTCGGAACCACCGGCCGGTGATCCGCCCGCCGGCGAACGCTTCGTCGACGTCTGGGGACCGGCGCTCGGCACCGCGCTGCCCCTGCTGGACGCCGTCGACCAGGCCGGCGAGCGCCGTCGGCTGGAGAATCTGGCCGGACAGCGCGGCCTGCTGCTGTTCCTGGTGCGCTCGGCGGACTGGTGACCCTACTGTCAGGGCCAGTTGGTCGAACTGGCGAAGTGGCGCGAACGGTTCGCCGATCTCGGGGTCGGGGTGGCTGCCATGAGCTACGACCCGGTCGCCGTGCTGGCGGCGTTTCACGCCGAGCAGGCGCTCGGCTATCCGCTGCTGCGGGACGAGGATACCCGGCACTTCGGCGCCTACGGCGTGCTCAACCCCCAGTACCAGCCGGGTCACAGCGCCTACGGCATTCCCCTGCCGGGGGTGCTGCTGATCGGCCCGGACGGCGAGGTGCTGGCGAAGTTCGCCGAGCCCGACTACCGGGACCGGCCGGATTTGGCGGTCGTGCTGGAAACGGTCGCCGCACGGCTGGAAGACCGGGAAGCCGGCCGTTGAGCGCGAGCGGGCCGGCCGGGTGGCGCCGCCATCCTGCCGCGGCCGTGCGGCCGCGGTTGATTTCGCCGGCGGGCGCCGATTAAATGCGGACCCTTCAGAGTCGCCCGGCCGTCGTTTGCCGGCGCGAGAAGTCGAATGGCGATCAGGAGATCGCGCCCGCAGTGTTCATGTCCCGGCAATTCGTGCGGTTTCTGCGGAAGCTGCCTGTGGCAGGTGCGGCCGCCGCGGCGGGTCTTGCCCTGGCCGGCTGCGCCAGCCTGTTGGGCTCCGTGGCCGGTGGCATGGCCGAGAATCTCGGCGGTGCGATACTCGACAATCCCGACGTCACCATGGTCCGCGACGGCGCGCCGGCCTATCTCCTGCTGCTCGACGGCCTGGTGGCCCAGAGCCCGGACAACGCCCAGATCCTGGGCCAGGCGGCACAGCTCAACTCCGCGTACGCCGCCGCGTTCGTCGCCGATCCGGGCCGCAACGACGCATTGAACGCCAAGGCGCTGTCGCTGGCCGAGCGTGCCGTCTGTGCCGGCGTCCGCAACGGCTGCGGCATCCGCACCATGCCGTTCGAGGACTATCAGGCGTGGCTCGCCCGGCGCGGCGAGCGCGACGTGCCGATGCTGTACCGGCTCGGCGCCACCTGGGCCGGCTGGATTCAGGCCAACGCCGACGACTTCGCCGCCATCGCCGAGCTGGCCCGGGTGAAGGCGCTCATGAGCCGGGTGATCGAGCTGGACGAGGGCTACGACTACGGGGGCGCGCACCTCTACATGGGCGTGTTCGAGACCCTGTTTCCGCCCGCCATGGGCGGGCGGCCCGAGGAGGGCCGCCGGCATTTCGAGCGCGCCCTGGCCCTGTCGGAGGGCAGGCACCTGATGACCAAAGTGCTCTACGCTGAGAGTTACGGCCGGCTGGTGTTCGACCGTGAGCTGCACGACCGGCTGCTCGAGGAAGTGCTGGCCGCGGAGCCGCGGCAGCCGGGACTCACCCTGATCAACGTGGTCGCCCAGGAGCAGGCCGCGGAGCTGTTGGAATCTGCCGATGACTATTTCTGATCTCGCCCGCCGTTTCCGCCTGCCTGCCGGGCTCGCCGTGGTGGTTCTGCTCGCCGGCGGCGCCGCCCAGGCCGCGACGCTGAAGATCGCCACCCTGTCGCCGGAGGGATCCGCCTGGATGGAGCTGCTGCGCGCCGGCGGCGAGGAGGTGGCCGAGCGCACCGGCGGCCGGGTCCAGTTCAAGTTCTATCCCGGCGGCGTGATGGGCGACGACAAGGCCGTGCTGCGCAAGATCCGTCTGGGACAGCTTCACGGCGCGGTGCTGACCTCCAGCGGCCTGGTGCAGACCTACAACGACATTCAGCTCTACGGCCTGCCGCTGCTGTTCGAAAGCTACGCTGAGGTCGACGCGGTGCGGGCCGAGCTCGACCCGGTGCTGATCGACGGGCTGCGGGCGGAAGGCTTCACCTCCTTCGGCTTCGCCGAGGTGGGCTTCGCCCGCGCCATGTCCAGGGTGCCGGTCACCAGCGTCGCGGAGGTGCAGACCCAGAAGGTCTGGACGCCGGACGGCGACCCGGGCTCCGCCCGGGCGCTGGAGTCCTTCGGCGTCACGCCGATTCCGCTGTCCATCGCCGACGTGCTCGGCGGCCTGCAGACCGGGCTGATCAACGGCGTCGCGGTGCCGCCGGTGGCCGCCATCGCCCTGCAGTGGCACACCCAGCTCGACTACGTGATGGATCTGCCGCTGCTCTACGTCTACGGGATGCTGGCGGTGGCCAACCGGCCGTTCGAACGTCTGAGCGAGGCCGACCAGGCGGTGGTGGGCGAGGTCATGGCCGGCGTGGTCGACCAGGTCAACGCCCGGGCCCGGGCCGACGACGCCAATGCGCTGCAGGCGCTCTATGGCCAGGGGCTGGAGCGCACCGCGCCGGACGCCGGGGAGCTCGATGAGTGGCGCGCCTACGCGGCCCGCGCCAACCGCGAGATGGTGGAGGACGGGCTCGTCTCCGGCGAGCTGCTGGAACGGCTGCAGGCGCTGGTCGAAGCCCATCGGGCCGCCGTTGATTGACCGCATCGTCAAGGGCCTGCAGCTCGTCGAGAGCGGCATTCTCGCGGCCCTGCTCGCCACCATGATCGGCGTCGCCGCCTATCAGGTGGTGGCGCGCAATCTGTTCGACTCCGGCCTGCTGTGGGGTGACGGCCTGGTGCGGGTGCTGGTGCTGTGGGTGACCCTGCTCGGCGGCATGGTGGCCTCCCGCCACGACGAGCACATCCGCATGGACCTGGCGGCCAGGTTCCTGGGGCCGTCGGCCCGGCGCCTGGTGCAGCGGCTGACCAGCGCGTTCACCGTCGCGATCTGCTTCCTGTTCGCCTATCACAGCGCGCGCTTCGTCTGGTTCGACTATCAGGACGGCGTCCTCGCCTTCGCCGCGGTGCCGGCCTGGGTGTGCGAAGCCATCATGCCGGTGGGCGCCGCCGTCATGGGGCTGCGCTATCTGTTCCATACCGTGCGGCCGGTGCCGTGATCTGGGCCGGCGTCATCGGCCTGGTGCTGGCGCTGTTCGCCGGCGCGCCGCTGTTTGCGGTGCTCATGGGCGCGGCCATGCTCGGCTTCCTCGCCGCCGACATCGACCTCGCCATTGTCGCCATCGAGGTCTACCGGATCGTCGACACGCCGCTGCTGGTGGCGCTGCCGCTGTTCACCTACGCCGGCTACCTGCTGGCCGAGGCGCGCACCTCGGAACGGCT
This sequence comes from Gammaproteobacteria bacterium UBA7803, assembly GCA_002480525.1. Taxonomy (GTDB): domain Bacteria; phylum Pseudomonadota; class Gammaproteobacteria; order Pseudomonadales; family Azotimanducaceae; genus UBA7803. The sequence continues at coordinate 26,601 of DLCH01000013.1, read as the reverse complement.
GGTGAACCTGGTGCAGTCCCTGTTCGGCGCGCTGCCGAGCGGCCTCGCCATGGTGGGCTTCGTCGCCTGCGCGGTGTTCACGGCGCTGACCGGCGCCTCCGGCGTCACCATCGTCGCCCTGGGCGCGCTGCTGCTGCCCGCCATGGTCAAGGCCGGCTACGACGAGCGCTTCAGCCTCGGCCTGGTGACCACCTCGGGCAGCCTCGGTCTGCTGCTGGTGCCGTCGGTGCCGCTGATTCTCTACGGCGTGGTGGCTCAGCAGCTCAACGTCGGCGAGCCCTTCACCATCTTCCAGCTCTTCCAGGCCGGCATCCTGCCGACGCTGACCATGCTGGCGCTGCTGATCGGCTGGACCCTGTGGCGCCATCGCGGGGGCGCGGTGCCGCGCACGCCGTTCTCCTGGCGCCGCCTCGGCCAGGCCTGCGTGGCGGCCCGGTGGGAGCTGCCGCTGCCGGTGGTGGTGCTGGGCGGCATCTACAGCGGCATCGTCGCGGTCTCGGAAGCGGCGGCGCTCACCGCGGTCTACGTCACCATCGCCGAGGTGGTGCTCTACCGGGAGATCCCCTGGCGCAAGGTGCCCAAGGTGATGGTGGAGTCCATGGTCATGGTGGGCGGCATTCTGCTGGTGCTGGGCGTGGCGCTGGCCTTCACCAACTTCCTGGTGGACGCCCAGGTGCCCCAGGCCCTGTTCGAGTTCATCCAGACCCACATCGACAGTGCCATCGGCTTTCTGCTGCTGCTGAACGTGCTGCTGCTGGTGCTCGGCGCCATGCTGGACATCTTCTCGGCGCTGGTGATCGTGGTGCCGCTGATCCTGCCGGTGGCGGTGGGCTACGGCATTCATCCGGTGCACCTCGGCATCATCTTCCTCGCCAACATGCAGATCGGCTACTTCACCCCGCCGGTGGGCATGAACCTGTTCATCGCCAGCTACCGCTTCAAGCGGCCGCTGCAGGATCTGTACGCGGCGAGCTGGCCGTTCATGCTGGTGCTGCTGGTGGCGCTGGCGCTGATCACCTACGTGCCCTGGCTGAGCCTGGCGTTCATGCCCTGACGGGCAGCCGGGTCAGCCGCCCCGGCGCAGCAGCGCGACGTTGTCGCTGCCGAGGAGCTGGCCCAGCTCCTGGAGGCGCAGGGCGCGGCTGAACAGGTATCCCTGGGCGAAGTCGCAGTTCTGCTCGGCCAGGAACTCGAGCTGGGCGTGGGTCTCCACGCCCTCCGCCACCACTTCCATGCGCAGCCGGTGGGCCATGGCGATGACTGCGGCGGTGATCTCCATGTCGTCGCTGCTCTCGGGAATGTCGGCGACGAAGGTCTTGTCCACCTTGACGGTGTCGATGGGAAATTTCTTCAGGTAGTTGAGTGACGAGTAGCCGGTGCCGAAGTCGTCGATGGCCAGGCGCACGCCGAGCTTGTGCAGGCGCTCGACGATGGTCGAGGCGGCCTCGACGTCCTCCATCAGCATGGTCTCGGTGATTTCGATCTCCAGGTTGCCGGGCTCGAGCTGGGCGCGGCGCAGGCTGCTGCGGATGGTGTCCACCAGGTTCGGATCGCGGAACTGGCGCGTCGAGATGTTCACGGCGATGCACAGCGGCGCGCCGTGCTGGTCGATCATGAGCTGGCCGGCGGCGCAGGCCTCGCTGATCACCCAGTTGCCGATGTCGACGATGGCGCCGGTGTCCTCGGCCACGGGGATGAACTCGTCCGGCGGGACCAGGCCCCGCTCCGGGTGGTTCCAGCGCAGCAGGCACTCGACGCCGACGATGGTCTGGTCCGAGATGCGCACGCTCGGCTGGAAGTGCAGCTCGAACTCGCTGCGCTCCAGCGCCCGGCGCAGCTCGTGCTCGGTGCGCAGGCGCGCGACCGCGTTGGTGTTCAGGTCCTCGCTGTAGAACTGGTAGTTGTTTCGGCCCTTCTCCTTGGCCCGGTACATGGCGAGGTCGGCGTTCTTGGTGAGGGCATTCGGCTCGACACCGTCGTCGGGGACGATGGTGATGCCGATGCTGGTGGTGACGATGAGCTGGTGGCCGGCGATGGTGATCGGCCGCGCCAGCTCGCGCAGGATCTTCTCGGCCACGTTGCCGGCGTGCCCGGGCGTGTCGATGTCGTAGAGCAGGATGGTGAACTCGTCGCCGCCGGGGCGGCCGACGGTGTCCTCCTTGCGCACGCAGCGCAGCAGCCGGCGGGCCACTTCCTTCAGCAGCGCGTCGCCGGACTCGTGGCCGAGGGTGTCGTTGACCCGCTTGAACTGGTCCAGGTCGAGGTAGAGCAGGGCGGCCCGGACCTCGTGGCGCCGGCAGTGCTCGACCGCCTGCTGCAGCCGGTCGTTGAACAGGCGGCGGTTGGCGAGCTCGGTGAGGGTGTCGTAGAAGGCGAGGCGCTCCATGCGCCGCTGGCTGGTCTTCATCTCGGTGATGTCGGCCACCTGCAGGATGCAGGACAGCGGCTCGCCGTCGCGGCCCCGCTGGACCACCACGTGGCAGTTGGTCCAGATCTCCAGCCCGTCCGCGCACAGCATGCGCCGCTCGCTGCGCAGCGCCTGGTCGCCGCCGCGCAGCAGCCGCTCGAGCTGCTCCTTCAGATCGGCCCGCTCGTCGGCGGGAACCAGCCGCGAGACGTGGATGGTGTCGAGCTCGCCCACGCCGTAGTTGAGCAGTTCGGTGGCGAAGCGGTTGGCCTGGAAGATGTGCCCCTGGGGGTCCAGCAGCAGGATGCCGATCGGAGCGTTCTCGAAGGCGCCGCGGAAGCGTTCCTCGCTGCGCCGGAGCTGCTCCTGGGCGTGGCGCAGGTCGGTGACGTCCTTGATCACGCACAGCAGCGACGGCTCGTCCTCGAAGGACGTCACCGTGCCGCTCACCAGCACCGTCAGCTCCCGGCCGCTCCGGGTCTGGAAGCGCATTTCCCGGTTGGCGACGCGCCCGTGCCTGAGCAGATCCTCGATGATCCCGGCGAAGCCGGGGTCGTGGATCAGGCCGGGAAACTCGGTGAGCGGCCTGCCGAGGAGCTCGTCGACGGGCACGCCGGCGCCGTGGGCGAAGGCGGCGTTGGCGTCGCAGATCACCAGGTCCCGGTTGCGCAGCACGAGAATGCCGTCCGGGCTCTGGCTGAAGACCTGGGAGAATTTCTCCTGGCTGCTGCGGGCGGCCTGCTCCGCTTCCAGGCGGCGGGCGATGTCCCGGGCGATGCACAGCACGCACAGGTCGCCCTGCAGCTCGATGAAGCGCAGCGACAGCTCCACCGGAACCGGATGGTCCTCCCGGTGGCGCAGCGGGGCCTCCACGTCCGTGACGTGCCGGGCGCGGTCGAACGCGCCCATGACGGCGTCGCGCCGCCGGGTGTCGGCCCACAGGCCGAGGCGCTGCACCGGCCAGCCGATGGCCGCTTCCCGGGTGTAGCCGAGCAGCCGCGTGAAGCTCTCGTTGAAGTCGATGACGGTCCCGTCCTGGTGGCGATAGATCAGGATGGCGTCGGGACTGGAATGGAACACCCGGGAGAAGCGGTCGTCCTCGGCCGGCGTCGCCGATGGCTCCGGCGCCGCCGGCCGCTGCACCTCGCCGTGGACGAGCACGACGCCCGACGGATCGGCTTCGAGCCGCAGCCGCAGCGGCGGCGTCGGTCCGGAGCCGTCGGGCCGCTGCAGCCGCAGCTTCGGCAGCTTCACGGTCAGCCCGGGCGTTTCCCGGGCCTGCCGTACCGCGGCGACGATGCCGCTGCGCACGCTGGCGGGGACCAGCTCCAGAAGGCTGCGGCCCTGGAGCGCGCCGGGCTCGCCGATCTCTCCGAGTCCGCCGCCGGCGCCGGCGGCGATGCGGGATCGGCCGTCGAGCACCAGCAGCCAGGACGCCGTGCCGGCAGCGTCGGCGATCCGCGCCAGCGCCTCGGCGGCCGCGGCGGGCAGATCTTCGCCGGCCGGCTCGTCGTCTGCGCCGGTACCGGGCCGATTCCGGCGGCGGCGCATGAACCACCACAGGGCGGGCAGGGCAGCGCCGCCGGCGGCGGCCCAGAGGGCGGGCGTGGGGACCTGCAGCCCGATCAGCGGCAGCGTGGTGCGCCCGGCCGGCAGGGCGATCCCGGCGGCCGCGTGGACGGCGGGCGCGAGCATGCCGAGGACCGCGGCCACGACGGCACGCGCCGCCGTCGGCCGATCCATCGGCCGACGGTCCATCGACCGCCCGCACCGTCGTTGGGGAGAGCTGTTTCCGACCACTGTTGTCCGGGTCGCGCCGGTCTCGCTATGCTGCGGCGAGGCCAGCGCAAGATCGTCCATGAACTTTACGCTCAAGCTATCCGTCGGCGGCCAGGGGCTCTATGACATCACGCACAAAGTTGCCGATGCGGTGGCCGACGCGGTCGCGGAGACGGGCACAACCGAGGGCCTCGTCACGGTTTTCGTGCGCCACACCTCCGCCAGCCTGATCATTCAGGAGAACGCCGACCCGGCGGTGCAGCGGGACCTGGAGAACTGGCTGAACCGCCTGGTGCCCGAGCAGGACGCCCTGTACACCCACACCGCCGAGGGGCCCGACGACATGCCGGCGCACATCAAGGGCGCATTGACGGCCACCAGCCTGTCCGTGCCGCTGATGGGCGGCGTCATGGCCCTCGGCACCTGGCAGGGGATCTTCCTGTGGGAGCACCGGCACCACCGCAGCGAGCGACAGGTGGTGGTCAGCGTCTGGGGTCGTTCCTGATGGCGTCCATCCAGCGCCGGTGGCCCTCGGGGTCGAGGATGATCGACGCGAAGTACAGCAGCATGTCCCGATGGTTCGGCGGCAGCCGCGCTTCCTTCATGGCCCGTTCGCCGTCCCGGCCGTTCAGGTAGCGGAAACAGCTCCGCAGGGACTCGCCGGCGCCGAGCACCGGCTCGATGCGGGCGTTGATGACGTCGTGCAGCGTCTCGAGCTGGCGCTCTTCGAGCCCGGCGTCCTCCGGGGCCAGCACGACGTTCACCCACAGGGTGGCCACCAGGATGCGGTAGATGTCGCGGTCGAGCATGTGGTCGGTGACGGCCGCGCGCGCGGCGAGGTCGTCCATGACGGGGGCGAACTGGGCATCCAGGCGGCGATGTAGCTCCGTGGACGTCATGGCGGGTCGGCGGCGCCGGCTCAGCGCCGCAGGCGTTTCAGTTCCTCCAGGGTGGCGGTCAGCCGGTCGATCCGCTCGGCGACCTCCGACAGCAGGTCGTCGTCGGTTCCGCCGGCGGGGTCGCCGCTCGCCGGGAGCCCGCGCCAGGCCGCCCGCAGGCGCCGCTCGCTGTCCCGCTCCTCGGCGATGAAGCGGCCGAGCAGGGCGCCGGTGACGGGGTCGATGGTCCGGTCGGCGAACAGCGCCGCGAGGGGATCGGGCCGGCTCGCCTCCTCCGGGTCGCCGTAGCCCAGGATGCAGCGGAACTTGTCCGCGTCCGGGGCGCCGGAACGGGCCAGCGCCAGGTCGGCCTCGAAGGTCGCGCTGGGGCGCTCGCGCACGCCGTAGCCGAGCTCGCAGAGGCGCTTGGTGAACTCGGCGGCATGGGCCTGCTCCCGGATCGCGACCACGTTCAGGGTGTCGGCCAGGGCCGGCAGCGGTGTGGCCCAGCGCCAGGCGTCCAGCACGGCGTGGCCGCGGCGTTCGGCGAGCACGATGGCGTTCAGCAGCCCGAGATAGGACGGCTTCTGGTCGGAATCGGGCGTCGAGTCCACGGATCGGCTCCGGACGGCGGGTGAGTGCAGTGTACGGAGGCGCCGGGCGGGCCACAACGGCGCGCCGGGCCGGCGGGCCACGCCGGTTTGCAAAGGACTGGGGCTGTCAGTAATTTAGCCGATCCTCAACTTCACGGGACCCGTGGCACGTGCTGCAGTTCGATCGAGTCACCCTGCCCGAGGAAACGGAGAGCCTGCGCCGGGACGTCCGCCAATTCCTCGCCGACAACGCGGAGCATCTGGAGCGGCCCAACTCCGATTTCTCCACCGGCCACGATCCGGCGTTCTCCCGCAAGCTGGGCAGTCAGGGCTGGATCGGCATGACCTGGCCGAAGCAGTACGGCGGCAGCGAGCGCAGCTTCTTCGACCGCTACGTGGTCACCGAGGAGCTGCTCGCCGCCGGCGCGCCGGTCAGCGCCCACTGGATCGCTGACCGCCAGAGCGGCAACCTCATCCTCGGGGTGGGCACTGACGAGCAGAAGGCCCGCTACCTGCCGCCCATCGCCCGGGGCGAGAGCTACTTCTCGATCGGCATGAGCGAGCCCAACTCCGGATCGGATCTGGCCTCGGTGCGGACCCGCGCCGAGCGGGTCGAAGGCGGCTGGCTGATCAACGGCACCAAGCTGTGGTCCACGGACGCCCACCGCAACCATTTCATGATCGCCCTGGTGCGCACCGAGCCGCCCTCGGAGAACCGGCACGCCGGTTTCTCACAGATCATCGTCGACCTCCACAAGGACGGCGTGAACATCCGGCCGATCCGCAACATGGCTGGCGGCGAGGACTTCAACGAGGTGGTGTTCGAGGACGTGCTGGTGCCCGAGGACCGGGTCGTCGGCGAGCCGGGCAACGGCTGGAAGCAGGTCACCAGCGAGCTCGCCTACGAGCGCAGCGGTCCCGAGCGGTTCCTGTCGGGTTTCCGTGTGTTCGTCGAGCTGGTGCGGGCGGCGGGCCCCGATCCCGAGCCGGCGCTGGCCGCGGCCATCGGCCGCATCGCCGCGCACATCGCGACCCTGCGGCGCATGTCGATCTCCGTGGCCGGCATGCTGGAGGGCGGCAAGAGCCCGGAGGTCGAGGCGGCGCTGGTCAAGGGGCTCGGCAACGACTTCGAGAAGCTGCTGCCGGAGATCGCCCGGCTGGCGGCCGACGACTCAATCGCCGCCGCGGCGCGCTTCGGGCGCTTCCGTGAGAGCCTGCGCGACACACTGCTGCTGTCGCCGTCATTCACCATTCGAGGCGGTACCCGGGAGATTCTCCGGGGTGTGATCGCCCGCGGACTGGGGCTGCGCTGATGACCGACACCATGCTGACCGATGCCGCGGAGCGGATGTTCGCGGATCTGTGCGACAAGGCGATGCTGGACGCCGCGGAGGATGGCGCCTTTCCCTCGGCCCTGTGGAACACGGTGGCGGAGAGCGGCTTCCATCAGCTCGCCATGCCGGACAGCGGCGTGTCCCTCGGCGACGCCTTCGCCGTGGTCGGCATCGCCGGGCGGCACGCCCTGCCGCTGCCGCTGGCGGAGACCCTGCTGGCGAACCGCTGGCTGGCGGGCAGCGACGGCCTGGCCACCATCGGCCAGGTGCAGGACGGCTGGATCGTCGACGCGCCCTGGGGCCGCGCCGCGGACCGGATTCTCGGCCTGGACGCGGAGCGTGGAGCCTGCGTGGTGGTCGAGCTGGGCGAGGGCGTTCAGGTCCGCGAGGGCGCGAACCTGGCGGGCGAGCCCCGTGACGCCGTGGCGCTGCCCGACGGAGCCGAATGGCTGCCGCTGCTGGAGCCCGCCTACGCCTATCTCGCGCTGGCCCGGGCCGTGGCGTCGGCGGGCTGCCTGGCGCGGGTGCTGGAGCTGACCCTGCAGTACGCCGGCGAACGGGAGCAGTTCGGCCGGGCGATCTCGAGGTTCCAGGCGATTCAGCACAGCCTGGCGGTGATGGCCGGCGAGGTCGCCGCCGCCGGCCGGGCGGCGGACGCCGCGGTGGACGCCCTGGACGGCGACCGGCTGGAGCTCGAGGTGGCGGTCGCCAAGGCCCGGGTCGGCGAGGCCGCCGGCGTGGTCGCCGAGATCGCCCATCAGGTTCACGGGGCGATGGGCTTCACCCACGAGCATCAGCTTCACCACTTCACCCGGCGGGCCTGGGCCTGGCGGGACGAGTTCGGCAACGAGACCCACTGGCAGCGCCGCCTCGGCCGGCACCTCGCCGCCGGCGGCGCCGACGGTCTGTGGGCGTTCATCGCCACCCGTGGCTGACGCGGCGCGCCGGCGGCTGAACGACCCGTCGTTCCCGGCGCGTCCGGAGCCGCCGCTGCCGGTCGCGGTCAGCGAGTGCCTGCTGGGCAGCGAGGTCCGCTATGACGGCAGCGGGGCCCGGTCTTCCTATCCGCACGCCGTCCTGTCCGGACTGTTCGAGTACCGGGGCATCTGCCCCGAGGTCGCCATCGGCCTCGGCACGCCCCGGGAGCCCATCCGCCTGGTCGGCGATGCCGGCAGCCCGCGCGTGGTGGGCGTCAAGGACCCCTCCCGGGACGTCACCGAGGCGTTGCGCGAGTACGGCCGGACCCAGGTCGAGGCCCTGGGGGACGTCGCCGGCTACGTGTTCATGAAGGGGTCGCCGAGCTGCGGCCTGTTCCGGGTCAAGGTGTATCCGGTGGACGGCGATCGGGTCACCGGCGCGCCCGCCATGCAGGGGCGCGGCGCCTATGCGGCGGCGGTGACCGAAGGCCGGCCGGATCTGCCGGCGGAGGAGAACGGCCGGCTGCACGATCCGGTGCTGCGGGAGAACTTCGTGACCCGGGTGTTCGCCCATGCGCACTGGCAGGCGCTGCAGCGGGCGGGGATCACCGCCGGGCGTCTGGTCGAGTTCCACAGCCGCTACAAGTATCTGCTGATGGCCCACAGCGTGTCCCACTACGAGCGCGCCGGCCGGCTGCTGGCCGATCTGAAGGAAGACCCGCCGGGCAAGGCCCGGGCCTACTTCTCGCTGCTGATGGCGGGGCTCGCCAATCCGGCGGGCCGGCGCGGGCACGCCAACGTGCTGTCCCACCTGCAGGGCTACTTCAAGCGCCAGCTCGACGGCGCCGCCCGTCAGGAGCTCGACGCCCTCATCCACGCCTACCGGCGCGGCGAGCTGCCGCTGCTCGCGCCGATCACGCTCATCAAGCACCATCTCCGGGAACATCCGGACGAGTACGTGGCGAAGCAGACCTACCTGGATCCGCATCCCGGCTACAGTGCCCTGCGCCGTCCGCTGTGAGGCCGCGGCGGGCGGTTCCGGGGGTTCGGCCATGACACGGTGTCGAACGGCATGTTGTCGGACAGGGCAGGGCCGGGCTGGAAGTCCTCCGGCGCCGCCGGTATAGTCCGCGCCCCCTTTGTGCGTGGCACAACGAGTGCCCGCCGCCATCGGAATCACCGTTCCAGGAGGAACGTTTGCCTGTCGAGATCACCATCGATCCGGAACGCCGCCGGATCCGCTCCCGTCTGTCGGGGCGCCTGTGCCGCGACACGCTGCGGGCGTACTACGAGGCGCTGACCGCTCACCCCGATTTCCGGCCGGACCTGTCCGAGGTCTTCGACGTCGGCGACGTTTCCGAGCTGGACCTGACCGCGGACGAGATCCGCGACTTTTCCGCGGCGACGGCTTCGGCGCCCGCTCACGGTGCCGGGATGCGGGTCGCCATCGTGGCGCCCACCGACCTCGTCTTCGGGCTGGCCAGGCTCTACGAGCTGAGCCAGGTCGACGCCGGCAACCGGATCTGCGTGCTGCGGATCCTGGCCGAGGCCGAAGCCTGGCTGGACGCCTCCGGCACCGGGGCGGTCGGCGACTGACCGCCCGCCCCGCTGCCCTCACGCCGTCCGGGCGCCGCCCGTGACCAGCGCGCTGCTCGCCTGCTGCAGGCTCTGCTGGCGGTACAGCTCGTAGTAGTGGCCGCGCCGGGCCATCAGCGCCGCGTGACTGCCGGATTCGGTGATCCGGCCGCCTTCGACCACGACGATCCGGTCGGCGTTGCGGATGGTCGACAGCCGGTGGGCGATCACGAAGGCGATGCGCCCTTCCAGCACCCGGTTCAGCCCCTGCTGGATGCGCTGCTCCGTTTCGGTGTCCACCGACGACGTGGCCTCGTCCATGACCAGGATCTGCGGATCGGCCAGGATCGCGCGGGCGAAGGACACGAGCTGCTTCTGCCCGGCGGACAGCCGGCCGCCGCCTTCGCCCACCGCGGTGGCGTAGCCGTCCTCCATCTGCTCGATGAAGTCGTGGGCGCCGGCCATCCTGGCCGCCTCGCGGACCTCGTCGTCGCTCGCCTCGAGGCGCCCGTAGCGGATGTTCTCGAGAATGGAGCCGCTGAACACGTGGGCGCTCTGCAGCACCATGCCGAGATTCGACTGCAGCCAGTGCAGGCTCCGCTGGCGGTAGTCGACGCCGTCGATGAGGACCCGGCCGGCCGTCGGCTCGTAGAACCGGCAGATCAGGTTCACCAGCGTGCTCTTGCCGCCGCCCGTCGGTCCGACGATGGCGATGGTCTCGCCGCGGTGCACCGTCAGGTCGATGTCCTCGAGGACCGGCCGGCCCGGCTGGTAGGCGAAGTGCACGCCGTCGAGCTCGATGCGCTCGATCCGGTCGGCGCCGGCAGTCCGGTTTGACCGATCTGCCGCTCCGGCGCGGCGCGGTTGGACCTCCGCCGAGTCGACGATGTCGGGCTCGGCCTCGATCAGCGACAGGATGCGCTCCGCCGATGCCTGGGCCATCTGCATCTCGGCGAACCAGTGGCCGAGCTCCTCGATGGGGTCGAAGAAGTGCCGGGTGTACGCCATGAAGGCGACCAGCGTGCCGGCGCTGATCGCGCCGCCGAGCAGGTCGAACCCGCCGACGGCCAGCGCCAGGCCGGTGGCCAGGCTGGCGAGGGTCAGCACGATCGGCACGAAGATCGCGGTCTGGGTCAGGTTCATCACGGAGGAGCCGTACATCCGGTCGGTGAGCTCGCCGAACTCGTCCTGGTTGGCGTGCTCCCGGACGAACGCCTTGCTGGTCAGCACGCCCATGATGGCCTCGTTGTAGGCTGCGGTGATGCGCGAGTTGGTCGCCCGCACGCGCCGGGCGCTGGTCAGGATGCGGCGCTGGAAACGCCCCGATACCCAGGCCAGCAGCGGGATCACCGCCAGCACCACCAGCGCCAGCTTGGCGTTCATCACCAGCATGGCCGCGGCGATGCCCAGCATCATCGTCGAACCCCAGACCAGATCCAGAAATCCCCAGGCCAGGATGTTCGACAGGCGCTCGCAGTCCGACGTCATGCGGGCCATCAACCAGCCCACCGGGCGGTAGTCGTAAAACGAGAACGACAGGCGCTGCAGGTTCTCGAAACCGGCCTGGCGGATGTCGTGGCTGACGTGGGTGCGGATTTTGCCCCCCAGCCAGATGAAGGTGCCGATGCCGGCCGCCAGGATCGCCGTGCACACCGCGTAGGCGGCCATCCACGGCCACAGCTCGGCGTCCAGGCCGTTGGCGGCGACATGATCGACCACGCTTCTGGTGATCAGCGGGTAGGTGACCTCCACGCCGGCCGTCACGAAGGCGCAGCCGCCCAGGCCGGCGAGCTCCCGGGGATAGCGCCTGGCATAGGCGAACAGCTTCCGCCACAGGTCCGTGCGGACCTCGGCCGCCAGCGCCTCGTCGTCGAAGCCGTCCTGATAGTTTTCGTCGTCGTAGTGACTCATCGATGTTCTCCTGCCGCCGCCCCGGGGCGCCGGCTCAACTGGCTGCCCCGGAGGCGTCGACGTCCCGCTGGATGGCGGCGTCGAGGGCGCCCTGGATGTCGCACAGGCGCTGGTACGGACCAGGCCGGGCGGCGAGCGTGGCATGGTCGCCGAGCTGGACGATCCGTCCCTCGTCGAGCACGACGATCCGGTCCGCGTGCATCACCGACGACAGCCGGTGGGCGATGATCAGGGTCGTCTGGCGGCCCTTGCGGCGCCGCAGCGCGGCCAGAATCTTCGCCTCGGTGCCGGTGTCGACGGCCGAGAGGGAATCGTCGAGCACCAGCACCGGCGGGTCCTTCAGCAGGGCCCGGGCCAGTGCGAGGCGCTGCCGCTGACCGCCCGACAGCGTGACCCCGCGCTCGCCCACCATCGCCTCGAAGCCGGTCGGAAAGCGCTCGATGGAGTCGCGGATGGCGGCCTCCTCGCAGGCTGCCAGCAGCTCCCGCTCGCCGGCGTCCGGGCGGCCGACGCCGAGATTGGCCCGGATGCTGCGCGAGTACAGGAACGGCTCCTGCAGCACCACGCCGATCTGCCGGCGCAGCCACTGACGATTGAGCGCGGTGATCTCCACCCCGTCGAGCCGGATGCTGCCCTGCTCGTGCTCGTAGAGCCGCAGCAGCAGGCGGACCAGGGTCGACTTGCCCGATCCGGGCGGGCCGACGATGGCCAGCGTCTGCCCGGCGGGCACGTGCAGTGATATGTCGCGCAGCACCGGACGGCCGGGTTCGTAGGCGAAGTCGACGTGCTCGAAGTGCAGCTCGCCCCGCGCCCGGGGCTGCTCCGGAGCCGGCTCCCGGGACTCCTCGGTCTCGTTGAGGATCTCGTTGATGCGCCCGAGGCTCACCACGGCCTTGCCGGTGTCGGTCAGCACCCGGCCGAGCTGGCGCACCGGCCAGATCACCATCGCCACGTAGGTCATGAAGGCGAACAGCGTTCCGACCGTCATGGTGCCGCTCATCAGGTAGCCGGCGCCGGCGAACAGCACGATGCCGACCTGGCTCATCGCCAGCAGGTCGCTGGTGCTCCAGTAGAGGCCCATGAGCTTGATCAGCCGGTGATTGTGGTCCCGGAATGCCGCGTTGCGGGCGGCGAACTTGTCGATCTCGTAGCGCTGCCGGGCGAAGGCGCGGACCACCCGGATGCCCGTCAGGTTCTCCTGCAGGGTCGCGGTCATCGCGGCCTCCGCCTCGTCCGTTTCCTGGAACACGCGCTTCACCCGGGTGAAGAACAGGTAGGCGCTGATGGTCAGCAGCGGCATCAGGCACAGCGACAGCCAGGCCAGCCGGGCATCCATCCAGAACAGAATCGGCGTCACGCAGGCCACCAGCATCACCGCGCGGCCGATCTCCACCACGTCGCTGGCGAGAAACACCCGCAGGGTCTCGACGTCGGAGCTGGCGCGCTGCACCAGGTCGCCGGTGTCGGCGCCGTCGTAGTAGCCGGCCTGCAGATGGTGCAGGCGGCGGTACATGGCCTCGCGGACCCGCCGCACGATGGCCTCGGAGGCCAGCGCTGCGAAGCGGCCGCGGGCATACAGGCACAGGCCGCCCAGGCCGGTGAACAGCACGGCCGCGGCGGCGGACACCGACAGATAGGTCAGAAAGGGATCGGCGCCGCCGAGGCCGCGGGCGAGCAGGTCCAGCCCCGGCGCGGCCAGCGACAGGTCCTTCTCCACCACCACGTCGATGGCGTACTTGGCGACCAGCGGCGCGCCGAACATGAAGGTGTTGGTGCCCGCCATCGCGAGAATGGCGTAGAGGTAACGAAGCCGCTGCCCCCGGGTGATCCGCCACAGTGTGCTGTGGTTCGTGTTCATCGTTGCGTATCCCGTTCGTGCGCCCCGTTCGGCGGCGCCGTTGTGCAAAGTTCCCTGCGAGGAGGGACTACGAGCGGGAGAGAACGATTTCTGGCTGGGCTGAAACGAAAAGACCCGCTCGGGTGGTGAGCGGGTCTTCGAGTGTGCGGTCTGCTAGCTCGGGGACGGGCTCACCGGAAGCCTGAATAGCCTCCGACGTCGATGCCGTCACGGTCGGCACCAGCGGAGGCAAACGGCGCGATCACGGCCAGGGGCCGGATCTTCCATTGCCAGATTGCTGTGTGCTTCATGATCGACATTGCACCGTCCTGGGGTCTGCGTGCTGAGTCAGCGGGCGGGAATATACGCCCTGGTGATCAATAGATCAACGTTCCCGACCCGTCAATCCGCCAGGCGCACGATCATCTTGCCGACGTTGGCCCCTGTGAACAAGCCGATGAACGCGTCGGCGGCCTTGTCGATGCCGTCGTACACCGTTTCGCGGTAGCTGATCTCGCCGGCGTTGACCCAGGCGGTCATGTCGCGGCGGAAGTCGTCGGCCATGTGGTCGAAGTGGGAGACGATGAAGCCCCGCAGGGTCAGGCCGAGGCCGATGGCCATCACCAGATTGCTCGGCCCCGGGACGGGCTCCGTGGCGTTGTACTGGGAGATCGCCCCGCACAGCGCGATCCTGCCGAACGGCCGCATGTGGAACAGCGCCGCTTCGAGGTGGTCCCCGCCGACGTTGTCGAAGTAGACGTCGAGCCCGTCGGGCGCGCCTTCGCGCAGATGGTCCAGCAGGCGGCCGTCGTGATAGTCGAAGGCATGGTCGAAGCCGAGCTCGCCGGTCAGCCAGGCGACCTTGTCGGCGCTGCCGGCGCTGCCGACTACCCGGCATCCGCGGATGCGCGCGATCTGGCCGGCGATGCTGCCGACGGCGCCTGCGGCGCCCGACACGAACACGGTCTCCTTGTCCTTCAGTGAGGCGGCGCCGAACAGGCCCACGTAGGCCGTCATGCCCGGCATGCCCAGCACGCCGAGATAGGCGGACGGCGGCGCGGACAGCTCGCCGATCCGGCGGGTCTGCCCGGCGGCGACGGTGAAGCCCTCGCGCCAGCCCAGGTGGCTCTCGACGATCTCGCCCTCGGGATACTCGGGATGGGCGGACTTGACGATCCGGCCGATGGCGCCGCCGGTGAGCGCCTCGCCGACCTGGAACGGGGGCACGTAGGACTTGCGGTCCACCATGCGGCCGCGCATGTAGGGGTCCACGCTCATGCACAGGTTCCGGACCTGGATCTCGCCCGCCTCCGGATCGGGCAGGTCGACGGTGACGACCTCGAAATCGTCGGCGTCGGGCATGCCGACGGGGCGGCGCTTGAGGCGGACTTCCTGGCTCTGCATGGCTGTGCTCCCTGGGGTTGAATCGGCCGATGGTCGCACTATGCCGGGCGGGCGTCGATGCCTGGCGCGGAGAACGCCGTTAGACTACGGCTTTGCACCAGTCACGACGGCCCCATGAACAGCGACGAATCTCCGGACCACGCGCAGGCGTGCCGTGCACGCGCGGCGCGGCTGCTGAACATCCTCGAGCTGGAAGCCATCGAGCAGAACCTGTATCGCGGCCAGAACGAGTCGCGGCAGGGCATGCGGCTGTTCGGCGGGCAGGTGCTCGCCCAGTCCCTGCGGGCCGCGTGCCATACCGTCCAGGGGCGGGTGCCGCACTCGCTGAGGGCCTACTTCATGCGGGCGGGCAACTCCGGCCGCCCGGTGCTCTACGAGGTGGAACGGATCCGCGACGGGCGCAGCTTCACCACGCGCCGGGTGGTCGCCATTCAGCAGGGCCAGGCGATCTTCAGCATGGACGTGTCGTTCCAGCTCCCGGAGCCGGGCTTCGAGCACGCGCACCCGATGCCCAACGTGCCGCCGCCGGAGGAACTCGAGGACGACATGGCCGTGGTGGCGCGGCTGACCGGGCGAGATCCGTCGCTGAGCCCCATGGCGGGGCGGCCGCGGCCGTTCGAGATGCGCTCGGTGTTTCCCCTCGCCAGCGAGGCCTGGCATCTCAACCGCTTCTGGAACCCGGTGTGGATCCGTTTCGCCGGCGACCCCGCCGATCTCGCGTCGGACGACGACGCGCTGGCCCACGCGCTGCTCGCCTATGCCTCGGACATGGGCCTGGTGTCGACGGCGGTCCTGCCCCACATGGACAGCGTGCGCCGGGACGCGCTGCAGATGGCCAGCCTGGACCACGCGCTGTGGTTCCATCGCCCCGTGCCGATGGACGACTGGCTGCTGTTCCACAAGCGGACCAGCGCGGCGCAGGGCGCCCGGGGCCTGGTGCACGCGGAGTTCTTCGCCCGGGACGGGAGCCTGGTGGCCTCCGTGACCCAGGAGGGGCTGCTGCGGCAGCCGGGGGCGGCCGCGGGCCGGGCGGCCTCCGTCGACGCGGCGCCCTAGTGGGTTGCTGCCAGCGGGCTGCGGTCGGCGGACTGCGGCCAGCGGGCTACTGGACGTAGGCGACGTCGCGGATCAGGAAGCTCAGGGTCGAGCCGCCGGTCAGCAGATCCAGGGCCTCGCCGGAATCGGCGGGCAGCGGGATGTGGGTGGCGTCCGTGCGGAGCTGGTTCCAGGTCGGGTCCACGGGCTGCCAGCGGCCGTCCACCTCCACCTCGTTCCAGGCGTGGAACCGGAATGCCGGCGGCGTGCCGTCGCCGTAGGCCAGTCCGAACACGGTCCGGGCCGGCATGCCGAGGCTGCGCGCCAGGGTGGTCAGCAGGTCGGCGAACTCGGTGCAGTCGCCGGCGGGCTCGTCGAGCAGCCGCAGCACGTGGCGCCGCACCGGGGTCCCCTCGTAGCGCAGGTAGCCGTTGACGAACCGGGTCAGGGCGGCGAGCCGTGCCGGCCCGTCGGCGGCGTCCCCGGCCGCCTGCCGGGCGAGGGCGCGGATGCGCGGGTCCTGCACGGGGTGGTCCGCGGTCTCCGCCAGGTCGTCGCGGCCGCCGGCCGGTGCGCCGGCGTCGCGGCTCAGCAGACCTGCCTCGATCTCCAGCAGACCGCCGGCGCGGGCGAGCCGGGGCCACAGCGCCGCCGCGTCGGCGCCGCGAACCTCGAGGGTCAGCGCGCCCACCTCGGTATGCCGGGGCAGCGGACGGTCGGCGGGCACGAAGTAGCTGGCCGCCTGCAGGGCGGTCCGGGGCGCCAGCGCCAGCCTGCGGCTGGTGAGCTCGAGCTCGAACAGGCCGGACAGGGTCATGGCGACGGGCCGCAGGCGCTCGTCGAGCTGGATGCGCGTGGCGTCGAAGGGCGCGGCGTTCTCCAGCTCGTAGCCGGTGGCGTTGCGCCCGACCACGCGGAACTGGCGCGGCACGACCTGCCGCCGGGCGAAATCCAGCGCCGCCGACGACACGGTCGCGCCGGCGAGGGGCGCCCGCTCCCGCAGCCAGCTCTCGAAGCCCAGGTAGTCGCCGAGGGTGAACGCCAGCTCGAGGGCCCGCGTCCCTCCGCCGCCGTCCCCGGTGTCCAGCCGGTAGCCCTGGGCCGACCGTTCGATGCGCACGGCCTCGCGCTCGCCGGAGCGGTGATTGACCTGCGCCGCGGACAGCAGCCGGTAGGGCGGCTCGGCCGCGAACACGAGCTGCTCGTCGATGCGCACGGTGTTGCCCCGGGTCAGGGCGAAGCGCAGGTCGCTGGCGAAGCGCCAGCGGCCGAGCCGGTCGCGGTCGGTGCGGGTGTGGAGGTAGCCGACGTGCCGGTCGTCGAGCATCAGCCGGTACCAGCGCTCGCCGCGCAGCGCCGCGGCGCTCTCCAGCGCCGGCTCCGTGTGATCGCCGAGCCACCAGGCCAGGCCGGCGAGCAGGGCGGCGATTCCGATGCCATGGACGAGCCGGGTCGGCAAAGCGTGCTCCGGATGGGACCAGCCGCCATTGTACGCGGCCGGGCCGCCCCCTGACGCGGCTCCGGCGGCCTCCCCGGACCCTGCGAACCGTGTCCGCGTACATTAGAATGCCGCATTGCATCACCAGAGCGCAGCCGTCCGCATGAATCAGGAGCCGAAAGACTTCATCCGTCAGCGAATCGTCCGGGACATCGACGAGGGGGTCGTGACCGGGGGCGTGGTGACGCGTTTCCCGCCGGAGCCGAACGGCTACCTGCACATCGGCCACGCCAAGTCGATCTGCCTCAACTTCGGCGTGGCCGAGGAGTTCGGCGGCGTCACCTATCTGCGCTTCGACGATACCAATCCGCTCAAGGAGAACGAGGAGTACACCGACGCCATCGCCCGGGACGTGGCCTGGCTGGGCTTCTCCTGGGACGACCGGTTGACCCACGCCTCGGACTATTTCGAGCAACTCTATCAGTTCGCGGAGGAACTGATCGCGGCGGGCAAGGCCTACGTCGACAGCCAGTCGAACGAAGACATCCGGGCCACCCGGGGCACGCTCACCGAGCCCGGCACCGAGAGCCCCTACCGCAATCGCAGCGTCGACGAGAATCTGGACCTGTTCCGGCGCATGCGGGCCGGGGAGTTCGCCGACGGCGAGCACGTGCTGCGGGCGAAGATCGACATGGCGTCGCCCAACATCAACCTGCGCGATCCGGTGCTGTACCGGATCCGCCACGCGCACCACTTCCGCACGGGCGACGCCTGGTGCATCTACCCCATGTACGACTACACCCACTGCATCTGCGACGCCCTCGAAGGCGTGACCCACTCGCTGTGCACCCTGGAGTTCGAGGATCATCGCCCGCTCTACGACTGGGTGCTCGACAACATCAACGTCAACTTCCATCCCCCGCAGATCGAGTTCTCCCGGCTGGGGCTGGAATACACGGTGATGTCGAAGCGGCTGCTGAACCGGCTGGTCGTGGAGGGCCTGGTGAGCGGCTGGGACGACCCGCGCATGCCCACCATCGCCGGGCTGCGCCGGCGCGGCGTCACCCCCGGGGCGATCCGCGACTTCTGCCGCCGGATCGGCGTCACCAAGCAGGACAACCTGGTGGAGATGAGCCTGCTGGAGTTCTGCATCCGTCAGGACCTCGAGGCGACCGCGCCCCGGGGCATGGCGGTGCTGGACCCGCTGCCGGTCACCATCACCAACTACCCCGGGGACGGCGAGACCCTGTCGGCGCCCTGGCATCCGCAGCGGCCCGAGCTCGGCGAGCGGGACATGCCGTTCGGCCCCCGCCTGTTCATCGAGCGCGACGACTTCGCCGAGGTGCCGCCGCGCAAGTACAAGCGTCTGACGCCCGACCAGCCCGTGCGGCTGCGCTACGCCTACATCATCGAGGTGGAGGAGGTGATCAAGGACGACGCGGGCGAGGTGGTCGAGCTCCGCTGCCGCTATCTGCCCGAGTCGAAGAGCGGCGAGGACACCAGCGGCATCAAGACCAAGGGCGTCGTTCACTGGGTCGACGCGGCCCACGCCGTCGCGGCGCCGGTGCGCGTCTACGACCGGCTGTTCCAGGTGCCGCAGCCCGGTGGCGACACGCTGCGCGAGGATCTCAACCCGGACTCCCTGACGGAGCTGCAGGGGCTGGTGGAGCCGGCCATCGTCGCCAGCGACCAGCAGCGCTTCCAGTTCGAGCGCATCGGCTACTTCTGCAAGGACGCCGTCGATTCCGGCGTGTTCAACCGCACGGTCACGCTGCGCGACAGCTATCGCCCGGATGGCGGGGCGGCCGGCGGATGACGGCCCGCGCCCCCTACCGGGATCCGGCGCGGGACGTCGACGCGCGGGTGAAGGATCTGCTGGGGCGCATGACCCTCGACGAGAAGCTGGCCCAGCTCGGCGGCGTGTGGTCGAGCGATCTGGTCGGGTCCGGCGGGTTCGACCCCGAGGCGGCCGCGCGCCTGCTGCAGCATGGCATCGGCCAGGTGACCCGGATCGGCGCCACCACGGCCCTCGAACCCCCGGCCAGCGCGGCCTTCGCCAACGCCATCCAGCGCGTGCTGGTGGAGGACACCCGACTCGGCATCCCGGCCATCGTTCACGAGGAGGCGCTGGCGGGCTATTGCGCCCGGCGCGCGACCCAGTATCCCCAGGCCATCGGCCTGGCCGCCACCTGGCACCCGGAGGCCGTGCGGACCATGGCCGGGTTCATCCGCGAGGAGCTGCTGGCCGTCGGCGCCCGCCAGGCGCTGGCGCCGGTGCTGGACATCGCCCGTGACCCGCGCTGGGGGCGGCTGGAGGAAACCTACGGAGAGGACCCCTATCTGGCCGGGCGGCTCGGCGTGGCCTTCGTCCGCGGGCTGCAGGGGTCCGACCTGGGCCGCGGCGTCATCGCCACGGCCAAGCACTTTCTGGGCTACGGCCTGCCGGAAGGCGGCATGAATCACGCCCCGGTGCAGATCGGCCCCCGGGAGCTGCGCGAGGTGTTCGCGGAGCCATTCGCCGCGGCCATCCGCGAGGCCGGGCTGCGCGCCGTGATGAACAGCTACAGCGCCGTCGACGGCGAGGCGCCGGCCGGCTCGGCGGCGCTGCTCGACGGCCTGCTGCGCGGCGAGCTGGGCTTCGAGGGCATGGTGGTCGCCGACTATTACGCCGTCGACCTGCTGGTGCGCCACCACCGGGTGGCCCGGGACAAGGCCGACGCCGCCGCCCAGGCGATCGCCGCGGGCCTGGACGTCGAGCTGCCCGCCCTCGACTGCTTCGGCGAGCCGCTCAAGGGGCTGGTGGAGGAAGGCCGGGTGGATCCCGCCGTGGTGGACGGCGCGGTCCGCCGGGTGCTGCGCGCCAAGTTCGAGCTCGGCCTGTTCGAGCAGCCCTACGTCGACGAGGCCGGCGCCGGCGCGGCCTTCGACACCCCCGAGGCCCGGTCGCACGCGCGCAGCCTGGCCGAGCAGTCCATGGTGCTGCTGGCCAACGACGGCGTGCTGCCGCTGGCCCGGGGATGCCGGCTGGCGCTGATCGGACCGGCGGCGGACGATCGCCGGCTGCTGCTCGGCGACTATCACTACCCGGCCCATGCCGAGATCGTCTACCGCCGCGGCGAGCTGGACGCCGCCATCGCTCCGGCGGCGCCGGGCGCCCACGCGGCGGCCCCGGATGCCGCCGCCGACTTCCAGCCCGGGCCCCACTACGTGGAGATGGCCACCCCGCGCGAGGCCCTGGCCGAATTCGCCGAGGTGGTCTGGGCGCCCGGCTGCGACGTCGCCGGTGACGACGCGGCCGGCATCGAGGCGGCGGTGGCGGCGGCGCGGCAGGCCGACGTCGCGGTGGTGTGCGTCGGCGGCCGGAGCGGGCTCATGCCGGACTGCACCAGCGGCGAGTTCCGGGACGCCGCCGACCTGCGGCTCACCGGCGTGCAGCCGGCGCTGGTCCGGGCGGTGGCGGACACCGGAACCCCGGTCGTGCTGGTGGTGATCGGCGGGCGGGCCTTCTCGCTGGAGCAGGAGGTGGCGGCGTGCAACGCGGCCCTGCTCGGCTGGCTGCCGGGGCAGGAAGGCGGCCCGGCCCTGGCCAGGATCCTGTTCGGCGACGCCAATCCGGCAGGGCGGCTGCCGGTCTCCCTGGCCCGGGCGGCGGGCCAGGTGCCGGCGTACTACAACCACAGGGCCGGCGGCGGCCGCAGCATGGCCCTCGGCGACTACTCGGATCTGTCGGCGCGGCCCCTGTTCGCGTTCGGCCACGGCCTGTCCTACTCGACCTTCGAGTACGACGCGCTGGACTGCCCCGACACCATGGACGTGCACGCGACGCTGAGCATCTGGCTCACGGTGCGCAACGAGTCCGACCGCGACGGCGACGAGGTGGTGCAGGTGTACCTGCACGATCGGGTGGCGGACGTGGCCCGGCCGGTGCGCCGGCTGGCCGGGTTCAAGCGTCTGGCGGTCCCGGCCGGCGGCGCCCGGCGGCTCAAGTTCGTCATCGACGCCAGCCAGCTCGGGTATTTCGACCGGGCGATGAATTTCGTCGTCGACCCCGGAGAGGTGGAGGTGCTGGTCGGCGCGTCGTCCCGGGACATCCGCCTGCGCAAGACCGTGACGCTGCAGGGCGATCGGCGGCCACTGCAGCAGAAGCAGGTGGTGGCGACCCAGGTGGAGGTGCGGGAGGTCGACCTTGAGCGGGACTGACGGCGGTAGCGTCGCCGCCGCCGATCTGCCGGACTTCGCTTCGGTGCGGGCGGCGGCCGCCCGCATCGCGCCCTGGGTCCACCGCACGCCGGTGCTGACCAGCCGCACCATCGACGAGCTGGCGGGCGGCCCGGTGCACTTCAAGTGCGAGCCGTTTCAGCGGTCGGGCTCCTTCAAGCTGCGGGGCGCGCTTGCCGCCGTCACGGCCCAGCTCGACGCGGCCCGGCGCAGCGGCGTCGTCACCCACAGCTCCGGCAATCACGGCGCCGCCCTGGCGCTGGCGGGCCGGCTGCTGGGCGTGACGGTCACGGTGGTGGTGCCGGAGGGCGCGGCGGCGTGCAAGCGGGCGGCCGTGGCCCGCTACGGCGCCCGGCTGGTTGACTGCGGGCCGACCCTGGCGGAGCGGGAGGCGACGCTCGCGGAGCTGCAGGCGGGCAGCGGTGCGCTGTTCGTGCCGCCCTACGACCATCCCGAGGTCATTGCCGGACAGGGCACCGCCGCCCTCGAGTTGATCCAGGACGCGCCGGCGGTGCGGACGGTATGGGTGCCCGTCGGCGGCGGCGGCATCGCGGCCGGCACGGTACTGGCCTGCCGGGCGGCGGAGCGCGCGGTCCACGGCGGCGAGCCGGCCCTGGCGGACGATGCGGCCCGCTCCCTGGCCAGTGGCGAACGGCAGCCGCCGCTGCCGCCCAGGACCGTCGCGGACGGCCTGCGGACCGCGCTCGGCGTGCGCAATTTCGCCATTCTCCGGGACTACGGGCTGCCGGTGACGGTGGTGTCCGAAGATCAGATCCTGGCGGCCCAGCGGCTGATCTGGCAGTGCCTCAAGGTGCTGGCCGAGCCGTCCTCCGCCGTGCCCCTGGCAGCCCTGCTCGCCTGGCGGGCGGAACACGGCCCCGACGGCGTGGCCGGCATCATCCTGACCGGCGGCAACGTCGACCTGCCGGCGCTATGATGCCCGTCCGGCGGTCGCGCCGGCATGGGGACCGCCGCCGCGCGGGGGCGTGACGGCGACGGCGACTCCGGGAGGAGAACCACATGGGGGAGGGTCAATGAAAGGCTACGACGTGATCGCCAGGGTCCTGAAGGCCGAGGGCGTGGAATTCATCGCCTGCTATCCGCGCAATCCGCTGATCGAGGCCTGCGCCAAGCAGGGCATCCGGCCGGTGGTGTGCCGCCAGGAGCGGGTGGGCATCGGCATCGCGGACGGATTCAGCCGGGTCACCAACGGCACCCGGCTGGGCGTGTTCGTGTGCCAGCACGGCCCCGGCGCCGAGAACGCGTTTCCCGGCATCGCCCAGGCGTACTCCGACAACGTGCCGCTGCTGTTCCTGCCCGCCGGCGAGCCGCTGTCCCGCCAGGGCGTCACGCCGTCCTTCAGCGCCGTGGACAACTATCGGCACGTGACCAAGTGGTCGACCTACGTGAGCGATCCGCGCCGCCTCGCGCCGGCGCTGCGCCACGCCTTCTACCGGCTGCGCACCGGCAGGGGCGGGCCGGTGATGGTGGAGACCGGCATGGACGCGCTGTTCGGCGAGGTGGACCGCGAGCCCGTCTACCGCCCGGTGCCGGGGTCGCGGTTCGCGCCGGACCCGGCGGCATTGACGGCGGCCGTGGACGCCCTGGTGGCCGCCGAGCGGCCCGTGCTGCACGTCGGTCAGGGCGTGCTGTTCGCCGGCGCCACGGCGGAACTGGTCCGGGTGGCGGAAGCCCTCGATGCGCCGGTGGTCACCACCATGCCGGGCAAGAGCGCGTTTCCCGAGAATCATCCGCTGTCCGTCGGCGCCTCGGCGATCACCAAGCCGGCCCACCTGCTCGCCGCCTACGCCGATGCCGACTGCATCTTCGCGGTCGGCAGCAGTCTGACCAAGACGACCTACGGCACGTCCCTGCCGCCGGACGCCGGCGCGCCGGGCGGCAAGGTCCTCATTCAGGCGACGGTGTCCGAGGAGGACGTCCACAAGGACTACGCCGTCGATCACACCCTGGTGGGTGACGCGCGGCTGGTGCTCGACGCCGTGGCGAGGGAACTCGAACGGCGCGGCGTGGCGCGGGGGCCGGGCCCCCGGGCCGAGGCCACCCGGGCGGCCAAGGCGGCGTTTCTCGACGACTGGCGGGCGGAGTTCGACTCCGACGAGGTGCCCATCAACCAGTACCGGGTGATCCGGGACATGATGGCGAACCTCGATCCGGCCGAGACCATCGTCACCCACGATGCCGGCACGCCCCGGGAGCAGATCATCTCGTTCTGGGAGGCCACCACGCCGCGGGGCTACCTCGGCTGGGGCAAGTCGACCCAGCTCGGCTTCGGTCTCGGCGCCATCATGGGCGCGAAGCTGGCGGAGCCGGACAAAGTCTGCATCAACGTCATGGGCGACGCCGCCATCGGCATGGTGGGCATGGACCTGGAGACCGCCGCCCGCAACCGCATCGGCATCGTCACGGTGATCTTCAACAACGGCATCATGGCCATCGAGTCCGACTCGCTGGTGGATGCCCACACCGACTTCGGCGCCAACTTCGTCGGCGGCCAGTACGCGGCCCTGGCGGAGAGCCTCGGCGCGGCCGGTGAGCGCGTCACCCAGCCGGCGGATTTCCCGGCGGCGCTGGAGCGCGCGGTGGCCACGAGCCGGGAGGGGCGGCCGGCGGTGATCGAGGTGATGGCCAAGGCCGGCTATCGCTGGCCGGGCCGGCCCGAGCAGGGGCTGGGCTGAGGCGCGCCGGCGCCCGGCGCGGGGTCAGGGCAGCAGCGCGCCGCCGTCGACGTCGATGGTGGTGCCGGTGACGAAGTCGTTCTCGACCGCGAACACGATGGCGGCGGCAACCTCGTCCGGGGTCCCGGCCCTGGGGATGAGGTTGTCCGCGGTGGCCCGCTCGAAGAACCGCTGGCGGTCGTCGCCGTCCCCGCCGAACATCGGGGTGTCGATCACCCCGGGGGAGACGACGTTGATGCGCCTGGGAGCGAGCTCCGGGGCCACCGCGCGGACGAACCCTTCCACCGCGTTGCCCACCGTGGAGATGGCCGCCATGCCGGGCCGGCACTTGCGCGCCGGTGAACCGCTGACCAGCACGATGCATCCGTCCTCCGGCAGGTACGACGCGCCGAGGCGGACGCTGTTGGTGTAGCCCCACAGCTTGCGGAACGATCCCTGAAAGCCGTCGAGATCCATGTTCATGAACGGGCCGACGGCGCGCTCCCCGCCGGTGGCGGCGTTGATCAGCACGTCGAACGGCGCCAGCTCCGCGAACGCGGCGGCCATGGCCTCCCGGTCCAGCACGTCCAGCGGACGTCCGGAGGCGCCGGCGCCGATGCTGGCGACGGCGGCCTCCAGGCGGTCGGGGTCGCGCCCCAGCACGGTGACGTCGGCACCCCGGGCGGCGAGCTGGCGGGCCGCCGCCAGGCCGATGCCGGACGAGCCGCCGATGACGAGAATTCTGCGTCCGGATAGGTTCATGGCGTTGCCTCCAGGGTGTCTGCCGGCGCCCGGGGGGCGCGCGCGGGTGGGGCCGGCAGCGTCTCGCCGGCGTGGATCCGCCGGCCCCGGTAGCCCCGGTCGGCCAGCAGCGGAACGATGCCTTCTTCGCCCACCAGGTGCGCGGCGCCGACCAGCACGAAGTAGGTCCGGGACGCGCCGTCGGCGGCGGCGAGGAAGCGGGCGATGCCGTCCGCCATGACGTGGTTGCGATCCTCCAGCAGCGCCCGGGTGAACGCCCGGGCGCGCGGCGAGTCGCCGGACTGGGCGCGGAACGACTCGAGAAACGCCGCATCGTCGCCGGACAGCCAGGCGAGGAGCATCCCGGTGAGCAGCGGCTCGATGTCGTCGGCGACCTCGAGGGTCTCGGCGAGCAGTTCGATCTGGGTATCGAGCGGCTGGTTGAAGAGCAGGTCGAGCTGATCGTCGAGGGACTCGAGCTCGAGCACGGTCCGGCCGGCGCGTCGGGCGAGAAAATGGCTTTCCAGTCCCGAGTCCGGCAGGTAGCCCAGCGACATCAGCCGCGACACCACGATCTGGTTCATCACCATCGCCGGTTTGGCGCGGTCGAGCATGTCCGGGGTCATGCCGTAGTCGGCCAGGCGGTTCCCGAGGGCGGCGTACAGCGTGTCCGGCAGCACCGCCCGCAGGGACTGCCCGGGCGGCAGCAGGCCGTAGGCGAGGGTGCGCTGCTGCAGCGCCTGGGGCGGCAGCGCCGTGACGTCCACTTCGAGGACCAGGTGGTCGGCGCGCTCGAAGGCGGTCTCGATCTGGGCCGGCAGGGGATAAAGGGTCGGCTTCAGGATGTGGATCGACCCGGCCAGGTAGACCACGGTGCCCTGCCGCTCGAATCGCCACAGGAACAGGGGATGCCGCGCGGGGACCCTGGCGCGGATCTCCGCGCCCGTGGTGATCCGTTCGCCGTTGAGGCGCACCACCTCGCAGGGCTCGTCGGGCGCCGCCTGGCGCTGGCAGGCGGCCAGCGCAGCCCTGGCCGCGGCCAGGTCGTGGGGCTGGCCGTGGACCAGGCCACGCACCTCGTCGGGACGGCGTGGCGAGACGGCCAGCGCCTTCGCTTCGGCGAGCGCCGCGTAGTCTTCCGCCGCCCGCGCGGCGCCGCCCGGGATTGCCAGGGCGAGTACCGCCGCCGCCGCGCTGGCGGCGACCGCCAGGAGCCTGCGAAGGCGCCGCCCAGTCACGAGCGGCGGATGTCCTGTGGCGTCTCGCCGGCGTCGACGATGGCGGCCTTGACCTCCTCGAGCATGGCGTCGAGCGCCGCCTCGTCGGTACCGCGCAGCACCAGCGAGGTGCCGTAGCGGTCCCGGCGGAAGAACGGATAGCTGCCGAGGTCGAGGTTCGGGTAGCGCTCCTGGATGTCGCGCAGGGGCCCGGCGATCTGGCTTTCGCCGACGAACGCGGTGACCGAGCGCGAGTGCACCACCGCGCCGGTCTCCAGCTTGCCCTCGAGGCTCGCCAGCATCGCCTGCATGACCGCGGGGATGCCGGCCATGACGAACACGTTCTCGATGCGGAAGCCCTGGGGGCCGCCGGTCAGATTGTCGATGAGGGTGGCGCCCTCGGGCACCCGGGCCATGCGCATGCGGGACGCCATGACGTCCGGCGGGGCGGGGCGCCGCTCGATGCGCTCGGCGATCTCCGGATGCACCACCAGGTCGACGCCGAAGGCTGCCGCGATGCAGTCCGCTGTGATGTCGTCGTGGGTCGGGCCGATGCCGCCGGTGGTGAATACGTAGTCGTAGCGCGCCCGGCAGGCGTTAACCGCGGCGACGATCTCTCCGGTGACGTCGGGCACGACCCGG
>DLCH01000028.1:11678-28542 GCA_002480525.1 Gammaproteobacteria bacterium UBA7803 | reverse complement strand
CGGCATGTCGATGCCGTAGACGTTGGGATAGCGCACGGCCGGCGCCGCGGACGCCATGTAGACCTTGCGCGCGCCGGCTTCCCGGGCCATCTGGATGATCTGCTGGATGGTGGTGCCGCGGACGATGGAGTCGTCCACCAGCAGCACGTTCTTGCCCTTGAACTCGAGCTCGATGGCGTTGAACTTCTGCCGCACGGACTTCTTGCGCTCGCTCTGGCCGGGCATGATGAAGGTCCGGCCGATGTAGCGGTTCTTGATGAAGCCTTCCCGGTACTTGACGTCGAGCTGATGGGCGAGCGGCAGCGCCGCGGTGCGGCCGGTGTCGGGAATGGGGATGACCACGTCGATGTCGTGGTCCCGGCCGGGAAAGCGCTCAATGATCTGCTGGGCCAGGTGCTCGCCCATCCGCAGCCGGGCCTTGTAGACCGACACGTCGTCCATGATGGAGTCCGGCCGCGCCAGGTACACGTGCTCGAAGATGCAGGGCGACAGCGCGGTCCGCTCCGCGCAGACCCGGGTGTGCAGCGCGCCGTCGTTGCTCACGAACACGCACTCGCCCGGCGCCACGTCGCGAATGAGATCGAACCCCAGGATGTCCAGCGCCACCGACTCCGAGGCGATCATGTACTCGGTGCCGTGCTCGCCGTCGCGCTTGCCGAACACCAGCGGGCGGATGCCGAACGGGTCGCGGAACGCGACGATGCCCACGCCGATGATCATCGCCACGGCCGCGTACGCGCCCCGGCAGCGCTCGTGGACCCGGCCGACGGCGGCGAAGATGTCGTCCGGGGCGGGCTCGTGGGCCCGCTGGCGCTCCAGCTCGTGGGCGAACACGTTCAGCAGCACCTCGGAATCGCTGTCCGTGTTGACGTGACGCAGGTCGTCCCGGAACAGATCGGCCTGCAGGGTCTCGGCGTTGGTCAGGTTGCCGTTGTGGGCCAGGCAGATCCCGTAGGGCGAGTTGACGTACATCGGCTGCGCTTCCGCGGAGCTCGACGAGCCGGCCGTGGGATAACGCACGTGACCCACGCCGATGTTGCCCACCAGCCGCTGCATGTGCTGAAGCTGGAACACGTCCCGGACCAGGCCGTTGCCCTTGCGCAGGTGCAGCTTGCGCCCGTCCGTGGTGACCATGCCCGCGGCGTCCTGGCCACGATGCTGCAGCACCGTCAGCGCATCGTAGATCTGCTGGTTGACCGGATAGCTGCTGACGATTCCGACGATGCCGCACATGAGGTTATTCGAAGCTCCTGATGGGGAAATGCAGGATGGCGGACTGCAGGCGCGGTGACCGCCGCATCATGGCCGGCCGGATGGCAGAACGGATTCCCGGGCGCCGAGATCGACCACCCAGTCCTGGGCGCGGCCGAGCCAGTCCAGCACCTGGTTCTCGAAGGCCAGGAGCTGCGGAACCAGCACCGAGCCGTCCCACCAGTCGCCGGCCTCGGCGAACCGGCGCAGCGCGATGAGCGTGACGACGCAGGCCAGCACGCCGCGGGCGCTGCCGAAGACGAATCCGAGAAAGCGGTCGGTGCCCGACAGGCCCGTGCTCTTGACCAGCAGACCGGCGAGCCACTGAACGATGCCTCCTGCGATCAGCGTGACGAGGAACACCGCGATGAAGGCGACCACCAGCCTCACCGACTCGTCGGCGAGCTGGCCGGCCAGCCGGTCGGACACCGGCGGTGCGAAGTACAGCGCGAGGATAAAGGCTGCCACCCACGATGCAAGGGACAGCACCTCCTTGAGCAGCCCCCGCACCAGCCCGATGACGGCGGACAGCAGCACGACGATTAGGATGACGATGTCGACGGTTGCCATGGTGTCCGCGCGGCGCTCAGTTCGAGAAGGCCATGAGGCGGGCCTGGGTGTCGTAGCGGGCGGACAGCTCGCGCTGCAGCGACTCCGCCTCCTGCCGGTCGAGCAGCGGCCCCACCGCCACCCGGCTCAGCACCTGATCGTCCGTCCTGACCGTGGAGAGGAAGGCTTCGTAGCCGTCGCCGCGCAGCCTGCCGCGGAAGTTCTCGGCGTTGTCGGTGTCGGCGAAGCTCGCCACCTGAACGGCCCAGACGTCGGTGTCGGCGTTGGCGTCGGTGAGCACGGGCTCGCCGAACCGGGTGCCGCTGTCGGTCAGAAACCCCTGTTCGTCGACCTGCTCGCGCAGGGTCTCGACCCGTTCGACGAAATCGGACTCCGGGGCCGGCACCGGCGCGATCTCGGGCTCCGGCAGGGGCTCGTCGAAGTCCAGCGGCGGCAGCTCCTCGGCCGGCAGCCCGGCGCCGTCGAACAGCATCGGCAGACAGATCACCGCCAGGGCCAGCAGAAACAGACTGCCCGTGACTCGGTAGCGGGTTTCCTCTCTCAACTCGGCAGTTCCCTGGCAGCTTTCCGGGCCGCCGCACGCGTGGCCGCGGTCTCGGCCACGGCACCCGCGAACCCCGCGCCCAGCAGATCGCGCACCTGCTCGACCACGTCGAACGACCCGAGCGCGAGGATACCATCCCGGCCCGCCGACGACGAAAGCGCCATCTCGAGCCCGGTCCGGAGATCCGCCGCGACCCGGGCCGGCCGCGGCGCGATGGCGGCGGCCAGGGCATCGGCCCGCCGTCCGCGGGCGCCGCGGGTCGGAACGCAGATCCAGTCGCTCACCCGATCGTCCAGCGCAGCCGCCACCCCCGGCGCGTCCTTGTCGGCGAGCATGCCGAGCACGCCGACCAGGCGCTGCCCGAGGCCGCGCTGAGCGATCTGATCGGCGAGGAAGCGTGCCCCCGCCGGATTGTGCGCCACGTCCACCAGCAGCCGCGGCGCCCCCGGAGTGGCTTCGAGGCGCCAGGTCTCCAGGCGTCCCGGAAAGGTCACGCCGCCGAGCGCGACGAGTTCCGGGCCGTCGAGCCCGGTCAAAGCCGCGGCAGCCTCCACGGCCAGGGCGCAGT
Source organism: Gammaproteobacteria bacterium UBA7803 (assembly GCA_002480525.1). Classification (GTDB taxonomy): domain Bacteria; phylum Pseudomonadota; class Gammaproteobacteria; order Pseudomonadales; family Azotimanducaceae; genus UBA7803. The sequence continues at coordinate 25,609 of DLCH01000028.1, read as the reverse complement.
TGGCCGGCGCCAGCGGCCCGCGCGGACCGGACAGCCGCCGGTCGCCGCGGCGGAACACCCAGGTGTCGGCGTCCGCCTCCACGTGGAAATCGACGCCCAGGCGCGTGGCCTCGCAGCCGAGCCGGGCGGCCTCGGCCGGCACCGACGCGCTGACGTCCGCGCCCAGCACCACCCGCTGGCCGGGCCGGAACACGCCCGCCTTCTCCCGGCCGATGGTCTCCACGTCGTCGCCGAGATGGGCCTGATGATCCAGCCCGATGCTGGTCACCACGGCGACGTCGGCGGACACCAGGTTGAAGGCGTCGAGCCGGCCGCCGAGGCCCACCTCGAGCACCGCCACGTCCACCCCGGCATCGCGGAAGCACCACAGCGCGACCAGCGCGGAGAACTCGAAATAGGTCAGTCCTACCCCGTCCCGCGCCGCCTCCACGGCCGCGAAGGCGCGGCACAGCGTGGCGTCGTCGAGCTCCCGGCCGTCGACCCGAACACGCTCGTTGAAGCGATGCACGTGGGGCGACAGGGTCGTCCCGACCCGCAGCCCGGCGCCCAGCAGCAGGGTTTCGATGGCGAGGCAGGTGGAGCCCTTGCCGTTGGTGCCGGCGACGATCACCGACTTCGGCGCGGGCCGATGGCCCGGCGGCGCGAAGCCGAGCCGCGCCGCGACCTCGCCGACCCGGGCCAGGCCCATGTCGATGCCGACCGGGTGGACGGACTCCGCATAGGCGAGCCACTCGGCGAGCGAACGCGCCTGGCTCATGGGTGAGCCAGCCCCGCGCGCCGCCGCCGGATCATCGACCGGGCGCGTCCAGCGCCGCGCGGATCTCCCGCGCCTGGTCCGTGAGGCGACCGGCGATGCTGGCGGGGTCGTCCGCGCATTCCGCCATGATGCGCACCAGCGCCGAGCCCACCACGGCGCCGTCCGCATGGGCGGCCACGGCCCGCGCCGAGGCGCCGTCCTTGATGCCGAAGCCGACCATCACCGGCAGCTCGGTGAGGCCCCGCAGCCACTTGAGCTTCTCCCCCACCGCGGCGGTGTCCAGGTGGTCGGCGCCGGTGATGCCCTTGAGCGACACGTAGTAGACGAAGCCGGAGGCGGCATCGAGAATCCGGCGCGCGCGTTCCGGCGTGGTGGTCGGAGCGACCAGGAAGATCAGCCGGATGCCCTGGCGATCGAGGGCCGCCTGCAGGGAGCCTGCCTCCTCGGGCGGCAGGTTGACCATGATCAGCCCGTCGACGCCGGCTTCAGCCGCCGCTTCCGCGAACCGCGTCTCCCCCATGGCCAGCACGGAGTTCAGGTAGCCCATCAGCACCACCGGCGTCGCATCGTCGTCTTCGCGGAAAGCGCGCACGAGGTCCAGGCAGCCCCGCAGCGTCATGCCCTGGGCCAGGCCCCGTTCCGAGGAGCGCTGAATGGCCGGCCCCTCCGCTTCCGGGTCCGAGAACGGCACGCCCAGCTCCAGCACGTCGGCGCCGCCGCGCACCAGCGCGTGCAGCGCCGGCACGGTGGCCGACGGCACCGGGTCGCCGGCGGTGATGAAGGTCACCAGCGCCTTGCGCTGCGCCCGGCGCAGCTCCGCCAGCCGTGCGTCCAGCCTGCCCGGAGCGGTCACAGCGCGATCCCGTCCAGCTTCGCCACGGTCATGATGTCCTTGTCGCCGCGCCCGGACAGGTTCACCACGACGATCTGATCGGCACCCAGCGCGGCCGCGTGCTCGGCGACCCAGGCGATGGCGTGGCTCGACTCGAGAGCCGGCAGGATGCCCTCGCAGCGGTTCAGCAGCCGCAGCGCGGCCAGCGCCTGGTCGTCGGTGACGGCGGCGTACTCGGCCCGGCCGATGTCCTTGAGAAACGAGTGCTCCGGGCCGACGCCGGGATAGTCGAGACCGGCGGACACCGAGTGGGTCTCGACGATCTGACCGTCGTCGTCCTGCATCAGGTAGGTACGGTTGCCGTGCAGCACCCCCACCTTGCCGGCCGACAGCGGCGCGGCGTGCTGGCCCGTCGCCAGTCCCAGGCCGCCGGCCTCGACGCCGATCAGGCGCACGTCGGCGTCGTCGATGAACGGATGGAACATGCCGATGGCGTTCGAGCCGCCGCCGACGCAGGCGACCAGGGCGTCCGGCAGCCGGCCGAAGGTCTGCAGGCTCTGGGCCCGGGTCTCCTGACCGATGACCGACTGAAAATCCCGCACCATGGCCGGAAACGGATGGGGTCCAGCCACGGTGCCGATGATGTAGTGGGTGTCGTCGACGTTGGTGACCCAGTCGCGCATGGCCTCGTTCATGGCGTCCTTCAGGGTGCGCGAGCCGGATTCCACGGCCACCACCTCCGCCCCCAGCAGCTTCATGCGGTAGACGTTGAGGCTCTGGCGCTGCACGTCCTCGGCGCCCATGTAGACCCGGCACTGGAGCCCGAGGCGCGCCGCGATGGTGGCCGTCGCCACCCCGTGCTGGCCTGCCCCCGTTTCGGCGATTACCCGCGGCTTGCCCATGCGCTTGGCGAGCAGCGCCTGACCCACCGTGTTGTTCACCTTGTGGGCGCCGGTGTGGTTGAGGTCCTCGCGCTTGAGGTACACCTGGGCGCCGCCCAGTTCCCGGGTGAGGCGTTCGGCGAAGTACAGCGGCGTCGGCCGGCCGACATAGTGCTCCAGGTCGCTGCGCAGCTCCGCCTGGAATTCCGGGTCCTGGCGGGCGGCCTCGTAGAGGCTCTCCAGCTCCTCCAGGGCGTGCATCAGGGTCTCGGCCACGAACCGGCCGCCATGCTCGCCGAAATGGCCGTTCACCGGCTGATCGTATCTGTTAGCTCCTCGCACGCTTCACCTCTCGAACGAATGCTTCGATTCTCTGCGGATCCTTTTGGCCCTTGCACGGGCCTTCCACGCCGCCGCTCACGTCCACGCCCCAGGGCGCCAGCCTCGTGATCGCCTCCGCCACGTTGTCCGGCGTCAGCCCGCCCGCCAGCACCAGCGGCAGCGCGGAACCCGCCGGCCACAGCGACCAGTCGAACCGCTGGCCGGTGCCCCCCGGCTGACCCGGCACGAAGGCATCCAGCAGCAGGCAGCAGGCGTCGGCGAAGCGGCGCTCCAGGTCCGCCATGTCCAGCGGCTCGCGGACCCGGAGGGCCTTCATGTACGGCATCCCGAACGAACCGCAGAATTCCGGCGTCTCGTCGCCGTGAAACTGCAGCACGTCGAGCGGCACGGCCTCCAGCACCCGGCGTACCTCGTCGGGCGCCGGGTCGACGAACAGCCCGACCCGCGTCACCGCGCCGGCCACCCGATCGGCGATGCGCGCGGCGACGTCCACGGCCACGCAGCGCGGACTGCGGGGCGCGAAGTTCAGGCCGAGCGCGTCGGCCCCGGCGGTCACGACCGCATCGGCATCGGCGTCCCGTGTGATGCCACAGATCTTGATTCTGGTGGTCATTGCTCGCTCAGAGGGTCCGCTCAGAGAGTCCGCCGAAGGCATCCGCTGCGAGAGTCGGCGCGGAGGGTCCGCTTCGAGGGCTGCCAGGGGCCCGTCGTGCGCCGCCGGGGTTCGGCGGCAACCGCGGCGGGCGACGCGCCGCTCGGGAAACGCGCAAGTGTACCGGACTCGTCAGAACCGGTCCAAGCCTCCCAGGGCCTGCAGCGGGCCGGCCGGCCGGCCCGGCGGAAAGTCCTGGTCCGGGTAGTGCACGTCGACCAGGTAGAGTCCGTCCGGCGCCGCGGTGGCGCCGACGACGCCCCGGTCCCGGGCCAGCAGCGCGTCGCGCAGCCAGGATTCCGCCCGGGCCCCGGTCCCCACGTCCGCCAGGGCGCCGGCCACGTTGCGCACCATGTGCAGCAGGAACGCGTTCGCGGTGATGTCGACCACCACGAAGGACGCGGCGCGGCTGACCGTCAGGCGATGGACGCAGCGGTGCGCGGACAGGGACTGGCAGCCCGCTGCCCGGAAGCTGGAGAAGTCGTGCTCGCCGAGCAGCCACTGGGCGGCCCGGTGCATGGCGTCGGCGTCGAGCGGGCGCGCCGGCGTGACCCGCCCGGCCAGCAGCGGCGAGGGGACGCGATCGTCGTGGAACACGTACTGGTAGCGCCGCGCGACGGCGCTGTAGCGGGCGTGAAAGGCCGGGTCGACCCGGCGCGCCCAGCGCACTTTCACGCCCGCCGGCGTGACCGCGTTGACGCCGCGCACCCAGGCCTCCAGGGGCCGCTCGGCGGCGGTGTCGAAACCGACCACCTGGCCGGTGGCGTGGACGCCGGCGTCGGTGCGTCCCGCCGCGGCCAGCCGCACCGGCTCGTCGGCGATCCGGCCCAGGCCGGCCTCCAGGGCCGCCTGCACCGACGGCGCGTTGGTCTGGAACTGGAAGCCGCGGAACGCGGCTCCGTCGTACTCGACGCCGAGCGCGATACGCATCGCAGCCCCGGCGCCCGGATCAGAGCTCTTCGAGCATGGCCTGAGCGCGCTGCTGCTGCTCGGCGTTCCCCTCGGCCACGACCTCGTTCAGGATGTCCCGGGCCCCGTCCTGGTCACCCATGTCGATGTAGGCGCGGGCCAGATCGAGCTTGGTGCTGGCGGTGTCGCCCTCGTCGGCGAAATCGAAGGCGTCGTCGCCGAGCGCCTCGTCGTCCAGGTCGAGCTCGATGTCGTCGGCATCGCCGAGGTTCCCGGCGTCAAGATCCTCCGTCACCGCCCCACCGTTGTCGTCGCGGTCCCGCTCGGGGTCGAAGTCGATCCCGAGGTCGCCGCCCAGAGCGTCGCCCGGTGCCGCCGCCGTGCGGGACACGGCAGCCTCGTCCGCGTCGACCTCGTCGAGCTCGAGCTCGAAATCCTCCGCCTGGTCCGGCGCGTCGGCGTCGTCGTCCACCAGGTCGAAGCCGCCGGCGTCCTCCGCCGACCCGCTCTCCGACATCTCGATGCCAGCGTCATCGTCCTCGTCCAGCGAGGTGATGTCCGGCACGTCGGTGGCCGGCGCCGGCTCGTCGCCGAACTGCTGCGCCAGTTCCCTGGCGGTGAGCAGCGCCTCTTCGTCGTCGCAGCGCTGCACCAGCTCGGCCATGTGCGTGTCGAACGCCTCGCGGTCGCGGGTCTCGGCGTACAGCTCCAGCAGCTTCAGCCGCACGTCGTTGCGGCCCGGATCCTCCTCGAGGACGCCGAGCAGCAGGCCGATCGCCTGGGGATAGCGGCCGTAGGCGATGTAGATGTCCGCTTCGCCGATGACGTCGCTGGTCTCCGAACCGGCGCTGGTGACGGCGGCCGGTTCCCCGGCGTCCGCTGCGGCGTCGTCGCCGGCGTCGACGTCGGCGGCGGCCGGGGCCTCGTCGTCGTCGAACTCGAGCACGCGCTCGTCCTCGTCATCCTCCACCGCGGCGCTCGCGGCCACCGTCGCTGCCGCTGCCGCGGTGCCGGCCGCCGCTGCCGCGGGCTGGTCGAAGGCGCCCGTCTCGGACACCTCGGGATAGAAGTCGTCGGCCTCGGCCCGGCGGCGCCGGGCGGCGATCAGGCCGTAGACCAGAAGCAAAACCACAGCGCCGGCGCCACCCCACAGGACGAACGGGGACTGCCACCAGGCCTTGGCGGCGGACGCGCTCTGGTTTTGACTCTGCGTAGTCGTGCCCTGCTGACCGGCCTGCTGACGCAGGCGCTCCAGCTCGGCCTGCATCTCGGCGATCTGCTGGTCCTTGACCTCGAGCTGGCGATCCTTCACCGCGATCTGGTTGCTCGCGAGTTCCTTCTCGCGGCTCAGCTCTTCCGTCAGCGATTCGACCTCCCGGCCCAGACGGTCCTGCTCTTCCCGCGCGGCGTTGAGGGCCTCCGCGGTCTCGGCATCGGTACCGCCGGCGGCGGTCTCACCGGCGCCGGCGACGATGCGGAGCTGGCCATCCGGGCCGCGCTCCGCGGCGGGCGCGTCACCCCGGGGGGTCGCATCCACCGGTGCCCGGAGGTTCGACCCGGACCCGTCCTCGGCGGCCACCTGGCGGGCCGGCGCGTCGCCCCGGCTGCGCGGCGCCTCGCCGCGCTGCAGCGCGCGCCAGTCCTCGTTCTGCATGGCCACCTGCTGGCCGGCCTCGGCATCCGTCAGCGACAGCGCCTGCTGTTCCGTCGGCAGGCGCAGGGTATAGCCCGCCTTGAGCAGGTTGATGTTGTCGTTCAGGAACGCGTCCGGATTGAGCCGCTGGATGGCCAGCATGTTCTGCTGCACGCTGACCGCGTCCGACGGCCGGGTGCGGGCGGCGATGCTCCACAGGGTGTCGTTGCGATCCGTCATCCGGTACTCGCCGTCCACCACGCCGTCGTCGAGGGGCGACGGCTCGCCGCCGCGGCCCGGTGCGAGCTGCACCCGGGTGCCGGACGACGCGGCCTGGCGCGGCTCGCGCTGAACCCGGCCTGCGCCGCTGTCCTGCTGGCGCGACTGGCTCGGCGCCGCCACCGCCGGCGCGGGCGCCGGGCTGAAGGTCGGCGGGTCGAGCAGCAGCGTGTACTCCTTGAGCAGCCGGCCGCTCGGCCACAGCACCTCGACCAGGAAATTGAGATAAGGCTCCGTCACCGGCTGGGTGCTGGTGACCTGGACGTGACGCACGCCTTCCGGGCCGAAGGCGACCTCGAAGCGCAGGTCCGTGAGGAAGAAGAAACGTTCGACGCCGATGCGTTCGAAATCGTCCGCGGAGGCCAGCGAGACGATCACTTCCGTCGGCTGCAGACCCTCCGCGTCGAACAGCTCGATCTGGGCGTCCAGCTTCTCGTTGAGCGCGGAGTCGAGTTCGATGTCGCCGAGGCCCAGCGCCCAGGAGGACGACGCCGCGGCCAGCAGCGCCGACGCCATCAGCCCTCCGCCGACCCGGCGCCAGCTTCCGCCGGACGCACGACGCCCGTCGTCACCGCGACTGAGCAGGTAACCAAACATAGGCTAGCCCCTTTCCAAGACAGGTATTCCGGGAGTCCAGGACGCGCACCGAAGGACGCGCGCCGCCCCGTTGCCATCACCGCAATCCATTGCTCGATCCATTGCTCCAATCAGCCACATGTCATCCACATGCGTGAGCGAACCACATCCTTGTGCCAGAGCTTAGGGAAACTAACGCAGAAGCCGCGGCGGAAAATTGCAGTAAGTACCAATTATGACAGTTGTTTCTGCCGGTAATCTATCGCTGGAGAGCCTGCCGTGGGCCGGCTGCCGCCGGCCCCGGGAGGTTTCTCCCTAACTCCATTTATTTAGCAGAAGTTCAGCGATTTGCACGCTGTTCAGGGCGGCGCCCTTGCGCACGTTGTCGGCCACGACCCAGAGATCGAGGCCCCGGGGGTGGGAGATGTCCTCGCGGATGCGGCCGACGTAGACCGGATCGGAGCCCGCGCCTTCGGTCACCGCGGTGGGATAGCCGTTGCTCGCCGGGTCGTCGAGCACGGTGACGCCGGGGGCATTCGACAGGAGCTTCCTGGCCTCCGCGGCCGTGAGCTTCTTCTCGGTCTCGATGTGAACGGCTTCGGAGTGGCCATAGAACACCGGAATGCGCACGCAGGTGGGATTCACCTGGACGTCGTCGTCCTCGAGGATCTTCTTGGTCTCCCACACCATCTTCATCTCTTCCTTGGTGTAGCCGTTGTCCTGGAAGACGTCGATCTGCGGGATCGCGTTGAAGGCGATCTGCTTGGGCATCTTCTCGACCGAGATCTCCTTGGCATTCAGCAGGTTGGCCGTCTGCCCCGCCAGCTCGCGGATGGCGCTGGTGCCGGCGCCGCTGACCGCCTGGTACGTGGCGACGTTGATCCGGGTGATGCGCGCCGCGTCGTGCAGCGGCTTCAGCGCCACCAGCATCTGGATGGTGGAGCAGTTGGGATTGGCGATGATGTTGCGGTTGGTGTACTCGTCGAGCCGGTGCGCGTTCACCTCCGGCACGATCAGCGGCACGTCGGGCTCGTAGCGGAACTTGGAGGTGTTGTCGATCACCACGCAGCCGGCCTCGGCGGCCTTCGGCGCGAACTCCGCCGACAGATCGCCGCCGGCCGAGAACAGCCCGATCTGCACCTGGGAGAAGTCGAAGCGGTCGAGCCGCTCGACGGTCACCGACTTGCCGCGGAACTGCAGGCGCTTGCCTTCCGAGCGCTCGCTGGCGAGCAGGTGCAGCCGGCCGACGGGGAACTTCCGCTCCTCCAGGATTTCCAGCAGGGCTTCGCCGACGGCGCCGGTGGCGCCGGCAATGGCAACGTTCACTTCCTTCATGGCAATTCCTCCAGAGCTTTGTGCACCTGATCGCCCATCTCGCGCGTGCCCACCAGACGGACCTCGACGTCCGCCGAGGCGCGGGCGATGTCGCCGGTGCGGTAGCCGGCATCGAGCACCGCGTTGACCGCGGCCTCGATGGCGTCGGCCGCCGCGGGCGCATCCAGGCTGTATCGGAACATCATGGCGACGGACAGGATCGTCGCCAGCGGATTGGCTTTGTCCTGGCCGGCGATGTCGGGCGCCGAGCCGTGGACCGGCTCGTAAAGCCCCTTGCCATCCGCGGCCAGGGAGGCGGACGGCAGCATGCCCAGGGACCCGGTCAGCATGGCCGCGACGTCGGACAGTATGTCGCCGAACATGTTGCCGGTGACCATCACGTCGAACTGCTTGGGCTCGCGCACGAGCTGCATGCCGGCATTGTCCACGTACATGTGGGACAGGGCGACGTCCGGATAGTCGCCGCCGACCCGGGTGACCACCTCGCGCCAGAGCTGGGTGACCTCGAGCACGTTGGCCTTGTCCACCGAGCACAGCCGCCCGCCGCGCTTGCGCGCCAGGTCGAACGCCACCCGGGCGATCCGGTCGATCTCGTGCTCGCTGTACACGTAGGTGTTGAAGCCCCGGCGCTCGTTGTCGACGGTCTCGATGCCGCGGGGCTCGCCGAAGTAGATGCCGCCGGTGAGCTCCCGGACGATCAGGATGTCGAGATCGGCCACCAGCTCGGGCTTCAGCGACGACGCCGCGGCCAGGGGCGCGAACAGCAGCGCCGGCCGCAGGTTGGCGAACAGGGCCAGCTCGGAGCGCAGCCCGAGCAGGCCGCGCTCGGGACGCTGCAGGGTGGGCAGGTCGTCCCACTTCGGGCCGCCCACGGCGCCGAGCAGCACCGCCCGGGCCTCGACCGCCTTGGCCAGGGTCTCACCCGGCAGCGGGTTGCCCGTCTGGTCGATGGCGATGCCGCCCACCAGGCCTTCCGTGAAGCGCAGGGGCACGTCGTAGCGCCGGGCGACCGACTCCATCACTTCCCGGGCCACGGGCACGACCTCGGTGCCGATGCCGTCGCCGGGGAGAACTAGAATTTCTTTTGTTTCAGTCACTTCAAGCGTTATCCATACAATGCGAATTAGATCCGTCACACCCGTAGGAGCGGCCTCCCGGCCGCGATCCTTCTCCCGAACGCCGTTCCCTGGGGCATCGCGGCCGGGAGGCCGCTCCTTCGGGGGCGAGACCGGTCACTCCATGAACAGCCACGGCATGCGCTGGCGGTGCCCGGTTTCGAACCGGCGGATGGCGTCCGCCTCCGCCAGGGTGAGGCCGATGTCGTCGAGGCCTTCCACCAGCATCCGCTTGCGGTTCGGGTCGATGTCGAAACCGATGCTCCGGCCATCCGGCAGCGTCACGGTCTGGGCGGGCAGGTCGACGGTGAGCTCGAAGCCTCCATCCGCCGCGCCGGCCATCAGCTCGTCGACGGTTTCCTTAGGTAAAACAACAGGTAACAAGCCATTTTTGAAGCAGTTGCTGTGGAAGATGTCCGCGAAGCTCGGCGCGATCACACAGCGGAAGCCGTACTCGCTGAGCGCCCACACCGCGTGCTCGCGGCTCGAGCCGCAGCCGAAGTTCGGCCCCGCCACGAGAATCTGCGCGCCCTGGTAGCGGGGCTGGTTGAGCACGAAGGACCGGTTGATGGTCCGCTCGTTGGGCGTCATGCCGATGTCGCCCTCGTCCTCGAAGCGCCAGGCGTCGAACAGGTAGTCGCCGAAGCCGGTGCGCCGGATGGACTTCAAGTACTGCTTGGGGATGATCTGGTCGGTGTCGACGTTGGCCCGGTCCAGGGGCGCGACGAGACCGGTCAGCACGGTGAATGGCGTCATGACAGCTCCCTCACGTCGACGAAGTGGCCGGCGACCGCCGCGGCCGCCGCCATGGCGGGGCTGACCAGATGGGTTCTGCCGCCGTAGCCCTGGCGCCCCTCGAAGTTGCGGTTGGAGGTGGAGGCGCAGTGCTCCCCCGGCATCAGCCGGTCCGGATTCATCGCCAGGCACATCGAACAGCCGGCCGCGCGCCACTCGAAGCCGGCGTCCAGGAAGATCTGGGCCAGCCCCTCTTCCTCGGCCTGGGCCTTCACCAGCCCGGATCCGGGCACGACCATGGCCTGCTTCACCGTACCGGCGACCTTGCGGCCCCGCACGACGGCGGCGGCGGCCCTCAGATCTTCTATCCGGGAGTTGGTGCAGGAACCGATGAACACCCGATCCAGCCGGATGTCGGTGATCGGCTGATCCGGGGCCAGCCCCATGTAGGCCAGCGCCCGACGCACGCCTTCGGCGGCCGCCGGATCGTCGAGCCGGTCGGGATTCGGCGTGGCGCCGCTGACCGGCACCACCATCTCCGGGGAGGTCCCCCAGCTCACCTGGGGCTCCAGCGCCGAGCCGTCCAGGGTCAGGCTGGCGTCGAAGCGGGCGTCCGGGTCGGAGACCAGGGTGCGCCAGTAGTCCTCGGCCTGGTTCCAGAGGTCGCCGCTGGGCGCAAACGGCCGGCCGTGGACGTACTCCAGGGTGGTGTCGTCGACCGCCACCATGCCGGCCCGGGCGCCTGCCTCGATGGCCATGTTGCACATGGTCATGCGGCCTTCCATGGACAGGGCCCGCACCGCCTCGCCCATGAACTCCAGGGTGTGACCGGTGGCGCCGGCCGTGCCGATGCGGCCGATGATGGCCAGGATCAGGTCCTTGGCGGTCACCCCCGCTCCGAGCCGGCCGTCGACCTGCACGCGGTAGTTCCTGGCCTTGCTCTGCACCAGGCACTGGGTGGCCAGCACGTGCTCCACGTCCGAGGTGCCGATGCCCTGGGCCAGGGCGCCGAACGCGCCGTGGGTGGAGGTGTGGGAGTCGCCGCAGACGATGGTCATGCCCGGCAGGGTCGCGCCCTGCTCCGGGCCCATCACGTGGACGATGCCCTGCCGCGTGTCGGTGATGTCGAACTCGGTGATGCCGTAGCGCTTGCAGTTCCTGTCCAGGGTGATGACCTGCTCGAGGGCGACCGGGTCGTCGATGCCGTCCAGACCGAGCTCGCGCCGCTCCGTGGGCACGTTGTGGTCGGGCGTGGCCAGGTTGGCGCCGACCCGCCAGGGCGGCCGGCCCGCCAGCTCGAGGCCTTCGAAGGCCTGGGGCGAGGTGACCTCGTGCAGAAGCTGCTGGTCGATGTAGAGCATGGTCTGCCCGTCGGCGCGCTGGCCGACCACGTGGGCGTCCCAGACCTTGTCGTAGAGGGTTGTCGGAGCCAAGGGGTTCTCCCGGGGCGTTGTCGTCAGGGGAGCGCCATGGTAGAAGGCGGCATCCGATAACTCAAATTCATTCCAGTTATGTTTTCAATTCCAGAAGGATATCCAAAAAGACGTCGACCGGAGGGGCATCAAACTCCCGGCTCATCGGCGCTTCCCACCACCGCCGGCACTGGCCGGCGGAGGGTCCGGTGAATCTCAACGAGCTCCAGGCGTTCCTCGCCGTCGCCGACACCGGTTCGTTCTCCCGGGCGGCGGAACGGCTGCACCTCACCCAGCCCGCCGTCAGCAAACGGATTCGCACCCTCGAGGACGAGTTGGAATGCCGGCTGTTCGACCGCGTCGGCCGGCGCATCTATCTGACCGACGCCGGGCGGGTGCTCGCGCCCCGTGCCGAGAGCATGCTCCGAACGGTGCTGGACACGCAACGGGAGCTGAAGGACCTCGACCGCACCGTGGCCGGCGAGCTGAGCCTGGCCACCTCCCACCACGTCGGCCTGCACCGGCTGGCCCCCGCCCTGCGCACCTTCACGCGCCGTTATCCGGACGTGCAGCTCGACATCCGCTTCGAGGATTCGGAGGACGCCTACGAGCTGGTGCGGCGCGCTGACACCGAAATCGCCGTGGTGACCCTGAACCCGAAGGGCGACCCGGACCTGTGCGCCACGGTGCTCTGGGAGGACCCCCTCGACTTCGTGGTGGCGGACGATCACGAGCTGGCGGGCCGGGGTCCCCTGTCCCTGCCCGAGCTGGCCGCCGCCCGCCCGGTGCTGCCCGGTCCCGGCACCTACACCGGACGCATCGTCGTGGAAGCGTTCGCCGCGGCCGGCATCGAGGTGCGGCCCAATCTGGCCACCAACTATCTGGAAACCATCGCCATGCTGGTCGGAATCGGCCTGGGATGGAGCGTGCTGCCGCGCAGCATGATCGAGCCGCCGCTAGTGGCGCTGGAGGTGACGGGGCCGGCGCTCGAACGCCAGCTCGGCTACGTCACCAACCCCGACCGCACCCTGTCGAATGCGGCACGGGCCTTCCGGGACGTGCTGCTGGCGCCGCCGGAGTGAACCCGCCGGCGCCGGGGCGGCCCGGCGTCAGCGCTCCGGGTTCTGGGCCCGGTGGCGCATCAGGTGATCCATCAGCACCAGGGCGACCATGGCCTCGGCGATCGGCACCGCGCGGATGCCGACGCAGGGGTCGTGACGCCCCTTGGTGACCACCTCGACCTCGTTGCCGTGGACGTCCACGGAGCGGCCGGGGGTGGTGAGGCTGGAGGTCGGCTTCAGGGCGATGCTGGTCACCAGCTCCTGCCCCGTGCTGATGCCGCCGAGCACCCCGCCGGCATGATTGCTGAGGAAGCCCTGCGCGCTGAGCTCGTCCCGATGCTCGGTGCCGCGCTGGCCGACCACGGCGAAGCCGTCACCGATGGCCACGCCCTTGACCGCGTTGATGCTCATGAGCGCCGCGGCCAGGTCCGCGTCGAGTTTGCCGAACACCGGCTCCCCGAGTCCCACCGGCACGCCGCTGGCGACCACCCGGACCTCGGCGCCGACGGAGTCGCCGTCGCGGCGGAGCTGATCGACCAGCGCGGCGATCTCGTCGACCCGGCCCGGCTCCGGACAGAAGAAATCGTTGTCGTCCACCGCCGCGAGGTCGACCGGCTCGAAACGCAGCTCGCCGATGGCGGCGAGATGCCCGCGGATGACCACCCCGGCCTGCTCGGCCAGGTACTTGCGGGCGATACCCGCTGCGGCCACCCGCATGGCCGTTTCCCGGGCCGACGACCGCCCGCCGCCCCGGTAGTCGCGCCGGCCGTACTTCTTCTGATAGGTGAAGTCGGCATGAGCAGGACGGTACAAGTCCTTGATATTGCTGTAGTCCTTGCTCTTCTGGTCGACGTTCTCGATCACCAGGCCGATGGGCGTGCCGGTGGTTTCGCCCTCGAACACGCCGGACAGGATCCGCACCTGATCCGGCTCCTGGCGCTGGGTGGTGTAGCGCGACTGCCCGGGCCGCCGGCGGTCCAGGTCGCGCTGCAGATCGGCCTCGGACAGGGCCAGACCCGGCGGACAGCCGTCGACCACGGCGCCCAGGGCGGGGCCGTGGCTCTCACCGAACGTCGTGACGGTGAAGAGCTGTCCGAAGGTATTGCCGGCCATGTCGACGGGGCTCCCAGAAAGCGAGGGCGAAGTATGGGAACAGGGCCGGGGGGACGCAAGCGAGTTGCCGGTCCGCTCAGACGTCTCCGGCCCACAGCAGGAACACGCCCTCGCCGCCCTCCGGCAGATCCGGCCACAGGAACGGCATGCCGGGATAGCGCCGCAGCAGCGCGGGGACGCTGGCGCCCACCTCGCACACCAGCAGCCCGTCCGGGGCGAGCCGGGTGGGCAGGCCGGCGAGAATGCGCGCGACCACGTCGAGGCCGTCCGCCCCGCCGGCGAGCCCCGCCACCGGCTCA
>DLCH01000028.1:0-11374 GCA_002480525.1 Gammaproteobacteria bacterium UBA7803 | reverse complement strand
CCCCGCCACCGGCTCGTGCCGGTATTCCGCCGGCAGCGCCGCCATGTCCGGCGCATCCACGTAGGGCGGGTTGCTGAGGATCAGGTCCCAGCGCTCTGCGGCCGGCAGCGGATCGTACAGATCGCCCAGGTAGACCCGGGTCCGAGCGCCGAGGCCGTGCAGGGCCACGTTGCGGCGGGTGAGTTCGACGGCCTGAGGATCCACGTCCACCAGCGCCAGCTCGGCGTCCGGAAAGGCCAGCGCGGCGGCGATGCCGATGCAGCCGGAGCCGCAGCACAGATCCAGGATCCGCGCCGGCGGCGATCGCAGCCAGGGCCGGAACCCCGCGCGGATCAGCGCGCCGATGGGCGACCGGGGCACGACGATGCCCGGCTCGATGAGGAAGTCGTGGCCGGCGAACCGGCAGCGGCCGATCAGATGGGCGAGCGGCCGGCGGCTGTCGCAGCGCTCGGCGGCCAGCTCGTCGATCCGCCGTCTGGCGGTGTCGTGAACCGCCGTGTCCAGCACGGCCAGATCGTCCGGCAGCCCGGTGACGTGCAGCACCAGCGCCACGGCCTCGTCCCAGGCGCTGTCGAACCCGTGACCGAACACCAGCCCCGCGTCCTCGAACCGCTCGGCCACCGCGTCGATGGCATCCCCGACGGTGGCGCTCACGCGTCCCCCGCCACCACCAGTTCCAGCCGCGCGGCGGGCGCGTCCGGCCGCGGCAGCGCCGGTCCGGCGCCGAAGGGCACCAGCTCGGATGCGGCGGCCCCCGAGGACCCGATCAGCTCCGCGGCGCGGCGGGCACAGGCCGACGACGCCGCCAACGCCGCCTCCGGGGACCCCGCCCCGCCCAGGTGGCAGACCACCAGCACCCGCCGCCCGGGCAGCCGGGCGAGCCGCCGGCCGACGTCTGCCAGCACCGCCGGCGCATCCCGATCCAGCGCGCCATCCGGCCGCGGCGTCACCCCGTCGATCACGCTCCAGCCCCGCTGGGACAGCCGGCGCACCAGCAGCGCGTTGGGTTCGAGGGCCAGCGGCCCCTCGGGCGTGAGGATGTCGAGGTGGGCGTAGACACGCTGGTTGCCCCGCTCGACGACGTAGAGCGCCACCAGCCTGTCCCGCCACTGCCGGGCCGAATAGCGCTGGTTGGCGTCGGGTCCGTAGAGCACGGCCTGCTCGAAGATCTGGTTCGCCCAGTCGTTGCTGCGGCCGCAGCTCCGGCCCGCGCAGCGGAACAGCACGTCGCCGCCGAACAGGTCGGCGAAGTGGGCTTCCACCGCATCGACGCCGACGCCGTCCGGAATGCGGTAGGTCACGGATTCCAGCGCCGCATCGACCCGGAGCTGCTCTTCGATCCGCATCTCCCG
The DNA here is from genome assembly GCA_002480525.1 of Gammaproteobacteria bacterium UBA7803. Lineage (GTDB taxonomy): Bacteria > Pseudomonadota > Gammaproteobacteria > Pseudomonadales > Azotimanducaceae > UBA7803. The sequence goes on along the minus strand of DLCH01000028.1, from coordinate 10,022 downwards.
ACGGATGCGGTCCACCCGGCTCATGACGAAGTTGCGGGGCCGCACGTCGTCGTCCAGCCGGTAGTCGACGATCCAGGATCGGGGATAGCGATCGATGCCGTCGGGGTCCCGGCTGCCGGCCACGTCCGGCTGGGCGGCGCCGGTCTGGGCCGGGGCCGGCTGGGGCGCCAGCGACGCGATCAGCAGCACGAGACAGATCAGGGCGCGCAGCAGCATGTCAGGCGTCGAATCCTTCGGGACGAGCGAACTCCACGTCCACCGGCTGCCCGCCGGTCATGAGCTCGGTGACGACCTCGGCGAGATCCTCCCCGTCGAACAGCACCCGCTTGAGGCCGGCGGCCAGCGGCATGTAGACGTCGATGGCGCGGGCGTGCTCCTCGATCACCCGGAGCGTGTTGACCCCCTCCGCCAGCTTGCCGAGATCGTTCACCGCCTCCTCCAGCGACAGGCCGTGGGCCAGCCGGTAGCCGAGCTGATAGTTGCGCGACAGCGGCGAGGTGCAGGTCACCAGCAGGTCGCCCACCCCGGCCAGCCCCAGGAAGGTGAACGGGTTGGCCCCCTGGGACACCGCGAAGCGGCTCATCTCGGCGAGGCTGCGGGTGATGAGCATGCCGATGGTGTTCTGCCCGACCTCCAGACCGCCGGCGATGCCGCAGACGATGGCGTAGATGTTCTTCAGGGCGCCGGCGAGCTCGACGCCGAACACGTCGTCGTTGTCGTAGACCCGGAAGGTCTCGCTCTTCAGGACCGCACGCACGGTCTCGCGCACGCCGTCCTCGGCGCTGGCGATCACCGTGCCGGTGTACTGCCCGTCGGCGATCTCCTCGGCCAGATTGGGGCCCGACAGCACGCCGATGTGCCGCGTCGGCAGCACGTCGCCGAGGATCTGGCTCATCAGGCGGAAGCCGTCGTCGCGGCGCTCGATGCCCTTGGTGGCGCTGACCACGATGTCGTCCGCATCGGTGTGGCCGGACAGACGGGTCGCCACCTCGCGGAACGACGCGCTGGGCACGGACATGAAGATCACCGTGCTGCGGTCCACGGCCGCCTCGAGGTCGCTGGTGGGACGGATCAGGTCCTCCAGCGGATGGCCGGGCAGATAGCGCCGGTTTTCCCGGTGGGCAATGCAGTCCGCCACCTGCTGCTCGTCGCGCATCCACAGGTGGGTGACGAATCCGTTCCGGGCGGCAATGTTGGCGATGGCGGTGCCGAAATTGCCGCCGCCGATGATGGCGACTTCCATGCCCCGAATCGTACCCGCTGGCGGCGCAATGTGGGAGCGGCACGGCGCCCCTCCCAGACCGCCCGGGGCGCTACTTCAGCAGGTCCAGCAGCAGCCGGTTCATGCGCTCGACGTAGGCCGACGGGTCCTTGAGGTCCATGCCGCCGGCGAGGCTCGCCTGATCGAACAGCACCTGCACGATCTCCGCGAAGCGCGCTTCGTCGGCCTCGTCGGCGAGGCGCTGCACCAGCGGATGGTCGGCGTTGTATTCGAACTGGGGCTTGCTCTCCGGCAGGGTCTGGCCGGTGGCCTCCATGATGCGGCGCATCTGGGGGCCGAGACTGTACTCGCCCAGCACCAGGCAGGCCGGTGAGGATTTCAGGCGCTTGCTGGGCCGCACCTTCTCGACCCGATCGCCGAGCACGCCCGAGATGCGCTCGCCGAGGGCGTCGTCCGCGGCCTCGTCCGCCTGGTCGGCCTCCGCTCTGTCTTCACCCGGCAGCGTCAGGTCGGCCCGGGTCACGTCCTGGAACGCCTTGCCGTCGTATTCCGACAGGTTGCCCATCAGCCACTCGTCGATGCGATCGTGCAGCAGCAGCACCTCGATGCCGCGCTCCTCGAAGATCTCCAGGTGCGGACTGTTGCGGCCGGCCTCCAGGGAGTCCGCCACCAGGTAGTAGATACGGTCCTGGCCCTCGACCATGCGGCCGAGGTAATCGTCCAGCGACACCCGCTGGGTGCGTCCCTCCTCGTCGGCGCTGACCCGGGTCGAGGAGAAGCGCAGCAGCTTGGCGATGGCTTCCCGGTTGGCGAAGTCCTCGCCGGAGCCTTCCTTGAGCACCTCGCCGAACGCCTCCCAGAACTGCGCGTAGTCGTCGGGCTGCTTGTCGGCCAGCGTCTGCAGCATGGCCAGGGCACGCTTGGTCAGCGCGCTCTTGATGGTGGCGACCTTGTCGTCCTGCTGGAGGATCTCCCGGGACACGTTCAGCGGCAGGTCGGCGCAGTCCACCACGCCTTTCAGGAAGCGCAGGTAGAGGGGCAGGAACTGCTCGGCCTCGTCCATGATGAACACGCGCTGCACGTAGAGCTTCAGCCCCCGGGGCGCGTCCCGGTTCCACAGGTCGAACGGCGCACGCCGGGGCACGTACAGCAGGCTCGTGTACTCGAGCTTGCCCTCGACCTTGTTGTGACTCCAGGTGAGCGGATCCTCGAAGTCGTGGGCAACGTGCTTGTAGAAGCCCCGGTACTCGTCGTCGGAGATGTCCGTGCGGGCCCGGGTCCACAGGGCCCGGGCGGCGTTGACGGTCTCGTATCCGGTGTCGGCTTCCTCGTCCTCGTCTCCCGAGGACTCCTTCGGCATTCTCACGGGCACCGCGATGTGATCGGAGTAGCGGCGCACGATGCTGCGCAGCCGGAAGCCGTCGGCGAACTCCTTCGCCGATTCGGCCAGATGCAGGGTCACCGCCGTGCCCCGCGGCAGGTCGGCCGCGTCTTCCACCGTGAAGCTGTCCTCGCCGGCGGAGCGCCAGCGCGTGCCTTCGTCGCCGCCGGCGGCCCGGGTCGTGACCTCCACCTCGTCGGCCACCATGAAGGCGCTGTAGAAGCCCACGCCGAACTGGCCGATCAGGGCGGCGTCCTTCTTCTGGTCGCCGGAGAGCTGGCTCAGGAACTCGGCGGTTCCCGACCGGGCGATGGTGCCGAGATTGTCGATGACCTCCTGACGGGTCATGCCGATGCCGTTGTCCCGGATGGTGAGGGTGCCGGCCTCCGGATCGAAGTCCAGGGTGATGGCGTAGTCCGGGTCGTCGGCGATCAGCTCCGGCTGCTCGATGGCGCGGAAACGGAGCTTGTCGATGGCGTCCGAGGCGTTGGAGATGAGCTCTCTCAGGAAGATGTCCCTGTTGGAGTACAGGGAGTGGATCATCAGCTTGAGGAGCTGCTTCGCCTCGGTCTGGAAGGCGTAGGTGCCGAGGCCGTCGGGCGCGGACTGATCGGTGGTACTGGCGGTGTCGTCTCTGGTCATTGGCCCCCCGGTTGTCACTCGTGCTGCACCCGTAGGAGCGGCCTCCCGGCCGCGATGGCCGGTCGCAACGATCGCGGCCGGGAGGCCGCTCCTACGGGGGTCAGGGATCATCGCCCGCCCGGCGGGCGGGCGACGATCGGCTCACGGCGTTATGGGGGCGCCGCGGCGGTTTTCAAGCCCAGCCGGTCACTTCGGCGAGGGCGTCGCCGATGTCGGCCAGGCTTTCCACCGTGCGCACACCGGCGGCGTTCAGGGCGGCGAACTTGTCCTTCGCGGTGCCCTTGCCGCCGGCGATGATGGCGCCGGCGTGGCCCATGCGCTTGCCGGGGGGCGCGGTGACGCCGGCGATGTAGCCGACCACGGGCTTGGAGACGTTGCTCTTGATGAACTCCGCCGCCTCTTCCTCGGCGGTGCCGCCGATCTCACCGACCATGACGATGGCCTCGGTGCCCGGGTCCTGCTCGAGCAGGGACAGGATGTCGATGAAGTGGCTGCCCGGAATCGGGTCGCCGCCGATGCCCACGCAGGTGCTCTGGCCGAACTTGCGGTCGGTGGTCTGCTTCACGGCCTCGTAGGTCAGCGTGCCGGACCGGGACACGATGCCGACCTTGCCGGGCAGGTGGATCTCGCCGGGCATGATGCCGATCTTGCACTCGCCGGGGGTGATCACGCCGGGGCAGTTGGGGCCGACCAGACGGGTGCCGGTGGCGTCCAGCGCCGCCTTGACGTACAGCATGTCCAGCGTCGGGATGCCCTCGGTGATGCACACCACCAGCTCGATGCCGGCGTCCACCGCTTCGAGGATGGAGTCCTTGCAGAACGGCGCGGGCACGTAGATCACCGACGCCGTGGCGCCGGTCTTCTCGACGGCGTCCTTGACCGTGTCGAACACGGGCAGGCCGAGGTGCTCGGAGCCGCCCTTGCCCGGGGTGACCCCGCCGACGAGCTGGGTGCCGTACTTCAGCGCCTGCTCACTGTGCAGGGTGCCCTGGGAGCCGGTGAAGCCCTGGCAGATGACCTTGGTGTTCTTGTCGACGAGAATGCTCATGCCTTGCCTCCTGCAGCTTCCACGGCCTGCTCTGCCGCGTCGGACAGGCTTTTTGCAGCGATGATGTTGAGTCCGGAATCGGCCAGGCGCTTGCGCCCCGCCTCGGCGTTGTTGCCTTCGAAGCGGACCACCACGGGCACCTCGACGCCCACTTCCTCCACGGCACCGATGATGCCGTCGGCGATGGTGGCGCAGCTCACGATGCCGCCGAAGATGTTGATCAGCACCGCCTTCACGTTCTTGTCGGAGAGGATGATCTTGAACGCCTCGGACACGGTTTCCTTGGTGGCGCCGCCGCCCACGTCCAGGAAGTTGGCGGGATTGCCGCCCTTGGTCTTCACCAGGTCCATGGTGCCCATGGCCAGACCGGCGCCGTTCACCATGCAGCCGATGTTGCCGTCCAGGGCCACGTAGTTGAGGTTGAACTCGGCCGCCTGGGCCTCGCGCTCGTCCTCCTGGCTCGGGTCGTGCATTTCGGCGATCTTCTTCTGCCGGTACAGCGCGTTGTTGTCGATGTTCACCTTGGCGTCGAGGCAGTGGATGTTCCCCTCGGTGGTGATCACCAGCGGATTGATCTCCAGCAGCGAGCAGTCGAGGTCGTCGAACAGCTTCGCCAGGCCCAGGAACAGACTGGTGAACTGCTTGATCTGGTCGCCCTTCAGCCCCAGGTCGAAGGCGAGCTGACGGCCCTGATACGGCTGGGCGCCCACGTAGGGGTTGATGGTCGCGCGCAGGATCTTCTCCGGCGTTTCCTCGGCCACCTTCTCGATCTCCACGCCACCCTCGGTGGAGGCCATGAACACCACGCGCCGACTGCCCCGGTCGACCACGGCGCCGAGATACAGCTCGGTGTCGATGTCCGTGCAGCTCTCGACGTAGATCTTGCTGACCGGCTGACCGTGCTCGTCGGTCTGGAAGGTCACCAGGTTCTTGCCGATCCAGTTGTCGGCGAAGGCCCGCACCTCGTCGAGGCTGTCGGCGAGCTTCACGCCGCCGGCCTTGCCCCGGCCGCCGGCATGCACCTGGACCTTGACCACCCAGCGGTCGCCGCCGATCTTCGTGGCGGCTTCCACGGCTTCGTCGGCGGTGTCGACGGCGTAGCCGTCGGAGACGGGAAGGCCGTAGTCCTTGAACAGGGATTTGGCCTGATATTCGTGTAAGTTCATGGGTTTCCGTTCTGCGTTGCTTGAGGGTGTTCGGGTTCTGACTGTCTCTGTGCGGGCGTTGCGCCTCTGGAGATCGCGCCCGGGAGGGCGCTCCTACGGGCGCAACGGCCGTCGCGTCATTTCTTCTTCTTGCGATTGACCATGTGAATCGCATGGCCGGCCACGCCGAGCGCGGCTTCGTGGACGGCCTCGGACAGCGTCGGGTGGGCGAACATGGTCAGGCCCAGGTCCTCGGCGCTGGCGTCGAACTCCATGGCGATCACCGCCTGGGCGATCAGCTCCGAGGCCTGGGGGCCGAGCACGTGCACGCCGAGAATCCGGTCGCTGTCGGCGTCGGCGAGAATCTTCACCATGCCGTCGGTGTCGTTGGCGGCCAGCGCCCGGCCGTTCACCGAGAACGGGAAGGTGCCGACGTTGTACGCCTCGCCGCTGGCCTTGAGCTGCTGCTCGGTCTGCCCCACCCAGGCCACTTCGGGGTGGGTGTAGATGACCGACGGCACGGTCTCGTAGTTGACCAGCGGCTTCTGCCCGGCGATCCGCTCCGCGACCATGATGCCCTCTTCCATGCCCTTGTGCGCGAGCATGGGGCCGCGCACGACGTCGCCCACCGCATAGACGTTGGGGGCGTCCGTGGCGCACAGGTCGTTCACGTACAGATAGCCGCGCTCGTCGAGGTTCACGCCGCTGTCGGGTGACAGCAGCCCTTCCGTGTACGGACGGCGGCCGACGGCGACGATCAGCTTGTCGAATTCCAGGGTCTGCTCGCCGTCCTTGTCCTTGTAGGCGACCTGGACCTTGCGGTTCTTCACCTCCGCGCCGGTGACCCGGCAGCCGAGGCGGATGTCGAGCCCCTGCTTCTGGAAGATCTTCATGGCGTCCTTGCCGATGCGCTCGTCGGCCATGGGCAGGAACTCGTCGAGGGCTTCCAGCAGCACCACCTCGGAGCCCAGGCGGTTCCACACGCTGCCGAGCTCGAGGCCGATGATGCCGGCGCCGATCACGCCGAGGCGCTTGGGCACGGAATCGAAGGACAGCGCGCCGGTGGAGTCGACGATGTGCTTGCCGTCCACGGGCGCCGGCGGGATGTCCACCGGCACCGAGCCGGCGGCGATGATCACGTGCTCCGCCTGCAGCACCTTGGCCTTGCCTTCGTGGGGCGTGTACTCGACCTGGCGGGCCGCCAGCAGCTTGCCGGTGCCGGGCAGCGAGGTCACGCCGTTGCCCTTGAAGAGCTGGGGAATGCCGCCGGTGAGCTTCTTCACCACCTCGGTCTTCTTTTCCATCATCCTGGCGACGTCGATGGAGACCTTGCCGGTCTTCACCCCGACGTCGGGAAGGCCGTGCTGGGCTTCCGCGAACTTGTGGGAGATGTCCAGCAGGGCCTTCGACGGGATGCAGCCCCAGTTCAGACAGGTGCCGCCGAGCACCGGGTCGCCGTCCTCGTTCAGGGACTTGTCGATGCAGGCGGTGCTCATGCCGAGCTGGGCGCAGCGGATGGCGGCGTGGTACCCCGCCGGGCCGGCGCCGATGACGATGACGTCGTATTTGTCGCTCATTTCAAAGCTCCAGCAGGATGCGTGCGGGGTCTTCCAGCATTTCCTTGATGGCGACCAGGAACCGGACCGCTTCCTGGCCGTCGATCAGCCGGTGATCGTAGGACAGCGCAAGGTACATCATCGGGCGCACCACGATCTCGCCGTCGACGACCACGGCCCGGTCCTCGATCTTGTGCATGCCCAGGATACCGGTCTGGGGCGGATTGAGAATGGGCGTGGACAGCAGCGACCCGAAAATGCCGCCGTTGGAGATCGTGAAGGTGCCGCCGGTCATGTCCTCGATGCCCAGCTTGCCGTCCCGGGCGCGCTTGCCGTAATCGTTGATCTGGTCCTCGATCTGGGCGAGGCTCAGAGCGTCGGCGTCCCGCACCACCGGCACCACCAGCCCCCGCTCCGTCGAGACCGCCACCCCGACGTCGTAGTAGCCGTGGTAGACGATGTCGTTGCCGTCGATGGAGGCATTCACCGCGGGGAAGCGCTTCAGGGCCTCCACGGACGCCCGCACGAAGAACGACATGAACCCGAGCCGGGTGCCGTTGTGGCGCGCCTGGAAGGCGTCCTGGTAGCGCTTGCGCAGCGCCATCACCGCGGACATGTCCACTTCGTTGAAGGTGGTCAGCATGGCCGCGGTCTGCTGCGCCTCGACCAGCCGCTTGGCGATACTGGCCCGCAGCCGGGTCATCGGCACGCGGCGCTCGACCCGCTCGCCGGTATAGGCCGCGTCCTCGCTGGCGGCCGGCTGCGGCGCGCTGCTCTCGGCCGCGGGGGCCGGCTCGGGCTCGCTGGCGGGCGCCGGCTTGGCCGGGCCGCCGCCGTCCGCGGCCGCCTTGGCCACGTCTTCCTTGGTGATCCTGCCGTCCCGGCCGCTGCCGGACACCCGGCGCAGATCGATGCCCTTCTCCTCGGCGAGCTTGCGGGCCGCCGGGCTGGCGCTGGCCGCCTCGGCCTCGCCGTCGCCGCCCTGCCCGCCCGACGCCTCCGGGGCTGCTTCGGCGCTGCTGCCGGCGCTGCCGCCGTCGTCGTCACCGGCATCGACGGCGCCGGTCTCGAAGCGGCCGACGACCTGCTCGCTCTCCACCGTCTCGCCTTCCTCGGCGAGGATCTCCACGAGCTTGCCGTCGTCGGGCGCGACCACCTCCAGCACGACCTTGTCCGTCTCGATCTCGACGAGCACCTCGTCCCGGCGGGCGGTCTCGCCCGGTTTCTTCAGCCAGCCGGCGACCGTGCCCTCACTGATCGATTCGGGAAACGATGGCGCCTTAATGTCCGTGGTCATGGGTCAGGTCCTTCTTCGTTAGCGCGCGCGGCCGGCGTGGGCCAGGCCGCGCAGATGCATCAGCCGAACAGCGCCTCCTCCACCAGGCGATTCTGCCGCTGAATGTGCATGCCGGGATGTCCGCCCGCAGGCGCCGCGAAGGGCTCGCGGCCGGCGTAGCTGAGATAGATCGAATCGTCGTGCTTGAGGATCACCCGGCGCATGTGATGCTGGCTCGAGTACCAGGCTCCCTGGTTCATCGGCTCTTCCTGGCACCACACGACGTCGGTGAGGTTCCCGTAGGGCTTCATCACCGCTTCGAGCTCGCGCTCGGGGAACGGATAGAGCTGCTCCAGGCGGACGATGGCGACGGTGTCGCACTCCGCTTCCCGGCGCTTCTCGAGCAGGTCGTAGTAGACCTTGCCGCTGCACAGCACCAGCCGGTCCACCTTGGCCGGGTCGAGATCGTCGATCTCGCCGATCACCGTGTGGAAGTGGCCTTCGCTGAGGTCCTCGAGGGTGGACACCGCCAGCTTGTGGCGCAGCAGGCTCTTCGGGGTCAGCGCCACCAGCGGCAGCCGCGCTGGCCGGATGACCTGACGGCGCAGCATGTGGAAGATCTGGGCCGGCGTGGTGGGCACGCAGACCTGCATGTTGTGCTGGGCGCAGAGCTGCAGGAACCGCTCGAGCCGGGCCGAGGAGTGTTCCGGGCCGGCGCCTTCGTAGCCGTGGGGCAGCAGCATGGTGAGACCGCACAGGCGGTTCCACTTCGCCTCGCCGCTGGAGATGAACTGGTCGATCACCACCTGGGCGCCGTTGACGAAGTCGCCAAACTGGGCTTCCCAGATGATCAGCGCGTTGGGCATCGTGGTGGCGTAGCCGTACTCGAACGCCAGCACGCCCTCCTCCGAGAGCAGCGAGTCGTAGATGTCGAAATTGACGTCGTCCCGGAGCTGGTTCAGCGGAATCCAGCGGGTGCCGTCCTTCTGATTGTGCAGGCAGGCATGGCGGTGGGAGAACGTGCCGACCCCGCTGTCCTGGCCGGTCAGGCGGACCCCGTAGCCCTGGTGCAGCAGCGTGGCGTAGGCCATGGTCTCGCCGTAGCCCCAGTTGATGGGCATGGCGCCGGCGGTCATCTTGTGCCGGTCCTCCATGATCTTCTGCACCTGGCGCTGCATCACGAAGCCTTCCGGCAGCGCTTCCAGGCGATGGGCCAGGTCCTGGAGCACCGGCAGCGGCACGCGGGTGTCGGCGGGCTCGTCCCAGTCCTTGTCCAGATAGGGCGTCCAGTCGACGAACAGCTTGGTGTCCGGCTCGTTGACCAGGGACAGCGCCACGTGTCCGCCGTCCTCCAGGGTGCCCCGGTACTCGTCCGCCATCCGGTCGGCCTCGTCCCGGCCGATCGTGCCCTCGGCCTCCAGCGCGTCCACGTACTGGGCGCGCACCGACGGATGGGAGCGGATCTTCTTGTACATGAGCGGCTGGGTCTTCATCGGCTCTTCCGCTTCGTTGTGGCCGCGGCGGCGGTAGCAGATGAGATCGATGACCACGTCCTTGCGGAACTCCATCCGGTAGTCGGCGGCGAGCTGGGTAACGAACAGCACCGCCTCCGGGTCGTCCGCGTTCACGTGGAAGATCGGCGCCTGCACCATCTTGGCGACCTCGGTGCAGTACTCGGTGGAGCGGGCGTCGTCCTGCCGGTGGGTGGTGAAGCCGATCTGGTTGTTGATGACGAAGTGCAGGCAGCCGCCG
>DLCH01000072.1 GCA_002480525.1 Gammaproteobacteria bacterium UBA7803 | reverse complement strand
ACGGCACGCCGTTGTCGCCGTTCGCGGCCTCGACGGCCGCTTTCGCGGTCACGGCGTCGTTGCCGCCAATCCCCATCTGGACTTTCCAGTCGTTGCCCTTGGACAACGTGATGAGATCCGCGTAGGGGTTCTTGCCGCGGGCGATCTCGGCCTCCATCTGCTCACACGACTTGGTGGCGAGCTGCATGGTCGCTTCGGCTTTGAGAAGCGCGTTCTGAAACAGATCGTAGAGGCCAGGATTGGCGCGCTGCAGGATGAGCGCCGGCAGCGCGGCGATCGCCGCCGTGGCGGCCGCCGTCATGGCGTTCATCATGTCGTCGACCCCGTCACCGATGTCGTTCAGGGTGCTGGTGACCGCGGCGACGGGGTCGAACCGGCCGCAGCTGTAGCCGAGTCCCAGCTGCGCCGAGCCGCCGAGGGTGACGGAGACCACGGAAGGGTTGGCGGGCGCGGAGACCGGCTCCGCCCCGCCGATTTCGTAGTACCAGAATCCGTCCTCGGTGGGCCCTTGCGCCGCCTCGGCCATGCCCATCGCCAGGCACCCGAGCAGTAGGGGCCATGTTGTAGAACGTCCGGAGGTCAGGGTCAGTCGGGTCATGGCGGATAATCGATCCAGTTGATGTCCAGCAAGAGCGCCTGGCCCCGTCGGTCGCAGCATTGATATGGCCGCCAGAGGTTCCATACGTAGTCACCGCCGGGGTCCAGACGACCGCCGCTCCAACCCGTCGGGTCGAGCAGGTCGTTGGTGCCGAACGCCTCGCAGGCGGTCTCAGGCCGGGGCGCCAGCATCTGCCAGACCCCGGTTGCGGGATCCGCCTCGACCAGGGGCCCGGGCGGCCAGACGCGTTGACCACCCGCATCGGGTCCGGTGAGCGGCAGGTAGAGGTGTGGCTGGCCCGTGCGGGTCACGATGTCCCCGGCGCGCTGGGCGTTGAGGGCGGCCGCTTTCGGCTCCTCGGCCTGCGTCGACCAGCCGGTGCGCGGATGGACGCTGCCCCAGGTCTGGAGCGGCCAGGTCCCCACCTCGCGCAGCCCCGGGATCCAGCTCGCGGGGTAGAAAATCTCCGGAATCTCCTGGCGCCATGCCAGGGCATCCACGCCCGACTGAAAATACGGCACGAAGCTGGTCGCCTGCGACGCGCACGCGAGGCCCGTCTCGCCCACCAGGCCGGCAAGGGAGCTCAGCGGATGACCGATCGCGTCGGTCTCGCGGAAGATGAGATTCTTGTGATCACGCCGGTCGCCGGTCCCTTCGGTGCGGTTGCCGGCGCTGTCGATCGGCACCGGCAACAGCGTTCCCAGGAGCCCCGTCGCCGCCGTGCGCTGGGCGAGGCCGAGCGTCGCCCGGATCTCCGACCAGGGATTGCCGCCCAGCTCGTTGTAGACGCTCACCACGAGATCGGGGGTGTAGTGCCCCACCTTGACCGCCGTCTCGATGCTGCACTCGAAGAGGGAACACCGCAGCCAGAAGCACACCCCAACCGGCATCCAGCGCATGCACGCCAGCGCCGCGGACGTGGTCTGGGCCGTGATCTCGGCCGTGGTAATCGAGGCCGCGTGCCCCGGGATCGAGGTGTAGATCGCGAGGAGCAGCGCGAGGGCCTTCGAGGCCTTCACCGCGACCGGGCCTCGAGCCAGGCGCCGTAGCGTTGGGCGGCGTCCGCGAGGTCCGTGACACCATAGAGGACGGCCCGACCGTTGACGACGATGGCGGGATAGCGGTCGAGGCCGTACTGGCGGGCCTTCGCGAGCCCGGTGGCCGCGTTCTTGGCCGCAGCTATCTGTGTGTCGTCCAGCCGGCCGATTCGACGCGCTGCCTCGGCCTGGGCGACCTTCACGTCAGCCGGTAGCGCTTGGGAGAGGACGGATTCGAGCTCGGCGAGGCCGTCAACGCGATAGACCGCGACGGTGGCGTGGGGCCATTGGCGCGGTGGCTGGCCGTCGACCCGATCCTCGGCCGCGGCGAACACCTCGAGATGCATCGCCTCCGCCGCTCGAGGGCTGCCGCTCCAGAGCAGCGCCGCGGTCAGTGCGAGAGCCGTGAGTGTGGAAGAAAACGCCATGGTCTGGTCGTCGTGCAGGCAACGAAGGGCATCCTCCCGCCAGAACGCGCCGTGGAGAACGAAAAAACCGCTCAGCCCGGTGCGCCGTTTTGGTTCGATGTCAGTCCCCGCGCTGCGCCGCAATGCGCTCGGCCACGACGTGCACCGCGTCGAGCTCGCTGCAGCCGCGCTCTTGCATGATCCGGGCGCGCTCGGCCTTCTCGTGTTTCTCGGTCATGGCAAGCGCGAGCGAGAGCGGCGGCGGGACGCTCCGAAACAGGGCTTCCAGCTGGTCGGACAGCACCACGCCTTCGACGTACTTGCCCGGTTCCTTGCGCGCCGATAACAGCAGGCTCCGCTGCTCGTCCGTGAGGTCCTTGAAGCGAGCGATCTGATCCACCTCTTCCTTCGGCAGGGCCAGGCACACCCACCACTCCATCATGTTGAGCATGCGCTTGGCGGCATCGGGGAAGTCCTCGAGGTTCTGGGTCGCGGTCCAGTACCACGCCCCGAGCTTGCGCCACATCTTGGTGATCTTGACGACGTAGCGGGCGAGCAAGGGATTCGTCGTAATGAGGTGACCCTCGTCGGTCACCACGAGTGTCGGGCGCGCATCGCGCTGCCGGCGCTCCACCAGCGCATTGATGTGGCTCATCACGGACACGTAGGCCACCGTCAGCTGGTCCTCGTAACCCTCATGGGCGAGCAAGCCGGTCTCTAGGATCGTCACGTCGGCCGCCGGCCAGGGCTTCCCCGGGCGGTCAAAGAAGTGCCCGGCCGTGCCTGAGCAAAAGAGCGCCATGCCGTCACCCATCTCGATCGCTCGATGACGCCGGTGCTCGGGGAGGCTCATGTCCCGACCGATGCGATGTAAGGCCGCCACCACGTTGCGGGTCAGGACGGGCTCACGCCCTTCCTCGGCCACCGCTTTCGCAGCCTGAAGAATCGCATGGCGGATCAAAAGACGATCCGCCCGCGTCATGCGCGCTTCCTCGCGACCATCCCCGCCGGTGATCATGAGCCGGGCGACGATCTCGAGCTCACCGAGCACGTCCCGCCCCGGACCCTCTGGCTCATCATCATCGGCGGCGTGCGGCGCATCACCCGTCAACTCGGTACCGCGGATGTGGGGTGCCCGCCGGTCGAGCAGGCGCAGCGCATCGGCGAACGGGGGCAGGCTCACGTCGGCTTCCGCATTGAGGCTCACCTGGTGCACCGTCAGGCCGTGGCGCGCGAAGTGCTGGCCGAGGAGCGAGAACGATCCGCCGGCTTCGATGATGAAGATCCGCGGCCGATAGACCGCCGCCATCTGCTGCAGCAGATACACCAATAGCGCCGACTTGCCGGCTCCGGTCGGTCCGAGAATCAGCATGTGCGCGTTCTTCTTGCGATCACGCAGCGGATCGAACACGAGGGGCTCCGCACCCCGGTTGAAGAACACGAGCCCCGGATGGCCGGTGCCCCGCGAGCGGCCGTAGAGGGGCAACAGGTTCGCGATGTGGCTCGAGAACACCAGCCGCGAGCGGCGGCTGATTCGGTCGAAGCGGACGTCGTAGGCCATGGGTAGATGGCGCAGGTAGCTGTCGAGCGCCAGCAGATCGGCTTCCCGGGCAATCGGCTGAATGCCATTGGGCAACAGCAAAGCGTTGAGTCGATTGACGTTGGCCCGCAGCGACGCGAGATCCTCCCCGCGAACGTAGAAGGCCATCGCCAGCGGATAGAGCTTGTTGCCGCTGGCCATCTCACGCTCGACCAGCGTCGCGTCTTCTCGGGTCAGCGTCGCCTCGGCGGAATCACCGACCGCGGCCCGCTTGACCAGGCCGATGTGATTGCGGATCCGGTCCTGGGGTTTCACCGTGATCGTGAGCACCAGGATCGTATGCTCGGGTAACCGGTCGAAGAGCGAGAACACCCGATCCCCCCAGAGGCGCTCGGCGCAGAGGTGTCCGACGTCCGGAGGGCGCCGCAGCCCCTGGACCGTCACCACGGTGTGCGGCAGCTCATCGAACCACCAGGTCGCCGAGGCTGCCTCCGAGCGCGGCATGGATAAGGTCAGCGCCTCCGCGAAATCGGCCCCGAACGGCAGGTCTTCATCCCCGGGATAAGGCACGCTCGTCAGCAGCCGATCCGGATTTCCGCCGGCGATCGGGGCGCGCGGGTTGAACCAGGGCAATAGCCACTGGTAGAAGTCCTCGCCGGTGCCGCGCTGGGCCCGCACGCCCGCCGAGGCGAGGGCACTCTCCCACCGCGCGGCGACATCGTTCAGCTCGGCTTCGACTTCCACCGCGCTCGGCCGCCGTCCGCGCGGGTTCACCCGCCGATAGAGCACCGCGCGCACCCGCCTTACGTGGCCGCGCCATGGGGTTCCGCTGACGGCCGTGTCCTCGAAGAGGCCCTCTGGGCGGCTGATGCGGGCGCAATGAGCCCGTAGCAGCGACAGGTACGGCTGCGTGCAGGCGTTGTCTCCTGACGCGGCCGGCAGGTAGGCTTCGACGTCACGCAGCAAAGCCGAGAGGCTCGGCTCGTCCTGCACATAGAGTTGCAGGATCCACGGAGCCTCATCGACCTCCGGAATCGCGTCAGTGAGGGCGGTCTGGATGGCATCGCGCAGCTCGGTCAGAAATCGTGGGGTGCGGGCTTCACAGCCGACCGGCGTGAGCTCGAAGAGCGCGCCGACGCTGACGCCATCCTCGAGCAGAAACGCCCGGCTCTCCGGCAGGTACTCGGTCCACGGCAACAGGTCCGTGAAGGTCGGGGGCCGCGCGTAGAGGGCCTGGACCTCGGCCGTGGTGACGGGCCCGCGCCCGCCTGAGGAACGCGTGGCGTTGGATTCAACGCGCGGACGCCGGCCAAACGGCAACCCGCCCCTCATCAGCGCTGGCCGCTCGGCACTTCGCCCGGCAGCGCGTACTCGACGCGCTCGTAGAGCGGAAACGTCGTCGCGTAGCCGGGCACCGGGACCCGCTCGACGCCGGCCAGGTGCGGGAACACGTACATGACGAGCGTCGGGTTCGGAAGTCGCGGGAACATCGTCTCGAGCTCCGTGTACGCGGTTCGCGAGTAGCCGGCCAGATCCACATCGTCATGCCCGACCGGGCGGCCGGCAACCTCGCGTCGCAGCGCCGTCACCGCCTCGGCACCGACGGACGCCACATGGGCGTCGTAGATCGACTTCATGGACGGCCCGTCGTCGGGGAGCACCGAGTCCTTGGTGCTCGCGCAGCCCATGAGCACGAGGTTAGTCCAGACGGTGAGAACGATCGGTCGAAGATGAGGATGCATGGCTCAGTTTCCTGCCTTGAGGGTCTAGATCGATGGCGAGCTCGCGATCGACGTGGATGGCGACGCTGGTGCCGGCCGGGACGAACACGGCGTCGAAGCTCTGGGACTGGCGCTCGAGCAGCCATTTCGCCACCTCCTCGCTGCCGCCGGAGAGTGTCTTGCCGAGTACGAAGTCGCCGACATCGCCGGTGACGCGGTCGGTGATGGTGCCGGTGTTGGTCACCACCGAGGTAGTCTCGGCTGCGGCGGCCGCCTCGGCGGACGCTTGCACGGCCTGGATGCCGATCCGCTGGGACAGGAACGCGGCGGCATTGCTCTTGCGCTGGCCGCTGATGCACGGGATCCCCTGGGCATCCGAGATCCAGCCGAGCGGCTCGTCTCGCCCGTCCTGCCCCTGCCGATCGTCGCTCGAGACGGTGCGGATCGTGCCGTCGTCGAAGACGAAGGTGACCGACTCGAGGTGTCCGGTGACACAGGAGAGGGTCCAGTCCCCTATTGCGGTACCGCTCCAGACCATGCCGTGCACCCCGGTGACCGTGAGGCCGTTGGCGGCCAGGTTCTCAGCCCCCGTGATCACCTTGAACGGCATCGGGTCTCGCACCTGACCGTCCCGCGGAATACGCCCCACCAGCGCCGTCATCACCGTCGACCCCAAGAGCGTCGCGTTACGCGGAACCGTATAGACGGGGCGCGCCTCCGCCGCTGCGCTCCGGCTGTCGCGGCCTGGGGCAGTCTCACCGGACCGCTCAGCAGCGGTACCGAGGTAACGTCCCGCGGTTTTCCCGGCCCGATCGAGGAGCCCAGGTGGTGTGTCAGCGGCTTGCGGTTGGTCGAGCGGCTCGACCCAGACCAGGCGGGGCGTGACGCTTTCATTCCGCCCTGGCCTATCGAACCCCAGTCCCACGGGGATGTCGCTCACCCGAGCACTCGCCTCGGCCAGGGACTCGGCCAGCCGATCGACGCGACGGGTCAACGACTCGAGCGCCTGGGCCTCCCGCCGGGCGTGGTTCGCGTCGTCTTTTTGTTCGGCCAAGAGCTCACGCCGGAGCCGCGTGGCCACGTTCTCCTCAATCTGCGTGCGGCTCGCCGCGAGCCGCTGGTTCTCTTCGCGCAGCGCGGCGTTGTCCCGGCGTAGCGCCTCCACCTCCCCCGTCATGGCCGCCACGTTGGCGGTCAGCGTCTTGATGGTGTCGGCGGGGGTATCGGCGTCCGGCGGCGGCGCCTGGGGAACGCCCGCCATCATCGGCCTGTTGTGGTCCGCCTCGCTGCAGGACTTCAAGGTCGCGAACACCAGACACACCACCACGATTGCGCCGAGGATGGGCAGAAGCCGGTTTGTGGTCGGCGCGGGCATACGCCTTAGAGCGAGGCCGCAAACGGTCGGGTGGAGATCAGATATACGACCGTTTGATCGGCCTCGTCCCCCGCCGGCAAGAGCCGGTTGTGCTGAAACGTCGCCGCGAGCCAGGCCCCTCGAAGGACCCGCGGATCGAGTACGTGAGGGCGTCTGGACTGATTCGTGAGCCGGACGGCGGTGACGTGGAGGGCGTTCGCACGCCAGGCGACGAGCGGCACCGCCTCCACCGCCCCACCCCGGACAAGCGGGACGGGCTCCTCCTTGACGGGCACGCGCACGACCCCGGGCAGACTCTCGAGCAGTCGAGCCGGCGCGTAGAGCTGCTGGGCGACGTAGCGGGTCAGCGTCACATAGCCGTAGCTGACGGGCTCATCTCCTGACGCGCCCTCCTCGTCCTCGATCGCCTCGTCGGGATGAAAGATGACCAACGGGATTGAGTTTTCGCGCCCGGGTGCCGCCGACACGTCGAGCACGTACACGGCCGGATCATCGAGGCGCCGCACGATGAGGCGGGATGCCGGGAAGGGTCGGCTGGCCAGGACATAGACCGTGCCCGCGATGCTCTGCACGCGGAGCACGCGCTCAAGCCCCGCCGGCACCCCCACCTTGACGGGACCGGGAAATGCGATGGTCCGCTCGAGCCCGACGGGGAGTTCGACGGCTATGGGCGCCTTTTGCCAGGGGATTCGATCTGGCGGCGGCGTCGAAGCCTGTAGGCTGATACTGAACAGGCACGCCACCAGGGTCAGGATGGCACGAGCGCTAGGAGATCGGGCCATCGGTGCCAGGCTCCTCCAGGGCTTCGGACTCGGTGAGACGCCGGGGTCCGTCGGCGCCGTACCCATCGAGGGCGAGCCCCCACGGATTGGTCTCGAGGTCCACCGCATAGCGCACCACGCGCAGCGGATACCGAATGTTGGTGCGTTTGACCGTCATGCCTCGGACCGACTCGACGAGCTCCAAGTCCAACCAGACGAGCCAGGAACCGCTTCCGAGTGGGTCGACCCGATATTCCTCATAACCGTGTCCCGGGAGCTGCTGGACGCCGCGGACGCGCGAGGCCAGCTCGCCACGACGACCTTTTTCCTCGAGTTCCGCCAGCAGGTCCGCGCGATAGCGCGGCGTCAGGTAGGGCGCGATCCGAAAGATCGCGCGTCCATAGTCCCTGGCGCCGTCCTCGGGCCAGCGATTCAGCTGCTGGAAGACGTAGAACGCGAAGGTGTAGACGTTCGGTGGCGGGACCTCACCGGCGGCAAACATTCCGCCCGCGCGAAGGTCCGGGGGCACGTGGATGGTGAGGTGCTCCGGCGCCCGGCTCCAGCCGTACCAGAGCGCGGTAATGAGGACGGCCTGAAAGCCGATCACCACCCAGAGCGAGCGCAGGTGCGCGCGCACGTTATCGATCTCGTGGCGATAGCGGCCCATGATGGGTCCTGCCGATGTTCCAGGCACCGCTCCGCCGGACGAACTGCGCCCGTCGGAGGCCCCGTTCGTCCAGCCAAAGCAGCAGACGTTGCTGGTAGTAGCCGTCCGGGCGGTCGCGTTTCAGGCGCTGGAACACGCCGGCGAGTGCCACGACCGTTGCCACAGTGCCGACGCCCGCGATGCCGAAACCCATCGTCACGGCGCCCATGAGCCCCGCCAGCAGCAGACCGAGCGGCAGCCAGACGCCGACGGAAACGCCGGCCATGACGCCCAGTTCGCTCGACGAGCAACCCTTGAAGATGGCGGGTTGCGTGTTCAGGCGATCGGCCAGGATGTCGCGGGGCTCGGACACGGGGCTTCAGATCACCCCAGCCGCTTCGGTCAAGAGGAAGCTCGCAAAGATGAGCACCACCGCGCCGACGATGCCGAGCACGCCAACCTCGGCCCATTCGGCCCGACCCTGCCGCGCCTCGTTGAATTTGGCGAAGGCGAGATACGCCACCCACAGGAAACCGAGCACCGCGATCGCGAGTCCCAGCACGATCCCACCATCCCGGATGTAGCCCTCGATCAGTCCGATCCAGTCACCTGCAGCGGGCGCCGTGCTCGGCGGGACCGGCGTTGGCAGCGCGGCCCACACGGGCCACGGCAGCGCACCCCAGGCAGCCATCGCAAGCATGACCAAGTATGTGTGTCGTTCGTTCTTCATCGCCATCTCCCTGACTACTGGGGCGTTGCCCCGATTGATTACCTGGTGTGGATTCCGGTCCCGGAGGGCCAGCAGATCCGCGGGCCTCATCGCAGATAGAACCCGAGTACCAGCAACACGATGCTGGCCCGCAGCGTTGCCCAGGTGAGGTCGAACAAGCTGATCTGGCCGTCCTGCCAGGCCCGAAACGACCCCAAAGTGACCCAGATCACCCACACCAACGCGAGTACCAGGACAATGCTGGCGATGGCTGTGAGCAGGGTGCTCGCCGTGACGCCCGAGCCAGCTTGGAAGGCAGCATTCTGTTCGGCGGTCATGGGATTCGCTCACCGTCGGTAGTCGCCGCGCAGCGGCGCAACGGTCCGGGGCTCCGCACGGGGGGCATCAACGTGTTCCTGAATGCCCGTGCGGACACGCCGGATGTCCTCGCGCAGCCAGTCGTAGCGGAAGCGAACGCGGGCATCGGGATTGGCGGCCGCTTCCGCGTCGTCCATCAACGTTGTCAGCGCCGCCAGCTCATACCCCAATCTCGCCAGGAGCTCTCGTTCGGCATCCTGATCCGCCTGTGCCGGCACGCTCACGGTCACAATCAGGGCCACCGCCAAAGCTCGCGTCGCAATCAAGATGGAGTGGGCGTGGCGTCGGTTCATGAATCCGATCATTGAAGGTTCACGGGCCGAACGACAGGAGAAACGCCAGCGCGGTGCGTCGTGGTTCGCTGAGTCTGTTGCGAGACGCTATCGCAGCGAGGCTACGAGACGACGATCTTCCATTGCCGGCTGTGTCCTCGGCATCTATGGCAGCGGGCCGCTTCCGAGCGAACCGGCCAAAAGGAGGGAACCGCGTGCCCATTTCGATTGCAAGCAGCTGCCGTCTCGATCTACGCTCGCCCTGAACGCGCCGGAATTAGGCTCATTAGGCCAGCGCCTCCCGTGGAAGGACCTGTTACGCCGCACAGGCCAGTCGTGGGTTCTGCGCGGTATCGATTCGCGCAGCGCTGCATGGGCGACGCTCACGTTCAGGATCGCGGCTTCGCCGTCCATGTCCGAGATGAAGCGATCCACAAACACAACAAGAAGCACGCCGAAGCGCGCATGGCGAAGATCAGGCAGATTTGTCCGCCACGAAACTGGAGGGCGACCCGAACCAGGCACGCTCTGACGATAGACTTCGGGACCGGGCGTCCGCGGGGATGGCCGCCGCTGGCGGAGGGATAGCCTGAAGCACAGAACATCTATTTCTATTCGTGTTCATGCGATCTCTGATCGACGGACATCGTTTCCGCACCCTCCAGATCGAACTCGAACGAAGCCGCGCCGTTCTTGACGACAAATCGGGTGCCACCCTCATAGGTGAGGAAGCCTTCAGCGATCTGATCGTTGAATACGAAATCTTCATCTTCAATGATGACCTGAATCTGGTCCTGGGGCTTGAGGCGGACGTTGCGCATTGAAACCTGCAGGCTGAGCGTGTCCTGACGTCTCGGAAGGTCTAGCGCCTTTTCGTTGTCGTTGATGAATATGATCGTCCCTCTAATGTCCGGAAGAGCGTTGGTTCCCCCGGCATCCCACGGCCTGCCGTCCTGCTTCTGCTCATCAACCTTGATCGACACGGTGATGTTGTAGCCCTCTCGCTCGTCCACGGCCAAGGCCCCCATGACCGGAGCCATCAATAGCGAAAACGCCGTACAGACCATTTCCCGCATCATGGTCACCCCCTTCCACTCTCATATCGCGGATGGACTTTACCACGGCTGGATTCACGAGGTTTCCCCCGACACCAGTCGCGACATCGGCAGCCAAAAAGGAGCAGTATTGGCTGTGAACGAACCAATGAGCACGAGCAGGCCCAGCAGGTAGTCAGAGACCGACCAGCCTGCGCCGCCAAGCTCTGCGACTATAGTGGCTCTTCCGGGGCGTATCCTTCATCGCGCCGGTGCGGGCTGGATTGCTTCGGCCTAGCCCACTGTCACGGGCGATGCTAGCGCGCCGTCAACACCGAGGTCGCAAGAGCCCGGCATGGGTAGATCAGAACTACGATGTTGTAGGTCGTATCGAATGCTTCGGCAAGACACACATGACGCTGACCGTTCAAATCCGTCATTACGATCTCCAGGGGGGCAGTCATTTTTCGCCGAATGGGGATCACGGGCCATAGCGCGTGGCGAGGCGTTATGCGCGTGTCGATGGGTGTCCCAAAACGAAGCCGGAAGCTGGGTGACGGCTCTATTCTTCTAACCTCGGCGTAGTAGACCAGCCCCTCGCCTGTCTGCAAAGGCTCCAAAACATAGACCAGGCATTCTCGGCGATTCGTCCGCGCGTACTCCCGGCATGAAGCATAGACCGACGCCCCGAACTTCTTCCCCAGTCTCATCGGTATCCTGATTCCAAGATCGTGGTCGGCTGCCATTTCGCCAAACGTGCTGCCTTTGAACAGCACGTAGCGGGCGAAGTTGTTCGCCTCGCGTTCAAACTGGTCGGCGATCTCCGGTGAGAGCGTTTCGCGGCAATCCTGGAAGAGCCGGAAGAGCTTCCTGTGGGTCGGTATCCGGTCGTGGCCAGTCTCGTGGAGCTTCAGGAAATTCTGCTTCGACTGGACGACCGTCGTATCAATGTGAATCAGGCGCTCTCCCGCATCGTAGAGTCCAAACACCTTAGATACCGCGCTTTTGATCGCGTTCGCCGCGACGGCGGTCTTGCCTTTGATGTAGGCGATGATCGACGCCGCATCGAACGCGCCGGCCGGAGCGACCTGCAGATCCGCCGCACCAAGGATCTCGTCGATCGGGACCGGGAACTGGTCCCAGCCGTCAGCTTCGTCTAGTAGCCGGTGCGCCCGTTCCTCGATAATCCGCAGATCATGCGGCGCTAGGCTGCTGTCGTCAGGTCTTGCCACCCGTCTTCTCCCGGCTTCTCAGAAACCTCAGATACTTCATGAGTTCAGATTCTTCTTCCGGCGTAAGGTCATGCTCGGCAAATGTCGCAACCCGGCCGTGGCGTGCTTCGCTGCTGCTCCGGCGCGGCGGCGTCAGGTGGCCGGCCCTGCGCATCAAGCCCTCGAAGTCGATGCCGTAGAGATCCGCAAGCACCAGCAGGATATTTGGCGATGGCTTCTTGATCTTGCCGTTCTCGATCTGGCTGAGATAGGCATTGGACACCTGCTTTTCCGTCGCCTCCTCAACGCCTCTGAGCGTGAATCCGCGATCTTCGCGGATAGATCGTAGGTACTCACCCAATGAAATCTCGTCGCCCATGATCGTCCCCGGTTGCCATAAGCTTTTGTTCCTTAAGCAATTTCACACGATACTGCTAGAAATATCAAGCGCGCTATATTCGTGCTTGATAAACATAGCATGCTATGTCATGTTGTTATGGCGGCCGCGTTCTGGCCGACATTCGCTAGAAACGAAAGGTTGAAAAGATGAGCAACACGGAAATACACCGGAAAGATCAGGGGATCGAGGCGGTACTGGACGACATCATCGATCTCGAGGAATACGCGCGGCGGGGAGAGCAACCGCCGCTGGCCAGAGGCTACCGCCTCAAGGTCAACGGCGAGCCGTTCGTGATCCACGACCCCAAGCCGACGGGGCGCGAAGTGCTGACCTTGGCCGGGCTCCTCCCGGCGGACGACTACACCTTGCGCGTAAAGCGGGCGGGCGCGAAGCCCGAGAAAGTCGGCCTGGATGAGCACGTCGATCTGCGAAGGCCGGGCCTGGAGAAGTTCAAGGCGCTGCCGCGGGACCAGACGGAGGGATAGGATGGAGCCGAGGCGAGAGTTTGAGCTTCCCCCGGACGACCAGGCGTTCCTGAACGAGTATGGCCTTCCCTGGGAAGCCATACTCGACGGCTCGCCCTGGGTGCTCATCCACGAATTCCCGACCCACGGCGGATACGTGCAAAGCCATGTCACGGCTGCAATCCGGATTGAATCGGGCTATCCGCCGGCACCGCTGGACATGGTCTACTTCCACCCGGCCATCCGCCGCAAGGACGGCCGCCGGATCGGGGCGACGCAGTCCACCCAGGCAATCGACGGCAAGAGTTTCCAGCGCTGGTCGCGGCACCGGACGGCGAAGCACCCCTGGCAGCCGAGCACCGACAATCTGGGCACTCATATCCTGCTGGTGGAGGAGTGGCTGGCGAGAGAGTTCGAATCATGACGGCACCAATCACGTTGACGCTCTCCGGTGATCAATATGCCAGGCTGCGGCAGATCCTGTTTCCCGGTGACGGCAAAGAAGCCGTTGCCATTTTGCTCTGCGGCAGGAGGGGTGGACTCCGGCGCCACCGGCTGCTGGTTCGAACGATCGTTGAGATTCCGCAGCTGGAATGCGCGGAACGCTTGCCGGGCCGCGTCCGCTGGTCCACTGACTCTCTTGCACCGGCACTGGACCAGGCGGAGGAGCACGGACTGTCGGTCGTAAAAATACACAGCCATCCTGGCGGCCATGGCGAGTTCTCTCCAATCGACGACCAAGCTGACCGGCAGCTGCTTCCGATGATTCACGACTGGGTCGAGCACAAGGTTCCGCACGGGAGCGCCATCATGCTCCCCGATGGAGCGATACTGGCGCGCATTCTCTGGCCGGGACAACCCCATTTTCAGCCGTTCTCGCAAGTCAACGTCGCGGGGGATGACCTTAAGTTCTGGTACCCGGCTCACGACCGATTAGAAACACCGGGCTTCCTCGCCTCCCAATCACAAATCTTCGACGACGGCACGATCGAACGGCTGCGACGACTATCGATCGCGGTGGTCGGCGCATCCGGAACCGGAAGCCCTGTGGTCGAACAACTCTACCGCCTTGGCGTCGGGGAGCTGGTGTTGGTCGACGACGAACCTGCCGAGGAACGGAACATTAACCGCGTTTTGAACAGCACGATCAGGGACGCCAGGCGGCAGCGCCCGAAGGTTCTGCTTCAGAAAGAGGCGATCGAGCGAGCTGGCCTTGGAACGCGCGTCGTAGCGCTGGAGGAGAACCTCTGGACCAGGGAGGCCGTCCACGAGGTGGCCCAATGCGACGTGGTGTTCGGATGCATGGACAGCGTCGACGGCCGCTACCTGCTGAACACTATTTCAACCTATTATTCGATCCCCTATTTCGACATCGGAGTCCGGCTGCTCCCGGACCAGCGGTGGGGTAGGCAGGGGATCCGGGAGGTCTGCGGGACCGTCAACTATCTACAGCCCGGTAAATCGAGCCTGATGAGCCGGGGCCTTTTTTCCATGAGCCAGGTCGCCCAGGCTGGCCTGGCGCGGAATGACCCGGCGGCGTACCGCCAGCAGGTCGACGAGGGCTATATAGCTGGCGGCGAGAATCACCGCCCAGCTGTCATCAGCGTCAACATGTTTGCGGCCTCGCTGGCCGTGAACGAGTTCCTCGCGCGTCTCCACCCCTATCGCGAAGAAGAGAACGCCGAACATGCCGCAGTTCAATTCAGCCTCGCCAGTATGGAGCTAATCAGCGAGGCCGAGACGGGGACCTGCGACATTCTGGCCGGCAGGACTGGTCTCGGCGACGTAGAGCCTCTGCTCGGCCAGCTGGAATTGATGAAAGTGAAGTGATCTGTGAAATGGATTAGGTCAGTATGGACTTGGATCTCGCTGTGGCTAGCGTCGCTGTTCGCGGGGCGCTATATGGTGCGCGTCGTTAGGGAAGATCTGCCGTCGATATTGAAGAGGCGCGTACTGTACGTGGTCGAAGAAGACGGGTTCGAGGAGTTCGCTGCCCTGCTTTGCCCTTGCCGATGCGGGGAGATCCTCTACTTGAATCTGCTCGCGGACGAGCGCCCTCGCTGGAAACTCCTCCGCAATCCATCAGGCACGGCAACGCTAATGCCCTCTGTATGGCGAAGGAAAGGATGTATGTCGCATTTCTGGTTACGGGATGGGCGCGTAACATGGTGTCCGCACCGTAACCGGCAGGCAATCGCCCCTCCGTAAACCTGTCTGCACTCCAGCACGGCCACCTTTCACCTCTCGGAATCGCTGAGTGCCTCCCGGTTGCTCTGGAGCTACTCCAGGTCCTCGCGGAGCCAGAACGTATCCAGGGGCCTGATTCTGAAAACGGTGTCTATTGCCCGAACGGCAAGCCACCCACTTGCCGGTTTGGCAAGCTAGGCGGCGATCAGGTTGCTGTTGGTCTCCAGCGTCTCGGCATCGAGGTCACTGATGCCCCGGACTATGGCCACCCATTGTCGGAGAGCAGCGGCTCAGCCCCCGACAACTTCCAAGCTCTTCACAGGCTCGTCCCAGTGCCTCAACAGGGTGACCTCAACGCGCGGAAGTACAGTTTCCATGAGAAACACTGGGGGAGCTGCTGGTGATGGCACGTTTGCAGCCCGGCCCTGGCTGACCAGGCTGAGGCTCTGGTGAAAGCAGGTACAGCGACGCCGATCATTGGCCATCGATGATTCGATCAGCGATCAGGGACCGACGGCAGGGTGTCGTGAATGTCTACGCGGCCGTACAGAAGGAAGATCTGGATGAGAAGCCGTTCTCACATTGCTTGTTATCGCACACAATCGTATCGGTGTCCGGCGGCCCCCAGATTTGCAGATTGGACGTTCCATTTATCGCATGGACTCTGGCTTCACAGATACTTCTTGAACCGGCTTGCCGTCACACCCACCGCGAGGGCAAACAGCCCCGCGAAGGGAAGCACCACGAACGCTGGATGCAGGCTGAACGGCAGCGCCAGATAGGCCACCCAGCTGCACACCAACAGGGGTACGGTCGAGCGTTTGGCCCAATGGTAGACAAACGAGCTTTCCCTCCCCCCGCCCCATCGCCGAAGATCACGGCTGACCAAACCATCCACCAGTCCCACCAAAGCGAACAGACCGAACACAGGGGCCGCCAGGAGGAGTACGGCCAACCGCACCGCAAAGACCTGGCTCACTTGCATCGCGGCGACTACGTGGTCGGTGGCCGGCTGGAGCCAAGCGTGCATCCGAGTCTGGAACCGACCGGCATCACCCTTCGGAGCGTCACTCAGCCAACGCACGAGACGCTCGATCCCGGTGAGATCGAACACCACGAAATACGTTCGGTCGGCGAGCGTTCTCGCGAAGGCCACGGGATCGGCACTGATCAGGCTTCGACCGACGTCCGCGTGCAGGTAGTCAATCTCAGCCGAGAGCATGTCGCGACTGTGCTCGAGCCCCTGCTCCGGCCACCAGTACGCCATCCCAACCCATTCCACAGCGATCGAGAAGAGAAGCGAGAATAGAAGCCACTGTATCGCCCTGGCGATCCCGGTGAGACCTCGAGAGAGCAGCCCCCGGCGCACGTCATGGCGTCGCGGATCGCGAGGTCGGTCAGCCGCCATCCGAGCGGGCCCGGACCGAAGCCTCCGTATCGGCGACGCCTAGCCACCAACTGTCCGGCACGCGGTACCAGTGATCGTTGGTGACGTAGGTGCGCGCCATCTCCTCGGCAATGGCACCGAGGTCTTCGGGCATCCCCGGATCCGCCCGGTCATCGGCAAGCGGCATTCGCAGTTTCCAGAGCGAGCCACCCTCGAGCAACGCGAATGCCTGTCCCTTCGGCAGTCTCACCACGTCAGCGGGTGTCAGCATAGCCACCTCGGACACGCTGATGCGATCTTCGTTGCGCGACCGGAAATCCACGCCGGACCCGGGATCCGAGGAATCGTCCACGCCGGAGACGCTCATCAAGGTGAACACCTCGACCCGCGGGAGCTGATCCGTGAGCATCTCCGCGGTGGCCAACTCCTTCACGCGCAGCATGATCAGCGTATTGAAGTTGCCGGCGACCTGCCCCGCCTTCGATCGACTGCCGATGCGGGCTTCCACGTCCGACCAGGTCTGTGTGTAGGCGGTCACCTGAAAGCCTGCGCCGCCCGCTTTGTTCAGCAGTGGCACGAACTCCTCGCCAATGAGCTCGTTGAACTCGTCGGCATGCAGAGAGATCGTCGGCAGACGCGGGTCAGAAGCTTCGTCGCCGGGTATCCCCGCCACGCCCTGCTTGTAGATGTGGCCTGCGACAGATACCAGGTCCGCAAACATCGAGTTGCCGACGGCACTCGCGACGGTGGTGTCGGTCAGCGCGTCGAGTCCCACGTAGACGATTCCCTTCCGGCGGATCACGTCGTTCCACTCGAAGATCGGTCGGCGGCCGTCGTCGCTCAGATAGTCGGGCGAGATGAGCTCGGCGATTCTCCCGGTGGTGAGCTTCTCCATGAGCGGGCCGACCGAGCTCACGATCTTGTCGAAGTAGGTCTTGTCGTATTTGAACGCCGAGATGAGCCCATCGAGCACCGGATCGTAGAAATCCTGGGCCTGCAGGTAGCGCAGCAACGCCACCGCTTCCCGGTGACGGCCGCGCAGCGCCGCGGGCAGGTTCCGCTCGCTCACCTTCTCGGCCAGCGCCTCGACCTCGGCTTCCCATCCGGCTGCACCTCGAGTGTTCAGGAACTCCTGCGCGTACTCCACGAACAGCGGCTCGATGTCGTTGATGTACCGGCGCACCTGGTGGTAGTCGGGGCGCCGCTCGAGGGCGACCAATGCTCTGGCGATAATGTTGACGAAACGCCACGCGAACTCCTTGAACGCTGCCGAGTTACCCTCGCTCGGGAGCTGATTGGCGATCCGGGTCGCCACCTCGGTGATCCGCGAGAAACTGCCAATGGCGTTGTAGCGGGCCGAAATCTCCGGGAAGCCGAGGTGAAACAGGAAGAAATCCTGGACCCGCCCGGCCCGCTTGGCTTCGGCGTAGATACGCCGCAACAGGTCCGCATCCCCCTTTGGGTCGAAGACGATCACCACGTCGCCGCGGCGGATGTCCTGCGCAATCAAGAGCTCGGCGAGCCGAGTCTTCCCTACTCGCGTGGTGCCCAGCACCAAGGTGTGGCCCACCCGCTCGGCGAGATCCATCCACACGGGCTGCTCCTGCGGTTCCACCGCGTGGAGCGCCGGCGCACCGCCGAGGGCGGGCAAGGGTTTGAGGGGATTCCACCAACGGGGCTGGCGCAGCATCCAGGCAACGGCGCTAAGCACCGGTGTGGATTCCCAAGCCACCTCGGCGCGGCGGGCCCATTGGTACACCGGGCTCGGCTGCACGTATCGCTGTACCTCGGGGCGCAGGGTGTCTCGCAGCCGCTGTGTGTGACGCTGGGTCCACCGGAACCCGCGTCCGAGGAACAGTTTGCGGCGGCTCACCGGAATGCGGCTGGCGCGCAGGCGGTACATCGGCAAGCGGCGGAGATTTCGTTGATAGGCCAGAACCCGCCACGCTTGACGCGCTCGCCACAGCGCGAGTGCGGCGAGCGCCCCCGCGGCGGTGTATGCCACCCCGGGCGGCATCATCAGCACCCAGGGTGCGAGCACGGCCGTCCCCGCCATCGCGCCCGCCACGATGGCGGAGTAGAGTTCCACGGGCGGCCGCAGGAGGGCCTCAACGGGGTGCGAACTCATTGTTCGATGCCCCGACGAGAGATCAGCACGGGGATATGGCGGATGCCGATCGCGCTAGCGATGTCATCGGCCGAGGCCGGCAGCACCGGCAGGCCGCGGGCCAGTGCCGCCATGGCTTCGAGATCCGCCACCGACTCGGCCTGGACGAGCATACCGACCGCGCCGATCGCCCGGAGCCGGTCGCGGTGATCGATCAGCCACTGGCGCGAACGAGGATCCGACCCGATCAGAAAGAATGGCCGTGAAATCGTGCCCTGGTGTGGCAGCACAAGCGGTCGGGTGGATACGGGCCCCGGCGTCAAGCCCGGCGAGCGAATCGGCAACAGGCGAGCGACATCGGCGGCGCCGAGATCCGCAGCCTGGCTCGGTGAGCGGTCCGGTGGCTCGCCCAACACCTCGAGCAGCGGCGCCAGCGGTTTGGTCGCCCCGCTGTCGTAAATGACATCCAGCTCGGCCCTCGCGAGGTGGGAGGACACCGCGACCGCCAGCAGGATGACCGCTCGGCCATTACGGCCGCACATCCCACGTCTCCGTCTCTTCGTGGAGGCCGGTCCAGATCGCGTGCACCCGCGCCCGATACCGTTCCGCGCGTTCCGGCGCATTCGGGGCGTGATAGCACCCGACCGCCGCCCACCAATCGCCCCGACTCCGATGACACCGCACCAGAATCTCCGCGGCTACTGCAAGATTGCGGTAGGGATCGAGCGCCTCGATGGGGGTGCCCAGCGCGGGTTGGTGAAAGTGCCAGCTGATCTGCATCAAGCCTACGTCAACCCAGGTCTTTCCCGCGCTGAGTACCACGGCCAGAGCGGACAGCGCAGCCTCGCGAGAGGGAAAGAATTGGCCGCTGCCTTCAACGTTGAGCGCCCAGGGCCAGGGTCGGGATGTTCGTTGATCCGGGATCCACCGGCCGCTCTCCGCGAGCGCCAGCGCGTAGAACAAGGCACTCGGGATGCCGTGGGCTTCCGCCACCTGCTGATATCCGATTGGGACGTCCGTGTCGGCTTGAGCGGGCGCGACTACCCAGGCTGCAACTACGAGGGCTGACCAGCCCGCGCGAGGGGTCACAGCACCCCGCCGGCTAACGGCGTCACCGACTCGCCGCGCCGACGCAGCACGACCGGCAGCACGCGCGGACCGTCCACGAGGGTGGCCAGCGTCCCGGCTTCGAGGTTGAGCGTGATCTTGCGGCGCTGGACCCAGCCGGGTTCGATATCCCGCGTCGCTGCCCAAGTCCGCACCGTGTCCTCCTCCTCAACGGTGAGATAGATGTCGATACCGGCTACGCTGTCGAGCCGGCTCAAGAGCCGCTCGAGAACGGCGTCGCAGGCCCCGCAGTCGCGACCCGCGAAGAACAGGATGCGATCACTCGGCAGCAGCACGGGTTCCTTCGAGCGCCTCGGAATCTGCGCGACGTCGATCAGGGGCTCACCCGGAAAGAGGCGCCGCATGGCGGCATCGTATGCGTGCTGAAACGCCAGAATGCGGGCCGCGTCCTCTCGCATCATGACGGCCCAGCGCTCAGCGTAGCGACGGCGCTCCGTCGCATCCCGGGCGTGAATGCCGAGAACCTCGAGGGGCGAGATGGTCGACGGACTAATCCGACCACGGATGCCTTCCATCAACGAGCGATACCGCCGCCACTCAGTCGACGACAACGCCCAGCGCCCCGCCTGAATCCGCTCGCTCTCAGACAGATCGGTGCGATCCGTGCCGCTACGCTGAATGACGCTTCGCTGCGATGTCGAGGATTCGGAGGCTGAAGCCGTCATCCCTGTCACGGCAAGGAGGGTCAGTGAGCCGATGCGCATCCAGCGCCAGGCATCACTGATCACGGTCCGCCTCGCCATATTCGACCGTCGTGACTTCGTCCTCGGAGACCGTGAGATCCCGGAACTGGCGGCGGCCGAGCTCACAGGCAGGCGCGCCATAGGCTGGTCGCTCGACCACCGCACCCGAATCCGCTGAGTCCGCATGTTCGGGCCCTCCACGCCCGTGCGCCAGAATGCAGAGCACCACAATCACCGGCAGAATGAGTGCCATGGCGTTACTCCTCCGACGGCGCGAACGGCGTCGGTGAGCAGGGCTCAAAGGACACGAGCCGGTGGATCGGATCTTCCACGAGTACGAAGGCGGGACCGACGAGGACCTCGAGGGCCTCGCGAAGCGGCAACGGCCCGAGCTTTCGGTGCGCGTCCGGCAGCGGCAGTGCCAGCAGCGTTTCTCGGATGGCCGGCGCGGTGGTCGGCGCAGACAGCCGATATCCCGAACCAGCCAACAGGATGTCGAGCGCCTCACCGATCGAGGTCGCCGCGTCCGGCAGGGTGGTGTCGACGACACTCGAGAGCGGATCACGTTGTGCGGACGTGGGAAGCAGGCTGACGACGGAGTAACGTCCGGCTTGGATCTCGTCCGCATAGGCGGGCTGCAGAGCAAACGACAGGCTCGCCAGAAGGGCCAGCCCCGCCTTCGGCACGATGGGCAGACACGTGATGCGCGGGGAAATCTGGGCTGACACGGCATTCTCCCGTGACCATGAGAATAGCCATTGTGGAGTTGCCCCTCATTCATCAGAACGGAAATCCGAGACAGGGCTCGCGCCGTTACACGGCCGCACAAACGCCAATGGAATTGACCGCGCCGCCGGGGCGAGGCCATGATGGACGTCGGCGACCAGCCGCTCTGATCGCACTGCATCTCGTGGATCGGGGATGGAATCAGCGTCGCGTCATCGACCCAAATAGACTGACGAGATGGTGGGGCGCTCATGCCCGAGCTCCTGGCTGATCACCAGTCGCACGTGGCGGTCCCAGGCTCGTTGTACCGGGGACAAGTTCCTCGCGCTCGGCCCACCGAGCGCGGGCGCCTTCCATCCGGTCAGCTCCTGGTACCGTTGCTGGGCATAGCGATGGCGTAGCCCATGGAGCTTGGAGAGGCCGGCGTTCGCGGTCTGACGTTCATAGATCCGCAACTGCGCCTTGTAATTGCGCTGCGCCGGGATCAGCGACCCGCGCCCCGCCAGTCGCCTCGCTCGGTCGAGCACCTCGCGTTGCGCCGCCTTGCGAACCGGGATGCTCCGAGCCTTGCCACCTTTGGTCCAGGTCGCTTTGAGGACCAGCGTGTCACCTCGGTCCGCATAGGTCGGCGAGAACTTGATCGCCTCCTCCCGGCGCAACCCGAACGCCTGCTGCAGCTCCAGGCTCATGCGAACGTGAGGATCCGTGACCCGTGCCAGATCCGCGGCGTCAACCGAAGTCTCCTTGGACACGTTGGTCACGAACGTCCGGGTGGGCACCCCGTAGTGATCGTTGTCGCGCGCAATCACGTTCTGGCGGTTGACCTTATCGGCCCACCATCGCAACACGCTCAGGCGATTCTTGATGGTCCCCGCCGAGAGTCCTTCCTGACGCCAGCGCTCGACCAGCGCCTCAACGTGTTTGGGCTTCAACGAAACAGCGCGCATCTTCCGAAAGCCGAGGTCGTGCAACTGGTTCGCGATCAGCGTCAACGCCCGCCGCCGGGCGTGCTGGGTCTGGTAGCTGCCGTCACGATTGGTGCGGCAGAGTTGAATGAGCTGGTGGTTCAGGTCTCGCATCGTGTGAAATTCTTCGGTAAGTGTTTTTGACCCACCGGATGGCCGCAGCCAATCCAGTCCGCAAAGCGGCAACGGGTCACGGGACACTG
>DLCH01000064.1:2485-32494 GCA_002480525.1 Gammaproteobacteria bacterium UBA7803 | reverse complement strand
GCCCTCGTCCCAGCCCTGGCCGACGATCCATTCCCCCGGCGGAACGTCCCGGGCCGCCTCGACCACCCGGGCGACGGCTTCCTCCTCGGTCTCGACGCCGTACAGATCCACCCGGGACAGCTTGGCGCCCAGATTGAAGATGTGGGTGTGCGAGTCGACCAGTCCCGGCAGCACGGTGGCGCCGTCGACGTCGGCCACGGCGGTGGCGTCGCCGCGGTAGGCGGCGGCCCCGGCGCTGCTGCCGACGTACACGATCCGCCCGTCGCGCACGGCCACGGCCCGGGCGTCGGGATGCCAGCCGGTTTCGTCCCTGGGCGCGTCCGCAGCGGGGGTGCCGTCGGCGGCGGGCTGCGCCCAGGACAGGGTGTAGACCCGCGCGTTGTCGATGATCAGGTCCGCCGGTTCGACGGTGGCCCCGGCGGCGTCGCCGGCGGGCGGGTCCGACTGCCCGCAGCCGGCCAGCGCGACGGCGGCCAGCAGGGCGATGAGCGTGAGACGCGGCCGGACCGGGCCGGCTGGAACCTGGTGCATGAACCCCTCCCTGACAGTGGACATCCCCGCGAGCTTGACGTACTTTCCGCCCGCGGCCGTCATCAATGGAGGCGGACCGCGACTGACGAGCTCGCCCGGCGAGTGTAACGGATTCAACTCAGGCAGGTGGACTTGATCCCCGAAGGTGGACAGGTACCCGACATGCAGCGCCGTCTCGCATTTCCGCAACGTCGTCGTCACGGCGCTCAGCGCCCGTCGCCGGGTTCGCTGCTGCGACGGCGGCTGGGTCCTCTCCCGCTGAAGGTATCCCTCGAGTCCGCTTGCCCATGGAGGAAGCCATGGGAAAGCCGCTGAACGTTCTCGACCTCAAGGCCATGAAGGGCGGTAACCGCCGCATCTCGATGGTCACCTGCTACGACTTCTGGTCGGCCCAGCTTCTCAACCGCAGCGACGTCGACGCCCTGCTGGTGGGCGACAGCCTCGCCATGGTGATGCACGGCTTCGACTCCACGGTGCACGCCGACGTCGAGCTCATGGCGCTCCATACCCGGGCCGTGGCCCGCGGCGCGCCGGACAAGTTCATCGTCGGCGACATGCCGTTCCTGTCGGTGCGCAAGGGGCTGGAGCCGGCGATGGACGCGGTCCAGGCGCTCATGCAGGCCGGCGCCAACGCCATCAAGATCGAAGGGGAGGCGGGTCAGCTCGACCTCGTCGCCCACATCGTCGAGTCCGGCGTGCCGGTGATGGGGCATCTCGGTCTGACGCCCCAGGCCGTCCACGGCTTCGGCGGCCACAAGGTCCAGGGGCGTGACGAAGCCGCTGCCCGGGCGCTGGTCGAGTCGGCCCGCCGCCTGGCCGACGCCGGCTGCTTCGCGCTGGTGCTCGAGTGCGTGCCGGCCCGGCTGGCCGCCTGCGTCACCGCCGCCATCGACGTCCCCACCATCGGCATCGGCGCCGGGGTCGCCACCGACGGCCAGGTGCTGGTGCTGCAGGACATGCTCGGCACCAACCCCGAGTTCAAACCGAAGTTCCTGCGCCACTACGCCGATGGCTTCGGCACCATCCGCGACGCCGTCGACCGCTTTCACGCCGACGTGCAGTCCGGCGCGTTTCCGGCCCGGGAGGAGTCCTACGCATGAAGGTCTACGAGAGCCTCGACGACTGGCGCGCGGCGCGCCGGGCGCTGTCCGGCCGCATCGGCTTCGTGCCGACCATGGGCGCGCTCCACCGCGGCCACGCCTCGCTGATCGAGCGCAGCGTCGCCGAGTGCGACGTGACGGTGCTGTCGATCTACCTGAACCCGACCCAGTTCAACAATCCTGACGATCTGGCGCACTACCCGCGGACCCTGGAGGCGGACCTGGACATGGCCCGTGAGCTGGGTGTGGACGTGGTCGTCACGCCCACCTACGACGCGCTCTACCCCGACGGCTACCGCTACCGGGTGGAGGAGGGCGAGTTCAGCGGCGAGCTGTGCGGCGCCCATCGCCCCGGCCACTTCACCGGCGTGCTCACGGTGGTGATGAAGCTGCTGAACCTGGTGCGTCCCGACCGGGCCTACTTCGGCGAGAAGGACTACCAGCAGTTCGAGCTGATCC
This sequence comes from Gammaproteobacteria bacterium UBA7803, assembly GCA_002480525.1. Taxonomy (GTDB): domain Bacteria; phylum Pseudomonadota; class Gammaproteobacteria; order Pseudomonadales; family Azotimanducaceae; genus UBA7803. Next base: position 30,404 of record DLCH01000064.1, on the reverse strand, counting down.
GCGGCATGGCGGACGCTTTCTTCCTGGATGCCGAGATCGTGCCCTGCCGGACCGTGCGCGAGGCCGACGGCCTGGCGCTCAGCTCGCGCAACGCGCTGCTCGACGCCGAGGGCCGCCGGCTCGCACCGCGCTTCCACTGCCTGCTGCGCTCGCCCGAGTCGGACGCGGCGGTCCGCGAACGGCTCGCCCGGGCGGGATTCGAGGTGGACTACGTGGAGACCCGCCATGGCCGCCGGTTCGGCGCCGTGACGGTCCACGGGCGGACGCGGGACGTGCGCCTGATCGACAACGTGCCTGCGCCGGCGACGGCCCGGTCGGACGACGCCGCGGGCGTCCTGCCGGGAGCCGTCAACGCATGATTCTCTGTCTCGACGTCGGCAACAGCCAGCTCTACTGCGGCGTGTACCAGGGCGACAGCCTGCGCTGCCAGTTCCGCCGCACCAGCGCCGCCAGGGCGTCGTCCGACGAGCTCGGCGTGTTCCTGCTCGCGGCGCTGCGGGAGAACGGGGTGGACCCGAAGGGCATCGAGCGCATCGCCCTCAGCTCCGTGGTGCCCGACATGCTCCACTCGCTGCGCGCCTGCTGCCAGAAGTACTTCCGCCTCGAGCCGATGGTGCTGCGCCCGGGCGTCAAGACCGGCCTGAAGATCCTCTACAAGGACCCGAAAGAGGTCGGCGCCGACCGCATCGCCGACGCGCTGGGCGCGGTGACCCTGTTTCCGGGCCGGCACCTGATCGTGGTCGACTTCGGCACCGCCACGACCATCACCGCGATCAGCAAGCGCGGCGAGTTCCTCGGCGGCAACATCCTGCCCGGCGTGCGGCTGGCCCTGGAGGCCCTGGTGGAGCGTACCGCCAAGCTGCCCTCGGTGGAGATCGTGCCCGCGGAGGGCGCCATCGGACGGAGCACGGTGGAGAGCATCCAGAACGGCGTCTACTGGAGCAACGTCGGCATGGTCAAGGAACTGACCGCGCGCATGACGGCGGAGGCGTTTCCCGAAGAGGCGCCCCTGGTGATCGGCACCGGCGGCTTCTCCCACCTGTTCGACCAGGAGGAGCTGTTCGACGCCGTGGTGCCGGAGCTGATCCTGGTCGGTCTGCGCGAGGCCCTGCGCCTGAACGACTGAGCCCTGCGGCAACTGCGGGGTTTACCCTGGCAGGCGGGTTGCATACTCTCTGTCCAGACACACCGACCGCGGAAAAAAGCCCATGACGGACCTCAGGATCGGCGGCGCGGAGCGTTCCGGCATCCGGCTGTTCGACATCTTCGGCATCGAGATACGCCTGGACTGGAGCGTGCTGATCATCTTCGCGCTCATCGTCTACAGCCTGGGGGCCGGCCTGTTCCCCCAGTGGCACGAGTCCTGGTCCGTGGCGACCACCTGGCTCACGGCGGTTTCCGCCGGCGTCATCTTCTTCGCCTCGCTGCTCGCCCACGAGCTGTCCCATTCGCTGATGGCGCGGCGCTTCGGCATCCGCGTGCCGCGCATCACCCTGTTCCTGTTCGGCGGCATGGCGGAGATCGAGGCGGAGGCGCGCGCGCCCCGGGAGGAGTTCGCGATCGCCGTGGTGGGGCCGCTGATGAGCATGGCCCTGGGCGTCGGCTTCTCGTTCGTCGCCGGCGCGCTCATGGGAGAGGAGACCCTCGCCAGGCTCGCCGAGGACCCGGAGACCGCGATGGCGGCCCTGTCGCCGCTGGCGACGGCCTGCATCTGGCTCGGCTCGGTGAACATGATGCTGGCCATCTTCAACCTGGTGCCGGGCTTTCCGCTGGACGGGGGCCGGGTGTTCCGCGCCCTGATCTGGTGGATCACGGGCGACGCGGTGCGCGCCACCCGGCTGGCGTCCAACGCCGGGCGGGCGTTCGGCTGGGCCATCGTCGCGCTCGGGTTCTACAACGTGCTCGGGCTGGGCAACCTCGGCGGTCTGTGGCTGATCCTGATCGGCTGGTTCCTCACCCACATCGCCCGGTCGAGCTACACCCAGATGATCACCGAGCGCAGCCTGCGTTCGGTCCGTCTGGCCGACGTCATGCGCACCCGGTTCGAGACCGTGAGCGCCGACACGTCGGTCGAGCGGTTCGTCGAGGAGTGCCTGCTGCGCAGCAGTCAGCAGCTCTGGCCCGTGGTCGACGACGGGCGGCACGTGGGCACGGTGTCCTGGAGCGACGTGGCCGGTCTCGCCCCGGAGCAGCGCCGCAGCGTCACCGTGGCGGAGCTTGCCACCGGGCTCGACGAGGCCCATACCCTGGAGGCGGGCGAGATGGCCACGGCTGCGCTGCGGCGCCTCGGCAGCGTCGGCGATCAGCCGGTGGCGGTGCTCAGGGACGGCCGGGTCGTCGGCCTGGTCCGGGCCGGCGACATCCTGCGCTGGACGCTGATGCATCCGGCCGACGGGGAGCCCTGACCACCGCGGGCGGAGGCTCGTTCCGCCGGCCGCGTCAGTGGTCGGCGCGCTGCGGGGCCCGGTCGGTCGCGGCGTCGTCCCAGTCACCGTCCTCCGCGGGCTCGATCTTGAAGCCCGTGTAGCCGTAGGCGATGGACACGAACGGGTTCACCAGGTTGAAGAAGCAGAACGGCAGGTAGGCGATGGTCGGCACGCCGAGGGCGGCCGCCATGTAGGCGCCGCAGGTGTTCCACGGCACCAGGGGCGAGGTGATGGTGCCGGAGTCCTCCAGCACCCGCGACAGGTTCTTGGGATGCAGGCCGCGGGCCTTGTATTCGTCGCGGAACATGCGGCCCGTGATGACGATGGACATGTACTGGTCCGCCGCCAGGGCGTTGACCCCGAAGCAGGTGGCCACGGTGGTGGCGATGAGCCCGCCCACGCCGCGGGCGAAGGCCACCAGGCCCTGGACCAGGCGCTGCAGGATGCCCGCCTTCTCCATGGCCGAGCCGAAGCACATGGCGGTGATGATCAGCCACACCGTGTTGAGCATGGAGCTCATGCCGCCCCGGGACAGCAGGGCGTCGAGGTTCTCGCCGCCGGTGCTGGCGGCGTAGCCGTCGAACAGCACCCGCCACACGCCCTTGAACAGCTCGGTGACGCGGCCGGTGTCCGGCGCGCTGGCGAACTCGACGATCACCGGGCGCTGAAACAGCAGCGCGATCACCGCGCCGAGCGCCACGCCGGCCAGAATCGACGCGACGGCGGGTACCTTGCGGGCCGCCAGGAACACCACCAGCGCCACCGGCAGCAGCATGGTGGGGCCGATGGCGAAGTTGTCCTGCAGCAGGGTCAGGGTCTGCTCGAGGCCGACGTCCCCGGCGTCGGGGGTCTGGCGCCAGCCGATCAGCGCGAAGGCGGCCAGGGCGAACAGGAAGCTCGGCGTGGTGGTCCAGACCATGTGGCGGATGTGGGTGAAGATGTCGATGCCGGTGACGGCGGGCGCCAGGTTGGTGGTGTCGGACAGCGGTGACATCTTGTCGCCGAAGTAGGCCCCGGAGATCACGGCCCCGGCGGTGATCTCCACCGACAGGCCGAGGGCGGTGGCAACGCCGATCAGCGCCACGCCGAGGGTGCTGGCCACCGTCCAGGAGCTGCCGATGGACAGGGCGACGATGGCGCACAGCAGGCAGCTCGCGGGATAGAACACCGCCGGGTCGAGCAGCAGCAGGCCGTAGTAGATCATCGTCGGCACGGTGCCGGAGAGCATCCACATGCCGATCAGGCTGCCCACCGAGAACAGGATCAGGATCGCCGGCATGGCGGTGGCGATACCGTCCACGATGTTGCGCTCGATGACGTTCCAGCGGTGGCCGTTCTTGATGCCCACGCCGGTGGCGAGCACGGCGCCGATGACCAGGGCGATCTGGTTGGCGCCGCTGGAGGAATCGCTGCCGAACATGGCCACCGACAGGGCCAGCAGGCTGACGGTGATGCCGATGGTGATGGCGACGTCGGCGACGCTCGCCGGGCGCGTCTGCGCCTCGCTGTCAGGTGCCTCGCTGGTCAAATCCCGGTGCTCCCCCTGGCCAGCGGCCATTCTGCGGGATCGCCGGCCGAATCGCACGGGCGGCGGCGTCTCGACGGGGGTGTGAACCGTGTCTCAAAGCGTCCACCGGGGCAGCGGTGCCGCGCGGGGGGCAACTAATATTGTCAGCATGAATGCGGTTTCCGGCCTAGATATCTACCTGGAGATTCCCGCCCGTGCGCTGGAACCGGGCATGTTCGTGGCCGCGCTGGACCGGCCGTGGGAGGAGACCCCGTTCGCCCTGCAGGGCTTCAACGTCCAGAACCGGCGCGACATCGAGATGGTGTGCCGGTTCTGCCAGACCGTGCGCATCGACCCGGCCCGGCGGGTGGCCCTGGCGGCGCCGGCCCGGTCCGAGGCCCGCGGCGGCGACCGTGAAACCTCCCTGGAGCTGCTGCCGGCGGAATTCACCAAGGCCGCCACCGCCGACATCGAGACTGCCGACCGCGCCATCCGCAAGGTGTTCGGCCAGCTCGAACGCGGCGGCACGCTGGAAGTGGAGGCGATGCGGGGCGCCGTCGACGCGCTGGTCAAGCGCGTGCTGCAGGACAGTCATGCCGTGGCCGCACTGGTGCGCATCCGCCGGCACGGCCAGTATCTCTACGACCACAGCCTGTGCAACGCGGTCTGGGCGGCCGTGCTCGGCAAGCATCTCGGGCTGCCGGCGGGCGATCTGGGCGCGCTGGCGCTGGGGGCGTCGCTGGTCGACGTGGGCATGACCCGGCTGTCGCTCGACCCGATGAACAAGCCCGGCGCGCTCAGCCCGGCGGAGATGGCGGAGGTGCGTCAGCACGTCGACCACAGCATCAAGCTGGTGGTGGATGCCGGCGTGGACGCCCGCTGCGTCGACGTGGTGGCCAATCATCACGAGCGATTCGACGGCTCCGGCTATCCGTCCGGCCTGGCCGGCCACGACATCCCGCTGCTGGCGCGGATCGCCGGCCTGGTGGACGCCTACGACGCCATGATCACGCCGCGCCCCCACGCGCCCAGCCGGACCTCCTTCGAGGCCATGCAGGAACTGTGGGACGGTGAGTCCACGCGGTTTCAGCGCGAGCTGGTCGAGCAGTTCATCCAGGCCATCGGCCTGTTCCCCACCGGCGCGCTGGTGGAGCTGTCCAGCGGCGAGGTGGGCATCGTCGTGTCCCAGAACGAAGCGCGGCGGCTGAAGCCCCGGGTGATGCTGGTGCTGGACGCGGCCAAGCGCCGCTACCGGCAGCTTCAGGTCGTGGACCTCAGCGCCCAGCCGCCGGGCCAGGCGGAGCTGTGGATCCGCGCGGAGCTGCACGAAGGCGCCCACGGCGTCCATCCCGACGAGTTCTTCCTCTGATGACAGGACCCCGGCCATGGCCGCGCCCACCACGCTGGCGCTGATTTCGCTGGAAAACGCCGACCTCGTCGGCGATGCGCTCGGCGCGGCGAGCCGCGACATGCTGCTGGCCGAGTTCAAACAGCGGGTCGGCCGTCTGGCCCGCCCGGCGGACCGCATCATGGAGGTGTCGCCCGGCAAGGCCTGCGTGCTGCTCAACAACGTCGAGGACGCCAATCAGATCGAGCTGGCCGGAGCCAAGCTCACCCGGTTGTTCCGCTCGCCGGTGCACCTGGTGGACAAGGACGTGCGCCCCGAGGTGCACGCCGCCTTCGTGCCGCCGTCGGCCGCGGCCCGCAGCATGGATCAGCGGATCCGCATCGCCGAGTCCGGGCTGCGCGAGGCGCGCCGGCGCGGTCATGTGTTCGTCGTGCGCCACGAGGTGAGCTGCGAGATGGAGCAGGAGACCCTGCGGCGCACCCGCGAGGTCGAGAAGGGCCTGGCGCGCGGTGAGTTCCTGCTGTTCTTCCAGCCCAAGGTCCACGCCGGCTACGGCAACGTGGTCGGGGCGGAAGGCCTGATGCGCTGGCTGCATCCCGAGGACGGGCTGCTCGGTCCGGACCGGTTCCTGCCGTTTCTGGACGACCCCCACAGCCGCAGGTCGCTGTGCTGGATGGCGATCAAATCCGCGGTGGCGGCCTGTGCCGGCTGGCCCGACGGGGTCGGCGTGGCGGTCAACGTGCCGCCGGACCTGGTCTGCGACGGGGAACTGCCGGTGGTGATCGGCGATGCCCTGAGCATCCACGACCTGGCGCCCGGCCGCCTGACCCTGGAGGTCACCGAGGAGGTCATGCTGAACGACCCGGAGGCCGCCATGGCCATGCTGCGGACGCTGCGCGACATGGGCGTCCGCATTGCCATCGACGACTTCGGCACCGGCTACTCGTCACTCGCGTACCTGCGGGACCTGGCCCTCGACGAGCTGAAGATCGACCGGACGTTCGTCACCGGCCTCACCGAAGGCAGCCGCAACCGGGACATCATCCGCGCCATGGTGGCGCTGTCCCATGCCTTCTCGATGCGGGTGGTGGCGGAAGGCGTCGAAGACACGGCCACGGCCGACGTGCTCAGGGAACTCGGGTGCGACGTTCTGCAGGGCTACCACTTCGGCAAGCCCATGCCGCCGGCTCAGTTCGAGGAGCTGCTGGCCGGCGGCGCGGCGCCGCTGCCCGCCGGGCGCAGGGCATCGCCCGCAGCGCGACAGACCGGCGCGTAGGTGTCGCGGAACAGCGCGGCGAGGCGCCGGCCGCTGGCGTCGGCGGCATCCCGGCCGGCACGCACCGGCTCCACCAGGGCACCGGCGAGGCTGACCACGGCGCTGGCGTTGAAGATGCTTCGGTCCGGATCGGCGGTGAAGCCGTAGCGCAGGTCCGTCGCCCGCACCTGGATCCGCTCGCCGTCCCCCACCAGCCGGTACCGGCCCCAGCCCATGGTGAACCAGTCGAAGATCCGTCCCTCCCGGGTGTCCAGGAAGGCCTGCACCGCCGTGGCGTCGTCGCCGCCGCGGGGCGCCACCGTCCAGTCGATGGGGCAGGGCCGCCACATGGACACGAAGCCGACCCTGTCGGTGTCCGGGGTTCGCGCCACGACCCGCCGGTAGTGCACCTGCAGAATCGTCGGAAATGCGGCCACCCGGGTGACCTCGACGCCCTGGGCCGCGAGCTGGCGGACGGCCTCGGCCTCGGCGGCGCGGTTCAGGGCGTAGCCGTAGCCCAGGTAGGCGGTGGACACCGCCAGGGTCGCGAGCGCGACGGCCGCCGCCCGCCGCCGCCAGATCCTGGCCGCGGCGATCAGCCCGACCAGCAGCACGGCCGTGTAGACCGGGTCGATGATGGGCATGGCGTTGACCGCGAAGCGCCGGTCGGTGAACGGCAGCAGAAGCTGGGTGCCGTAGGGCGTGAGGTAGTCGAGCAGCGGATGGGACAGCAGCGCCAGCGTCGCCACCAGCATCCACGCCGTCCGGCGCCCGGGCTCGGGTGGCGCGCCGCGGCGGCGCTCCAACGCCGAGACCAGCCACCCCAGCAGGGGGCCGGCGACCGGCGCGAACAGCAGCGAATGGGTGATGCCGCGGTGCAGGACGAGCTGGTCGAAGTAATCGCCGCCGACCGCGAACAGCACGTCGATGTCCGGCAGCGCGCCCGCCACGGCGCCCAGCGCGGCCGCGCGGTAGCCGAGTCTGCGGTGCCCTGCGGCCTGGCCGACGACCGCGCCCAGGGCGGCCTGTGATACCGGGTCCATGCTGTTCAGCGGCTCCTCGTGATGGCGGCGGGCGGCCGGTCAGGCCAGATTGGCGACGAACACCAGCAGGATACCCAGCGGGGCGATCACGCGCGCGCTGAAACGCCACAGAATGAAGGCCGGCGGGGACATGTCCGGGAACTCGGCGTCCAGCACCCGGCGCGACACCCGCCAGCCGACGAATAGGGCGATCAGCATGCCGCCCAGGGGCATCATGACGTTGGCGGTCAGGTAGTCGATCACGTCGTACAAGGTGCGCGCCTCGAAGCCGGGCAGCAGCCCGAGCGGCCGGACGTCGGCCCAGTGGTTGAACGACAGCACGCTGAGCAGGCCGATGCCCCAGGCCGCCGCGCCCACCAGCACCGCGGCGCCGGTCGGGTGCATCCCCGGCAGCTCCTGAACCCTGGCCACCGTCGGCTGCAGCAGCGCGATGGCGGAGGTGATGGCGGCGAACACCAGCAGCAGGAAGAACAGGCCGCCGAACACGGCGCCGAACGGCATGTTGCCGAAGGCGATGGGCAGGGTGACGAAGATCAGCCCCGGCCCCTCGGCCGGGTCGAGGCCGTGGGCGAACACCAGCGGAAAGATCGCCAGCCCCGCCAGCAGCGCCACCAGGGTGTCGGCCAGGGCGATGAACACCGAGTACCGTGGAATGGGTTCCCGCGCCGGCAGGTACGCGCCGTACATCATCATCAGACCCATCGACACGCCGATGGAGAAGAACGCCTGGCCGATCGCGTCCAGCACCACGCCGCCATCGACGGCGGCGAACTCGAACCGGAACAGGAACGACCACGCGCCCGCGAAGTCGCCGGCCGCGGCGGCGTAGAGCACCATCAGCAGGAGCATGGCGAACAGCGCCGGCATCAGCACCCGGACCGCGGACTCGATGCCCCGGTTCAGCCCCCGGGCGACGATCAGCACGGTCAGCGCCATGAACAGCGTGTGCCAGAAGGTAAGCAGCCCCGGCGCCGCCAGCAGCCCGTCGAACAGGGCTTCGGCGCCGGCTGCGTCGAGGCCGTCGAGCCTGCCCAGCGGGGTTGCCACGGCGTAGTGCATGGCCCAGCCGGCGATGACGCTGTAGAAGCTGACGATGAGGAACCCCGCGCCGGCGCCGAGCCAGCCCACGAGCCCCCAGCGGGGACTGCGGCCGGATGCCAGCGCGACCTGACGCATCGCCGCGGGCGGACTGGCGCGGCCGCTGCGGCCGAGCATCAGCTCGCCGATCAGAATCGGAATGGCGATGGCGACCACGCAGATCAGGTAGACGGTGACGAAGGCGGCGCCGCCGTTGGTGCCCGTCATGTAGGGGAATTTCCAGATGTTGCCGAGGCCGACCGCCGCGCCGACCGCCGCGAGCAGGAAGGACAGCCGGGTGCTCCAGGTGGCGTGGCCGGTCATGGTGAATCCGCAGTCATGGACCTGCCGGAGCATACGCCAGGCGCCGGGTCGATCAAGCCGGGCGGGCTTGACGCTGCCTGCCCGCCCGGGGTCCCCTTGAGTGTCGCCGGCCCGGGCCGGCGGAATCCGCAGCAGACCCGAGGGGGCGTCATCGGTGGAGAGTTTCGACGTGATCGTCGCCGGCCTGGGCGCCATGGGCTCGGCGGCCGCGGACCATCTGGCGCGCCGGGGCGCCCGCGTGCTGGGGATCGACCCCTGGCAGCCGCCCCACGACGCCGGTTCCAGCGGCGGCGAGACCCGCCTGATCCGCAAGGCCTACTTCGAGCATCCGGACTACGTGCCGCTGCTGGCCCGGGCCTACGACAACTGGGCAGACCTCGAGGCGGAAACCGGCGATCGGGTGCTGTACCGCACGGGCACGGTGTACGTCGGCGACCCGGCGGGCGAGCTGATCCGGGGCTCGAGGCTCGCCGCCGACACCCACGGGCTGCCCCTGCTGGAACTGGACGATCCGGGCCTCGCCGAGCTGCATCCGTTCCTGCGCCGGCCCGAGGGTTACGCGGCGCTGTTCGAGCCGGACGCCGGCCTGCTGCTGTGCGAGCGGGCCGTGGCGGCCCAGCTCCGGCGGGCCGCCGCCCATGGCGCCACGCTGCGCTACGGGGAGCGGGTGCTGGGCTTCGACCGGGCTGGCGGCCCCGGCGGCGTCGAGGTGTCCATTGGCGGGCGCAGGGTGCGCGCGGGCGCGCTGGTGATCACCGCCGGAAGCTGGGCGCCGGCCCTGCTGGCATCACTCGGACTATCCCTGCGGGTGACCCGCCAGCCCCTGTTCTGGATCCCGGCGCCGGCCGGATTCGAGCTGGGCACGGTGCCCTGCTGGGCGGTCCAGCGCCCGGAGGCGCCGGGCCTGTTCTACGGCTTTCCGGCGCTGCCCGCGGCCTTCGGCGGCCACGCCGGCATCAAGCTGGCCCATCATCACCCCGGCGAGGCCGCCGACCCGGATGCGCCCCGCAGCGCGGCCACCGCGGCGGAGCTGACCGTTCTGCTCCGGGCCGTGGCGCCGTTCCTGCCCGCCCTGAACGGGCCGGCGCTGGCGTCGAAGGTCTGCCTGTACACCAGCACGGCGGACGGGCACTTCGTCATCGACCGGCATCCGGAGCATCCGGGGGTCGTGTTCGGCTGCGGTTTCAGCGGCCACGGCTTCAAGTTCGCCTCGGTGGTCGGCGAAGCGCTCGCGGACCTGGCGCTGGAAGGCCGTTCGGCGTTGCCGATCGGCTTTCTCGGGCTGCGCTGAAGGGCGGACGATCGGGCGCGGCGCCGTCGGCGGGCCGCCCCCGGAACGTTCCCGCGGGCGGGCTCAGGCCGCGGCGGCCCGGGCCTGCTCGTCGAGCGCGGTCTTCTCCATGTCGTTCTTCAGGTGCTTGCCCGCCACGTAGTAGTGCCAGGCCGCCCAGATGTTGACGAGGCCGACGATCAGCAGGGCCCAGCGCAGCGACTCCACGCCGAACTGCGGGCGCAGCATGTCGCTCAGCCAGCCGGTGACCGACGGGCCGAGCCCCAGGCCGATGATGTTCAGGATGAACAGCAGCACGGCGGCCGCCACCGAGCGCATGCGCAGGGTCACCAGACCCTGGGTCTGGGCGAAGGTGGTTGCCTGGTAGAAGTTGCCCAGCGCCACCGGCAGGACCAGCAGCAGCAGGGCCATGTAGGGCCCCGCCGCCAGGTAGACGCCCACCCCGAAGGGCAGGCCGACGATCAGCGCCACGCTGACGATCCACAGGAACCAGCGGGTGTCCCGGGCGCCGAAGTAGTCGGCCAGCCAGCCGCCCAGGGCGATGCCGATGCCGCCGGGGATGCCGAGGATCAGACCCAGGTAGGTGCCGGCCTCGCCGGTGCCCATGCCGTGGGAGCGGATCAGGAAGGCGGGCACCCAGCTCACCACGCTGTAGCCGACGAAGGCCGTGAGGGCGCCGCCGAAGGCGAGATGGCGGAACGACGGTTTCTGCCAGAGGTAGCGGAACGTTTCCATGATGGTCGGCTGATCGCCGGCGACGGTGCGGCCCTCGGACATGCCGCGCTCCGGTTCCCGCACCGTGAAGCGCACGAGTATCGCCAGCAGCACGCCGGGAATGCCGACCACGAAGAACGCCGTGCGCCAGCCGAAGAACTCGTTCATCCAGCCGCCGGCGAAGAAGCCGAACATGATGCCCACCGGAATGCCCAGCGAGTAGATACCGAGCGCGGTGGAGCGTTTGTTCGCCGGAAAGTAGTCGGAGAGCATGGAATGGGCCGGCGGGCTGCAGCCGGCCTCGCCGACGCCGACGCCGATCCGGGCCAGCAGCAGGTGCCAGAAATTCTGCGCCAGGCCGGACAGGGCGGTCATGCCGCTCCAGATGGCCAGCGCCAGGGCGATCAGGTTGCGGCGGTTGCTGCGATCCGCGAACCGGGCGATGGGAATGCCGAGAGTGGCGTAGAACAGCGCGAAGGCGAATCCTGCCAGCAGTCCGAGCTGTCCGTCGGACAGCCCCAGATCGCGTTTGATGGGTTCGATCAGGATCGACAGGATCTGCCGGTCGATGAAATTGAACGTGTACACCACCACCAGCACGCCCAGGGCGTAGTTGCGGGCGGCCGGGCTGAACACGCCTGGCTCGTTCGGTTGCGTCAAGACGGAGCTCCCCTCCAGGAATCCAAGCGCTCGATTGTACGCGAGCCGGCGCGGTCCTACAGTATTGGAAGGGGCCGCAGGTGTGGCTACAGGTGCGGCCGCACCCAGGCGGCGAGGGAGGACCCATGAACACCGCGCATCCGATCGATCTCGACAGCTACTGGATGCCCTTCACCAGCAACCGGGAGTTCAAGCGCAATCCGCGCCTGATCGCCCGCGCCGAGGGCGTTCACTACGTCACGCCGGACGGGCGCCGGATTCTCGACGGGCTGTCGGGGCTGTGGTGCTGCGGCGCGGGCCACAACCGTTCCGAGATCGCCGACGCCATCGCGGCTCAGGCCCGGGAGCTGGATTACGCGCCGGCGTTCCAGTTCGGCCATCCCAAGGTGTTCGAACTGGCCAGCCGGATGCGCGAGCTGACGCCGGACGGCCTCGACCGGGTGTTCTTCGTCAACTCGGGCTCGGAGGCGGCGGACACCGCGCTCAAGATCGCCCGGGGCTACTGGCGGCAGAAGGGCCTGCCGGGCAAGACCCGGCTGATCGGCCGCGCCAAGGGCTACCACGGCGTCAACTTCGGCGGCATGAGCGTGGGCGGCATCGGCGGCAACCGCAAACTGTTCGGCTCGACGCCGGAGACCGATCACCTGTCCCACACGCTGCTGCCGGAGAACCAGTTCACCCGCGGCCAGCCGGACCACGGGGCGCACCTCGCCGAGGAGCTGGAAGCGCTGGTGGCCCTACACGACGCGTCCAACATCGCCGCGGTCATCGTCGAGCCGTTCGCCGGGTCGGCCGGGGTGATTCCGCCGCCGAAGGGTTATCTCCAGCGGCTGCGCCAGATCTGCGACCAGCACGACATCCTGCTGATCTTCGATGAAGTCATCACCGGGTTCGGTCGCTGCGGGGCGCGCACCGGCGCGGATTTCTTCGGCGTCACGCCGGACATCGCCAACTTTGCCAAGCAGATGACCAACGGGTCGGTGCCCATGGGCGCGGTGGTGGTGCGCGAGGAGATCTATCAGACCTTCATCGACACCGGCGGGCCCGAGTACATGGTGGAATTCCCCCACGGCTACACCTACTCGGGGCATCCGCTCGCCTGCGCCGCCGCGCTGGCCGCCCTGGACCTGTTCGAGCGGGAGGGCTTCGACCGGCAGGTGGCGGAGAAGGCGGGGTTCTTCGAGGACTGCATCCACGGCCTCGCCAATCACCCCCACGTCACCGACGTCCGCAATCTCGGCTTCGCCGGCGCGCTCACCCTAGAGCCGTACCCCGGCGAGCCGGCCAGGCGGCCCTACGAGGTGGCCATGTACTGCTGGCAGCGCGGCCTGTACCTGCGCTACGGGGGCGACACCGTTCAGTTCGGCCCGGCCTTCGTCATGGACAAATCCGACATCGCGGAAATGTTCAACATCGTCGGGGACGCGCTGCGGGCCGCCTGACCGGCGCCTTGGGACGTCATCCCACGGGAACCCCGGGTCGGCGGCCAGATTGGGACCCGTTCCCGCCGCCGGGCGCCTACAGTTCCAGAGTGTCCCACGTCTGACGGATGTCTCATGGATTTGGTCGTGCATCCCTTTCACGACGCCGCCACCGGCTCCTGGAGCTACGTGCTGGCCAATCCGGCGGCGCGGGCCTGTGCCGTGGTCGACCCGGTGCTCGACTACGATCCCCGGACCGGCGTCGCCGCGACCACCGGCGCGGACCGCATCGTCGAGCTGGTCCGGGCCAACGGCTACACGGTGGAGTGGATTCTCGAGACCCACGTCCACGCCGACCACCTCAGCGCCGCCCGCTATCTGAAGAGCGCCTTCGTCTGCGCCCAGGTGGCCATCGGCCGCGGCGTGGTCGAGATGCAGGCGCGGCTGTTTCCCGAGCTCGGTCTGGCCGCGCCGGCGGACGGCCGCCAGTTCGACCGCCTGCTGGAGGACGGCGAGCGGGTCTGCGTCGGCCACACCTGCGGCCGTGTCATGGCGACGCCGGGTCACACGCCCGGATGCGTCAGCTACCTGTTCGACGGATTCGCCGTGGTCGGCGACACGCTGTTCGCGCCGGACGCGGGCACCGCGCGCTGCGATTTTCCGGGCGGCGATGCCGTCGCGCTGCATCGCTCCCTGACCCGGCTCTACGCGTTGCCGGACGACACCCGGCTGCTGCTGTGCCACGACTATCCCCCGGACGGGCGGGACCGGCGTTTCTGGACCCGGACGTCCGAGCAGCGGGCCGGCAACGTGATGATGCGCGGGGACACCACCCTCGAGGCGTTCACCGCGGCGCGGCGCGCCCGCGACGCCACCCTCGGACGGCCGGCGCTGATCGACGTCGCCGTGCCGGCGAACCTGCTCGGCGGCATACTGCCGGGGCCGGTCGGCCCGTCCATCGAACGGGCCGCGGCGGCCGGAACCGCGGCGGCCGCCGCAGCCGGCGGCTGAGCCGGGGATCGTCCCGCCGGCAGGCGCGTGCCGGGTGCGGCGCAGTTTCCCGTGCCGCCGAGCACCCCGTTGCAGAGCGCCGCGATCCTGCTTGACACCCCGAAACTCGAAGCCTAAAACAGCGCGTGAATCCACCGGCGATGGCTGAGGACACAGCGTCATTCATGAGCGGTCTCGACGACGAAAACAATGGTGACACCGAGGGCGAGGAAGACCTGGAGTCCACCGATGAGGCACAGGAAGGCCTCGACGAGGAAGAGAGTTTCGACGACGAGATCGGCGAAGGCGCCGACGACTACGACGAAGGTGACGAAGACCTCAAGGCCGTCGACGAAGCGCTGTCCCACCGCGATCAGAACGCCCGCGCGCTGGCGATCCGCCGGGCCATCGAGGAGCGACTCGAGGCCAAGCGCCTGAGTCAGGATCTGGACTATCTGGATCTCGATCTCGACGACGACGACTAGTGCGCACCGAGACGCCGCCGGTGCTGGATCTCGTGCTGCTCGGCGGCGGCCACAGTCACGTTCAGGTGCTGCGCGCGTTCGGCATGCGGCCGGTGCCCGGGGTTCGTCTCACCATCGTCAGCCGGGAGGTGTTCACGCCGTATTCCGGCATGCTGCCGGGGCACGTGGCGGGCTTTTACGAGTGGCGGGACATCCACGTCGACCTCGGTCCGCTGGCGCGATTCGCCGGCGCCCGGCTCATTCCCGCGGAGGCCACCGGCATCGATCTGGAGGCCCGGCGCCTGAGTCTCGAAGGCCATCCGCCGATCTCCTTCGACCTGCTGTCGATCAACTCCGGGGCGGTGCCCCGGCCCGTGGGCGCCGGCGTGCCGGTGAAGCCCATCGGGCGTTTTCTGCCACGCTGGCGCGAAACGCTGTCCCAGGTGCGCGAAGGTGACCGGGTCTGCCTGATCGGTGGAGGCGCCGGCGGCGCCGAGCTGGCGCTCGCCATGCGCCGCGCCCTGCCGGCCGGCGTGACGCTGGCCCTGCTCAGCGACACGCTGCTGCCGGGATTCCCGGCCCGGGCGGTGCGCCGCATCGAGGCGGCGCTGGCCCGCGGTGGCGTCGAGCTGACCACGGGATTCCGGGTGGAGCGCGCCGAGACCGAGGGCGGGGCGACCCGCCTGGTCGGCGCCGACGGGCGGGTGCACGAGGCCGAGCACGTCTACTGGGTGACCGGCGTCGAGGCGCCGGGCTGGGCTGCTGATTCAGGGCTGGCCACGGACGAGCGCGGCTTCATCGAGGTGGACCGGACGCTGCGCTCGCGGTCTCATCCCGAGGTGTTCGCAGCCGGCGACGTCGCCGCCCTGGTCGGTCAGCGGCGCCCCAAGTCCGGCGTCTATGCCGTTCGCCAGGGTCCGGTGCTGGCCGCCAATCTGCGGCGCGCCGCGACCGGCAGGCCGCTGCTGCGATACCGGGCCCAGCGCCGGGCGCTGGCCATATTGGGCACGGCCGATCGGCGGGCCGTGGCGGTGCGTGGCCGGCTGTCCGTTTCCGGGGCCTGGGTGTGGCGCTGGAAGGACTGGATCGACCGCCGCTTCATGGCGCGCTTCACGGCGCTGCCGGACATGACGACGCCGGACAGTCCGGTCGCCGAGCCGCTCCGGGAGCGCCTGCCGGACGCGATGCGCTGCGGCGGCTGCGGCGCCAAGCTCGGTGCGGACCCGCTGCGCCGGGTGCTGGCGCGGCTGCCGGACCAGCGGCCGCTGGAAACGCGGCGCGGCGTCACCCTGGGCATCGGTGACGATGCGGCCGTGGTCGAGGTGGCCGGCGGCAGTCTGGTCATGACCGTCGACGGCTTCCGCAGCCTGGTCGACGACGCCTACCGATTCGGCCGCATCACCGCCCACCACAGCCTCAACGACGTCATCGCCATGGGCGCCACGGGCCTCGCCGCGCTGGCCATGGCCACGGTGCCGCTGATGAGCGAGGCCATGATGGAGGAGGAACTGTTCCTGCTGCTCAGCGGCGCCGTGGAGGTGCTGAACGAGCACGGCGTGCCGCTGGTCGGCGGGCACTCGGCCGAAGGCGGCGAGCTGGGACTGGCGCTGACCGTCACGGGTCTGGGCGCCGGCACGCTGCGCAAGGGCGGCGCCAGGGCCGGCGACGCGCTGCTGCTCTCCAAGGCGCTGGGCACCGGCGTGGTGCTGGCCGCGGACATGCGCGGCCGCGCGGACTCGAGCCGGGTCGCGGCGGCGCTGGCGAGCATGGACCAGTCCAATGCGGCCGCCCTGAACACGTTCCAGCGCGCCGGCGTCAGGGCGCTCACGGACGTCTCCGGCTTCGGCCTGGCCGGCCATCTGGGCGAGATGCTGCGGGCCGCCGGGGTCGGCGCGGAGGTGGACGCGGACGGCGTCGCCGCGCTGCCGGGGGCGCTCGCGCTGCTGGGGGCGGGCACGGCGAGCTCGCTGCAGCCGAACAACGAGGGCGCGCTCGCCGACTTCGAGATCCGGGGAGCGGCCCCGGCGGATCCCCGGGTCCGTCTGCTGGCGGACCCGCAGACATCGGGCGGGCTGCTGGCGGCGGTGCCGCCCGAGGCGGCGGAGCGCTGCCTGGCGGAGCTGCGCGAGCTCGGCTACGCCTGCGCCTGCCGGGTCGGCACGATCACCGACGGACCGTGGCGGATCGTGGCGTCGTGAAGGTGCTGGTCGTCACCGACCCGCTGTGCTCCTGGTGCTGGGGCATGGCGCCGGCGGTGGAGGACGCCATGCAGCGCCTGGCCGGTGACGTGGAGTTCGATCTGATGCTCGGCGGCATCAATCTGCATTCGACCCGGCCGGTGGGCGACTACGGCCGGCGGCTGCTGGCCCACATCTGGCGGGAGGTGGTCGCCACCACCGGCCAGCAGTTCGGCTTCGTCCTGCCGGACGGCATCGTCTACAACAGCCGGCGCGCCTGCCTGGCGGTGGCCGGCGTGCGCCGCGCCATCGGCCGGCCGCCGTTCGGCTACCTGCACCGGCTGCAGCAGCAGCTGTTCGTGGAAGGCCGGGACATCACCGCCCCGGATCTGCTCGCGGCCACGGCGGACGAGCTGGGGCTGCCGGGACGGGCCGTGCGGGAGGCCATGGCCGATGCCGGCCTCGCCGCCGAGCTGGAGGCGGAGTTCGATCGGGCGCGCAGCTACGGCACCAACGCCATGCCGAGCGTGGTGGTGGAGCTGGACGGTGAGCGCGAACTGCTGGCCGGCGGCTACGCGGACGGCGCCATGCTCGAATCCCTGGTCCGCGGCCGGCTGGCGCGCCACCGGCAGCGCGGCTGACGGGGCGGGCCGGGCGTCAGTCCGCCCGGAAGAATCGCGAGATCACCGGCCGGAAGCGGTCCATGTCCACCAGGAACGAGTCGTGGCCCTGGATCGACGGCAGCCGGTGGAAGGTCACGTCGTCGAGGCGCTCGGCGATGCCGCGGGCCAGTTCCTGCTGCTGCTCGATGGGGAACAGGAAGTCCGACTCGACGCCGATGATCATCGCCCGCTCCAGGGCGAGCCGGGCGAAGCACTCCCGCACGCTGCCGCCGTAGTCCGCGGCGTCGAACAGATCCATGGCCCGGGACAGGTACAGATAGCAGTTGGCGTCGAAGGCGCCGACGAACTTGCGGGCGTGGGCCTCCAGATAGGATTCCACCTCGAAATCGAGGCCGAACGGATCGCTGCCGTCGCCCCGGTCGGTGGTGCGTTCCCGGCCGAATCGCTCCGCCCACTCGTCGGCGGACCGGTAGGAGATCATGCCGAGCTTGCGCGCGAGCATCATGCCCGTCACCGGCCCCGGCTGCTCGTAATGGCCGCCGTTCCACGCCGGGTCCCGGCGGATGATCTCGCGCTGCAGGGAGCGGATGGCGATCGAGTAGGGCAGGCTGCGCGCGGCGGAGGAGACTGCCACCAGCGCGGCGGACCGCTGCGGATGCAGGAGCGCGAAGGCGAGGGCGGTCATGCCGCCCATGGAGGCGCCCAGCACCGCGTGCAGGCGATCGATGCCGAGATGGTCGACCACCACCAGTCCCGCGTTGGCAATGTCCTCGACGTGCAGCACCGGAAACGTCAGCCGGTAGGGCTCGCCGGTGTCCGGGTCCACGGATGCGGGGCCGGTGGAGCCGAAGCAGCTCCCCAGGGAATTCACGCAGACCACGAACAGCCGGTCGGTGTCGATGGGCTTGCCCGGGCCGATCATGTCCTCCCACCAGCCCGTGCGGCGGTCCTCCGGGCTCGACGCAGCGTGGGCGGACGGCGACAGCCCGGTGAAGATGAGAACGGCGTTGTCCGCGGCGTCGTTCAGCGCCCCCCAGGTCTCGAAGGCGACGGTGGGACGCGTCAGCGAGCCTTCCTTCATGCGGAAGCGGCCCTCGACGGTGACGAATCTGGTGGCGGACATGACGACTCGCCTGGACTGCGGCCGCGCAGTCTAACCGCATCCCGGTCGAAGCGTCAGCCCGCAGCGCCGACAAGGCGTGGCGGAAGAGGCAGGAGTCGAACCCACCAGGCGCGGTCTCGCGCCTCGACGGCTTTGAAGGCCGCGCGCCCCACCGGGGACGATGCTCTTCCGCGGCCAGTCTAGCGAGGTCGGGCGGTCGAGCGCTACGGTCCCTCGGACACCACGATGCGGGTGTCGCCCTGGCGCCGGGTGAAGCGGCGCCGGTCGAAGTACTCCAGCACGTCGATGGCGACGTTGCGTCCGACGCCGGAGGCGTCGCGGAACTCCCGGGCGGTGAACGGCCCGGCCGCGGCCAGGCGGCGGGCGTGCTCGGCGAGCTCGTCGACGTGGCGTGGCAGGTAGACCCGCTTGTCGTTGACCACCACCAGCTCGCCCTTGCTCGCCAGCGGCTTGATGCCGCGCTGCAGCGCGGCGAGCGGAATGCGCAGGCGCTTGCCCAGGTCGCCCAGGCTCGGCGGCTGGGGCTGGTCGAGGTGGGGCGTGAGCCGGGCCAGCAGGGACTGCTCCTCCGCGCTCAGCGCCGCCCGGTGCTGCGCGGGACGGAACCGGCCGGCGCGCTGCTCCAGGACGCCGGCCGTCACCAGCTCGGCGAGCAGTGCGCCGCGGAAGGTCGCCGGCACCTCGGCCCGGTATTCGTTCTCGCGCAGGCCCTGGAGCGCCGGGTCGTCCCGGTGGCGGTCGGTGGTTTCCCCGGCCAGGGCGTCGCGCCAGCGGCGCCAGCGCTCGTTGCTGACCAGCCGGCCCTGGCGCAGCGTCGCGTCCCGACCGGCCGACAGCTCTTCCAGCGCGGCCGGGGTCAGATCCCACAGGCGCCGGAAGGCGTCGAGGTCGACACCGTCCAACGCCAGGGCGGCTTCCAGGGCGGCCTCCGGGTCGGGCGCGGCCACCGCGTCGATGGCGGCCAGCCGGTCGCTGGCGCGGCGGCGGCCGGGCAGGCCCCGGTTGTCGATCACCACGCCGCCGCCCAGGGTGCGCTCCAATGCGTGGTCCCGGACGATCAGGCGGTCGCCGCGACGCGCCAGCAGGGGGGCGTCGAGCACCAGCTCCGCCCTGGCCCGCTCACCGGGCGCGACCCGGCTGCCCGCCAGCAGGGCGAGGCGGCCCGTGGCATGGGTGGTGGCGTGGTAGACGTGCACCGGCGTCCAGTGCCGGACCGGGCGGGGGCGATCCGCCAGCACCTCGAGGTCCATCACCACGCGGTCGTGACCGGCGTCCGGCGCCGCGGTCAGCCAGGCGCCCCGGGCGGGCAGGCCGGCGTCGATGCCGGCCAGGTTGAGGGCGGCCCGGTCGCCGGCGGACGCGGACCGGGCCGTGCGGTTCTGTACCCGCAGATCCCGCACCCGGGCTGCCCGGCCGGCCGGGAACAGATGGACCTCGTCGTCCACCGACACGCGCCCGGCGTGCACCGTCCCGGTGACCACCAGCCCCGCGCCCTTGAGGGTGAAGGCGCGGTCGATGGCGAGGCGGAACGGGCGCGCGTCGGCCGGCGCCCGGTCGCTCCTGGCGGCGCCGAGCAGCCGGTCGCGCAGGGTGTCGACGTTCTGGCCGGTGACCGTGGAGGTCTCGATCACCGGCGCGCCGGCGAGGAACGTGCCGGCGGTCAGCCGGTCGATGGCGGCCCGGGCGGCGGCGAGGCGGGCGGGATCGGCCCGGTCGAGCTTGGTCAGCGCGACGGTGCCCGCCGAGACGCCCAGCAGCCGCAGGATGTCGAGGTGCTCGGCGGTCTGGGGCATCGGCCCGTCGTCCGCGGCGACCACCAGCAGCGCGTGCTGCAGCGCGGCGACCCCGGCGACCATGTTGTGGATGAAGCGGTGGTGGCCCGGCACGTCGACGAAGCCGACCGTGGTGTCGCCGGCGTCCAGGTAGGCGAAGCCCAGGTCGATGGTGAGGCCGCGCCGGCGCTCTTCCGCCAGGCGGTCGGTGTTGGTGCCGGTCAGGGCTTCGACCAGGCTGGTCTTGCCGTGGTCCACGTGGCCGGCGAGGGTGACGATCATCGCTCCGGACCCAGGTCCGAGAGGCTGGCGAGCAGCTCGTCGAGCGGCTCGGCGCCGTGCATGTCTAGCCACAGCGCGCCCCTGGTGACCCGGCCGACCACCGGCACCGGCAGTCGCCGGCAGGCCGCGTGCAGGGACTCCGGGTCGACGCCGTCCGGCGGGGTGACCCGCACGGCCACGCTGGGCAGGGTGCGGTCCGGCAGGGCGCCGCTGCCGATCTGACATGCCGCTTCGGCGATCTCCACCCGGTGGTCGGGCAGCCGCTCCGCGAGGACCTGGCGTACCGCGTCGGCCCGGGCGCCGAGAGCTTCACCGGACAGGGTCAGGGTCCGCAGCAGCGGCAGGGTGTCCTGCAGGCGCTCCGGCGCCTCGTAGCGGGCCAGCAGCCGTTCCAGGACGGTCAGGGTGATCTTGTCCGCCCGCAGCGCCCGCTTCATGGGGTTGCGCTGGCAGGCGTCCACCAGGTCCCGCCGGCCGACGATGAGGCCCGCCTGGGCGCCGCCGAGCAGCTTGTCGCCGCTGAAGGTCACCAGGTCGGCCCCCTGGGCCAGCACGTCCGCCGGGGTCGGTTCCGGGGGCAATCCCCAGCGGGTGAGGTCCACCAGGCTGCCGCTGCCCAGGTCGACGCACAGGGGCACGCCCAGCTCGCGGGCGACGGCGGCAAGCTCCGGCAGCGGCACCTCGTGGGTGAATCCCTGGATGCTGAAGTTGCTGGGGTGCACCTTCAGCAGCAGCGCCGGCGCCTGGCCGGCGGTGTCCCGGAAGTCGCGGGCGTGGGTTCGGTTGGTGGTGCCCACCTCGAGCAGCCGGCAGCCGGCCCGGGCCATGATGTCCGGCAGGCGGAAGCTGCCGCCGATCTCGATGAGCTCGCCTCGCGAGACCGGCACGGCGTGGTCGAGGGCGAGGCTGTTGAGCACCAGCATCAACGCGGCCGCGTTGTTGTTCACCACGCAGGCGGCCTCGGCGCCGGTGAGGGCGCACAGACGGCGCTCCACGGGGCCGTCCCGATGGCCCCGGCGGCCGCTGTCGAGATCGAATTCCAGGGTCAGCGGCCGGGTCACCAGGTCGGCGACCTCGTCGAACAGCCCCCGGTCCAGCACCGCCCGGCCCAGGTTCGTGTGAATCACCGTGCCCGTCAGATTGAAGACGGTGCGGTAGCCGCCGCCCAGGGCCTGTTCCACCGCCGCGGCCCAGGCCTCGGGCTGGTCGCTCCAGGGCGGTGCGGCGCGCCGCTCCCGCCACGCCGCCTGCAGGGTTCGCAGGGCCTGCTTGACGGAGATCACGCCGTGGGCGGCCACCAGCGGCGCCAGCGCCGGGGCGTTCAGGAGCGCGTCGATGCTGGGCAGTCTGCGGGCCTGGGTCATCGGCAGAGAGTAGCGGAGCTTGGTGCGGGGGAGAAGGCGCCTGCCCGGCCGGGCGCCCGCAACCAGCGGTCGGGACCCTGGCGCATAAAACAGGATGTGGATAGAACATTTTTTTATTAGCGCAAATCGATTAAAGCGATTAGAGTGCCAACCCATCGAATCGATGAAATCGATTTAAGCGATGGAATCGATTTGAAAGGCGCGAGTTGGAGGACGTATCGCGCCGTCACTTGGGATGGGGCAGCATGACCGACAAAGGTTTTCTCACACCGAACGAAGCGGCAAACTTGCTGATGGTTTCGCCGATCACGATTCGGCAGTGGGCACAGAAAGGTCTGCTCCAGGCTCAAACCACCGCAGGCGGCCATCGCCGCTTCTCCCGGGACGTCATCGAGGCATTCGCTCGCGAGCGCGGCATCGAACTGCCGCACACCCAGCAGCGTCTGCTCATCGTCGACGACAACCGGGAACTCAATGCCTACCTCGAAGCGCTGTTCACGGCCCAGGTCCCGGACCTGGAGATCCGCTGCGCCTACGACGGTTTCGACGCCGGCCGGCAGGTGCAGGCGCACAAGCCGACGGTGGTGCTGCTGGACATCATGATGCCCGGCATGGACGGCATCGAGGTATGCAGGAGCCTCAAAGAGGATCCGGAAACGAGCGACATCCGGGTGGTGGCCATGACCGGCTACTACACCCCGGAGGTCGAGAAGAAGGTACTGGCCGCAGGCGCCCAGGTACTGCTCAAGAAGCCGTTCTCGAGCGAAGAAGTGCTGCGCGAATGTGGTTTCCAAGAAATCTCAGAAGCAACGATTAAGGGGTAGAAGGGATGACCATGTACACCGAGGCCCAGGACACGGAAGAGCTGGAGAACTGGTTCCAGGTCGAAGACACCGATACCCGGGATGCGGACGAGGCGCCGGCCAAGCCGGTACGCGCCGGACGCCGCACCCGTGAGGTCGGCGACGCCACCGACATGTACCTCGCCGAGATCGGCCGCTCGCAACTGCTCACCGCCGAGGAAGAGCGCGAGCTGGCCCGCAAGGTGCAGAAGGGTGACATGGCGGCCCGTGCCCGCATGATCGAAAGCAATCTCCGGCTGGTGGTGAAGATTTCCCGCCGCTACCTGAACCGGGGCCTGCCGCTGCTCGACCTGATCGAGGAAGGCAACCTGGGCCTGATCCGGGCCGTCGAGAAGTTCGACCCGGAGCGTGGTTTCCGCTTCTCGACCTACGCCACCTGGTGGATCCGTCAGGCCGTCGAGCGCGGGCTGATGAATCAGGTCAAGACCATCCGTCTGCCGATCCACATCGCCAAGGAGCTCAACGGACTGCTGCGGGCGCAGCGGGAGCTGGGCCAGAAGCTCGACTGCGAGCCGACGGCGGAGGACATCGCCGAGCTCAGCGGCAAGCCGGTGGAGCGCGTGCGCGAGCTGCTGCAGCTCTCCGACGACATCTCCTGCACCGAGATCTCGGTGCTCGAGCCCGAGCGCGGTCAGTGGGACACCTTCGAAGACGCCAAGACCGACGATCCCTGGGAGATGCTGCAGAGCGACCAGCTCGCCGGGCACATCGACGGCTGGCTCGACCGCCTGTCCGAGAAGGCCCATGACGTGGTGGTGCGCCGCTTCGGCCTGCGCGGCCACGACGTCTACACCCTCGAGGAAGTGGGCCGCCAGATCGGCCTGACCCGGGAGCGGGTGCGCCAGATTCAGGTCGACGCCCTGAAAGAGCTGCGCGAGATGCTGACCACCGAAGGCTTCAGCCAGGAAGCGGTCATCGGCTGATCGGCGGCAGAGCCGCCGATCAGCCTGGCGGGTCGCCTCCGGCGAACCGCGGCTGATCCTTTGAGTTCATCCGTAGGAGCGGCCCTGGCCGGGCAGGCTCCCGGCCCCGCGCCGGCCGCCCCTGACGCGGCCGCTTCCGTTTCAAGAGAGCCGCAGGACCCGGACCATCCGCGCCCGGGCAGGGCAGGGCAGGCTTCGGCTACCGCTTGCCGAACGGCACGTAGTCCCGCTGCTGCGGGCCCGTGTAGAGCTGGCGCGGCCGGCCGATCTTGTAGCTGCCGCTGATCATCTCGTTCCAGTGGGCGATCCAGCCCGGCGTGCGCCCCGTGGCGAAGATCACCGTGAACATCTCGGTGGGAATGCCGATGGCCTTGAGGATGATGCCCGAGTAGAAGTCCACGTTCGGATAGAGCTTCTTCTCGACGAAGTACTCGTCCTCCAGGGCGATCTTCTCCAGCCGCTGTGCCATGCGCAGCACCGGCGAATCCTCGGTGCCCAGTTCCTCGAGCACTTCGCGGCAGGTCTCCTGCATCACCTTGGCGCGGGGGTCGTAGTTCTTGTAGACCCGGTGGCCGAATCCCATGATGCGGAACGGGTCGTCCTTGTCCTTGGCCTTCTTGACGTACTTGTCGATGTTCTTCTCGTCGCCGATCTCGTCGAGCATATTCAGCACCGCCTCGTTGGCGCCGCCGTGGGCGGGGCCCCAGAGGGCGGCGATGCCGGCCGCGATGCAGGCATACGGGTTGGCGCCGGTGGAGCCGGCGAGGCGCACGGTGGAGGTCGAGGCGTTCTGCTCGTGGTCGGCGTGGAGCAGGAAGATCCGGTCCATGGCCTTGGCGATGACCGGGTTGACCTCGTAGTCCTCGCACGGCGTGCCGAACATCATGTGCAGGAAGTTCTCGGCGTAGTCGAGGTCGTTGCGCGGATACATGAACGGCTGGCCGAGCGCGTACTTGTAGCTCATGGCCGCCAGGGTCGGCATCTTGGCGATCAGCCGGTGGGCGGTGATGCGCCGCTGGGTCTCGTCGGCGATGTCCATGGAATCGTGGTAGAAGGCCGACAGCGCGCCCGTGACGCCGCACATGATGGCCATCGGGTGCGCGTCGCGGCGAAAGCCGCGGAACAGATGCACGAGCTGCTCGTGCACCATGGTGTGGCGCTTGATGGTGTCGGCGAATACGGCGTATTCGTCCTGGCTCGGCAGCTCGCCGTTCAGCAGCAGATAGCACAGCTCCAGGTAGTTCGAGTGCTCGGCGAGCTGGTCGATGGGATAGCCGCGATGCAGCAGCACGCCGGCGCCGCCGTCGATGTAGGTGATGGCGGATTCACAGGAAGCGGTGGAGACGAAACCCGGATCGTAGGTGAAGTAGCCTTCTCCGGTGAGCTTGCCGACGTCGATCACGTCGGGACCCAGCGTGCCGCTCATTACCGGCAGGTCGACGGTCTTGCCGTCAATGGTGAGCTGGGCTTTCTTGCCCCCGTTATCGGCCATGGGTCCTCCCAATGAGACTGCTTCAGTAGGTGTTATTATCGGGCGCGAGCCCTTCCGAGCGCAGTATAGACGCGCTCGACATGGAGCACGCGAGCCTATTAACGGCCGGGGGGGTTGTCAATTCAGGGGTTGCCGCAGAACCGCGAACCGCCCCGCATTCCCCGGCGCCCGGATCGTTCACATTCTTGGCTTTGCCGGCGATGGGGACTACAATCCTGCGCCGAGTGCTCGAGGCCCCACGCGGTGTCCGGCGGTGAAGAAGGCTGCCGGCCGGGGCGCATCCGGCACCAGACGGATCGTGTGCCCCAGGCTGGTTCGGCCGACGTACGGGGCGCCGGGTCTGGGCGCCTGCGGAACCCTCCCCGCTGCACCATTCAAACCGATTGACGGACGTCTTAGGGACTATGAAGACCGATCGCCCTGTGTATTTGTCGCTGTCGCAATTCCGCTGGCCGTTCGCCGCGATTGCGTCCATCACCCACCGGATCACCGGCGTGCTGCTGTTCGTCGGTATCGGCTACCTGCTCTGGTGCCTCGGCCTGGCGCTCGAGTCGCCGGCCGGTTTCGCCCAGGCCAGCGCGGCCCTCGCCGAGCCGCTGCCGAAGCTGCTCCTGCTGGCCGTGCTCGCCGCGCTCGCGTATCACGTGTTCGCGGGGCTCAAGCACCTGGTCATGGATTTTCACTTCTGGGACACCCTGGAAGCGGGCCGGCGGGCGTCCGTCGCCGTGTTCGTGCTGACGGGGATCACGGTCGTTTTGGCGGGAGCCTGGATATGGTAAGAAGCGTCACCAACGTCACCAGCCTGACCCGGAGCGGCCTGTCCGACTTCGTCATTCAGCGGGTCACCGCGATCGTGCTGGTCGCCTACACGCTGTGCGTGGTCGGGTTCTTCGCGGTCACGCCGAACGTCGACCACGTCGCTCTGGTGGGCTATTTCGGCAGCCCGGCCATGAAGCTGTTCAGCACCCTGGCGGTGCTGGCCACCGCGGCTCACGCCTGGATCGGCATGTGGACCGTCGGTACCGACTACATCCGTCCCCATTACTTCGGCGCCCATGCCACCGCCTGGCGGCTGACGTATCAGGCGGGTTGTCTGGTGGTGCTGTTCGTCTACGTGGCGTGGGCGCTGCAGATGTTCTGGGCCCTGTAGGCAGGAGTTCGAGATGGCCAATATCAGAAAAATGGAGTTCGACGGGGTGATCGTCGGCGGCGGCGGGGCCGGCATGCGCGCGGCGCTGCAGCTCGCCCAGTCCGGTCTCAAGACCGCGGTCATCAGCAAGGTGTTCCCGACCCGTTCGCACACGGTGTCGGCCCAGGGCGGCATCACCTGCGCCATCGCCAGCGACGATCCCGACGACGACTGGCGCTGGCACATGTACGACACCGTCAAGGGGTCGGACTACATCGGCGACCAGGACGCCATCGAGTACATGTGCAGCGAAGGCCCCCAGGCCGTGTTCGAGCTGGAGCACATGGGGCTGCCGTTCTCGCGCACCGAGTCCGGGCGTATCTACCAGCGGCCGTTCGGCGGCCAGTCGAAGAACTTCGGCAAGGGCGGGCAGGCGGCCCGGACCTGCGCCGCCGCGGACCGCACCGGCCACACCCTGCTGCACACCCTGTATCAGGCCAATCTGCGCGCCCAGACCACGTTCCTGAACGAGTGGTTCGCCGTCGATCTGGTGAAGAACCAGGACGGCGCCGTGGTGGGGCTGATCGCCATCGACATCGAGTCCGGTCAGACCGTGTTCGTCGAGTCCAAGGCGACCGTGCTCGCCACCGGCGGTGCCGGGCGCATCTACGCCAGCACCACCAATGCCCACATGTGCACCGGCGACGGCGCGGGCATGGCCCTGCGCGCCGGCTTCCCGCTCCAGGACATGGAGATGTGGCAGTTCCATCCCACCGGCATCTACGGCGCCGGCACCCTGGTCACCGAAGGCTGCCGGGGCGAGGGCGGGTATCTGATCAACAAGGACGGCGAGCGGTTCATGGAGCGCTATGCGCCCACGGCCAAGGACCTGGCCGGCCGCGACGTGGTGGCCCGCTCGATGATCATCGAGATCCTGGAAGGGCGCGGCGTCGGTCCCGACGGCGACCACGTGCTGCTCAAGCTCGACCACCTCGGCGAGGAGGTGCTGAACAGCCGCCTGCCGGGCATCCTCGAGCTGTCCCGCACCTTCGCCCACGTGGACCCGGTCAAGGAGCCGATCCCGGTGATCCCGACCTGCCACTACATGATGGGCGGCATTCCCACCGGCGTCAGCGGTCAGGCCCTGACCCAGGACGCCGCCGGCACCGATGTGCCCATCGACGGCCTGTACGCGGCCGGCGAAGCCGCCTGCGTATCCGTGCACGGCGCCAACCGCCTGGGCGGCAACAGCCTGCTCGACCTGGTGGTGTTCGGCCG
The DNA here is from genome assembly GCA_002480525.1 of Gammaproteobacteria bacterium UBA7803. Taxonomy (GTDB): domain Bacteria; phylum Pseudomonadota; class Gammaproteobacteria; order Pseudomonadales; family Azotimanducaceae; genus UBA7803. The sequence goes on along the minus strand of DLCH01000064.1, from coordinate 2,858 downwards.
CGCCGCGGGCATTCACATCGAGGAAGTGGTGCGTCAGGGCGTCAGCTACCGGGAGGCCTCCGAGTCCGACATCGAGGCGTCCATGGCCCGGCTCAACCGCTGGAACGAATCCACCGGCGGGGAATCCGTCGCCGACCTCAAGAAGGAACTCCAGCAGGTCATGCAGAACAGCTTCGGCGTGTTCCGCACCGAGGTCCACATGAAAGAGGGCATCAAGAAGCTGGCGGACCTGCGCGAGCGCATCGGCAACGCCCACCTGGCGGACAAGAGCGCGGTGTTCAACACGGCCCGCATGGAGGCCCTGGAGCTCGACAACCTCATGGAGGTCGCCGAGTGCACGGCCATTGCCGCCGAGGCCCGCAAGGAGAGCCGC
>DLCH01000064.1:1975-2177 GCA_002480525.1 Gammaproteobacteria bacterium UBA7803 | reverse complement strand
CGCAAGGAGAGCCGCGGCGCCCACGCCCGGGAGGACTACCAGGAGCGCGACGACGACAACTGGCTGTGCCACTCGATCTTCGACCCGACCAACCGGGAGGTCCGCAAGCGCGGGGTGAATTTCGCGCCGCGGACCATGGAAGCCTTCCAGCCGATGGAACGGAAATATTGATCTTCGAGCCCTGTAGGAGCGGCCTCCCGGC
>DLCH01000064.1:1474-1614 GCA_002480525.1 Gammaproteobacteria bacterium UBA7803 | reverse complement strand
GGAGGCCGCTCCTACGGTTCGATTGGGATGCAGAGGAAGTCATGCAGGTTAGTGTTTACCGCTACAACCCCGACGTCGACGAAGTCCCCAGCATGCGGGAAATGAGTATCGACCTCCCGGAAGGCAAGGACCTGATGGTG
>DLCH01000064.1:1040-1167 GCA_002480525.1 Gammaproteobacteria bacterium UBA7803 | reverse complement strand
GGACCTGATGGTGCTGGACGTGCTCGAGCTGCTGAAGGCCAAGGACCCGAGCCTGACCTATCGGCGCTCCTGCCGGGAGGGCGTGTGCGGCTCCGACGGCATCAACATGAACGGCAAGAACGGCCTC
>DLCH01000064.1:565-733 GCA_002480525.1 Gammaproteobacteria bacterium UBA7803 | reverse complement strand
CAAGAACGGCCTCGCCTGCATCACCCCGGTGTCCGAGGTGGCCAGGAACGGCAAGCTGATCCTGCGGCCGCTGCCCGGGCTGCCGGTCATCCGCGACCTGATCGTGGACATGACCCAGTTCTACCGGGCGTACGAGAAGGTCAAGCCGTACCTGATCAACGACAAGCC
>DLCH01000064.1:0-145 GCA_002480525.1 Gammaproteobacteria bacterium UBA7803 | reverse complement strand
GTCGTTCTGGTGGAACCCGGACAAATTCATCGGCCCGGCCGGGCTGCTCCAGGCCTACCGGTTCCTGGCGGACAGCCGCGACACCGCCACCGCGGAGCGTCTGGCGGAGCTGGACGATCCTTTCAGCGTGTTCCGCTGCCGTGGC
>DLCH01000070.1 GCA_002480525.1 Gammaproteobacteria bacterium UBA7803 | reverse complement strand
ATCAGTAACAAAAGGAAGAGACGTGACCGAGGAATCTCCCTACAACATTGCGGTGGTTCGCTGGTTCGCCATCATGACGGTCGTCTGGGGCATCGTCGGCATGGCCGTCGGCGTTCTGCTGGCCGCCCAGTTGGCGTGGCCGGCGCTCAACTTCGAAATCCCATGGCTGACCTACGGGCGAATCCGCCCCCTGCACACCAACGCGGTGATCTTCGCGTTCGGCGGCTGCGCCCTGATGGGCACGGCCCTGTACGTGGTGCAGCGAACCTGTAAGGTCCGCGTCATCTCCGACGCCCTGGCCTGGTTCGTCTTCTGGGGCTGGCAGACGGTGATTCTGGCCGCGGCGATCACCCTGCCGCTGGGCATCACCTCCACCAAGGAATACGCCGAACTCGAGTGGCCGATCGACATCCTCATCACGCTGGTGTGGGTGGCCTTCGCGATCGTGTTCTTCGGCACCATCGCCAAGCGCAAGGTGGGCCACATCTTCGTGGCGAACTGGTTCTTCGGCGCGCTGATCATCGGCGTCGCGGTGCTGCACATCTTCAACAGCCTGGCGCTGCCGGTGTCGCTCACCAAGAGCTACTCGATCTACCCAGGGTCCATGGACGCGATGATGCAGTGGTGGTACGGCCACAACGCCGTGGGCTTCTACCTGACCGCCGGCTTCCTCGGCATCATGTACTACTTCGTGCCCAAGCAGGCGGAGCGGCCCATCTACTCCTACCGCCTGTCGATCGTGCACTTCTGGGCGCTGATCGCCATCTACGTATGGGCCGGCCCCCACCACCTGCACTACACCTCGCTGCCCGACTGGGCCCAGAGCCTCGGCATGGTGATGTCGCTGGTGCTGCTGGCGCCCTCATGGGGCGGCATGATCAACGGCATCATGACCCTGTCCGGCGCGTGGGACAAACTGCGCACCGACCCGATTCTCAAGTTCCTCATCGTGTCCCTGTCGTTCTACGGCATGAGCACCTTCGAGGGGCCAATGATGTCGATCAAGACGGTGAACGCCCTGTCGCACAACACCGACTGGACCGTCGGCCACGTGCACTCCGGCGCCCTGGGCTGGGTGGCGATGATCAGCATCGGCGCCATGTATCACCTGATTCCGTCGCTGTTCGGCCGCAAGCCGGGCGAGATGTACAGCGTGCGCCTGATCAACGTCCACTTCTGGATGTCGACGCTGGGCACCGTGCTCTACATCGCCTCCATGTGGGTCAACGGTCTGCTGCAGGGCCTGATGTGGCGCGCCACCACCGTGGACGGCACCCTCACCTACTCCTTCGTGGAGGCGGTCGAGGCCAGCTATCCCGGCTACTACGTGCGTTTCATCGGCGGCGCGATCTTCCTCGCCGGCATGCTGGTGATGGCCTACAACGTGTGGAAGACGGTCCGCGGCGAGCGGCGTGACGAGGCGCCGGCCCCCGCGACCCCCCTGGTGGTGACGACCGGAGGTGGCGCATGAACCACGAATTTCTCGAGAAGAACGTCGGCGCGCTGATCGTTCTGATTCTCGTCGCGGTCAGCTTCGGCGGCGCCGTCGAGATCCTGCCGATGGTGTTCGAGCGGGCGGCGGCCAAGCCGATCGAGACGCTCAAGCCGCTGCCGGCGGTGCAGCTCGAAGGCCGGGACGTCTACATCCGGGAAGGCTGCCACGTCTGCCACACCCAGATGGTCCGGGCCCTGCAGTTCGAGACCCAGCGCTACGGCCACTACTCCGTGGCAGGCGAGGACGCCTACGAGCACCCGTTCCTGTGGGGCTCCAAGCGCACCGGTCCGGACCTGGCCCGTGTCGGCGGCCGCTACAGCGATGCCTGGCACGCCGCCCATCTGGCCGATCCCCGCTCGGTGGTGCCGAACTCCAACATGCCGGCCTATCCCTGGCTGTTCGAGAACGAGCTCACCGGCGAGGACACGGCGAAGAAGATGGAGGTGCTGCGCACCCTCGGCGTGCCCTACACCGACGAGCAGATCGCCGGAGCTCAGCAGGCCGTCGCCGGCACCACCGAGGCCGACGCGCTGATCGCCTACCTGCAGAGCCTGGGCATCGACATGCGGAACTACCAGGGAGGTGGACGATGAGCCCCACCGAATTCTCCCTCGTCGCGGTGACCGTGAGCTTCTTCGGACTGCTGGTCTGGGTGTACTCGCCGCGCCGCCGGGAGCGGCTGGAATCCTACGGCGCCATGCCGCTGGAGGACGACGCGGATGGACAGGCGCGGGTGTCGGAGCCCCGCAGCCGCCTGGAACATGAGGAGCGCACATGAGCAGTCTCTGGCATTGGTTCGTGATCTTCGGCACGCTGGCGAGCCTCGCGATCTTTCTGGTGCTGTTGTTCAACAACCGCAAGACCAGCGGCGAGGCCACGACGGGTCACGAATGGGACGGCATCCAGGAGTACGACAACCCGCTGCCGATGTGGTGGGTGTGGATGTTCGTCATCAGCATCGTGTTCGCGCTCGGCTATCTGGCCTGGTACCCGGGGCTCGGCAACTTCGGCGGCATCTCCGACTGGAGCTCCGCCGGTGAGGTCCGCCGAGCTCAGGAAGCCCATGAAGCCCGTTTCGCGCCGCTGTACGAGGAACTGGCTTCCCTCGACGAGGCCGCCCTCCACGACAGCCGTCAGGCCATGCAGGTCGGCCGGCGTCTGTTCATCAACAACTGCTCGACCTGTCACGGCGTGAACGGCCGGGGGGCCTTCGGCTTCCCGAACCTCACCGACAGCGAGTGGATCTGGGGCGCGGGCTTCGGCAACGTGAAGACGGCACTGACCAACGGCCGGCAGGCGGCCATGCCGTCCTGGCAGGCCGCGCTCGGCGACCAGGGCGTGCTGGACGTCACCCAGTTCGTGCTGTCCCTGTCCGGGTCCGAGCACGACGCGGCAGCCGCCGCCCGGGGTCAGAGCCAGTATCAGACCTTCTGTGTCGCCTGCCACGGTGCCGAAGGCAAGGGCAACCCGGCCCTCGGTTCGCCGGACCTGACCAACGACATCTGGCTGTACGGCGGCACCGCCGAGCGAATCGCGTACACCCTGCGCAACGGCCGCAACGGCAACATGCCCGCGTTCAGCGACGTGCTGAGCGCCGACCAGATCCACGTGCTGGCCGGCTACGTCACGTCCCTGTCCAAGGAGGAGGCGCAGTAAATGAACGGCCCCGCCGGCGACAACCAGGCAGAACCGATCCGCCTCGAAGGCTTTGCGGATCGGGATCTGTACCAGCGGCGCGAGAAGATCTTCACGCGCTTCGTCGGCGGGTTCTATCAGCGCCTGCGGTTCTTCACCGGCTGGCCGCTGCTGGCCGGTTACTTTCTCCTGCCGTGGCTCGACTGGGGCGGCCGCCAGGCGGTGCTGTTCGACCTGCCCGCCCGCCAGTTCCACATCCTCGGCATCACCTTCTGGCCCCAGGACCTGTGGCTGCTGGGCTGGCTGCTGATCATCGCGGCCTTCGGCCTGTTCACCTTCACGACCCTGGTGGGTCGTATCTGGTGCGGCTACACCTGCCCGCAGACGGTGTGGACGGCCATCTTCATGTGGTGTGAACAGGTGGCCGAGGGCGAACGCCACCAGCGCATCCGCCTCGACCAGGCGCCCTGGAGCTTCGAGAAGCTGCGCAAGCGCGGTTTCAAGCACGCCATGTGGCTCGGCGTGGCGCTGCTGACCGGACTGACCTTCGTCGGCTACTTCACGCCGATCCGCGAGCTCGCGGTGGACCTCCTGGTGTTCGACGCCCACCCATGGGCCATGTTCTGGGTGGCCTTCTTCACCGCGGCCACCTACGTCAACGCCGGCTGGATGCGCGAGCAGGTGTGCATCTACATGTGCCCCTACGCCCGCTTCCAGTCCGCCATGTTCGACCAGGACACCCTGATCGTTTCCTACGACGCGGCCCGCGGCGAACCCCGCGGCCCGCGCAAGCGCAGCGCGAAGCAGGAAGACCTGGAGCTCGGTGACTGCATCGACTGCACCCTGTGCGTGCAGGTCTGCCCCACCGGCATCGA